>NZ_FNKQ01000001.1:0-600000 GCF_900100875.1 Halopelagius longus | reverse complement strand
ATGGCCATCACGCCCGCGTTGTTGCAGAGGATATCGAGCGACCCGAACTCCTCGTCGAACGTCTCGGCGAACGCGCGCACCGAATCCAGGTCCGCGAGGTCCAGTTTCCCGAGGGTCAACGACGCGCCGGGAACCGCTTCCCGCACGTCCACCATCGCATCGCGCCCGCGTTCGCGACTCCGGCAGGCCATCACGACGTGTGCGCCCTTTCGAGCGAACGCCTTCGTCGCCTCGAATCCGAGTCCGCTGTTCGCGCCCGTGACGACGACTCGCCTGCCGGAGAGGTCCGGCATCCGCTCCGCTGTCCAATCGTCTGACATGTACGAGCGTACGGCTCGAAGCCGCTAAAGGGACGTGGAAGCGGCCACCGGGGCGCGGGGCTACTTCTCCGCGACGCTGGTCTGCATGCCCTCGGAGTTGAACGCCCGCCCGACCCCCTCGTCGTCTAAGACGATGACGCCCGCCTCGGAGCCGGTGAGTTCGCCGAACTCGTCGATGGCCGTCTCGGCGGCCGTCTGGGCGTCGAGTCCGCGTTCGAGGTGTCGCACCGCGCGCCGCGAGAGCGTCGTCTTGGCGATGTCTTCGCCCGCGCCCGTCGCAGACGCCCCGCCCGCGGCGGCAGCGTAGAAGCCCGACCCGATTTGGGGCACGTCGCCGACGCGCCCCGCGAGGGCGAACCACCGGCCGCCGGTGGAGGTGGCGGCGGCGAACGTCTCGCCGTCCGAGGCGACGACCCCGACGGTGTCGTGGTCCGAGAGGTCCGACTCGTCCGTCGGGTCTGCCGTCGTCTCGCCGAACCGGGCGTCCAACCACGCCAGGTGGTCCCGCGTCGAACCCGCCGGCGGGTCGGCGTCGTCCCACCGCGCTCGCGTCTCCTCGGTGAACAGGTCGCAGTCCGTCTCGACGCCGAAGTCGGACGCGAGGTCCACCGCCGGGTCGCCCGCGACGAGGACGTGCGGCGTCTCCTCCATCACCGCGCGGGCGACGGAGACGGCGTGTTCGACGCCCGCCATCCCCGCGGCGGCACCCGCATCCCGGTCACTGGTCATCAGGCCCGCGTCGGTTCTGACGACGCCGTCCGACTGGACCGCGCCGCCGACGCCCGCGTTGAACGCGGGGTCCGTCTCCAGCACTCTGACGGCCGCCTCGACCGCATCGACCGGCGTCTCGGACGCCGCGCCCGTCTCCGCCGCCTCGTCGAGCGTCGCCTGTCGCGGTTCGGGTTCGTCCGGCACGCCGCCTGCGCCGCCGTGGACGATTACTCGCATACGCGACGCTCGGACCGCCCCGAGAAAAGTCGTGCCGATATCGCCCGCCGTCGAGGGGACGAGAGCCGGGACTCGTCGGAGTGACGTGACAACTGAACGAAAGAAACATCGACCGGGGGAGCGAGCGTCCGCCCATGAAGGTGTACGACCGGTCGTCGTCTGCGGGTCTCGAACGGATAGACGAGTGGGACGGCGGCGTCGGGTGGTTTTCCCACCCCGAGGAGGCGGGCCGGCGAGCCTCCCACGCCGTTCGGGGGTCGAACGGCGGCGTCTGGCTGTTGGACCCGATCGACGCGCCCGGCGCGGACGAACTCGTGGGCGAACTCGGGGAGGTGGTCGGCGTCGCCGTCTGTTCGAACTGGCACGCCCGCGACGCCGGCGTCTTCGCCCGGCGACACGACGTTCCCGTCTACCTCCCGCGGTGGATGGACCGAGTCGAGGACCGCACGGACGCCGAAATCCGTCGGTACGACCGCGAGTTGGGCGACTCCGGGTTCCGAATCTCCCGCCTCGACCCGCTTCCGGGGTGGCGGGAAGCGGTCGCGTACCGCGAGTCGGACGGCACTCTCTACGTGCCGGACGTGATGAGTTCGACCAAGGGAACGCCCGTCGGCGAGGAGCGAATCGGCCTCTTTCTCACCGCCCGCCTCACCCCGCCCCGAGAGACGTTCGCCGAGTTCGACCCCGAGCGAATCGTCTTCGGGCACGGAACCGGCTGTTTCGAGGACGCCTCGGCCGCACTCGACACCGCCCTCGACGGCGCGCGGCGGCGGTTCCCGCGGGCGCTTCTCCAAAGCGGCCCCGAACAGTTGCTCGGCCTCGTCGGTGCGATTCGGGACTGAGGGTCGAATCGGCGGGCGGGAGGCGGCGCGGGCGGCCCCCGACGAGGACGTTCGGAGCACCGCGGAGACGACACCGTTCGAGATTCGACTCGACGGCTCGAAGGGGCGACGGCCGGCCTCGCCGCGTCCGGCCGTCCGGTACCGTCTCCCGCCGTTCGCGCCGATAACGGTAGCACTTTAGGCCCGGTCTGGAAATAGGGGATTGTTCATGAGCTACGATAAAATCGAGGCCCCCGAAGCAGGCGAGAAGATTACGCTCGCCGACGAGGAGACCGGTGAGCTGGAGGTTCCGGAGAACCCCATCATCCCCATTATCCACGGCGACGGTATCGGCACGGACGTCGGTCCCGCCGCGCAGAAGGTGCTCGAGGCGGCCGCCGAGGCGACGGGTCGCTCCGTCGAGTGGCTCCGCGTATACGCCGGCGAGTCCGCACGGGAGAAGTACGACGAGAACCTCCCCGAGGACACGGTACAGGCCATCAAGGACCACCGAATCGCCATCAAGGGCCCGCTCACGACGCCCGTCGGTTCCGGCTTCCGGTCGCTCAACGTCGCGCTCCGCCAGAAGCTCGACCTCTACGCGAACGTCCGCCCGACGTACCACATCGACGGCGTCCCCTCGCCCGTCAAGGACCCCGCCGCGATGGACATGGTGTTCTTCCGGGAGAACACCGAGGACGTCTACGCCGGCATCGAGTGGGAGGCCGGCACAGACGACGTCCAGCAGGTCAAGGAGTTCCTCTCCGAGGAGATGGACGCCGGCGACAAGCTGCACGACGGCCCCATCGGCATCGGCGTCAAGCCCATCACGGAGTTCGGCACGAAGCGTCTCGTCCGCCAGTCCATCGAGTACGCCCTCGAAAACGACCGCGACTCGGTCACCCTCGTCCACAAGGGTAACATCATGAAGTTCACCGAGGGCGCGTTCCGCGACTGGGGCTACGAGCTCGCCGAAGAGGAGTTCGGCGACGTCACCATCACCGAGGACGAACTCTGGGAGGAGTACGACGGCGAGAAGCCGGAGGACAAGCTCGTCATCAAGGACCGCATCGCGGACAACATGCTCCAGCAGCTCCTCACCCGGACGGACCAGTACGACGTCATCGCCACGATGAACCTCAACGGCGACTACATGTCCGACGCCGCGGGCGCCCAAATCGGCGGGCTCGGCATCGCGCCGGGCGCGAACTTCGGCGACGGCCTCTGTCTCGCCGAACCCGTCCACGGGTCCGCGCCGAAGTACGCGGGCGAGGACAAGGTGAACCCGACGGCGATGATCCTCTCGGGTCGCCTCATGTTCGAGTACATGGGTTGGAAGGACGCCGGACAGCTCATCCGCGACGCCGTCGAGGAGACCATCTCCTCGGGCGACGTGACGTACGACCTCGAACGCCAGATCGAAGGCGGCAACAAGCTCGCCACCAGCGAGTTCGCCGACAAGGTCGTCGAGAACATCGAAAAGCTGTCGTAAGCGAACCCGTCCGATTCGACTCTCCTCTTTTTTATCCGACCCGACGGCGCGGACGCCGAAGGGACGCGACCACTACTCGTCGCCGGAGTCGCCCCAGTCGGCCGCGGTTCGCGGCGGACTGAATATATCGACCCCTTCGGCGGGCGCGTCGCCGCGGTTCTCGGCGGCGTGGGGTTCCTCGGACTCGAAGGCGAAGGAGTCGCCCTCGCCGACGACCACCTCCTCCGGGTCGTCCTCGTCGCCGACGAGGAAGACCAACTCGCCGGCGGTGACGTACCCCACCTGCTCCTGTTCGTGACTGTGTCTCGGCACCGTCGCCCCGGCCCCGATTCGGAACCGCTGAACGTTCAGGCGCGAGGCTCCCGCGAGCATCGTGAGTTCGACGTCCGGCACGGCTTCGACCGACTCGGCGTCGTCTGCGGAGACGCGTTCCATGCGAGAGGGCCGCACCCGCGGACCATAAACGTCCGGCCGGGCGGTGCCGCGGGCGCGAAGCAACATTCAAACCCGAAGACGAGGTAGCGGGGGTATGTACGCCGTCGTCGGGTGCAACGAGTGCGGGAACATGTGGCTCCTGTCGGACCCTCGCACGCAGGAGTCCGCGAACTGCCCCCGGTGCGGGAAGACCCACCGGGCGAAGAAACTCCGCCGGTTCGCCGAGGAGGAAGACAGGCAGGCGGCCCGACAGGCGCGGGCGGCCCTCTTGGCGAAGAAGCGCGGCGACAGCGAGGCGTTCGCGGAGACGGCGCACGTCGCCGACATGGAGCGACTCGTCGAGGAGTCGGGCATCGACGACAGGGAGTACCTCGAAGGATCGGGCCTCGACGCCGACGCCGTGGACGAGGCGGGCGAACGCGCGTCGAAGGGGTCCCAGACCGGGTCGTCGAACCGACTCGACGTGGTGCGAGACGCCCTCCGGGAGGGCGACCGGCCGACGGAGGAGGAGGTGGCCGCCTACGCCGAAGAGCGCGGTATCGACGGCGAGACGGCGCGGGACGTGCTCGAACGCCTCGTGCGGCGCGGCGACGCCTCCGAGTCGCGCGGGCGGTACCGACTGCTCTGAGTCGGGCACTCAGAGGAAGCCGAGGAGCTTCAACGCGGTCAGAAACGAGACGACCGCGCCGAGCGCCACCTTCAGGAGGCGCAGGAGGCGCGTGGCGGTTCTGACCGCGGAGTCGTCGGCGTCGGCGTCCCCGTCGGACGAAGCGTCGGAACCGGCGCCGCGAGAGGCGGTCTCGGGGGGTGACGGGCGACCCTCGGTGGCCGTCTCGGACGCCGGTGCGGAGATTCGTTCGGACATGGGCGAGGGGGTCGCACCCGTCGCGGGGGGACGCGAGCGGATGCGCATCGAACGACGGCCCGATACGGGGTAAAAGCGAGCCAACGGTGCGCGGCGGAAGTGAAAGTGAAACCGAGAGCGAAACGTTTTGCTCCCCCCGCCGCCGAGAGGCCGGTATGAGCGACGCCCGCGCCGCCGCCCGCGCCGGACGAACCGTCCGCGGAGCGGTGCTCTCGCTGTTTCTCGTCGGCGCAATCGCCGCAGTGGCGGGCGGGCGACTCGTCGCCGCGGGCGGAGCGTTCCTCGCGGGCTACACCGTTCTCGCCGCCGCGGCCGTCGTCCACGGACAGCGTCGGCGGGGCCTCGGCCTCTCTCTGACCGGCGTCGGATGGCTTCTGACCGCCGTCGGCGCGTCGGTCGGCCCCGCGACGGCGGCCGGAACGCGGACGCTCGCCGTCGGCGTCGGCTTGCTGTTCGTCGGCACCGTCGCCCTCCTGCGACCGTTGGAGCGACTCGGCATCGGCGCGTCGGCGTGAAGCGGGGGCGCGGAGACGGCCGAACGTCCAGTAATCTACATTATCCACGAGCCGGGACGTTCGAGTATGCGAGAGTTGGTCCACCGACACGTTCCGTCAGACCCCTCCACTCGGACGGCGTACGCCGTCGGGAGCGCACTCCTCGGCGTCCCCCTCGTCTTCGAGGGGGGAAGCAGGCTGCTGGTCGGCACCCCCCTGCGCGGGTTGCCGATTTGGGGGCTCGGGTTCCTCCCGGAGGACCTCTACGTCGGCAACCCCGTCGCGTTCGTCTTCCTCCTCCTCGGCGTCGCGTTCTGCCTCGCGTCGTACCACCTCGCCCGCGGCGTCGCCGAACAGGCCGAGGCGGCCCCGCCGGAGGCGGACCCGACGAGAGACGCCCGAGAGGCGGCCGCGGACGACGACCCGGTGAGCGAGTTGCGGGCGCGGTACGCCCGCGGCGAACTCGACGACGAGGAGTTCGACCGGCGCGTCGAGCGACTGTTGGAGGTGGAGGACGCGACGGCCGGCGACGAGGGAACCCCCGGAACGGGAACCGACGCCGCGGCGTCGGAGGACCGAAAAACGAGAGAGCGACTCGGCGAACTGTAGCGGGTCTCAGCGCCCCAAGTCCGAGTGAGCGCTGGAGAGGTGCCGCGAGGCGAGAGCCGAGAGGAGAGAGAGTTCACCG
Organism: Halopelagius longus; assembly: GCF_900100875.1. Lineage (NCBI taxonomy): Archaea > Methanobacteriati > Methanobacteriota > Halobacteria > Halobacteriales > Haloferacaceae > Halopelagius > Halopelagius longus. The sequence continues at coordinate 593,937 of NZ_FNKQ01000001.1, read as the reverse complement.
GCCAAGGAACCGACCGCGATGCACTCCGCGAGGGCGTCCGCGTTCGACCCCGGCGGGTCGCCGCCGCCGCGGAGTCCGAGCACGTCCAGTCCCTCGGCCTGCGTCGGCAGTTTCGTCCCGCCGCCGACGGTGCCGACTTCGAGGCTGGCCAAGGAGACGGAGACGTACAGGTCCCCGTCCCGGACTTCGGCGGTGGTGATGGCGTTTGCGCCCTCGACGACCTGCGCTTCGTCCTGCCCCGTCGCGAGGAACATCGCGGCGACGACGTTGGCGACGTGGGCGTTGAAGCCGAGACTCGCCGCCTTCGCCGACCCGACGAGGTTCTTCCGCGTGTTCAGTTCGGCGACTGCCTCCGGCGTCGTGTGGAGTCGGCTCTCGACCACCTCGCGCGGAACCTTCACGTCGGCGGTGACGGTCCGTCCGCGGCCCTCGACGGCGTTGATGGCGGCCGGTTTCTTGTCGGAACAGAGGTTCCCCGAGAGGGCGACGAGTTCGGCCGCCGTCTCCTCTTCGACGACGGCGCAGGCCTCCTCGGTGGCGATGGTGGCCATGTTCATCCCCATCGCGTCCTTGGTGTCGTAGCGGAACCGCAGGTAGACGGAGTTGCCGACGACGTACGGCGTCACCTCCTCCAGTTCGCCGTGACTCGTCGTCGATTCGGCCGCCTCGGCCAACGCGCTTCGGTTATCGCGCACCCACTCGACGAGGGCTTCCGCCTCCACCACGTCCTCGACGCGGAAGACGGGCGCGCGGGTCATCCCCGACTTGAGGACGCGCGCCGCCGCGCCGCCCGCGGCGGAGATGACGGAACACCCGCGGTTGACGCTCGCCAAGAGAGCGCCTTCCGTCGTCGCAAGCGGGAGGTATCGCTCGCCCTGTAGCGCCCCGCCGTTCACGTGGACGGGACCGGCGACGCCGAGGGGAACCTGCACCGCGCCGACCATGTTCTCGATGTTCGCGTCCGCCGCCTCGGCGGGGAAGCCGTAGTCCCCGACGGCGTCGAGTGACGCGCCGGAGTCCTCCTCGACGAGGAGGCGACGGGCCGCCGCCGCCGTATCCGCGTCGGCGTGGTCCTCTAACTCGTGCAGTCGCAGTTCGCCGTCGCGGACGCGTTCCGCGAGCGTCGCCGCGTCCCCGGACCCGGAATCCGTCTCGTCGGTCATGTCCCCTCGTTTCCCGGCGGCCGCCCTAACAGTTACCCATTCTGCGTCCCCCGCCCGCGGCCCGTCGAACGGACCCCGGCGGGGCCAAACGTGATTTCCCTCCCGCGAACCAAATTTGTCGCCGAGAGGCCACCATGGACGACACAAACTCAACGGGAATCGAACTGAGCAAGGGCGAAGCGCGGGAAGTGATCAACGCGCTCTCGGAGTACGAGACGAGAGCGACCGGACGGCGCGAGGAGGAACGGGTCCTCAACGTCGAGAGCCTCCTCCAACGGGAGTTCGACTTCGACGAGGGCCAGACCGGCGGCGGCGGTGACCGCAACATCTCCGACGTGTTCTCGAACATCTTCGACGACGACGGCGGAACCCACGAGATTCAGCTCTCTCGGACGGAGGCGACCGAGATAGTCCGCGCGCTCGACGATTTCGACGGACAGGAGAGCCGAGGAGAGACGGAGACGGTCACGAACGTCCGCGACCGGTTCGTGCGGACGTTCGACGTGGACGACGTGGACGACGAACGCTCCGCCGGCCGGTAGCGGCCGCCGACCATCCCAACCGTTTTGCCCGCGGCCGTCGCCACCTCGAACATGACAGACGCCGCGGACCTCGTCCTCCTCGACGGGGAGGTCCATACCCTTTCGGACGCCGACGAGACGCACGAGGCGGCGGCCGTCCGCGACGGGCGAATCGTCCGCCTCGGCAGTTCCTACGACATCTCGTTCCTCGTCGGCACCGAGACGGAGACGGTCGAACTCGGCGGGCGCGTCGTCCTGCCCGGGTTCGTCGACGCTCACACCCACCTCCCGATGGTCGGGCGCGCCCTCGTCCACGCCGACCTCTCGGGGGCGTCCGGACCGGAGGAGTGCGTCGAACGACTCCGCGCGCGGGCCGCGGAGACGGACGACGAGTGGATTCTGGGCTTCGGCTACGACGAGAGTACGTGGGACGACGACCGCTACCTCACCCGTGACGACTTGGACGCCGTCTCCGCGGACCGACCGGTGGCGGCCTTCCGCGAGGACATGCACGTCGCGTCGGTCAACGGCGTCGTCCTCGACAGGCACGCGGCGGAGATGCCCGACGGCGACGTGCGACGCGAGGGCGGCGACCTGACGGGCGTCCTCGTCGAGGAGGCGGCGGACGTGCTGTACGGGGAGATAGAACCCGACGAGGCGGAGATGGAGCGACTCGTCCGGGCCGCGCAGGCGCACGCGAACGAACGCGGCGTGACCGGCATCCACGACATGGTTCGGAAGTCCAACGCGCCCGCGGTGTACCGCGAGTTGGACCGCGACGGCGAGTTGACCCTGCGCGTGCGCCTCAACTACTGGTCGGACCACCTCGACTCCCTCGTGGACCTCGGCCTGAAGACGAACCACGGCGACGGGATGGTCCGCGTCGGGGCAGTCAAGACGTTCACCGACGGCAGTTTCGGCGGACGGACGGCGAAACTCACCGAACCGTACGACGACGCGCCGGAGGAGACGGGCCAGTGGGTCGTCGCCCCCGGGGAACTGGAGGCCATCGTCGAACGCGCGGACGAGGCGGGGTTGCAGATGTCCGCCCACGCCATCGGCGACGCCGCCGTGAACGCGGTCCTCGACGCCTACGAGGCGTGCGACGATCCCGAAGCGTCGAGACACCGCGTCGAACACGCGGAACTGACCGACGACGAGACGGTCGAACGCTTCGCCGAACTCGGCGTCGTCGCCTCCGTCCAGCCGAACTTCCTGAAGTGGGCGCGGGAGGGCGGCCTATACGAGTCCCGACTCGGCGAGAGGCGGACGGAGACGAACCGCTACGCGGCGTTGCGCGACGCGGGCGTCCCCCTCGCGTTCGGGAGCGACTGCATGCCGTTGGACCCCCTCCTCGGCGTCCACCACGCGGTGAACGCGCCCGACGAGGACCAACGACTCGGCGTGACGGAGGCCCTCCGGGCGTACACCTCGGGTGCGGCGTACGCGGGATTCGACGAGGATCGCCTCGGAACCGTCGAACCCGGGAAGGCGGCGGACCTCGTCGTCCTGGAGGAGTCGCCGTGGGAGCATCCGAACACCCTCCGCGACATCGACGTGGCGGCCACCGTCGTCGGCGGGCGCGTCGTCTACGACGGCCTCCGCGACTCGACCGGCGACGCGAGCGAAGAGTAAACCCCTTGTCGGCGCGGCGCACAGCAACGTCGATGCCGCAGTCGTTCTTCGACCGCCTCCGCGACCGTATCGACCGGGTCGACAGCGTCGTCTCCGTCGGCTTGGACCCCGACCGCTCCCGAATCCCCGACCACCTCAAGGAGAAAGACCTCCCGCGGTGGGCGTTCAACCGGCGCATCATCGACGAGACGCACGAACACGCCGCCTGCTACAAGCCGAACGCCGCGTTCTACGAGGACGCCGAGGGGTGGCGGTCGCTCCGGGAGACCATCGCCTACGCCCACGGGAAGGACGTGCCCGTCCTACTGGACGCGAAACGCGCCGACATCGGCAACACGACGCGGAAGTACGCGGCGTTGCTGGACGAGGCGGACGCCATCACCGTCAACCCGTACATGGGGCGGGACTCGCTGCAACCGTTCCTCGACAGATCGGAGAAGGGCGTCTTCATCCTCTGTCGCACGTCGAACCCCGGCGGGTCGGACTTACAGGACCTCGAACTGTCGAGCGGAGAGGCCGTCTACGAACGCGTCGCCGCCCTCGCGGACCTGTGGAACGAACACGGGAACGTCGGCCTCGTCGTCGGCGCGACGGCCCCCGAGGAACTGGAGTCGCTTCGAGAACAGGTGCCCGACCTGCCGTTCCTCGTCCCCGGCATCGGCGCGCAGGGCGGCGACGCGGAGGCCGCCGTCGAGTACGGACTCGCCGACGGCGTCGGCCTCGTGAACTCCTCGCGGGGCATCATCTTCGCGGGCGAGGACGCCGGGGAGTCGTTCGCGAAGGCGTCCGGGCAGGCGGCCCGGAAACTGAAGATGCGGCTGAACCGACACCGCGAGGCGGCGGAGTAGCGGCGCAGTTTCGGACGCTCGGCCGTCTCAGTCGCTCACGCCGCCGCCGGGGCCGTCGTCGTACCCCGGACTCACGTCGTCTTCTCCTTGGACCGACGAGAGGCAGGACTCGCACATCCGGTGCTCGGAGTCGAAGTCCTGATCACACACCTGCGCGCCGCATCGCGGGCAGACGTTGGTGGCCGGGCGCGACTCGCATATCTCGCACAGGCTGGAACGGCTCATATCGAGGGGATGGACTCGCAGAACTTGAGTCCGGGGGCCGTCGGCGAGACGCTTACGGTCCTGCGCTTCGAACGGAGAGCGTGGACAGAGACCGGCTTCTCATCGGCCTCGCCGCGGTGTTCGCAGGTCTCACTACGCTCTTCGTCGTCCTCGCACTCGCGTACCAACTGTTTCTCTTCGCCGTCGCGGTGCCGTTCGGCGTCGCCACCTACTTCCTGTGGTACCACGCCAGCGGTCGCCTCGAAGCGCGAACGCGGACGCGGGCGCGTCAGCGAACGGCGGGGGAACGCCGGGCCAACGACGCGTCCAGGGGTCCCGGCGGGTTCGAGGGGTTCGGACCGGGACGCCGGGCGGCGAGTGCGGGCGGAACCGCCGACGGCGGGCGGCGGACGGGCGGCGGCCGGCAGAGGACCGTCGGCCCCCGTCCCTCGAACGAACCGTCGGAGGCGGAGGCGTACCGGACGCTCGGACTCGACGCCGACGCCACGGACGACGAGGTAAAGCGGGCCTACCGAAACCGGGTGAAGGAAGTCCACCCGGACACCGACTCGGGCGACGAGGAGACGTTCAAGCGCGTCAACCGCGCGTACGAACGACTCAGCGATTGACGGGCGGCGGCCGACCGGGTTCGGGCGGCCCCGGAGTTTTCGACGGGTTCGGCGACGGACTCCGTTCGACAGACAGGTTCGTGGCAGATACTGTCTTCCCCGGCTAAATTCGGTGCAGAAGAGGGTCCGAAAGCCCAATATTCTATTGTGACATGGGTAACCAAGTCACGGAAAGGGTTTTAGCGGATGGTTACCTACCCGCGGCTATGAGCGCGGACCGGGCCGTTCTCGAAGAGGCCCTAGAGCGCGGAGAAGAGGAGGGCGGAAGCATCGAGTTCAAGGAACGGCTCTCCCGGGACGTCCACCTCTCGGACGGCCGGATGGAGAGTCTGGCCGCCCAACTCCGACACCGCGTCCTGTCCGGCGACGGTAAAGCGACGTACGTGGTCGGCGTCACGGACGACGGCGGCATCGCGGGCATCAGTCCCGCGGCGTTCTCCGAATCGATGGACGTCCTCTCCTTGCTGGCCGAGGAGGCCGGCGCGCACATCGACGACGTGGAGACGTGGGGCGTCGGAGACGATAGCGCCGAACGCGGACTCGTCGGCGTCGCCACCGTCTGCGAGGGTGCCGTCCTCGATACGGACGACGACCACATCGTCGTCGGCACCGCCGGACACGTAGACCACGGAAAATCGACGCTCGTGGGCTCTCTCGTCACCGGGCAGGCCGACGACGGACAGGGAAGCACCCGCGGCTTCCTCGACGTGCAACCGCACGAAGTCGAACGCGGCCTGTCGGCGGACCTCTCGTACGCCGTCTACGGGTTCGGCGACGACGGCCCCGTCCACATGGACAACCCCCACCGGAAGTCCGACCGCGCGAGAGTCGTCCAAGAGGCCGACCGACTCGTCTCCTTCGTCGATACGGTGGGCCACGAACCGTGGCTCCGGACGACGATTCGCGGCCTCGTCGGCCAGCGACTCGACTACGGCTTGTTGGTCGTCGCCGCCGACGACGGGCCGACGAAGACGACGCGCGAACACCTCGGCATCCTGTTGGCGATGGAACTGCCGACGCTGGTCGCCATCACCAAGGCCGACGCCGTCTCGGAGGAACGCGCCCTCGAAGTCGAACGGGAGGTCGAACGCCTCCTGCGCGACGTGGGTCGGACGCCGCTTCTCGTCGAGCGCTACGGCGTCGAGAGCGCGATAGAGGAGATAAGCGACTCCGTCGTCCCCATCGTCCGTACGAGCGCGGTGACGATGGAGGGTATCGACGCGCTCAACGACCTGTTCGAGGGCCTGCCGAAGACCGTCTCGGAGGCGCGCGAGGACTTCCGGATGTACATCGACCGGTCGTACTCCGTGACGGGCGTCGGCGCCGTCGCCTCGGGCACGGTCAACTCCGGCAGCGTCGAGGCGGGCGACGAACTCCTCGTCGGCCCGATGCCGGACGGGTCGTTCCGCGAGGTGGAGGTTCGCTCCATCGAGATGCACTACCACCGGGTCGACCGGGCGAAGGCGGGGCGAATCGTCGGCATCGCTCTCAAGGGCATCAAGGAGTCGGAGTTAGAGCGCGGGATGGTGCTGCTCCCGGCGGACGCGAACCCGAGTCCGGTCCGGTCGTTCGAGGCGGAAGTGATGGTGCTGAACCACCCGACGCGCATCCGCGACGGCTACGAACCGGTCGTCCACTTGGAGACGCTGAGCGAGGCCGTCGTCTTCCACCCCGAGGGCGGGCAGTTGCTCCCCGGCGACACCGGCACCGCCACGGTGGAGTTCAAGTTCCGCCCGTATCTGGTCGAGGAGGGCCAACGCTTCGTCTTCCGCGAGGGGCGGTCGAAGGGCGTCGGCACCGTCACGGAAGTCAACCGCGAGTGACCGCGGCGGGTCGGCGCGAGCCGCCGAATTCGTTCTCGTTCGAGTGAACGTTTTTGTAGGTGCCGCAGAGAGGCGACGCATGGAAGTCTGCGGGTACGAGTTCGAGACGGTCAGCCGTCTCGACCCCGACCGAACCGACGACGGCGTCGTCGCAGTCCAGACGCCGCAACGCGAGTACGAAGCGTCCGACGAACGCGCGGTCCACAGCGACGGCTGGGGGCCGTTCTGTCGGTTCGAGGTGAGAGACCCCCGAGCGTCGCGTCCCGGCGTCTACCTCGTCACCGTCGACGACGAGGCGGTGTACGTCGGCGAGGCGGCCGACGTGGCCGACCGCTTCTCGTCTGGGTACGGCGACGTCTCGCCGGCCGACTGCTACGAGGGCGGCGCCGAGCGGGTCTGTCGAGTGAACACGAACGTGTTCCACGCCGCCCGCGCGGGGAAGGACGTGCACGTCCACCTCCACTCGACGGCCGACTTCGAGGGGACCGACGAGGAGAACGGGGCGCTCCGCCGCATCATCCGCGGGGACCTCCTCTCGGCGTTCGACGCGGCGTGGAACCGCGAGGACGGCGAGGCGGCGGTGGAGGCCGCAGTCGCCAACGCGGCGGAAGCGACGGCGGACGCGGCGTCCGCCGCCTCGAATCGGAGAGAATCGGGCGACGTGACGACGAACGGCCCGGCGACGGACGACGCGGCGACGGACGACGCGACGACGAACCGCGCCGCCGGGTCGGACGCGGCGGGGACGGTCCGTCGAGGGTCGCCGCCGAGCGGGAAGTACGGACCGCTGTACGACTACCTCGCGGACCACGAACTCGACCGCGTCCGACTCTCCTTCGCGGAGTTGGAAGTCGTCCTCGGCGCGCCCGTGCCCGACTCCGCGCGGAACTGGCGGCAGTGGTGGACGAACAGCGAGGAGTCCCACCCCCACGCCCGAAGTTGGCTCCGGGCGGGGTACGAGGTGGCGTCGCTGTCGCTCCCGGACGAACTCGTCGTCTTCGAGCGACTCCCCCGCGGACGCGGGTCCGGACCGACGGAGACGGTCGGCGACGACTGAGTCGGGGAACGACTGCGTCGGGCGGCGGCCGAACCGGTGGGTCGTCGCATCTCCCGGCGTCTCCCCGACGCACGTCGCGTCTCCGCGGCGCTTACGTTCCTCCGGACCCCACTACGGGAGTGAGATGGTATCGCAACTCGCGCTGGCACTGGCCGCACTGCTGGCGGGTACGGAACTGCTGTTCACGGCGCTCGATTACCTGAACCTGACGTACGGCGCTCGCGCGGTGCGCACCGCAGAAGAGTGGGTGCGGGACGAACTCGGCGTCGATGACACGGACCGCCTCCTCGCATACCAACGGGCGAAGACGGTCCTCTCGCGCGCGCAGTCGTGGGTGAGCCTGCTGGTTCTGTTGGCCGTCCTCCTCTCGGGGGCGTTCGCCGACGCGGTGGTCGCACTGACGGAGACGGGCCTCCCGCCCGTCGCGCAGGGGGTGGTTCTCGTCGTCGCCGCCGCCGTCGGGAGTCGGGTGCTCGCCGCGCCGTTCGACGCGTGGAAGACGTTCCGAATCGAGGAGCGCTTCGGCTTCAACAACCAGACGGTCGGCCTGTGGCTTCGGGACCTCGCCCTCGGAGTCGTCCTCTCGGGGGCGTTCGCCGCCGTCGTCGCCGGTATCGTCCTCGGGGCCGTCGAACTGCTTCCGACCCTCTGGCCCGTCGCCGGGTGGGCGGCCGTCGTCGGCCTCTCGTTGGCGATGCTCGTTATCTACCCGCGGTTCGTCGCGCCGCTTTTCAACGACTTCGAACCCGTCGAGGCCGGAGCGCTCAGAGACGCCGTCGAGGACGTGTTCGACCGCGCCGGGTTCGACTGCGAGCAGGTGTACGAGATGGACGCCAGTCGCCGGTCGTCGCACTCGAACGCCTACTTCGTCGGGTTCGGGCGGACGAAGCGCGTCGTCCTGTTCGACACGCTCATCGAACAGATGGACCGCCGGGCGATGCAGGCGGTGTTAGCGCACGAACTCGCCCACTGGAAGCGCGCGCACATCTGGAAGCAACTCGGCCTCTCGGCCGTCCGGATGGCCGTCGTCTTCGCGTTCCTCGGGTGGGTCACGTCCTCGGAGTGGGCGTACGCGGCGTTCTCGCTCCCCGAGGTGACGTACGCTGGGCTGGTCGTCGGCGTCCTCTTCGCCGGGCCGGTTCTCTCGCTCACGTCGCCGCTGACGAACCGCCTCTCCTTGGCGCACGAACGCGAGGCGGACGACTTCGCCGCCGACGTGATGGGCGACCCGGAACCCCTCTCGGAGGCGTTGGCGACGCTGGCGGGCGAGAACCTCAGCAACCCCTTCCCGCACCCGGCGTACGCCGCGTTCCACATGTCCCACCCGCCGATTCCGGAGCGCATCCGGCGACTCCGGGAGCGTCACGGCGAGGAGTCGAGCGGTGACGTACCGTCCGCGCCGACCGGCGCGTGAGATAGCCGCTTACGCGGACCCTTGATGAACTGAGCACTTACTGAGCCCGTTTTAACCGATTTACTTGCTATCAGACTCCGCCTGCTTTAGCATCTGTTTCACTTTCTCGTACTCTTCAAAGCTACCTACGGGCTGTTTTCCTCTTACAGCTTTGAACGCCGCCGGATTGGAAACGGTACTTTTTGTCCCTTTGGCAGGGAATTCGGCTGTTCGATCTCCGTACGTTAATCGAACCGTCACCTCGTCACCGGGGTATATCTCAGGTGCATCAGGGTTGCTGATGGAGCTGTTTATGATCACCCCCGGATTTCCGCCGCTCATGTTCTTTCCGCCAACTAGCCCACACGTAACACGGCCTCCAGCAAGTCGGTAAATCTGATCCTCGCCGAGGCGGATTCTCACAGTCAGACCGCCTTTGCTTATTTCAGCCTCTGCTTCTGGGGTTACCGACATGATTCGTTTGATGGTCCGCTAACACATCTAATTTCGGCACGGCCTTCTGAGAGTACCCACTTGGACCAGCTTACCTATCCGCCTTCTTTCCCCTAGCTCACTCCGTCAACACGTACCCACCGTCCTGCTTCTCGGCCACACCCAACAGGACGAACCACTCAAGCATCGTCTCCACCCTGTCGCGCCATATCGTCCGCCACTCGTTGGGGTTCTTGTGGTGCTCCCAGACGGGCACCCGCCCTTCGAACGCCGCGAACGCCTCGTCTACGGTCGTCGGGTCCGAAGAGAGCATCGAGCGCACGTCTTCGGCCCCGAAGATTCGCTCGCGGAAGGCGCGCCGGAGGTGGTCGGGCGTCGGGTCGGTCCGGCGACGGACGAAACTCCCCTCCGGCGTCTGCTCGGCGAGTTCGAGGGCGCGCAGGAAGGTGAGCCACGTCCGCGCCACGTCGCGACTCGGGAAGTCGAGGCGGCGCATCAGACGCTCACAGCAGTCGTCCTCCGACCCGGGGACGAGTGGGACGGCGCGTTGGGCCTCGGCGACCCGGTCCAGAGAGGCCGGGGGTTCGGGGACGAGTTTGAACTTCACGACGTCCGCAGGTCGAACGACTCCGCGAGGAGGTCCTCGTCCGTCTCGCCGAAGGCGTACGTCGGCCCGTTGACCACGTCTATCGTGACCTTCGCGGGCGCGAACACCTCGGCGGGAACCTCGTAGAAGTCCCAGCCCGCGTCGTCGAATATCTGCTCGAACGGCTTGCCGTACTCGTCGCGGGCGGTGGAGGGCACTTGGTCGAACTCGTCGAACTCCTCGGCGACGGTGAGGTGGACTTCGCCGCCGTACGCGAGGGCGTCGTTCGTCCGGCCCATCGCGACGCCCTCGTCGTAACTGACGGGCGCCAGCGGTGCCGACCCGAACGCCGAGAGGACGTTCGTCGGGTCGTAGCCGAGTTCGAAGAGGCGGAAGACGGCCATCTCGGCCGCACGGGCGGCGGTGGTGACGCTCCCGACGGTAGAGCCGGAGGCGAACGTCGGCAGGAAGACGCCGCTGGGTTCGACGCCGGCCGTCTCCGCGACGTGTTCTGCCACTTGGTCGCCCGGCAGGTCGATGGCCTCGACGGCCAACACGGTCAGGTCGAACTCGTCGAAGTAGCCGACCGCCCGGAACTCGTCTTCCTCGCCGACGAGGGCGCGGGCGGGACCGGAGCCGAGTCCGTCGAACTCGGGGTCCTCGAAGGTGAGTTCCCATCCGGCCTTCTGCGAGCAGAGCACCGCGACGTCGGGGTGGTCCGTCTGGAGTTCGACGTGCGGCATCGGCGTCCCGGCCACCTCGTCCATCCGCGTCTGGACCGTCGCCAGCCCCGCCGTCTGTATCTCCGCGAGGAGGAGTCCCGCCTCGACGCCGCCCTCGGCGTCCACCCCGAAGTCGAGCACCGTCGCCCCCGAATCGAGTTCGTAGGGGACGACGCGGAGTTCGTCGGCGAAGTCGATGGCCTCGTCGATCAACTCGACGGCCATGCGATTGATGGATTCCATGGCCGGTGGTTCGTCGTCACGTCCTAAAGGAGTTGGTAGTTCGCGTCGGAGGGGGGCCGACGGCGACGATTACTCGTCTCTGTCCTTCCTCGCCGGGCGGCCGAGGTGTTCCTCGACGGCCGCGACTTTGTCCGCGGCGCTCTGGTCCGAGGCGCGCTTGTCGTCTATCTTCAGGAACGTGCTCACCCTGTCGGCGTCGACGGCTTTGTGGGCCGCGGCGACGGCGTCGAGCAGGGTGTCCACGTCGTCGGCCTCTATCACCGTCCCCATCGGGTTCGTCTCGTAGGAGACGTCGAACTCGTCTAAGGCGGCGACGGCCTCCGCCACTTGGTCGGACATGCTCCCTTCGACGACCGGTGCCACGCTCAGCATCGCGATGACTGTCATACGCGAACCCACACGTGCGCGGGCCTTGAGACTAGGTCCGATTCGGTCCGGTGGGGGGTCCGCTCCGGTCGGGTCCACTCGCGGGCGACGGCGGACCGCCGTCGGCTTTTGGTACCGGACGCGGGAAACACCGGTATGGTGAGGGAACCGGGCGGCGGGCGCGTCTCGCGCGCCGTCGCCGTCGCGCGCGCGATCGTCCACGAGACGCGGGCGGAGAAGTTACCGTTCATGGCCGGAAGCATCGCGTACCACGCGTTCGTCTCGCTGCTTCCGCTGTTCGTGCTGTTGCTCGTCGTCGTCTCCGCCGTCGGGGACCAGAGCCTCTACGAGAGCGTCGTCGCCGCCGCGGGGGCCGTCCTCACCGAGGGCGCGCGCGACGAGTTCGTCTCCGAACTCACCGACGCCGCGCGTTCGACGAGCGTGTCGCTCTTCGGCGGCATCGTCCTCCTGTGGGGGACGCTCCGCATCTTCCGCGGCCTCGACACCGCCTTCTCCAGCATCTACGAGTCGGGGGCCGAGAACTCGTTTCTCGACCAACTCGCCGACGGACTCCTCGTCCTCTTCTCCTTCGGGGCGGCCGTCCTCGTCGGCAGTACGGTCGGCGACGCCGTCGCGGGCGTCGTGGCCGGCGCCGGGCCGTTCGAGTGGGTTCTCGCGCGCCTGTTCGGTATCCTCGGACTCGCGCTGGCGTTCTACCCGATGTACTACGTGTTTCCGGACGCGGACGTGGGCGTCCTCGAAGTGCTCCCCGGAACGCTCGTCGCCGCCGTCGGCCTCGCGGCGTTCGAGTCGCTGTTTCGCGTCTACCTCGCCGTTTCGACCACCGCGCCGAACAGTAGCGCCATCACGGGCGTCCTCGTCTTCCTGACGTGGCTCTACTTCAGCGGCTTCGTCATCCTCCTCGGCGCAGTCGTCAACGCCGTCCTCTCGAACCGGAGTCACGACGTGAACATCGAACCCGCGTTCGGGGGCGTCGCCCCCGTCGGAAACGACGGCGTCCACGCCTCGCGCCGCGAACTCGTCGCCGCCGTCCGACGACTCGACGAACTCCTCGACGGCGGGGACGCCGTCGTCGTCACCGCGGACGGGGAGTCCATCGAACTGCCGCCGCCCGACGGCGTCGCCGTCGATACGGAGACGTCGTCCGTCCTCCCCGGCGGTCCGGTGGGCGTCGAACTCCGGTGGTACCCCGCCGACGGGGAGAACGACTCCGAGGAGGCGTGACGGACGCGCCGGTGGGGACCGACGCGCGACGGAGACAATCAAATTTTACTGACCTAAGAGATACACTGACTTTATAGTCTGGGGACGCGTACAGGAGGCATGAGTTCCCGAACCTCCTCGCAACGACACCCGCCGCGCCGCCGCCCCCGCGCCCGCGTGGACCCCAAACCCAGCATCGACGCGGGGCCCGCGACGGCCGCGAACGCCCGCGCCCGTTCTCGTTCCCGTACCCGAACCGCCCGCCCGACTCCGGACGCGACGCCCCGCGACGCCGCGAGAGGGGGCGACGGGGCGTTCCTCGTCTGGTACTGCGCCGAATGCGGGGCCGTCGGGTCGGTGGCGTCGTTCCCGCCGTCCTGTCCCGACTGCTCCGCGGGGCGGGGGTCGCTCTCCTACTGGCCCGAGAACTGACTCGACGCTCTCCTTTTTGAGGTTCGCGTCCGTCGCATCGGGTATGTACCGCTCTCACCCGGTCCGGCGCATGTGCGAGGACCCGATGCCCGACGAGACGGCGTCGCTGGTCGTCGAACTCGACGAGGAGTCCGACGTCACGCGTTCCGCGGTAGCGGACGCCGTCTCGGACGTCGGCGGGTCCGTCGAGGACGAACTCCGCTTCGGGTCTCTGCTCGTCACCCTCCCCGAGGAGGGCGTCGAAAGGCTCTGTTCGATGGACGGACTCGCCCGCGTCGAGACGGCGAACACGTTGGGCCTCGGTATCGGCGAGGAGTAACTCGCGTCGCCCCGAGAGCTGTCGCGCCGACGACGTGACAATCGGACCACCGTTATCATTATAATATCTCGTTTCCTTACCAGAGTTGGTAATGCAAAACGACCGGGTGCCGCACGTCGTGATGGGGCTCGGTCTTCTTCTGAGCGTAGTTCTCAGCGCTGAAATTTCCGCAACGTTCGTCTTTTCGTATTCGATATCCCTCGAATACATCATCGGCGTGGTAACAAGCCTCCCGTTCGTCGTCGGTCTGGTAGTCGGCGGGTACCAACTCGCTCGGTTGCCGTTGGACCGGGAACGATACGGCCGCGTCCTGCAGTGGTGTGTCGGCGGGATGGCCGTCTTCGGCCTCATCAACGTCGCCCTGATGGTGGCGATGCCGACAGACGACGCGGTTACTCTGGTCGGATGGATCCGGTGGGCCGTCAGTTTCGGCGCTGGCATCGGCTTTCTCATCGGGTACTACGAGGCGAAGGCGATACACCGCGAAGCCATCGCTCAACGCTCCGCCGTCCGGGCCGAGGAACTCGAACGACGCCGCGAACTCCTCGACTACCTCAACGCGTTGCTCCGCCACGAGGTGTTGAACACGGCGAACGTCATCGAGGGGTACGCGTCGCTTCTCGACGACGCCGCGGCCGACGAGACGACGCGCCAGTACGCGGGCGTCATCGAACGGCAGGCGACGGACCTCACGAGGGTCACGAAGGACGTTCGGCTACTGCTTCGGACCATAGAGGAGGAACCCACCCTCCGGCGGGTGAACCTCAGCGAAGTCCTGCACGACGAACTCCTCAAGGTTCAGGACCGCTACGAGGGCGTCGAAACGGAGGCGACGGTCCCCGACGATATCTACGTGATGGCGGACGACCTTCTCCGGCGAATCTTCTCGAATCTGCTCGCCAACGCCGTCGAACACAACGACGTCCGACCGCCGCGAGTCACCGTAACCGCGACGGCCACCGCCGAGACGGTAACCGTGCGTGTGGCCGACAACGGCCCCGGCGTCCCCGAATCGGAACGCGACGCCCTCTTCGAGAGTACGACGGGTCGGACCGACCACGGCATCGGACTCACCATCATCGGCCGGTTGGCCGACCGCTACGGGGCGAACGTCGAACTCACCGAGACCGGACCGGACGGGAGCGTGTTCAGCGTCGCGTTCCCGCGCCCCGACTCCGAGGCGGCCGAGTCTCGGACCGACTCCGCGGGCGAGTTGTCCGCGCTGTCGGCGCGATAAATCGTCCGCCCCTCCTGGGGGCCATGATGCTTATGATAATTCGTAATGGATGAGTGGGTATGTCACGCACCGAGTCCGGCAAGAATCGTTGGTTGATCGCCTTGTCGGCCGTTGCAATTCACCTCTCGATAGGGAGCATCTACGCGTACAGCATCTATCAGATTCCGCTACGAGACGCGGAGGGTTGGGCAACCTCCCAAGTCACGCTCGCGTTCTCGATAGCGATATTCGTCCTCGGGTTTACTGCCGCGTTCCTCGGCAAGTACGTCGAGAAGTACGGCCCGCGGAAAGCCGGCCTCTCCGCGGCCGTCCTGTACGGTCTCGGGATGGTCGGCTCGGGAGTCAGCGTTACGATCGGAAGCCTCCCGCTGTTTCTCGCCACGTTCGGCGTCATCGGCGGGATGGGACTCGGCCTCGGGTACATCTCGCCCATCGGGACGCTCGTCGAGTGGTTCCCCGACCGGCGAGGCATGGCGACCGGCCTCGCGGTCATGGGCTTCGGTGCCGGTGCGTTGCTCACGGGACCGCTCGGTAACTTCCTCATCCAGAACTACGGCGTCGCGACGACCTTCTTCGCGCTCGGTACGCTCTACTTCGCGCTGATGACGCTCGGCGCGAGTTACCTCGCGAAGCCCCCCGAGGGATGGCTCCCCGAGGACATGCAGGACGTGGAGGGCGCACACGAGAAGGCGACCGGGGCGCTCTCCGGCCTCGACGTCCTCACCGCGACGCAAGCGCGGACGACGCTGCGCTTCTGGTTGCTCTGGCTCATCATCTTCATCAACGTCACCGCGGGCATCATGCTCCTCGCGTTCGCGTCGCCGATGCTCCAGCAGATCGGCGGGGCGACCGCCACGACTGCCGCGTTCATCACCGGGTACATCGGCATCTTCAACGGCGGCGGTCGGATCTTCTGGTCCACCCTGTCGGACTACATCGGCCGGACCACCACGTACGCGGCGTTCATGGTCATCCAGATCGCCGCCTTCTTCGTGATGCCGCAGGTCGCCGGCGTCTGGCTTCTGGCGGGGCTGATGTTCCTCGTCATCACCTGCTACGGCGGCGGGTTCGCCTGCCTCCCGGCGTACCTCAGCGACCTCTTCGGCACCGACGAGGTCAGCGCGATTCACGGCTACGCGCTCACGGCGTGGAGCGTCGCCGGCGTCGCCGGCCCGCAGATCGCCTCGCTAGTCCTCGAAGCCACGGGTAACTACACGACGGCCCTGTACATCATCAACGCCCTCGTCGTCGTCGGCCTCGTCATCGTCGGCGTCCTCTACTGGCGGCTCAAAAGCCTCAGAAAGGCGGGTTCCCCCGAGGGTGCCGCTTCCACGACCGACTGACGACCGACGCGGCACCGTCCACACATTCGGACCCGAGGACGGAGTCCCAGCGAAAGAAGTCATCGGAGGCGGGATTTTTCGAGCGAAGCGCGGTGAACGTCGGCGAGACTCGGCGCTCGTCGAGTAGCGTTCGAGAGAAGTACGCTGGCTGGGAGTTGAACCACGGTCGCTCACGTCCGTTCGCTCCCTGATTCAAATCCCACCGACTCCGCACACAACCGCAAACAGAGGCGAGTGACACGGAGGTCACTCGCCGTGTGATTCTTGAGAGAAGTGCGCTGGCTGGGATTTGAACCCAGGTTGTGACCATGGCAAGGTCACGTGATACCACTACACTACCAGCGCGTGTCGCGGTCTTCGTCTGCATTAATCGGTAACGCCGGGTTGATAAATAAGACTTGCGAATCGGAAGACGACGTGGGTGCTGAACCCATGGTTTAACGACGCACGAAAGTCCCGCCGACGTGGGTGTCAAGCGCTCACAGCCCGGAGTACGATTCGCTAGTCTTTTAATCACGCTTCAGGTAGTGGGAGTACAGTCTAGACGTGACGATGAAGGGCTCGGTATGACACTCAGCGTACTCGTGCCGTCCTCCCTCGTCCGGGAAGCCGAGGACAAACGCGAGGCAACTCGCAAAATCGGCTACGTCGCCCGCGCGGCGACGGTGTTCCGGGCGGACAGGCTCGTCGTCTTCCCCGATACGGAAGGCGAACGACGCTGGGGGAGCGGGTTCGTCGAAACCGTGCTGCGGTACGCCGCCACGCCGCCGTACCTCCGAAAGGAGGTGTGGGGGCGGCGCGACGAACTGGAGTACGTCGGTGTCTTACCACCCCTGCGCGTCGCGTCTACGACCGGCTCCGAATCAGACGATTCGGGGTCGTTACAACAGGGAATCGTGACCGAGGTCGGACCTGACGGTCGCGTTCGGGTCAATTGCGGAATGCAACACCCGGTCTCCCTCTACACCCCGTCGGATATGGAGGTGCGAGAGGGGGAGCGCGTCGCCATCAGGATCTCTTCGCGAGAACCGGTCCGTGCGCGGATCGTCGACGAACCCCTCCCGGGTTTCGACGTGTCCCGCATGGGCCTCGAAGAAGCGCTCGACCGCCCCGACGCGGGCGTCGCCATCGCGACGTCTCGCTTCGGGGAGCCGTTGACGGTCGGAAGGCTGGCGGACCTCTCGTCCCGCATCGAGCGGGACGGAGCGACCGTCGTCTTCGGATCGCCCGGGCGAGGGCTTCCGGAAATCCTCGGCGTCGACGCCGAGGAGGTGTCAGTCGAACCCTCCGACGGTCCGGGGTTCGACCTCTGGCTCAATACGATTCCGCGACAGGGCAGCCAAGTGGTGCGAACCGAAGAAGCGATGTTCGCGTCGCTGGCTCCCCTGACTCTCACGGAGTGAAAACATGCCACAACCAAGCAGACCACGAAAGGGTTCGATGGGCTACAGCCCGCGCAAGCGTGTGGATTCCGAAATCCCGCGCATCCGCTCGTGGCCCGACGACGACGGGTCGCCGGGTCTCCAGGGCTTCGCCGGCTACAAAGCCGGTATGACCCAAGTGATGATGGTCAACGACGAGTCCAACTCCCCCCGCGAAGGGATGGAGGAGGCCGTTCCGGTGACCGTCGTCGAGACCCCACCCATGCGCGCGGTGGCCCTTCGAGCCTACGAACAGACGGCGTACGGAATGCAACCGGTGACCGAGGTGTGGGCGTCCGAGTTCGACGACGAACTCGACCGCGTCCTCGACCTCCCGAACGAGGACTCCTTCGAGGAGGACGCAGACGAACTTCGCTCGGCCGTCGAGGCCGGCGACATCGACGACCTGCGTCTCATCGTCCACACGGTCCCCGGCCCGATGAACAACGTCCCCAAGAAGAAGCCCGACGTCATGGAGAACCGCATCGGCGGTGGCTCCGTGCAGGAACGGCTGGACTTCGGTCTCGACCTCCTCGAAGACGGAGGCGAGCACGCGATGTCCGACGTGTTCCGCGCGGGCGAGTACATGGACGTCGCAGGCGTCACGAAGGGGAAGGGCACCCAGGGCCCCGTCAAGCGCTGGGGCGTCCAGAAGCGGAAGGGCAAACACGCCCGTCAGGGCTGGCGGCGCCGTATCGGTAACCTCGGCCCGTGGAACCCCTCCCGCGTCCGCTCGACGGTCCCCCAGCAGGGGCAGACCGGCTACCACCAGCGGACGGAACTCAACAAGCGCCTCATCGACATCGGTGAGGGCAACGAGGCGTCCGTGGACGGCGGCTTCGTCAACTACGGCGAAGTCGACGGCCCGTACGCCTTGGTGAAGGGTTCGCTGCCGGGCCCGAACAAGCGCCTCCTGCGCTTCCGCCCGGCCGTCCGACCGAACGACCAACCGCGCCTCGACCCCGAGGTGCGCTACGTCTCCACGGCATCGAACCAGGGATAACCAATGAAGGCAACAATTCGCGACCTGAACGGCGACGAGTCGGGCACGCTCGATCTCCCCGAGGTCTTCGAGACGAACTACCGTCCGGACCTCATCAAGCGTGCAGTCATCGCCGCGCAGGCAAACCGAAAGCAGGCGTACGGCTCCGACCCCTACGCCGGGATGCGGACTCCCGCCGAGTCCATGGGTAGCGGTCGCGGCATGTCCCACGACCCGCGCCAGAACGGCGTCGCCCGACGCGTCCCGCACGCTGTCTCCGGCCGCAAGGCGCACCCGCCGAAGGCCGAGAAGGACCAGGGGAAGGACATCAACAAGAAGGAGCGGAAACTCGCCGTCCGGTCGGCGCTGGCCGCCACGACGGACCCCGAACTCGTCTCCGAGCGAGGACACCGGTTCGACGACGACGTCGAACTCCCCCTCGTCGTCTCCGACGAGTTCGAGGACCTCGTGAAGACGAAGGAGGTCGTCTCCTTCCTCGAATCGGTCGGCGTCTACGCGGACGTCGAACGCTCCGAGGACAACAAGAAGGTCAAGGCCGGACAGGGCAAGGCACGCGGTCGCAAGTACACGCGACCGAAGTCCATCCTGTTCGTCACGAGCGAGGAGCCCTCGAAGGCGGCTCGGAACCTCGCCGGCGTCGACGTGGCGACGGCGTCCGACGTCAACGCCGAGGACCTCGCGCCCGGCACGCACGCCGGTCGCCTGACGGTCTTCACCGAGAGCGCAATCGAGGAGGTGGCCGACCGATGAGCGTCATTCGCCACCCCCTCGTCACTGAGAAGGCGATGAACGAGATGGACTTCGACAACAAGCTCCAGTTCATCGTCGACCTCGACGCCGCGAAGCCGGAGATCGTCGAGGAGATCGAATCGCGCTACGAAGTGTCCATCGAGAAAGTCAACACGCAGGTGACTCCGAAGGGCACGAAGAAGGCAACCGTTCGTCTGAGCGACGACGACGACGCGCAGGAAGTCGCCTCGCGAATCGGGGTGTTCTAACAATGGGACGACGAATTCAAGGCCAACGTCGCGGACGCGGCACGCCCACGTTCCGGGCTCCGTCGCACCGCTACAAGGCCGAACTATCGCACAAGAAGTCCGAAGAGGAGGATACAGTCTCCGGTACCATCGTCGACATCGAACACGACCCGGCCCGCAGCGCACCCGTTGCGGCCGTCGAGTTCGACGACGGCGACCAGCGACTCGTCCTCGCACCCGAGGGCATCGCGGTCGGCGACACGATCCAAGTCGGCGTCTCCGCCGAAATCAAGCCCGGCAACACGCTGCCGCTGGCCGAGATTCCGGAAGGGGTCCCGGTCTGCAACGTCGAGAGCCAAGTCGGCGACGGCGGCAAGTTCGCCCGCGCCTCGGGTACGAGCGCGCAGCTTCTCACCCACGACCGCCGCGTGGCGGTCGTGAAGCTGCCCTCGGGCGAGGTCAAGCGGCTGAACCCCGAGTGCCGCGCCACCATCGGCGTCGTCGCCGGTGGCGGCCGCACGGAGAAGCCGTTCGTGAAGGCCGGAAAGAAGCACCACAAGATGAAAGCGCGCGGCATCAAGTGGCCGCGGGTCCGCGGCGTCGCCATGAACGCGGTCGACCACCCGTTCGGTGGCGGCGGCCGCCAGCACCCCGGCCGCCCGAAGTCCGTCTCGCGCAACGCACCGCCGGGCCGGAAGGTCGGCGACATCGCCTCCAAGCGCACCGGTCGCGGCGGCAAAGGAGGCAACTAAACCATGAGTTCGGAATACCGTACCGGCCGTGAAGGTGAGGAGTTCACCTACCGCGGCTACACGCTCGACGAGCTGCAGGAGATGGAGCTCGAAGAGGTAGTGGAACTGCTTCCCGCACGTCAGCGGCGAACCATCAAGCGAGGACTCTCGCGCCAACACGAGAAGCTCCTCGAGGACGTCCGCGAAGCGGACCCTCAGGAGACGGCCGACTCGCCGCTCCGGACGCACCTCCGCGACATGCCCATCCTCCCGTCGTTCGTCGACAAGACGTTCGCGGTGTACAACGGGCAGTCGTTCGAGCGCGTCCAGATCGAACCCGAGATGATCGGGCACTACCTGGGCGAGTTCCAGCTGACCCGTAACTCGGTCGAGCACGGGCAGGCCGGTATCGGCGCGACCCGGTCCTCGAAGTTCGTACCGCTCAAATAACCCATGGGAATCAACTACAGCGTCAAGGCCGACCCGGACACCTCCGCCAAGGGGATGCTCCGCGACCGGCCGATAAGCCTCAAGCACAGCAAGGCCATCTCGCGTGCCATCAAGGGCATGACCGTCGAGGAGGCCGAGGAGTACCTCGAGGCCGTCATCGACGGCGAGCGCTCCGTCCCGTTCAAGCAGCACAACACCGGTGTCGGGCACCGCTCCGACATCGACGGCTGGGACGCCGGGCGCTACCCCGAGAAGGCCTCGAAGGCGTTCCTCGAACTCCTGCAGAACGTCGCGTCGAACGCCGACGAACAGGGGTTCGACGGACGCGCGATGGAGATCATGCACGTCGCGGCACACAAGGTGGGCGAACAGCAGGGTCGCAAGCCCCGCGCCTTCGGCCGGGCGGACCCGTTCAACACCACGCTCTGTGACGTCGAACTCATCATCGAGGAGGTCGAGGAATAATGGCTGACGAACACCAGTTCATCGAAGACGGACTCCAGCGGTCTCAGATAGACGAGTTCTTCGCGGACGAACTCGGCCGCGCCGGCTACGGCGGCATGGAGGTCGCGAAGACCCCGATGGGGACCCAGATCGTCCTCAAGGCCGAGAAGCCCGGGATGGTCATCGGGAAGGGCGGAAAGAACATCCGCAAGGTGACCAAGGAACTCGAGAACCGCTTCAACCTCGACGACCCGCAGATCGACGTCCAGGAGGTCGACGAACCCGACCTCAACGCGCGAATCGTCGCTGACCGCCTCGCCAACGCACTCGAACGCGGTTGGTACTTCCGGAAGGCGGGCCACACGACCATCGACCGCATCATGGACGCCGGCGCACTCGGCGCCGAAATCGTCCTCTCCGGGAAGGTCACGGGCGCACGCTCGCGCGTGGAGAAGTTCAACCGCGGCTACATCAAGCACAACGGCGAACCCGCCCAAGAGATCGTCGACGAGGGGCAGGGCGTCGCCGTGATGAAGCTCGGCACCATCGGCGTCACGGTCAAGATAATCCCGCCGGGAGCGGTCCTCCCGGACGACTTCGAGATCGACGAGGAAGCGGAGGTCGAACCGGTCGAACAGACCGCAGAGACCGAAGGCGTCGAGGAACTCCTCGAGGACGAACCCGAGGAGATCCCCGAAGTCGAACAGGAAGACGTCGAAGTGCCCGACGAGGAGCCCGAGGAGGTCATCGACGAGGAGATCGTCGAGGAAGTCGTCGAGCAGACCGAGGACGTCCCCGCCGAGGGCGACGAAGACGAGGAGTCCGCGGACTCCGACGAGGAGGAAGCGGAACTCGACGAACTCGACGAAGACGTCGAAGCGGAAGCGTCCGACCTCGTCGCCGAGATGGAAGAGGCCGACGAGGCCGACGAAGACGAAGAGGAAACGGAGGAGTAATCCATGGCGATACTCTACCCCGAAGAGATCCGAGACATGACTCCCGCCGAACGCGAGGCGGAAGTCGAGGACCTCGAAACGGAACTGCTGAACACGAAGGCCGTGCAGGCGGCCGGCGGCGCGCCGGAGAACCCCGGCCGCGTCAGCGAACTGAAGTCGACCATCGCGCGCATCAAGACGATTCAGCGCGAAGAGGGCGACTTCGAAGACGAGGAGTAACGAACCGATGGCACTGACACCCGAGACCCTCACGCGACACGAACTCAACGGCCTCCGCGTGGAGGTCGTAGACGCCGCGAACCCCGACTTGGTCGGGATAGCGGGGCGTATCGTCGTCGAGACGATGCGCACGCTACACGTCGATACCGGCTCTCGGGTCAGTCAGGTGCCGAAGCAGGGCGCGACCCTGCGGTTCGAGATTCCGTCCGCGACAGACCCCGATACGGGGTCCGTGCGCACAGATGAAGCCGCCGACGCCGACAAGGCGTCGGGGACCGCGTCCAAACTTCCCTCGGAAACTGCCGGCGGATTAGCCGGTCAGTCTGAGGGGCTCGCCGAGGACACCTCGGCGGCTTCTCGGAACCCGTCCGAGAATTGCGAGGGCGTGGCCTACGTTACGGTGGATGGCGCACGTCTGCTCTCACGACCCGCCTTGCGAACAGAGAAGGCAGGTGACTCAACATGGCGATAGGACTGAACGTAGAAGAACCGGAGGAGGCTTGCTCCGACGCGAACTGTCCGTTCCACGGAACGCTTTCCGTGCGAGGACAGACGCTCGAGGGTACGGTCGCCTCCACAGACATGGAGAAAACCGTCGTTGTGGAACGCGAATACGACGTTCGCGTCCCCAAGTACGACCGCTACATGAAGCGGCGTAGTCGAATTCCGGCCCACGCACCCCCGTGCATGGACCTCGAGGAAGGCGACACGGTACGTATCGCAGAAACCCGACCGCTTTCGAAGACCAAGGCTCACGTCGTGGTCGAGATCGTCGGAGGTGACGACTGATGGAAGCACTGAAGGCGGACGTCACGAAGGGCGTCGGTCGCGGTTCGCTCATCAACTGCGCCGACAACACCGGCGCTCGCGAACTGAAGGTCATCAGCGTGGCCGGCTACTCGGGTACGAAGAATCGACAGCCCAAAGCGGGCATCGGTAACAAGGTCACCGTCTCGGTGACCAAGGGGACGCCGGAGATGCGTCGCCAAGTGCTCGAAGCCGTCATCATCCGCCAGCGGAAGTCGATCCGTCGGCCCGACGGCACGCGCGTGAAGTTCGAGGACAACGCCGCCGTCATCATCGACGAGATGGAGGAGCCTCGCGGGACCGAGATCAAGGGTCCCATCGCGCGCGAAGTTGCCGAGCGCTTCGGAAGCATCGCGTCCACAGCGACGATGATCGTATAGACTATGACGAGACAACCAAGCAAACAGCGAAAACAGACGCAGAACGCGCCTCTGCACGAACGTCAGAAGCAGGTCCGCGCGACGCTGTCCGACGACCTCCGCGAGGAGTACGGACAGCGGAACGTCCGCGTCAACGTCGGCGACACGGTGGAAGTGCTCCGCGGCGACTACGCCGGAACGGAAGCCGAAGTCGTCGACGTCGACCTCAAAGACGCGGTCGTGCACGTCGAAGACGTGACCATCGCGAAGGCGGACGGCGAGGAAGTTCCCCGTCCGCTCGACTCGAGCAACCTTCGCGTCGTCGAACTGGACCTCGAAGACGAGCGTCGCGAGGCGCGTCTCAACGGAGAGGATAACGAATGACGCGACACCAGAAGCGACTGTCGGCCCCGAACTCGTGGCCGATCGAGCGCAAAGAGAACACGTTCACGGTCAAGGCCGGCGCCGGGCCGCACGGTGAGGACGGGGTTCCCCTCCTCATCCTGCTGCGCGACGTTCTCGGCTACGTGGACTCGAAGAAGGAAGCGCGCTACGCCCTCAACGAGGGCAACGTGCTCATCAACGGCGACACGGTCAGCGACGAACAGCGTCCCGTCGGGATGTTCGACATCGTCGCGTTCACCCAACGGGAGGAGTACTTCCGCGTCTTCCCCGAGCAGGGTGGCCGTCTCGCGCTCACGCCCATCGACGCCGAATCGGCGGACAGCCGCCTCGGCAAGATCGTTCGGAAGCAGAACGTCAAGGGCGGAGCGACGCAGATTACGCTCCACGACGGCGCGAACATCCGTCTCGAAGACGACGAGGAGGCCGCCGAGTACAGCACCGGCGACTCCCTCGTCGTCGACAACGAGACGAAGGACGTCGTCGCGCACTTCCCCTACGAGGAGGGCGCACTCGTGACGGCCGTCGACGGCACCCACTCCGGGGAAGTCGGCACCGTCTCCGAGATAATCGTCACGCCCGGAAGCGGCGACAACGCCGTCACCGTCGAGACGGAGGACGGCGAGTTCGAGACGGTCGAACAGTACGTCGTCGTCATCGACGAGAACTTCACCGACGGAGGTGACGACGAATGAGCGAGTCCGCCGAGTTCCACGAGATGCGCAAGCCGCAGATCGAGAAAGTCGTCGTCCACATGGGCGTCGGCGAAGGCGGGCGCGAACTCGCCAACGCGGAGGACATCTTAGAGGAGATCACGGGCCAAGAGTCCGTGCAGACGCTCGCATCGAGCGACGCGACGCCGTTCGGCGCGCGACGCGGTGACCCCATCGGAACGAAGGTCACCCTCCGCGGCGACGCGGCGGTCGAGTTCCTCGAGACGGCGCTTCCCCTCGCGGACGTCCGACGGAAGATGTTCGACGAGACGGGGAACTTCAGCTTCGGCGTCGAAGAGCACACCGAGTTCCCCTCCCAGGAGTACGACCCGCAGATCGGTATCTACGGGCTGGACGTGACGGTCAACCTCGTCCGCCCCGGATACCGCGTGAAGAAGCGTGACAAGGTCACGCGCTCGATTCCGAACGCGCACCGGATGACCGTCGAGGACGCCGTCGCGTTCGTCGAATCCGAATTCGACGTGGAGGTCACAGAATGAGCGAAAGCGAAACAGAACAGACGGGCGAGCACGCCGCGCGGCGGACTGGCCAAGAGAAGGAGTGCCGACGCTGCGGCCGCAAGCAGGGCCTCGTCGGCAAGTACGACATCTTCCTCTGTCGCCAGTGCTTCCGCGAGGTCGCTCGCAGCATGGGATTCAAGAAGTACCGATAGACTATGGCAGGAAATGACCCACTCGCGAACGCGCTCGCAGGCGTGAACAACGCCGAGAGCGTCGGGCATCTGTCCCACACGGTACAGCCCGCCTCCAACGTAATCGGCTCCGTGCTCGAGGTCTTCTACGACCGCGGGTACGTCGACGGCTTCGAGTTCGTCGACGACGGGAAAGCCGGTACGTTCGAGGTCGAACTGAAAGGCGCAATCAACGAATGTGGCGCCGTCAAGCCCCGCTACTCCGCGGGCGCGGACGAGTTCGAGAAGTGGGAGAAGCGGTTCCTCCCCGCCCGCGACTACGGGACGCTCATCGTCACGACGAGCCACGGCGTCATGAGCCACTACGAGGCCCGCGAACAGGGCATCGGTGGCCAAGTAATCGCCTACGTCTACTGAGACCATGAACAGAATCGAAATCGACATTCCGGACGACGTCTCGGCCGAGGTGAAGAACCTCGATCTCACCGTGGAGGGACCGAACGGCAGCGTCACGAAGACGCTTTGGTACCCCGACATCAGCGTCGGCGTCGATGACGGTCAGGTCGTCATCGAATCCGAAAACACCGACGCGAAGACGAACGCCACGGTAGGAACGTTCGAGAGCCACGTGACCAACATGCTCCACGGCGTCACCGAGGGGTGGGAGTACAAGATGGAAGTCTTCTACGCCCACTTCCCGATGCAGGTGAACGTGGAAGGGAGCGAGGTCGTCATCGAGAACTTCCTCGGCGAGAAGTCGCCGCGCCGCGCGAAGATTCGCGGCGCGACAGAAGTACAGGTCGACGGCGAAGAGATCACGCTGTCCGGCCCCTCGAAAGAGGACGTCGGACAGACCGCCGCAGACATCGAACAGCTCACGCGCGTGAAGGACAAAGACCAGCGCGTGTTCCAAGACGGTGTCTACATCACCGAGAAGCCACAGTTGGGTGGTGCCTAAATGTCCGCCGACGAAATTCAGGAACTCGAAGACATAAGCGGCGTCGGGCCCTCGAAGGCCGAGGCGCTCCGCGAAGCCGGCTACGAAACGATCGAAGACGTGAAGGCTGCGAGTCAGTCGGAACTCGCCGACGTCGAGGGCGTCGGTAACGCCCTCGCGGCCCGTATCAAGGCCGACGTCGGCGGACTCGAAGTCCAAGAAGAGACCGAAGCCGAAGTCGAAGACGAAGGCGAGGAGGAGGCCGAAGCCGAGGAGGACGTCGAGACGGAACTCCGTCCCCGCGGCCACGCCGACAAGACGCCCGAACTCGACGACGAGAAGGCGGCCGCGCTCGCACAGAAGCACCGCGAGGGCAAGCCCGCCTTCCGGCGACAGGACTACCACAAGAAGAAGCGGACGCCCGAGTCGTGGCGGAAGCCCCGCGGCGGCCTCTCGAAGCAGCGCCGCGGAATCAAGGGCAAGGGTCCGAAGGTCGAGGCGGGGTTCCGCTCGCCGAAGGCCGCCCGCGACCTGCACCCCTCCGGTTTCGAGGAGGTCCACGTGCACAACACGGACGACCTCGAAGGCGTCGACCCGGCCACCGAGGCCGTCCGCATCGCCTCCGGCGTCGGCGCTCGCAAGCGCGAGCGTATCGAGGAGGAGGCCGAGGAACGCGAGATTCGCGTCCTCAACCCCACCTACGTCGAAGTCGAGGTGAGTGAGGAATGACCGATCTGAAGGCACAGCGCCGGATGGCTGCCGACGTCTTGGACGTCGGTAAGAGCCGCATCTGGTTCGACCCCGAGGAACAGGCAGAGATAGCGGAGGCCATCACGCGCGAGGACATCCGCGAGCTCGTCGATCAAGGCACGATTCGCGTCGAAGACGCGAAGGGTAACTCCAAGGGTCGTGCCCGCGAGCGCGCGGAGAAGCGCGCCTACGGTCACCGCAAGGGCCCCGGCTCCCGCAAAGGGAAGTCCGGCGGCCGGAAGAACAGGAAAGACGAGTGGGTCAGTCGAATCCGCGCCCAGCGCCGTCGCCTGAAGGAGCTTCGGGACGACGGACCGCTGACGCCGACGCAGTACCGCACGCTGTACAACAAGGCGTCCGGTGGCGAGTTCGACAGCGTCGACCGACTCGAAGCGTACATTCGGAACAACTACGACGTGGAGATCTAACAATGGCGACAGGACCACGCTACAAGGTGCCGATGCGTCGCCGCCGCGAAGTTCGGACGGACTACCACCAGAGGTTGCGCCTGCTGAAATCGGGCAAGCCACGCCTCGTTGCTCGCGTGAGCAACAAGCACGTCAGGGCGCAGCTGATCTCGCCCGGTCCGGACGGCGACACGACGCACGCGGCCGCGAGCTCCGAGGACCTCGAAGAGTACGGCTGGGAAGCCCCCACGGGCAACATCCCCAGCGCGTACCTCACGGGGTACCTCGCGGGCCTGCGGGCGCGAGACGCCGGTCTCGAGGAAGCGGTCCTCGACATCGGCCTCAACACGGCTACCCCCGGCAACAAGGTATTCGCAGTACAGGAAGGTGCAATCGACGCGGGGCTCGAAATCCCCCACAACGAAGCGGTTCTCGCCGACTGGTCGCGTAACCGCGGCGAACACATCGCCGAGTACGCAGAACAGCTCGACGAACCGCTCTACAGCGGGGACTTCGACGCCACAGAACTGCCCGAGCACTTCGACGAGGTGCTCGCGCGACTACAGGAGGACGAATGAGCCAACGTAACGACAACGGCTGGGAGCCGCGCACGCGGCTCGGCCGCATGGTACAGAACGGAGACGTCACGTCCATGGACCAAGCGCTCGAGACGGGACTCCCGCTCAAGGAGTCCGAGATCGTCGACCAGCTCCTCCCCGGACTGGACGACGAGGTGCTCGACATCAACATGGTCCAGCGCATGACCGACTCCGGTCGGCGCGTGAAGTTCCGCTGCGTCGTCGCAGTCGGTAACCGCGACGGCTACCTCGGCTACGCCGAGGCGCGAGACGACCAGGTCGGATCGGCCATCCAGAAGGCCATCGGCGTGGCGAAGCTCAACATGATCAAAGTCGACCGCGGGTCGGGGTCGTGGGAAGACTCCGCGGGCGGCGTGAACTCGCTCACGCGGAAGGCCACCGGTAAGGCCGGCTCCGTGACGGTCGAGATCATGCCCGCTCCGCAGGGTCTCGGCCTCGCGGCCGCCGAGACGGTCCGCAACATCCTCGAACTGGCCGGCGTGCAGGACGCCTGGACCCGTTCGAACGGAAACACCCGTACGACGGTCAACCTCGCGAAGGCGACGTACAACGCGCTGCAGAACGCGTCGCAGTCCCGAGTGCCCCGTCGTGCGCGACGAGTTCAGCAGGAGGCGGACGAATAATGCAGGCTATCGTCCAACTCCGCGGCGACGTCAACATGAGCGACGCCGTCCGCGACACGCTGAAGATGCTGAACGTCCACAGCGTCAACCACTGTACGTTCGTTCCGGAGACGGAGACGTACCGCGGCATGATAACGAAGGTCAACGACTACGTCGCCCACGGTGAACCCACCGTGGACGCGGTCGAGACCGTGCTGCGAAAGCGCGCCGAGCCCGAGGAGGGCTCCGCCGACGTGGACGACGAGTGGGTCTCCGAGAACACCGACTACGACGACCTCTCGGCGCTCGCGCAGGCGCTCGTCGACGAGGAGACGACGCTCCGCGAGCAGGGAGTCTCGCCGGTGCTCCGGCTTCACCCGCCGCGCGGCGGCCACCGAGGCCAGAAGCACGTCACCAAGGAGGGTGGCCAACTCGGAAAGCACACCACAGAGCAGATAAACGAACTGCTGGAGGATATGCGATGACGTCCAAGAAACGACGCCAGCGCGGGTCTCGCACCCACGGCGGCGGCACGCACAAGAACCGGCGCGGTGCCGGTCACCGCGGCGGCCGCGGCCGCGCGGGACGCGCCAAACACGAGTTCCACAACTACGAACCGCTCGGGAAACACGGCTTCAAGCGCCCGGAAGACGCCCAAGACACCGTCGTCGAAGTGAAGGTCCAGAAGCTGGACGAGGACGCCGCACTGCTCGCGGCCGACGGCGTCGCGGAGCAAGACGGCGACGCGTACCATATCGACGCCCGCGACGTGGCCGAGGACGGCTACGAGGCGGACGTGGTGAAAGTGCTCGGCGGCGGACAGGTCCGACAGGAGCTGCACGTCGTCGCCGACGCGTTCACCGCCGGTGCGGTCGAACTCATCGAATCGGCCGACGGAAGCGCTGAGCTCTCCGAACGCGCCGAAAAAGCCGCCGAGGACGAAGTCGAAGAAGATAACAACACCGACGAGGAAGGCTCGGAAGAGTAACATGGGATGGAAGGAGGCCGCCGAACCGGTGCTGACGCGAATGCCCGCAGTCGCGCGTCCGGAGGGACACGTCCCGTTCCGCCGGAAGCTCGCGTGGACAGCTGGCATTCTCGTGATGTATTTTTTCCTCACGAACGTCACACTATTCGGACTGGACACGACATCATCGACCGACTTGTTCGGACAGTTCCGTAGTATCCTCGCTGGACAGCAGGGCTCGATACTGCAGTTAGGTATCGGTCCCATCGTCACGGCGAGCATCGTCCTGCAGCTGTTGGGTGGGGCCGACCTGCTAGGACTCGACACCGACGACCCGCGCGACCAAGTGCTCTATCAGGGCCTGCAGAAGCTGCTGGTCGTCGTGATGATCTGTCTGACCGGTCTGCCGATGGTGTTCGCGGGCGGATTCCTGCCCGCCGACCAGTCCATCGCACAGTCGCTGGGCATCGGCGTCGGGGGCGTGAAGACGCTCATCTTCGCTCAGATGTTCGTCGGCGGCATCCTCATCCTGTTCATGGACGAAATCGTGAGCAAGTGGGGGGTCGGGTCCGGCGTCGGACTGTTCATCATCGCAGGCGTGAGCCAACAGCTCGTCGCCGGGCTGTTCAGCTGGGAAGCCCTCGGCGGGAACTCCGGCTTCTTCCCGACGTGGGTCGGCATCCTCACGGGTGCGACCGACATCGGGTCGCCGCTCTCGCCGGGCGGTCTGTCCGACATCTTCCTCGGACAGGGCCAGCTGCTCGCGCTCATCACGACGGTGCTCATCTTCGCAATCGTCGTGTACGCGGAGAGCGTCCGCGTGGAGATACCCCTCTCGCACGCCCGCGTGAAGGGCGCCCGCGGTCGCTTCCCGGTGAAGCTCATCTACGCGAGCGTCCTGCCGATGATCCTCGTCCGCGCGCTTCAGGCGAACATCCAGTTCCTGGGTCAGTTCCTGAACAGCTCGTGGAGCGGGATGCCGGCGTGGCTCGGCGCGTACAACGGCGGACAGGTCACCGGCGGCCTGTTCTACTACCTCGCGCCCATCCAATCGCGGGCCGACTGGATGTGGTTCCTCGGGTTCACCTCCGCGGACCCCGCCCAGATCATCGTCCGCGTGCTCATCGACCTGACGTTCATGATCGTCGGCGGCGCGGTGTTCGCCATCTTCTGGGTCGAGACGACGGGGATGGGTCCGGAATCGACCGCAAAGCAGATCCAGAACTCCGGGATGCAGATTCCCGGCTTCCGACGCAACCCGCAGGTCATAGAGAAGGTGATGGAGCGGTACATCCCGCAGGTGACCGTCATCGGCGGCGCGCTCGTCGGTCTGCTCGCGGTCATGGCGAACATGCTGGGCACCATCGGCCAAGTCTCCGGTACGGGACTGCTGCTTACGGTCTCCATCACGTACAAGCTGTACGAGGAGATCGCAGAGGAGCAGCTCATGGAGATGCACCCGATGATGCGCCAGATGTTCGGCGATTAAGCAACACTAACGCAGCAATCCGGAGAACGTTTCCGGATTATCGTTTTCTTTTGCAGTAATTGACAGACCGAACAGAGTAGCCGTTTCAGCCGACGAAGTTTTTTAACTAGGCCTACAAATAGGTACCCACAGTCGCGAGGCGATCCTACCAATCCCATGCCCCATCAACCCCATCCCGTTCGCTCTGTGCCAGACCCAGAGCGTCCAATTGAACGAGAGGTCTACTCCCTCAATGGAACGGAGCTTCGGTCGAAGTCGGTGACGGACGAAGACATCGTTGGCTATCGATGGAACACAGAGACATCGATCGAGGACTTCTTGTTGGCGCACCACCCATCTAGCGATCGTCCAGCGCAGGTAGCCAGTCCCTTCAAGCCTGTCCGCCTGTTTGATGAACATGGAGTTCCTGTTGACCATTCAAAGATACGAACATTATTCAGGGACCTCATAGAAGATCGGACGGACGCTGAGCCACTTGGGACCGTCGAGCTTGTGAACGCAGACGACGTAATTCGGGTTCATTGGCTCAACACCCCTGATAGGGAGCTTCTCGGGGAACTCTCTGCCGACGGTCTGCATACGTTCGCTCTTGAAATCGACCGGAAGGCACACGATAGTTCCATCATCGCGTGGTATCTCGAAGTTGTCCCACCAGCGACGATCGAACCCATAGACCCCCAAGAGGTCTCGACTTATCTATTTGATAACGCTTGAAAACGTTGATACTTGTGGGAGTTGTCACTAAGAGTTATGATGGGCCAGCTGTCACAAGGGTATTCGGAGTGTTGGTGTGACAACTCGTCAGACGAGAACTCAACGCCACCGGGAAAGGGCATCCGGTTGAATCAGCTCTCGGGGTGGACATCGGGTGTCGCCTGCTGCACGCGAAAGGGCAAGCACACGAACTCCAAGTATAAGGGCGAGGGGACAACGATGGGGAACTGCGATGACCACTGTCAGACGATCAGCCCGGATGAAATAGAAGTCTGTGTGGAGGTAGCCTTCTGGGATCCAGGACGTCAGAAGGTATTCATTAACACAACTTCTCCGGGATGTCTGTCCGTCAGCCCACCGAATGACGACTTCATTCTCGATTCGTACGAGTACGGGCGTATAGTGTTCACAATACAGAACAACGGTAATTGCACCAATTCCAATAACCAAGAGCCTGTCCAGTTCAACGTGAGCTACAAAACGCCAGGTAGTAATAAGCCACCATTTTCGACAAAATGGACGTTGGATCCGTTCTTCAGCCACTAAGTCAGGGGACGACAGGTTCGTGTACTGGGAGTGATGGATGGGTGCTGTTCGCGATTCAACTGATACCTTTTGTCGTGCTGCTGGGATACCTCTCGCTAGAGGGGAGAAATATCCTGAGCGTCGACGGCCCAGCGGGAGATCATGCACCGACGGCTCTGCGAAGAATCATCCAGATTCATGGACTTCCATTCGAGGACCTCTACGAAGAACAGACTGCAGGCCCGGAGTCCCCCACTGACACCGAAGGTGAATCCCAGGAGACTCCAAATGGTGATAGTGACGCCGGTAGCGATGATGACGATAGGAATCAGACGGCTGACGGAGGCGAGGTGAGAGGTGGTGACGACGAGACAGGTGCTGGTGGTAGAGAGGGGAACGTGCCAACTCCGGTCGAACTCAACGATAGGGCAGTTGATGAGATTACAGGGAATAAGTCGGCGCAGAGGGAGGTCGTCCAAGTAGCCGTTACTGCTGCCGACCAGGTCCATTTGCCAGCGCAGTTTGTCGGTCTCGCCATAGCCGGTGGGGCACTTCTCGTTGGCGAGGTACTTCAGACCCCTGCCGATAGTCCGATGATGCTGGCTGGGATGACGTTATCTGCAACACGACAGGAGGTAGCTGGGCTAATCCTGATTTGTTATATTGGGTTCATGCTGCTCGCTGTCCCCCTTACCATGGCGGCGTTCCGTGAGGTTGACCCGAGCCGGTACTACCTAGCACGCATGAAGAGACAAAGAGATATATCAGACTCAGACGAACAGGAGGGTGACGACACCTTCATCCGTCGGTACCGAGAGAATGCGAGTGACCGACTAATGCCGCGGGTCCACGTCGTCACCCTCGTTCTTATTATCGTCGTTCACTTCATCTGAGCAGGGTTCTCTGACGAGGGAACAACTCTTCACCTCGACGGCGACTGCCTATAATTGGTCAGTCACTTCGGTTACTAAATTCACACCATCCACCATCGCTCCAACAATAGATGATCCCGCTGCGTACCCTCACGAGACCGAACATACTTACAGAAATTGAAGACAGTCCATGAACGTACGGAAATCGCTTATCCCGTTCAAGACTAGTATACAGCCCACCAAAGGAAGTGATACCGGCAATATAGTCCGGTTTATTAGAGATATGTTGAGGGCACACCTATCATGCGCCAGATGTTCGGCGACTAACCGCGACCGACGCGGACTACTTCGCGGGCAGCCCTCGCGAACCGATTTTCGTTTTTCTTCACCGAGGCGAGTTACGTCGCTCGATAACTGTGAGAACACGGACCGCGATGGCCTTTTGTCTACCCCTGTCCTCTGTTCGCTAAATGGATAGGGTTTCGATAGCGACCGCCGGGCCGGCAGACGAGCGGACGGGTCTCTTCTCAGCACCACGCGCACATCGTTTCGACACCTGCACTCAGTGGCTATCGCGTGACGGACGCGGCGAGGAGGGGGCTGGATGAGTAAGCACGCCTCCTCGAACGACCGGACGGGCGGGGCGGCGACCCTCGAGGTCGGACTCGAGGCGTTCCAGTCCAGCCCGGAGTTCGACGGCCCCGTCGAAGAGGTCGACGGCCACTACTGCAACGATCACTTCGCCCACGTTTACGAAACCCCCGAGGAGAAGTTCGCCGCCGCAGTCCCGTTCGTCCGCCACGGACTCGACCGCGGGGAACGAATCCTGTACGTCGTCGACGAGAGTACCGAACAGGAGGTGAAAGCGGTCCTCCGCGAGGGCGGTATCGACGTCGACGCCGCCGTCGACTCCGGCGCCCTGTCGTTTCCCACCGTCCAGGAGACGTACCTCCGGAACGGCGCGTTCGACGCCGACGAGATGATCGACTTCTACGCCGACACCGTCGACGAGGCCACCGAGGAGTACGCCGCCCTCAGAATCGTCGCCGAGATGACGTGGGTCCCGGAGAGCGACACGTCGATCGAGCGGTTCATGGAGTACGAGCAGAAGATAAACGAGTTGTTCGCCGAGACGGAGTCGCTGGCGATCTGTCAGTACAACCGCGACCGATTCTCGCCCGAAGCCATCCGGGACGTCGTCCGCTGTCACCCGCATCTCATCTACGACGGCGCGGTGTGTCACAACTTCTACTACACGCCGCCCGAGGAGTTCTTCGGCGAGGACGCGCTCTCTCGCGAGAACGACCGGATACTCCGGACGCTTCGGGACAGAGTCGCCGCGAAGGCGGAGATACAGGACCGCGAGCGGTTCCTCCGGACCTGCTACGAGATCACGGCCGACCCCGACCGCGGGTTCGATGAGAAGCTCCACGCGCTGTTCGAGGTGGGTTGTGAGCGGTTCGACATGGAAGTCGGCGGGCTGGCGAAGGTGGACTCGGACACCGACTTCTTCGAAGTCGAGGCGGTGAGCGGCGACCACGACCACCTCGTCCCCGGCGCGCGGGCGGACCTCTCGGAGACGTACTGTCGAATCGTGGCGAAAGACGGCCTCACCGACGCCGTGACTGACCCCGTCGACGCCGGTTTCGAGGGCAACCGCTGCTACCGGGAGTTCGGCGTGCGGTCGTACCTCGGCACCCACCTGGAGATGGACGGGGACGAGGACCGGACGTTCTGGTTCGTCTCGACCGAACCCCGCGACGACTCCGTCTCCGACGCGGAACGCACGTTCGTCCACCTCATGGGGCAGTGGGTGAAGTACGAACTCGAGCGTCGACGGCACGAGCGCGAACTCCGCGAGCGAACGGAGCACCTGAACGCGGTCATCGAGACGACGCCCGAATGCATCAAGACCGTCGCCCCCGACGGGACCCTGCTCCAGATGAACCCCGCCGGAGTGGAGATGGTGGAGGCGGACGCGAGCGCGGACGTGACCGGCGCGTGCGTCTACGACCTGATAGCGCCCGAGGACCGCGAGCGGTTCCGCGAGTTCAACGAGCGAATCTGCCGCGGTGAGACCGGAACCTTGGAGTTCGACATCGTCGGCCTCGAAGGGACGCGCCGCCAGATGGAAACCCACGCGGCGCCCCTCGAACGGCCCGACGGGACGACCGTTCAGGTGGCGGTCACGCACGACGTCACCGAGCGAAAGCGGCGCGAAGCCGAACTCCGCCAGACGAAGAACCGGTTCGAGACGGTGTTCGAGCAGAGCGACGAGGCCATCCTCATCTTCGACCCCGACGCGGCCGAACTGGTGGACGCGAACGCCGCGGCCGTCGCGCTGACCGGCTACGCGCGCGAGGAACTCCTGTCGCTTCGTCCGTCCGACCTGCACCCCGACGAACTGGAATCGTTCTGCACGTTCCTCGAGGAGGTGCGCCGAAACGGGTCGGCGTGGAGCGAGGACCTCCACTGTCGCCACCAGGACGGCCACGACCTCCCGGTGGAGGTCACCGGCTCTACGATCACGCTCGACGGCCGCGACCTCGTGCTCGCACTCGTTCGGAACATCGAAGAGCGAAAGAAACACGAGCGGTATCAGCGGGAGTTGTACGATATCGTGGCCGACTCGCGGGCGTCGTTCGACGAGAAACTCGAGCGCCTGCTCGAGTTAGGGCGCGAACGGGTCAGCCTCGAGAACGGGTACCTCAACCGCATCGACGCCGACGCCCGCGAGTTCGAGGTCGTCGCGGCGGTCGGTCCGAACGACCGTATCGAGCCGGGCGTGGTGGATTCCTTGTCGGGCACCTACTGTGAGCGACACCTCTCGTCGACAGAGCCACTCGCCGTCGCGAACGTGGCCGAAGCCGAGTTAGAGGGACTCCGCGCCCACGAGGAGTACGGGTTGAAGGCGTACTTCGCGACGACCGTCGACCTCGGCGCCGACGAGCGTGGAACCCTCTGCTTCGCCAGCGAGTCGCCGCGCGAGGGACGGTTCACCGACGCCGAGCGGTCGTTCCTCGACCTGTTGGGCCAGTGCATCGGCTACGAATTCGAACGCCAACAGCACGAACGGGAGTTGAAGGAGACGATCGGCCGACTCCAGCAGTCGAACGAGCGACTGGAGCGGTTCGCGTACGCCGCCTCCCACGACTTACAGGAACCGCTCCGGATGGTCACGAGCTATCTCCGATTGATCGAGAGCCGGTACGCCGACGCGTTCGACGAGGACGGCGAGGAGTTCCTCGAGTTCGCCGTCGACGGCGCGGACCGCATGCGCGAGATGATCGACGGCCTGCTGAAGTATTCGCGGGTCGAAACGGGCGGTGACCCCCTCGAACCCGTCGAGTTGGACGGCGTCCTCGAGGACGCTCTGAAGAACCTGCAGATCGGAATCGAGGAGACCGACGCCGAAATCCACGTCGAAGAACTCCCCCGCGTGGAGGGCGACGCCGGCCAACTCCGACAGGTGTTCCAGAACCTGCTGGACAACGCGCTCACGTACAGCGGCGACGAACCGCCGCAGGTCCGCGTCGACGCCGAGCGACGGGGGCGCGAGTGGGTGATATCCGTCCGCGACGACGGCATCGGCATCGACTCCGAGGACCACGAGAAGATATTCACCGTCTTCGACCGACTCCACAGTCGCGACGAGTACGACGGGACGGGCATCGGGTTGGCCCTCTGTGAGCGCATCGTCGAGCGTCACGGAGGCGACATCTGGGTCGAGTCGGAACCCGGCGAGGGGGCGACGTTCTCCGTTACCCTCCCCGCGGCAGGGGAGTAACTTCGGTCGCAGACCCTCGGCTACGCCCCGAGTCCGATGAGTTCGACGACGGGGTGGTGACCTTCCTCGTTGACTCGCACGTCGGCCAGCGAGTCCAGTCCGCCGATGCGGGCGACTTTCCGAAGCCCCAACTCCGGAACGTCGCTCGGGTCCACGACGAGGACGTACGCGCGCATCTCGCCGATGTCGAGTTCGCGCGCCGCGAGGGCGCGGTGGTGGCCGTCCACGAGGAGCGTCTCCTCGCCGTAGTCGAGCGTGATGAGCGGTTCCGCGAGGCCGTGTTCCAGTTCGTAGGCGCGCCCCTCTAACTCGTCTGCGAACACCTCTCGCTGCGTGGGTATCAGCTCTGAAATCGCGACGACGGCGTCGCCGATGCCGACGGAGACGCCGTGGGTCGTTTCGAGCATCTTCCGGGTGCGCTCGACTTTCGAGGGCGTCGTGCGCTCTATCTGGCTCCGGACCACGTCGGCGTTGGAGACGACGCCGAGGAACGTCTCGTCGTCGTCGACGACGGGGAGGAACCGGTGGCCCGTCCGGAAGAGGATGCCCGCGGCGTCCTTGAGGGACATCCCCGGGCGGGCGATGGCGACGTTTCGGCGCATCACCGCGCGGAGGGGTTCGTCGTCGGGGACGCCGAGGAGGTCTATCGCGCCGACGAACCCCGCGAGGCGTCCGTCGTCGTCGAGGACGGGGAGGCCGCGGTCCCGAGACCCCGTCCGCAGGCGTTCGACGACGTCCGCGACGCGGTCCTCGGGGCGGGCCGTCGCTACCGTCTCGGTCATGTAGGCGTCGACGCTGACGTCGTCGAACTCCGTCGGGGGCATCACCCTTCGTTGGTTCGCCGAGACCGTATAATCGACCCTTCCGTTCGGATTTCGGTCAGTTTTCAGATTTGATACTCGGTCGGGTACTTTTATGTACAAACTCGCCACAGTCACACGTGTCGGCAAGCGGACGTGGCTTCCCCAACCCTGCGTCCGGTGCTCGACGTGGCAGAACGTCTCCCCGGACGTTCCGCGTGCGAACCGCACGCCACCACCACCACCACCCACCACACTGTAACCGAGGCGTTCCCCGCGAACGCCGCCGCCGGGCGCCGTCTCTCGCCCGGCGGTCAGTCGAGCGCCGCACCGCGCGGCGAACCCCAGACGGGGACGCTCTCCCCGGGGCGTTCCCGTCGTCCGTCCCAACTGTCGCCGGGCCGGAGTCAGCCTACCGACTCCGGTCCGGCCTCGACTCGTTCGCGGGGTGGCTTCGTTTTCTCCGAACTGTCGCGCGGTAAACGTTTAGCCGCTGCCCTCCGAAGCGGTGGGCATGAACGGCGTCATCACCGGCGTGGAGGGCGAACTCCGGAGCAACGGAATCAGCGTCGAGTCCATCGATACGGGGGGCGAGACGGTCGAACTCACGTACCTCACCGCCTTCCCGGGTGAGAGCGTGAACCACCTCGAGGTGGGGCGCGCCCTCAGGACGTTCGTCGAGAGGGTGACGGCCGACGAGTGGGAACCGAAGCGCGTCGAAGCCACCGTCCTCCGTTCGGACGACGACGTGCAGGGGACGTGGCACGCCGAAGCCGAGTGGTTCCGCGAGTACGACCAGTACGAACTGAGCGACGAGGACTTCTCCGAACTCGTCCTCGGCACGTTGGAGGGCGGCGAATGAGCCGACCCACCGCGCGCGGCGAGTGGAAACGGGCGGAGAAACGGGAGCGAGTGCGAGAGCGACGCGGACGGCCGGAGCGACGGGAGAGCGACCGCTCCCGGTCCCGCCGCCCGTCGCGCTACGAGTTCTCGAAGGTGACGATGGGGTTCGAGAGCGGCGGCGAACGCTGCACCGGGTGGCTCTACCGACCGGACCGCCCGTCCGACCCGCCGGTAGTCGTCATGGCGGGCGGCATCGCGGGCGAGCGCTCGTTCGGACTGCCGGCGTACGCCGAGCGACTGGCCGAGGCGGGGTACGCCGTCTTCCTGTTCGACTACCGGAACCACGGCGACAGCGAGGGCGAACCGCGGAACCTCCTCTCCCCGTCTCGTCAGCGAACCGACTGGGAGGCGGCCATCGCGGGCGTCCGCGAACGGGACGGCCTCGACACCCGGCGACTCGTCCTCTGGGGAACCGACCTCGGCGGCGGTCACGTCCTCGACGTGGCGGCCGACGACGCCCGCGTCAAGGCCGTCGTCGCCCAGACACCCGTCCTCTCGGGGCGGTCGCTCCTGACGACGAACGGGTACGGATACCTCGCGAAGGGCGTCCTCGCGGGCGTCCGCGACAAACTCCAGTCGCTCGTCGCCGGGCCGCACACCGTCTCCGTGACGGGCGACCCCGGGGAGTCGGCCCTGCTCTCGACGCCCGGCGCGCGGGCGGGCTACCTCGATTTGGTCCCGCACGCCTCCGAGTGGAACAACGAGACGCCCGCCCGGTCGCTCCTCTCTCTGGCGACGTACTCCGCGGGCGACGAGGCGGAGGCCATCACCTGTCCGGTCCTGTTCATCGCCGCCGAACGCGACGACGTCGTCTCGGCGGACGCAGTAGAGAAGAAGGCGGAGTCGGTGTCGGACGCCACGTTCGTCCGCCTGCCCGCGGGACACTTCGACCTCTACGAGGGGGCGGCGTTCGAACAGGCCGTCGGCCACGGCATCGCGTTCGCAGACGGGACGTTGGACCGGCGGTAGGGCCGGTCGAGGGCGGTGCGTGACCTTCTTCACCGCGGGGTCCAACCGTTCACCGATGACCGCGACGCGAACTGTCGAACTCGAAGGTCACATCATCGATTCCGGGATGATGCAGCGAGCCTTCGGTATCGTGATGGACCTCGACGGGTCGTTCGAAGTCGAGGAGTTCGAGGTCGGCAAACACAAGGACAAGACGTCGTACTGCCGGATGGCGATAAGCGCCGACACCGAGGACCAACTGCAGGAGATTCTCCACGAACTCCACCAGAACGGGGCGAACCTCACCGACCCGGTGGACGCCCACGTCGAACCCGCACCCGCAGACCGGGTCGTGCCGCACGGCTTCTACTCGACGACGAACCACCCGACCGAAGTCCGCTACGACGGCGAGTGGATAGACGTCGAGAACATCGAGATGGACTGCGCCATCGTCGTCGAACCCGACCCCGAGGAGGGGGAGGGGCCGCGCGCCTACACGAAGGTGCTGAACGGCATCGAGGAGGGCGATTTGGTGGTGACCGACGAGGCGGGCATCCGCGTGCAACCGCCGGAACGCCCCCGCGACTCCTCCGGCCCGTTCGGGTTCATGCAGGGCGGCGTCTCCTCCGAACGGCCCTCCGAATCGCTCATCGAACAGGTGGCGGAGGCCGTAGAGGAGACGAAGGCCGAGGGCGGCAACGTGTTGGTCGTCGCCGGCCCCGCCCTCGTCCACTCCGGCGGCGCGATGGATCTGGCGCGCCTCATCCGCGAGGGGTACGTGGACATGCTCTCTGCGGGCAACGGCTTCGCCACCCACGACATCGAACACGGCCTCT
Organism: Halopelagius longus; assembly: GCF_900100875.1. NCBI lineage: Archaea > Methanobacteriati > Methanobacteriota > Halobacteria > Halobacteriales > Haloferacaceae > Halopelagius > Halopelagius longus. The sequence continues at coordinate 553,469 of NZ_FNKQ01000001.1, read as the reverse complement.
ACGGCACCTCCCTCGGCATGGACATGGAGACGATGGAACACCCGCGGAAGGGACACAAACACCACATCTACACCATAAGTGAAGTCATCCGCGCCGGCGGCATCGCCGAAGCCGTAGCGGAGGGACTCGTCGACGAGGGCGTCATGTACGAGTGCGTCCAGAACGACGTGCCGTACGTCCTCGCGGGCTCTATCCGCGACGACGGCCCCCTGCCCGACACCATCACCGACGCGGTGGAGGCGCAGAACGCCATCCGCGAACAGGCCCACGAGGCCGACATGGTGTTGATGCTCTCGACGCTTCTGCACTCCGTCGCCGTGGGCAACTGCCTGCCGTCGAACGTCCGCGTCGTCTGCGTGGACATCAACCCCGCGACGGTCACCCAACTCCTCGATAGGGGAAGTTCCCAAGCCATCGGCATGGTGACGGACATCGGCACGTTCGTCCCGACGCTCGCGGACAAGATTCTCGGCCCCGCGAGCGAGGAGGAGGCGGAAGCCGAGAGCGAGTACTACGAGACGGACGGCGGCGGCGACGGAGACGACGGCGACCACGGCGGCGGTCACGGTCACGGTGGCGACCACGGTCACGGCGGCGGTGGCTATCCCTGCGGCGGTCGCTGAACGCGTCCGTCCCGCCGAATCGGTCGCGGACGGCCGCGACGGCGTCGCGGGCTACTTCTCTGAGTCGAGGTGTCGCTCTCGTTCGAGTCGCTGACAGCCGACCACCAGACTGTCCGGGATACCCGCGGAGTTCGCCTGTAGTGCCTCGAACACGACGGCGACTTCGTCGAACCGCGGCCCGCGGGACGCGACGAACGGGTCGGTCTCCCACTCGACGAACTCCCGGTCGGCCAACACCGGCAGATGGCAGTGGTGGAGTTCGTACCGCAACGTCTCGGAGTCCTCGGGAACGTTCGGGTTGACCGCGTTCTCGGGCAACGACACCGTCTCTCCGGGACCGGCCTCCATGAGCGAGAGGACGACCTGCCGGCGCGGTTCCGCCGACACCGCTCGAAAGACGTCGTCCCACCGGTCGATCACTCGCCTGCCGTTCTCGAACCGTATCTGAGGCATAGGGGCCACTAGTCCTTAATCTACAAAAGTGTACGTTCGGGGACGTTCAGTCTCGCGCGACGTTCGGCGGCGGGCCGAACGTTCCGGCGGGCGGCCGCCTCTCGGACGCTGTCGCTCCATCCGCGGCGTACGACGCCGTCGCGGAGTCGCGGATACACCCTCACTCAACCGTCTCTAACGGCACGACGGCCATCGGCACGTTCGCGTTGAGGAGGACGTCCTGGGCGGTGCTTCCGAACACTATCTTCGCCGTCGGGTTGCGCTTTCTGATGCCGATGACGAGTTCGTCGGCGTCCACGTCCTCGACGCACTCAAGGAGGTCCGTCGCCGGGTCGTTCCCGCGGACGAACTGGTGCGTCTCGACGGTGCAGAACGCCCCGAGGCGCGACCGGACGACGTTCAACGCGTCCTCGCCGTCGCGCATCGCCTCGGCGTCGGTCCGGTCACCGCCGACGTGGGAGTTCACCGCGTGGACGGTGTCGCCGTCCGCCACTCTGTCCGCGAGGTAATCGCAGAGTTTCGCGCTTCGGTCCACGGAGTTCGTCCCGAGTACGTACGTAGTCACGGGGGAGGGGTCACGGAGGCGGACAATAAGTACGTCGCCGGCCGACGTTCACCTGTGGGGGAATTTACACAAGACATATACCTCGGACTCCTGTCGGTCGTCGTATGAACCGCGACGCCGCCCTCGCAGGCGCGGCCGTCGGGGTAGTCCTCGTCGCCCTCCTCGCTTCGGTGGCACTCCCCGGCGTCCTCGCCGACCCGACGGAAGACGGTCCGGTCCGACCCGGCCCGGTTCGCATCTCGGAGGTGAACATCGGGTCCGACGACGCACAGGTGCGGGGTGGGACCGTCACCCTCTCGGTCGACACCCGAATCGAACACCACGGCAATCCGACGGAGAACGTCACTCTCCTCGTCCGCGCCGTGGACTCGGAGTCCGGACTGGTCGAGACGAGCCGAACCGTAGACGTGGGAACCCTCCGCGACGACGCCGAAACGGCCGTGACGACGAACGTGACGGTCGAACGACAGGGGGGCTACCGCATCGAGACGGTCCTCTATCAGGACGACCGCCGCGTGGACGAGAGCGGGAAGACCGTCAGCGGTCTGGAGGCGTTGACGCCCGCGTACGCCCGAAGCGACGTTCGGTTCTCCGAGACGAACGCGCTGCCGCCCCTCTCCTTCTCCGTCGCGCGGGCGGACGCGGGGAACAACCGGACGACGCTCGAACTCGCCGCGTCGCTGACGAACGGCGGCGACGACCGCTCGGAGGACCTGCAGGTGCAGTTCGTCCTCCGGCAGGCCGAATCGAACATCGTCGCCGCGCGGACGACGGCCGGCGTGGGCGCGATTCGCCCCGGTCGAACCGCGACGACGACGGCGCGGGTGACCGTCCCGCGCGACTACAACTACTACGTCGACGCCGTGTTGCTGAAAGACGGCGTCGTCGTGGACTCCGCGCGGACGGCCGCGAACCTCGACCCGACGAAGCGAATCAGCGTCAACGAGACGGAGACGGAGGTCGAACTCCGCGTGGAGGACTTCGAAGGCGGCGGAAACGGCGGCGGAGAGAGACCGACGGAGGCGGGCGGCGAACCGACGGACGCGAGCACGCCCGGATTCGGCCCGGTCGTCGCAGTCGTCGCACTCCTCGCGTCGGCCCTTCTCGCCCGGAGGTGGACCCAATGACAGACGCAAACCCCGACCCAGACCCCGACGACGGCGGTACCGACGCACGACAGACCGACCGACAGGAGTGGCCCGACCCCTCTCGGGGCGGCGGCGAGTCCACGGCGGAGCAACTGAAGCGGTACCTCAACTACGCCGTGCTCGCGGGCCTGATACTCGTCGCGTTGGTGTCGGTGTTCCAACTGTACTCGGCGGTGACGCGGACCATCAACACGTTCGTCACCCCCGAGTACCGCGCGCCGTTCCTCGCGGCGTTCAACCTCGTCGTCCTGCTCATCGCGGCGTTGGGCGTCTCGCTCCAACTGAAGCGACTGCAGGAGTAACGCCGCCGACCGCAGTTCTCGAAGAGGCGTCGGAACCGACTCGACGAAGAGAATCAGACGACCGCTAGCCACGCCAGCAAGACGACGGCGCCGCCGACGGCGGTGCTGGCGACGGCGTGGACGCGGAGTCTATCCAGCAGGGCGTGCGCGTCGCCTTTCACCGTGAGCAGGTCGTGAATCTCGCTGCCGATTTCACAGCGCGGGAGGAAGTCCATCGCCACGTGGAGGAACACGCCCGCGGCGAACCCGAAGACGAGCCCCCGAATCGGGGCGGCGGCGGGGATGGCGATAGTGCTCGACAGAATCGCGGCGACGCCGACGCCCGAGGCGGGCACGAGGAGGACGGAGACGGGGCGGTCCGCGGCGACGAGGCGGCGCGCGGCGGCGTACCCCGCCGGACCCTTGTGCGAGACGATGGCGACGCCGAGAAGCGGTCCGAGTTCGGGCATGTTGCCGTAGATGATGCCGATTATCGCGCCCGCGGAGAACGCGTGCGCCGACAGTTCCGCCACCGTGCGGTCCATCGGCAGGTCCATGTGCGCGAGGCGGTGGCCGATGGTGTGGGAGGCGAAGCCCGCCAACAGGCCGAACGCGATGCCGAACCCGCCCCACTGGGGGTGCTGTCCGATGGCCTGCGGGACGAGAAACACCGCCGCGCTCGTCACCATCGCGCCGCTCGCGAGGCCGTACCCCCACACGAGGGCGTTGGCCTGTTCGCCGACGGCGCGCGCGCCGAGGGGCGCCGCAAGCGCCATCGCGAGGAACGCCACCCACGAGATTCCCAGTAGTTTCCACGACTCCGTGACTGCCGCGTACACCGAGAGCGCTGCCAGCACCGCCGTGGCTAGTAGCCCGAGCCGTGATATTCGGTTCACGATGTGAATTCCTTCTTTGTGGTTAATAGCGTTCACGTTGTTAACGTACTTGCGAGTTTTGATAATGGTGTCGGTGCGTCGGAGTTCGGTCGCTGCGACGCCGGTTTTCGCGTCCGGGGTCGGTTCGCGGCCGTTCGTATCCCGACCGACTGGCGCGCACGGCGAGACTGAAACGGTCGTTTGTGTCAACGAGTACTATTTGTCCGCAGACGTGAACGAACGAGTATGGTCGACATCGACTCCGAGACGCTGTTCAACGGCGCGGCGGCCGTCCTCGCCACCGTCGCCGTCCTCTTTTTCGTCTTCAACGTCCAGTGGGGCTACTCGCCGGTTTCGAAGGTAGCGCTGGTGCTCCTGTTTCTGTCCGGCGTGTTCGCCCTCACGCAACGAACCGACGACTACCAACTGACCCTGTTGGGGTACGGCGTCGTCGTCGTCTCGTTCGTCGGACTGTTCTTCGAGGTGGTGAGCGCGTTCGGTGCGGGCGACGCGGTGACCGTCGTCGGCCTGTTGCTCCTCGCCGCCGCCCTGTTCTTCGTCCGCACCCGACTCGACGAGGACGAACGCTTCGTCGCGGGGCGGCGGGCGACGTACGCCGTCGGCGTCGTCGCGGTTCTCACCGTCGCCGTCCTCCTCGTGGACGTGACCACCGGCGGCCTCGCGTACGAACTCCAACCCGCGAGCGACGTCGAGTTCGCGGAGTCGCACGACGAACGGATGCTCGTCGCGTCCGTCGTCGTGACGAACCCGACGCCCCTCCCCGAACGCGTCGAGACGCCGAACTACGAGGTGTGCGCCGCGGGCAACTGGAGCGAGTACCGGCCGCCGTCGGAACCGGGGCACCCGGAACGCTCCGTCCACGTCAGCGCGTACGTCGAAGACGGCTACGACGAACACGTCTCCCCGTTCGGAACGAAGACGTACCCCGTCGAACTGAACATCAACGGCGCGAACCTCACCGGCGAGACGTTCCCCGTCGAGCGAACGTCGGCGTGCCCGGACGACGAGGAGGGGTCGCCGTACGTCGCCATCTTCGAGGCGGAACAGGACCGGTACGGACGCCCAGTCGCACTGTAGACGGCCGGACCGCCCTGTAGTCAGTTCTTTTATACTTTCTACGTCCCTACGCCGGGGTATGAACTCCGTCTCGGACCTCCGTTCGCTCGCCGACTCCTCCGTCGTCGTCGTGGGCGGGGGGTTCGGCGGCCTCTCTACGGCGTGTTACCTCGCGGACGCCGGCGCGGACGTGACCCTCGTGGAGAAAAACGAGCAGTTGGGCGGGCGCGCCAGCAGACTCGAACGCGACGGGTTCCGGTTCGACATGGGGCCGTCGTGGTACCTGATGCCCGACGTGTTCGAGGACTTCTTCGGCAGGTTCGACCGGACGCCGTCGGACTACTACGAGCTGACGCAACTCGACCCCCACTACCGCATCTTCTTCAAGGACGGCGACAGGGTGGACGTGGTCCCCGATTTGGAGGCGAACAAGGAGACGTTCGAGTCGTACGAACCCGGCGCGGGCGAGAAACTGGCGGAGTACCTCCGGAAGTCCGAACGGAACTACGAGATAGGGATGGAACACTTCGTCTACGAGGACCGGACGGCCCTCTCGGACTATCTCGACCTGAACGTGGCGAAGAACGCGTGGGGACTGTCGCTCGTGGGGTCGATGCAGGACCACGTCGAACGCTACTTCGACCACCCCAAACTCCAGCAGATAATGCAGTACACCCTCGTCTTCCTCGGGGGCGCGCCGAACAACACGCCGGCGCTGTACAACCTGATGAGCCACGTCGATTTCAACATGGGCGTCTACTACCCCGAGGGCGGCATCGGCGGCGTCGTGGACGGCATCGCCGAACTCGGCGAGGAACTCGGCGTGACGTTCCGGACGAACGCCCCCGTCTCGGAGATTCGCGGCCGCGAGGGCGCGTTCGTCGTCCGAACGGAGGGCAGCGAGGAGTTCTACGCCGACTACGTCGTCAGCGACGCCGACTACCGCCACACGGAGATGGAACTGCTCCCGCCGGAGAAGCGCCAGTACGACGAGGCGTACTGGGAGTCGCGGACGTACGCCCCCTCCGCCTTCCTCCTCTATCTCGGCGTCGAGGGCGACGTCGAACCCCTCGCACACCACACGCTCGTCCTCCCGCCGGACTGGAACGACCACTTCGAGACGATATTCGAAGAGCCCTCGTGGCCCGAGGACCCCGCGTACTACCTCTGCGTCCCCTCGAAGACGGACGACGACGTCGCGCCGGAGGGCCACAGCACACTCTTCGCACTCGTCCCCGTCGCCGCCGGACTGGAGGACACGCCCGAACGGCGCGAACAGTTCCGCGAACTCGTCCTCTCTGACATCGAAGAGAACACGGGCGTCGAGTTGCGGGACCGCATCGTCTTCGAGGAGACGTTCTCCGTCGACGACTTCACAGAGCGCTACAACAGCACGAAGGGGACGGCGCTCGGGTTGGCCCACACGCTCCGGCAGACGTCTCTGTTCCGCCCGCCGCACCGGTCGAAGGCGGTGGAGGGGTTGTACTTCACCGGGTCGTTCACGACGCCCGGGATCGGCGTGCCGATGTGCCTCATAAGCGGGCAACTGACCGCCGAGTCGATGGCGGAACGCGTCGGGCGAGAATGAGCGACCCCGGCCGGCTCCGGTACCTGCTCGCGCTCTCTCGGCCGCGCTTTTGGCTCTACCTCGCGGGCCCCGTCCTCGTCGGCGTCGCGTTCGCCGCCGAGAGCGTCGCCGACCTGGTTACCCCCGGCACCGCCGTCGCGTTCGCGTACTTCCTCCTGCCGGCGAACGTCTACCTCTACGGCGTCAACGACGCCTTCGACGCGGAGATAGACGCCGCGAACCCGAAGAAAGACGACCGGGAGGCGCGGTGGCGCGGCGACCCGTCCGTCGCGGCCGTCGTCGTCGCCTGCGGACTCCTCGGCGCGGCGACGTTCCTCGCCCTCCCGCGAGTCGCGTGGCCGTACCTCGCGGGCTTCTTCTTCCTCGGGACGGAGTACAGCGCACCTCCGCTCCGGTTCAAGACGACGCCGTTCCTCGACTCGCTCTCGAACGGTCTCTACATCTTGCCGGGGGCCGCCGCGTTCGCCGCCGTCGCCGGGACGCACCCGCCCGTCGCCGCCCTCGTCGGCGCGTGGTTCTGGGCGATGGGGATGCACACGTTCTCGGCGATTCCGGACGTCGAACCGGACCGCGAGGCGGGCGTTCGGACGACGGCGACGTTCCTCGGGGAGACGCGGACGTACGCGTACTGTCTCGCCTGTTGGCTCGCCGCCGCCGCCGCGTTCGCCCTCGTGGACGTTCGCCTCGGCGCACTCCTCTCTGCGTACCCCGTCGCCGTCTTCGCCGTCTTCCGGTCGGGGGTCGACGTCGAACGGGCGTACTGGTGGTACCCCGCGTTGAACACCGTCGTCGGGGCGACGCTCACCCTCGGCGCACTCTGGAGGTTGGTCAATGGGTGAGTCGGGACTGACGCTCTGGGGGGGACTGCCGCGGACGCGCGCGGAGTGGGAGGACCGGTTGGACCGCCTCGTCCGCGAGAACCGCTTCACCATCTCGGTGTTCTTCCCGCTGAACGGCGCGATTCTGCTCGTCGCGAGCGCCGAGGGCCTCCTGCCGGACCCCCTCGCGTTCAACGCCGCCCTCGTGTTGCTCGGGACCGTCGTGATGCGCGCTCCCTTGCTCGTCGGTGCGCTTCCCGCCACCGACCGCCGGGCGGCGACGGGCGTCGGACTCCTGACGCTGTACGCCTACGGTATCGAGTCCGTCGGCGTCCGAACCGGCGTTCCGTACGGGGAGTTCTTCTACGGCGTCGAACTCGGGCCGACGGTCGGCGGCGTCCCCCTCGGCCTCCCCGTGTTCTTCATTCCGTTGGTGATGAACGCCTACCTGCTCTGTCTGTTGCTCCTCGGCGAACGCGCCGAGAACGGGGCGGTTCGACTCGTCGCCGTCATTGCGGCGGTAGTGGCGATGGACCTCGTCTTAGACCCCGGCGCGGTGGCCCTCGGCTTCTGGGTGTACCCCGGCGGGGGCGCGTTCTACGGCGTCCCCCTCTCGAACTACGCGGGGTGGCTTCTGAGCGCCGCCGTCGCCGTCGTCGCCCTCGATTGGGCGTACGACCGCCGCGCCCTCCTCTCGCGACTCGAAAACTGCGAGTTCATGCTCGACGACATGGTGTCGTTCGTCATCCTCTGGGGCGCGATAAACGCGTGGTTCGGCAACTGGGCGGCCGTCGCCGTCGCCGCCGCCTTCGGCGTCGGACTGCTGAAGACAGAGCGGTTCGACGCGCGACTGCTCCGGGTGCGGCGGTGAGTTACAGTTCCGGTCCACGGAGAGTGCGTGACGAACCGTACCGGTAGACTGATTGTTCGCATTTCCGAAGCGCCACCGATGCCCTCCGACACGGACGCGTTGCTCCGCTCGATTCGTCGCTGGCTGTTGGTCTGTGCGTTTCTGCTCGGCGTCGGGGCCGTCGCCCTCTCCGAGGCTGGACTCGCGCTGACGGGATACGAGAACAAACTGGCGTTCACCGTCGCCGGCGTCGCAGGTACCGCCGTCGCAATCGTCTCGGGGTCGGCCGTACTCGCCAGTTTCGTCGCCGTCGGGTCCGGCGGTTCGACCGAGTGATTCGCCGGGGCGCTTCGACGGGGACGGCCGGGAGACGGAGCCGAGTCGTTACTCGCTTCTGGTGAGGTACTGGACCCAATCCGCCACTCGCCTGCCGAGGACGCACGGTGCGCCGAGCGACCACGCCGGTCCGGGGTTCGACGGGCCGTGTTCGCGTCCCGTCGGGTCGGCCTGCTCGGGGTAGGTGACGGCGCTCACCGCCCGAAACACGGCCACGGGGTCGCTCTCGACGGCCCAGTACGCTCGCGTCTTCGCGAGCAACAGGAGTTTCCGGCGGGTCGAAAGCGACGGCGTCTCCGAGAGGACGTCGTAGTCTCGCCGCCGAATCTCTCGGTGGTGGTCGGCGTACAGCACCGCCGAGAGTAGGACCGCGAACTGGCAGTCCTCCGGGAGGTACTCGATGCCCGCGACGCCCGTTCGGTACAACCGTTCGGTGCGGCGCATCTCCTCGCGCATCGCCGCCCGAAAGTTCTCGTCGCAGTCGAACGACCGCAGTTGCGCCTCCGAGACGCCGTGTCGGTCGAGCGTCTCCCTCGGGAGGTATATCCGGTCGAGTTCGACGACGTCCTCCCGCACGTCGCGCAGGAAGTTCGACATCTGGAACGCCTCGCCGAGGGCCGTCGCGTGCGGGCGCGCCCGTTCGACCGCCGCCCCGCCGGGGTCCATGATGGTCGTCATCATCCGACCGACGGCCGCCGCCGACCCGTCCATGTACGACTCCAGTTGCTCGTACGTCTCGTAGCGACCCGTCGAGACGTCGGACAGCATCGCGTCGACGAACGCGTTCACGTCCGACTCCCGTACGCCGTACTCCTCGCGGAGGTCCGCGAACGCCGAGAGCACCGGGTCGTCGGTGTCGCGCCGTCCGAGGGCCGCCGCGCGGAGTCGCTCTAACTCCGCCCGTTGTTCGGCGGGCGTCGCGCCGGCGGCGTCGTCTACGATTTCGTCGGCGACTCTGAAAAACGCGTACAGCACGTACGTCGCGCGCCTCACGCGCCGCGGGAGGACGCGCGTCGCGAGGTAAAACGTCTTTCCGGTCCTGCGCTGTATCTCCTTGCTCCGTCTGACGTGGTCCCGTCTCACCATCGTCCACGGTGCGGGGGCCGGACGTCTCCTCGAACACTCGTCCCCTGAGACATGGTACTACTTGACTAGTGATTACAACGACATAACAGTTAGTTCCCCTCAGAAACCGACCGGTCGGATTCGAGAGGAGTCACCAGAACGTGTCGCTGCAGTCGTAGACGACGCCGTGTTGCGGGCAGACGTACTTGCAGTGGCGGCGGTGCATCGACTCGCCGCAGAGCGGACAGGGGCGACCCGTCTGGTCCATGCTCGCGGCGAGGGACGCGGCGCACGTCACTGTTTCTCTCCGGCGGCGTCGGTGCGAGCGTCGGAATCGGAGTCGGCGTCGAAGAGAGACGGGAGAACGGAGAGAGAAAGAACGGCGAACGGAGCGGTTACGGGTCGCTCAGTTCAGCACTCCGACCAGCCGCAGGACTCGCAGGTCTTGCAGCCTTCGGAGTAGTACAGCGTCATGCTGTTACACTCGGGACACTCGGGACTCTCGCCCGCGGCGAGTAAGTCGTCCATCGCGTCCGAGGACTTCGAGTCGGCGTCCGGGGAGTCGGCGTTCGGCGAGTCGGCGACGGCCGCGCCGCCGTCGGCTTCGGGTTCGGGTTCGCCGAGGTTCGCTTCCTCGGAAACCTCCGTGAGGTTCTTCTGTTGCGGGTAGCCCTCGTCTATCTCGCCGTCGAGGTAGCGGCGCATCGCCGTGCCGATGGCGTCGGGGATGGAGTTTATCTGCTCTCCTTTGTCCCACGCCACCTTCGGACTGCGGATGCCCTGCAGTTCGCTGGCGATCTCCTCGGGGTCGACGCCCGTCCGGAGCGCCGTCGAGATGGTCTTCGCGAGCGACTCGGTGAACGAGGCGGTGAAGCCGCCGGAGTTGCCGATGTTGGCGAACAGCTCGAACGGTCGGCCGTGTTCGTCCTCGTTGATGTTGACGTACAGTTTCCCGTAGCCGGTGTCGATGCGCTGGGTGACGCCGTAGAGGACGTCGGGACGGGGACGCTTCGAGCCGAGTTCCACGTCGCCGTCGGCCTCCGCGAGCAGGCGTTCGACTTCGCCGTCGAGTGCGGCGCGGACCTCCTCGTTGTCGAGGAAGCCCTCCAGACCGCCGAACACCTCCTCCATCTGTTCGACGAGGGTCTCCGCGGCCTCGCCCTCGTCGGCGAAGTCGGCGTTCTTCGCGCGCGTCGTCAGCACCTGCTTCGAGCGGGTGCCGTCGCGGTAGACGGTGACGCCCTTCCCGCCGTTCTTGTAGATGTAGCGGTACACCTCGTCCATGTCCTCCCGCGTCGCGGAGTTCGGGAAGTTACACGTCTTCGAGATGGCGGAGTCGACGCCGTTCTGACAGGCGCACTGCACGGCGGCGTGCTGTTTGCCCGAGAGGTCGGAGGTGACGACGAACAGCTCGGTGATGGCCTCCGGAACGGTCGAGAGCGAGGAGACGCCGTCGAACTCGTTGTTGGCCATCTGCTCTTGGGCCTCCCGTTTGACCTCCTCGACGTCGATGTCGTTGGCCTCCAACACCCGGAGGAAGTAGTCGTCGAACTCGACGAGCATCTCGTCGCCCTGCACGTCGTCGGAGACGTTCTTGTAGTAGGCGACGTTGTAGATGGGTTCGCAGCCACCCGTCGTGTTGCCGATCATCGAGGTGGTGCCCGTCGGCGCGATGGTCGTCGTGTTGTGGTTCCGAAGCGCGAAACCATCGGCCCAGTCGTCGGCGTCGAGGCCGGTCTGCTTTTCGAACCACTCGCGGTACTCCGTCGGGTTCGCGTACTTGGAGTCGCCCCACTCGTTGAAGCTACCGCGCTCCTCGGCGAGTTCGTGGCTGGCCCACTTCGACTCGTGGTTGATGTGGGTCATCAGCTGCTCTGCGACTTCGTTTCCGGCGTCGGAGCCGTACTTGATGCCGAGCTGGATGTACAGCTGGGCCAGTCCCATGATGCCGAGGCCGATTTTGCGCATGTCGCGCACCTTCTGTTCGATTTTGTCGACGGGGAAGTCCGACATCGTGACGACGTTCTCGAGGAAGCGGGTGCCGTACTCGATGCGGTGGTCGAACTCCTCCCAGTCGATGGCCTCTTCGAGGAAGGCGTCGACGGCGTCGTCGATACTGTCGTACTCGTCGCCGTGGTCGTCGTACCAGACGCGCCAGTCGGGCGCGTCGAGGTCGGCGAGCGTCGAGAGGTTGATGTGGCCGAGGTTACACGCCTCGTACTCTTCGAGGGGCTGTTCCCCGCAGGGGTTCGTCGCGAGGATGCGGTGGTCGGGGTGCTCCTCCACGTCGAAGGAGTGCTCCTTGTTGACGCGTTCGAGGTAGATGACGCCGGGTTCGCCGTTCTCCCACGCGCCCTCGACCATGTGGTCCCACAGTTCCTCCGCCGGGATGGAGAGCACTTCGCCGACTTCGACGTACTCGCCGAGGCCGAACATCTCGTATATCTCCTTCGTCTCCGGCGTGGCGACGTGCGGTTCCTCGGTTCGGGGGTTCGTGAAGGTGAACTCCTCGCCCGCGAAGAGGGCGTCCATGAAGTCGTCGGTGATGCCGACGGAGATGTTGAAGTTAGAGAGATGGCCCTCGACGGCGTTGCGGAGGTGCTTGGGGACGCGCCCCTCCTCGTCGATGAGTTCGCGCGCCTCCTCCAGTGCGTCGGCGAAGGAGTTGTGCGTGAAGTCGTCGGGGTCGTTCAGGCGAAGCGAGTGCGCGAGCGAGACGTCCTTGTTCTTCGCGTGGATGAACTGGATGACGTCGGGGTGGCTGACGCGCATGACCCCCATCTGCGCGCCGCGGCGCGCGCCGCCCTGTGCGATGGTTTCGCACATCTGGTCGTACGTCCGCATGAACGTGATGGGCCCGGAGGCGATGCCGCCGGTCGAACCCACGGCGTCGCCGTACGGGCGGAGTCGCCAGAAGGCGTACCCCATGCCGCCGCCGGACTGGAACACTTCGGCGGCCTCCTTCGCCGTCTGGTGGATGTCGGTGATGTCGTCGTCGGGCGAGTCGACGAAACACGCGGAGAGCTGCTGGAGTTCGTCGCCGGCGTTCATGAGCGTCGGCGAGTTCGGCATGAACGACAGCGACTCCATCATCTCCTGGAACTCCTCGCGCTTCGCCTCGACTTCGGCGCGAATCTCCTCGGGGAGTTCGGGGACGACGGTGTCGTAGGCGAACTTGTTGACGTTGTAGACGGAAAGCTCCGTCTCCGCGTCGTCTTCCGCCGCCGTACCCTTACCGAACACTTCCGCCGCCAGTTCGTCGCGGCGCGGATGGTCGGGCTTCAGTTGGTCGGGCGTGACGGTGACAGTCGCGTCGCGCTTCTCCGCCTCGTAGACGGCTTCCGCGAGTGCGATGTTCTTGGCGACGCGAGCGAACAGCTCCTCCTGCGTCTCGACGAGTTCGCCGTCGGCGTCCTTTCGGAGGTACCGCGCCGGCAGGATGTTGTGGTAGGCGTTGGCGGTCAGACGGTCCTCCAGCGTGTCCCCCTCGGTGCGCTTTATCGGCAGCTGCAGCTCGTCCGCCGAGATGTCCGCGCGACTCATCTACTGTTCCCCCGCCCCAGCACCCCGTTGCTGGGCGATTTCGAATCGGATGGCTGGCTCAGTTCCGTTCATAGTAACGATGGCTTGTGAATGGAGGCGCTTCGGTAAAGGCTTCGGTATTGGGTAATGTCTGACTGAAATTCTCATCGCTCTGTCATACATTCCGAACTCTACCCGCCCACGTTCACAGCGCGGTACGTCCGTAGGTCCCAACCGGACATAACGGTATTCAGACCGGAGTGAAAGTAATGTTACGACTGGTAAAATCGAAAGACGGAGCCGTCACGTCCAGCCGAAGAGATGGGGGGTTCGAACTGCAGTTTCGCGCCGCGGCGGTCGGCCCGGTCCGCGCGCCCGCGACTTTATCAACCCGCGACGGTCGGGGGGAGTCGGAAACGTACCAGTTGGCGTATCGTTATCGGGGCGATTACTCGTCCGTTCGCCGGTCGTCCGGGGAGGCGAGACAGTCCTCCCACAGACTTATTCTCTCCCGCGCCGATATGTTGGGTATGTCCGCCACGTTCGCACCGGTCCTCGACCAGACGCTCGCCGCGTGGGCGACGCTCCCCCTCCAACTGGGCGGCCTCCTCGCCACCCAACTCGGACAGTTGCTCGTCGGCGTCGTCGCCATCGGCGTCGCCATCCTCGTCGCCCGCCTCGTCCTGAAGGTGGCGTGGCGACTGGTCACCATCGCCGTCGTCGTCATCGCCGCACTGCTGCTGTTTTCGACGCTGGGCGTCAACGTCCTGTAAGCCGTCCCCGGCGGGACGCTCGCCCCGCGGAGCGGAGAATCGTGACGGTGGGGCGAGTGCGGGACTTACGCTTCGGCCACCGCGCGCGCGTCGTCGTCCCACCACCAGAGGACAGCCGTGAGGACGAGGCCCGCGACGAACAGTCCCCAGTTGACGAGCGGGGAGTTGTAGTAGAACACGTCGAGGCCCACGGCCTGTCCGACGACCGGCCAGAACGGCTCGATGGGTTGAGCGATGTCGGGAGCCGACAGCATGTCGGCGAACAGGTGACTGAGGGTCGCCACCCACACCGCGCCGATGGCGTAGGCGTACCGGTTGCCGATTTCAGAGGCCGGGACGTAGTGGGCTTCGAGCCACGGCACGACCCACTTTCCGAGTATCGCGCCGATGGCCACCGCCGCGACGCTCACGAACAGTATCGTGTGCGTGATGCCGTGGTGGTGAACCGTCGGAAACGCCCGGCTCAACCAGAGGTCGATGTCCGGAAGCAGGCCGAACGGCGCGCCGAGGGCGACGAATCCGAGCGCCGCCCGTTCGGCGTACAGGAACCATCCGACGGCCAACCAGATGAGCGCCATTCCGACGTGGCCGATTATATCAACCATGGGACGGGCGACGGAGACGAGACGAATGTAGTTGACGGGCGGTTCCGCGGGCGAGTCGAACGGCGGGCGGAGCGATGCCATCACCTACAAGACCACCTCGTCCCCTACACCCAACGATGAGTCGGTCACAAGTCGTGGGTGCAGAGTTGGGTCACACCATCCGTCAGGTGGTCCCGCCGGAACTGATACCGCTGTTCATAGTCGTCACGTTCTTCGGCGGCGTCGGTTTCGTCCTCACTCTGTTCACCGTCGATTACTGGTTCGTGGACGCGAAACGCGGCGCGCACTCGCTCGGATTGGCCATCGCGGGCGCGGGGTTGGTCGTCGCCCTGAAGGCGTTCTTCGGCGAACCGCGTCCGTCGGTTGACGTGGCCGTCATCGCCGCCTCGGGGTTCAGTTTCCCCAGCGGACACGCGACGATGTCGACCATCGCCTACGGCATCCTCGCGTACGACCTCCGGAAGGGGACGCGGCGGGTCAGGTTCGCCGTCGCGTCCGTCGCCGTCGCCCTCATCGCCCTCTCGCGCGTCGTCCTCGGCGTCCACTACGTCAGAGACGTCGTCGCGGGCGTCCTGTTCGGGTCGCTCTTCCTCCTCGCCGCGATATCGCTGACGAAGCACGTCCCCCGGTACGCGTTCTGGTTGGCCGCCGCCGTCGGCACCGTCGCACTCCTCGTCAGCGGTGCCAGTCAGGACGGACTCGCCATCTTCGGCGCGTCGGCGGGCGCGGCCCTCACCTGGGAGTCGTTCGACGTCTACCCGGGCGTGGAGTCGCGCCGCGAACAGGCCGTCCTCGTCGTCGGCGTCCTGCCCTTCCTCGCCGCCGCCGGGTACGTGGCCACGAAACTCGACCCGCCGCCGGCGGCCGTCGTCCTCCTCACGGGCGTGGTGACTGCGGCGATACTGGCCGCTCCGCTCGTCGTCGAACGGTTCGACTAACGCGGGAGAATCGACCTCGAAACCTCAGACGACGGACGCGCGGTCCGAGACGACGGTCCGCAGGAAGTTGGCGACTACGTCGTGGCCGACGGCCGTCAGTACGCTCTCGGGGTGGAACTGCACGCACTCGATGGGGTACTCGCGGTGGCGGACGCCCATGACGAGGTCAGTTCCCTCGTGGTCCGTCGTCGCCGACACCTCGAAGCAGTCGGGCACCTCCGTGGCGACGAGCGAGTGATACCGCCCCGCCTGAAAGCCCTGTTCGAGGCCCGCGAAGACGCCGCGTCCGTCGTGGTCCACCGGGAACGCCTTGCCGTGAATCGGTTCCGGCGCGTGGCCGACGGTGCCGCCGTAGGCGTACACCGCGGCTTCGAGGCCGAGACAGACGCCGAGCGTCGGCACCTCCGTCGAGAGCGTCGTCAACACCTCCGTGGTCACGCCCACGTCGCGGTCGTTCTTCGGGTGGCCCGGTCCCGGACTGATGACGATGGCGTCCGGGTCGAGGTCCCGAATCTCGTCGAGAGAAGCGGTGTTCTTCCGGACCACCACCTCGACGGGTTCGCCCTCGATTCGCCGCTCGGAGAAGTACTCCACGAGGTTGTACGTGAACGAGTCGTAGTTGTCCACGACGAGGAGGCGGAGCGTCATCGGGGCACCTCCCCGGCCGCCGCGGAGTCGGACGCGTCGGGTTCGCGTTCGATTCGTTCGACGGCGGCGAGGACGCCGCCCATCTTCTGTTCGGTCTCCTCGTACTCGGCGGCGGGGTCGCTGTCGGCGACGATGCCCGCGCCCGCCCGAACGGTGATTACGTCCTCCTCGCCGCGTCGCACCGCCGCGGTGCGGATGACGATGGCGAAGTCGGCGTCGCCGGACCACGAGTAGTAGCCGACGCCGCCGCCGTAGACGCCGCGGGGCGTCAGTTCCAACTCGTCGATTATCTCCATCGCGCGCACCTTCGGCGCGCCCGTGAGGGTGCCCGCGGGGAAGGAGGCGCGGGTGGCGTCGAAGGCGTCGTTCTCCTCCGCGAGCGTCCCCGTGACGGTCGATTCGATGTGCTGGACGTGGCTGTACTTCAGGACGTTCATGAACTCCTCGACGCGGACGCTCCCCGGTTCGGAGACGCGGCGCACGTCGTTTCGCGCGAGGTCCACGAGCATCGTGTGCTCGGCGCGTTCCTTCCCGTCGGCGAGCATCTCGCCGGCGAGGCGGCGGTCCTCGACCGGACTCGTCCCGCGGGGACAGGTGCCCGCGATGGGGTTCGAGACGACGCGCCGCCCCTGCACGGAGACCAGCGTCTCCGGACTCGCGCCGACGACGACCCGGTCGTCGTGCCGGAGCAGGTACATGTACGGCGAGGGGTTGACCTCCCGAAGCGCCTCGTACAGTCCCATCGGGTCGACGGACCCGCGGAGTTCGCGCACGCGGGAGATGACGGCCTGATAGATGTCGCCGTCGAGGACGTGCCGCTTCGTCCGCCGAACGGCGTCCTCGTACTCGTCCTGCGGGCCGGCCGTCTCGCCGGACTTGACGAACCCTCCGGTTTCGGGTTCCTCGGCCGCCGAGAGCGTCTCGGCGACGGCGCGCGCCTCCGAGAGCAGTTCGTCGTACACCGCGTCGGGGTCGTCGTCCGGTCCGACGACGGGGGTGAACACGAGTCGGACGGTGTCCTCGGCGTGGTCGAACGAGAGCGTCCGCGTCGTCAGGACGAACTGCGCGTCCGGCACCGGCGAGTCGGGGCGTTCGACGCCCACCTCTTCGAGCCAGAGGTCGTACACCGCCTCGTACGCGAGGAAGCCGACGAGTCCGCCGCGGAGTTGCTGGCGTTCGTCGTCCGGGAACCCGACGCGCGGGAGGTCCGGAAGCGCGGTTCGGAGATTGTCGAGTACGTCTCCGTCCCGAGAACCCGAACACGCCTCAGCGACCACCTCGGCGGCGCGGCCGCCCAGCGTCTCCACGTCCGTGCCGTCGGGGCCGACGGTGACGACGGCCTCCGGGTCGTAGCCGACGAACGAGTACCGCGCGTGGCGGTCGGCGTCCGCGCCGTCGCCGTCGCCGTCGGCGGCGAACGCGCCGTCCGGATCGGAGGAGGGCGTCTTCTCGGCGCTCTCTAAGAGGAAGCCGTAGTCGCTCCGGTCCGAGAGCGCGGCGTAGGCCGAAAGCGGCGAGGTGGCCGGCAAGTCGGCGGTCAGGTGCGCGACGGCACGTCCCTCCTCGGCGTCGAGAAGGGACGCGAACTCCTCGCGCGAACGGGAGAGCGAGACGTTCGTCACGACGGCACCTCCCGTTCGCCGTCCCGGTCGCCCTCGCTTCCGCCGTCGTCCCGGGCGCGTTCGGACGCGTCGGCCGCCGCCTTCGCGTTCCGAACGAACGCTCGGACGGCGTCGTGATCCTTCACGCCGCCCTCGGCTTCGACGCCGCTTGCGACGTCGACGGCGTAGGGACGGACCGTCCGAACCGCCTCCGCGACGTTCTCGGGCGTGAGTCCGCCCGCGAGCGTCACGGGGGCGTCGAGCGTCTCGACCACCTCGGCGGTGGCCGTCCAATCGTGCGTCTCGCCCGTCCCGCCCGCGCCGTCCTCGGAGACGGAATCGACGAGGACGCCGTCCACGACGTGCGCGACGGCGCGCGCGCGGGCGGACGACTCGGCGTCCACGACGGCGACGACGCGGGCGTCCGTCTGTACGCTGATTCGCTGGAACTCGTCGGCGTCGAAGTCGCCGTGCAGTTGCAACACGTCGGGCGACGCCGCCGACGCGAGTTCGACCGCCCGAGTCACCGAGGCGGGCATCGAGACGAGCGTCGTCGTGAGAAACGGCGACGCGGCCTCGAAGAGCGCCGAGGCACGCGACAGCGACACTTCCCGCGGCGTGTCAACGGTCACCTCGGAGATGACGCCGACGGCGTCCGCCCCGGCGCGTTCGACGGCGCGGAGGTCGGATTCGTTCGTGACGCCGCAGACTTTCGCCCGCACCATCGGGTTAGGCCTCCACCTCCGACTCCGCGTCGGCGTCGGCGGTGGACGCACAGAGGTCGTCGAGTTTCGCCGCCGCCGCGCCGGAGTCGATGGACTCGGCCGCGGCTTCGACGCCCTCCTCGATTGAGTCGGCGAGTCCGGCGACGTACACCGCCGCGCCCGCGTTCGCGAGGATGATGTCCCGCTTGGGGCCGGTCACCTCGCCGGTGACGATGCCGCGTAGGTCCTCGGCGTTCTCCTGCGGCGTGCCGCCGGCGACGGCGTCCACAGGCGCGGATTCGAGGCCGATGTCCTCGGGCGCGAGCGTGTACTCCTCGACGCTGTTTCCGTCGACTTCCGCGACCACCGTCTCGTCGTGGAGCGCGATTTCGTCCATGCCGGCCCCGTGGACGACGAGGGCGCGTTCGACGGGCATCTCCGTGAGGGCGTTCGCGAGGAGGGGAACGAGGTCCGGGTCGTAGACGCCGACCACCTGCGCCTCCGCGCCCGCGGGGTTCGTCAGGGGGCCGAGGACGTTGAACACGGTGCGCATTCCGAGTTCCTTCCGGGGGCCGATGACCGCCTTCATCGCGGGGTGGAACACCGGCGCGAGCATGAAGCCGATGCCGTCGCGTTCGATGGCCGCCTCGACCGCCGGCGGTTCCGCCTCGACGTTCACGCCCGCGACGTCGAGTACGTCCGCACTCCCCGACGAGGAGGAGACGGAGTAGTTGCCGTGCTTCGCCACCGCCGCGCCCGCGCCGGAGGCGACGATAGCGCTGGTCGTCGAGACGTTGATGGTGTCGTAGTCGTCGCCGCCCGTGCCGCAGGTGTCGACCAACGGCGTCCGGTCGGGTTCGATGGTCCGCGCGGCGTCGCGCATCCCCCGTGCGAACCCGGCGATTTCGCTCTCTGTCTCGCCCTTCGCTCGAAGGGCCGCCAGGAGCGCCCCGATTTGGGCCTCCGTGGCGTCCTCGAAGACGAGGCGTGCGGCCTCGCGGGACTGTTCGAGCGTCAGGTCCTCGCCCTCCGTCGCGCGTTCGATGTAATCCTGAAGCGTCATGTGGTGACCACCGATGTACTGGTTCGGGTTACAATGTACAAATTCGTTCATCGGCTTAAGCGTGTCGGAGGTGCGGATACTTGGCGCGGGGCGCAATCCGTGGGGAGCGGTGACGATACCCGGCGGGGGTGAGGGTTCGACAAACCGAGGCCGTGCGGCAATAAGAGGGGTCGCAGCGGCGGAATCGGGAGACGGAGTTCCAATCCGAAACCTTCAATTATATCCCCGGGATACGAAGTAATGCGCTCGGATAGGGCGCGTCAGCACGCACAAACCGGACGGGTTGGTGGTCTAGTCTGGTTATGACACCTCCTTGACATGGAGGAGGCCGGCAGTTCAAATCTGCCCCAACCCACTTCTTCGACGCTTATAACTCACGTAGCGAATCGTCACGCCGTCTGCGGATTCTCGCTGAAACCCGGCGTTCAATTCGGGCGTTCGGGACGCGTTCGTGTCCGATGACGCCGCCGGACTGCGATTCGAGAGCAAGTAGATAGTACGGCTACGCCGAGGTGCGAAGAGATACCACTTCGCTCCGACGACCACTGCCTCAACGGTAGTTGTATAAGAGACTGTTCGGGGGTAACGGTGGAAAGTACTCCGTGAGTATCAATCCGTACTAACAGAAATTCTGTGTGACGTAGACTGCAGTCATATCATCCCGGGACGTCACAGTAACTCCGATACCCTCCACACGCCAGTACGGCCGAAGAATGTTTTCACGGTGTCCCGTTGAATTCATCCAACCGTTCACAATTTCGTCAGCTAACTCTGATTCGTTTGTCTCCAATCCAGATGATGCCCGGTACGCGATGTTCTCACCCCCGGTTGCATATTCCCTGTCTGAAATCTGAACTCGACATTCGTACCCATGCTGCTGATACCGATCGTCAAAATCACGTCCTTCAGGCGAATCGTGGCTAAAGTAATCTCGTGTCGCCATGTCCTGAGAATGGCTTCTCGCGACGTTACTCAACTGAGAATCTGATTTCAACGGAGAGAGGCCATGGCTCTGTCGTCGCTCGTTTATCTCCTTATGTATCTCACGCTCAAGTACCGACTCGTTATGTGTCGTATCGATTTCGAGACTGACGTTCGGAAGGACGTCGGCAGTTGACGAGTTGTTTCCGGCTGGAATGCTGTCTAATCGTTCTTTGTCGAACGTCGGGCGACCATTAGAGTATCCTAAAATACCGAGATGAATACTCATAGCAATAACAGAAGCAAGGAGTACTACTGCCAAGATACTGCTTCTGCTAAACATCTTAGAATAGGTGCGAGAAACCGTCTTTCCTCGCGTCTGGTGGCTTTTCGTACCTGTCTCCGACTTAAACCACGGTTCGCTCTTCCGAGTACCTCTCTTTAGCCCCGCACATTTGTGGTTCTCGGGGAGTCTGTGCGTATTACAGAACGTTCCGCCGCAGTAATTACAGGTATGAGACAAACCTTGACTGTTATCGCATAACTCACACTGTGCCATATCAGATCAAAATAGAGTAACCGTAATAATACTAGTTAGAAATGAAGAACTTTCGCGGTTAGCAGGCGCCTCTAAGAGCGGCGAACTTCGAGAATACCCCCACCCCACGTGATTCTAGATGATACATGAGAAGGTCCCCCCATGAGGACACAGTTACGCCTCTGTGGCCGCCACTACACGTCGGAGTTGGTGTATTTCGAACACAAGAACCGCTAAGAAGACGGCAACTACCCCCGTGAGGAACTCTCCGGCTATAATAAATGCGTACGGGAGACAGACGATTACGGTGAAAGCGATCAGGACGGCGTATAGTATCGAGGCTGTATCCATGTATCACCTCGACACAACGCCTCTTAAAAATCCTATCAAAAGGTAGTGTTCAACTTACACATGATTCTGGGTTATCGTCCCACAGGATACACAGACCTCTCTGGTAGCCGTGCTCTTGGGATTAGACGCTAGTTGCGATCGTTGCGGGTTCTGAACTCCTACTATGACCAGCCAGATTGGATAGAGGAATTAGAGGAACGACGCCGCCAGCATGTTCACCGTCTCGACTTCGACGAATTCGGAGGTGTGACGAGTGAAATATTTCGTTCCTGGCCAATCCACTACATTCTCGCGACGTACTACAGGGCGAGCATCCCGATCACCCAGTCCACCGGTACGAACCCGCCCCGCCCTCTCCGACCGAGATGTAAACTCCCTCTCACGCGAGGACCGGCGAACGAAGACTCTTATCAGTCCCGCTCGTCTCACCTCGGTAGATGGATACGACTTCCGAGTCGGAGTCCTCGTTGCGGACGCGACTCCGACAGCAGGAGGTTGTCGCGGAGCTCGGCCAGCGAGCACTCGACGCCGGCGATATCGACCGATTGATGCGGGAAGCGACGACGGCGGTTGCCGAGACGCTGGGTACCGAATACTGCGGGGTAATCGAGCTACTTTCGGACGAGGAGGAGGGCGTCCTGCGTCAGGGCGTCGGCTGGCGAGACGGCGTTGTCGGGACTGCGACCGTGTCCGCCGACCCGGACTCGCAGGCGGGGGTCGCCCTCCGCACCGACGAACCGGTCGTCGTCGAGGATCACCGGGCCGAGACGCGGTTCTCCGCGCCCGGGCTGTTGAGGGGTCACGACGCCGTCAGCGGTATCTGCGTCGGCGTCGGTTCGAGCGAGGGGCCGTGGGGCGTACTCGGAGCGTACGCGGCCGAGCGACGGGAGTTCGACGCCCACGAGGTCGAGTTCGTCCGGAGCGTCGCCGACGTTCTCGGGTCGGCCATCGCCCGGACGGAACGCGAACGCGCGCTTCGAGAGGCCGGGCGTCGGGACGAGGCGCGCAAGCGGGCCCTCGAAGAGTCCGAACGGCGATACCGGACGCTCGTCGAACAGTTCCCCAACGGCGCCGTCGCACTCGTCGACGACGACCTCCGCTATCGGACCGTCGGCGGCACGCCGTTGGACGTGGCGGGCGTCACGGCCGAGGAGGTGAGAGACCGGCCGGTGGGGGAGATACTGCCGCCGAATCTGGCCGACGAGTTGGTTCCGCGCTACGAGGCCGCACTCGACGGAACCGAAGACACGTTCGAAATCGAACTCGGCGAGCGGATCTACCAGTTCCGCGTCGTGCCGGTCCGGGACAACGCCGGCGACGTGTTCGCGGCGCTGGGGATGTCCCAAGACATCACCGAACGCGAGGAGGTCCAGCGCAAACTCGAAGCGTCGGAGCGCCGCCATCGGACGCTCGTGGAGAACTTCCCGAACGGCTCGGTGGGGCTGTTCGACGAGAACTTGGAGTACACCGCAGTCGGCGGACAGTTGCTCGATACGCTCGATGTGGACCCGGAGGACCGGATCGGACGCAGCATCACCGAACTCCACCCCGAGGACCTCCTCGAAGACATCGAGCCGTACTTCCGGGCCGCCCTCGACGGCGAGGCCAGCACCTTCGACGTCGAGTACCGCGGCCGGTACCTGCACGCCCGCACGCTCCCGGTCAGGAACGCCGACGGCGAGGTAGACGCGGGGATGCTCGTCGTCCAAGACGACACCGAACGCCGGAGGTACGAGCGGAGACTCGAACAGTACCGGGAGTACACCAACCGCATCCTGGACGCCATCGACGACGTGTTCTACGTCCTCGACGCCGACGGGAACCTCCAGCGGTGGAATCGGAGCGTCTGCGAGGTGACCGGCTACTCCGACGCGGAGATAGCGTCGATGCACGCGCTGGACGTCTTCGCCGAGGACCAACAGGAGACGATTGCGAACGCCATCGCCGAAGTGCTCGAAACCGGCAGCACCCAGGAGGAGGCGGAGATTCTCACCAAGGACGGCGAGCGCGTCCCCTACGAGTTCGTCGCATCGAAACTGGACGACCCCGACGGGGACCCGGTGGTGGTGGGCGTCGGCCGAGACATCACCCGACAAAAGGAGCGCGAACGGGCCCTCGAAGAGAGCGAGGCGAAGTTCCGGATGCTGACCGAGAACCTCGAGGAGATGGTCTGGATATCCGACCCCGGCACGCGGGACGTCCTCTATCTCAACCCCGCCTACGAGGAGATATACGGCCGCGACAGAGAGCCGATATACGACGACCCCGCGACGTTCCTCGAGGCGGTCCACCCCGAGGACCGACGGCGAGTCGAAACCGCGTACGACGAGATACCGGAGGAGGGAATCGACGAGGAGTTCCGTATCGTCCGGCCAGACGGCGAAATCCGGTGGCTCGACGCCCGGGCGGGGGTGGTCCGCAACGAGGGCGAGGAGCGCATCGTCGGCATCGCCGAAGACGTGACCGAACGCGTCGAACGAGAGCGGAAACTCGAGGAGTCCGAGCGTCGCTACCGGACGCTCGTGGAGGACTTCCCCGACGGGGCGGTCGCGCTGTTCGACGAAGACCTCCGCTACACGGCCGCGGGCGGCCAACTCCTGAAGGAGGACGACATCGACCCCGAGGACCGAATCGGGGCCAGCATCCGCGAACTCTACCCCGACGACCTCGTCGAGCAGGTCGAACCGTACTTCCGAGCCGCACTCGACGGCGAGGCCAGCACCTTCGAGACCGAGTACGCCGGTTGGAACCTGTTCAACCGGACGCTCCCCGTCCGGAACGCCGACGACGAGGTGTACGCGGGGATGCTCGTCGTCCGGAACGTCACCAAGCGCCGGGAGTACGAGCGAAAACTGGAGGAGTCCAACGAGCGCTTAGAGCAGTTCGCCTACGCCGCCTCCCACGACCTGCAGGAACCCCTGCGAATGGTGTCGAGCTACCTCCGACTGCTCGAACGGCGGTACGAGGACGCCCTCGACGAGGACGGCGAGGAGTTCCTCGAGTTCGCCGTCGACGGCGCAGACCGCATGCGCGAGATGATAGAGGGGTTGCTCCAGTACTCCCGGGTCGATACCCGAGGTAACCCCTTCGAGGCGGTCGAACTCGACGCCGTCTTCGAGAACGTCCGTCGGGACCTCCAGATGAAGATATCCGAGAGCGACGCCGACATCACCGCCGAGCGTCTCCCGCGGGTCTACGGCGACAGAAGTCAGCTCAAACAGGTGTTACAGAATCTGCTGGCCAACGCCATCGATTACAGCGGCGACGACCCGCCGCGGGCCCACGTCTCCGCCGAGAGGGACGGCGAGGAGTGGGTCGTCTCGGTGCGCGACGAGGGCATCGGCATCGACCCGGCCGACGCCGACCGGGTCTTCGAGGTGTTTCAGAGCCTCCACGCCCCCGACGAGCACTCCGGAACGGGAATCGGGTTGGCGCTGTGCGAACGCATCGTCGAACGCCACGGCGGACGGATATGGGTCGAGTCGGAACCCGGCGAGGGGGCGACGTTCTCCTTCACGCTCCCGACGGTGGCGTCGGCGTCCGACGACTGAGACGAGGAAGGAACCGGAGCGGTACTCTCGGAGTAACGGGACTCTCGCCGGCGTCCCTCGGGAGTCCCCGACGACGTACCTCAACGCGCCGTTTGAGCTATCGGACGTACTATCTTCCCGGACGTTCACGCGGCTAGACGTGATGCCCTCCGAACGAAATCGAGCGGAACGGAATCGAACCGACGGAGGTGAGCGATGACGCGCCTCCGCGTCGCAGTCCTCGCCTGCGTCCTCCTGACGGTCGCGAGTCCGGCGGCGGCCGCCGCCGCGGACGACAGCGTCACTCTCGTCTACGAGGGGGACGCTCTCACCTTGGAAGCCGGGCCCGGACAGGTCGTCTCGGGCGAGACGACGCTCCCCCCGGGGTCGGTGCTGAACGTCCGGATGCGGTCGACCGGCGACACCGAACCGGCGTTCCTGAAGACGGTCGAGGCCACGGTCACGGAGCACGGCACGTTCGAGGCGCGCTTCGACCTGAGCGACGTCTCCGAGAACGGGTCGGTCGCCGTGACCGTCGTCCACGACGGGGAACGACTCGCCGAGGCCGAGGGAGAACTCGCCCCCTGCGACGGCGACTGCGCGGACGCCACGGCGACGGAACGCGACGCCTTCGGCGGGGAAGCGACGCTCTCGACGGACAGCGTCGGCGTCGCGTCGGTCACCGAGGTGACCCGGTCGCGGACCGCGCGCATCCCGGTGACGTTCGGCGACAACGAGGCGGTGACGGTGGTCGTCGGCGGCGAGGAGGTGAACTACCGGTACGCCGCGACCGTCCGCGACCGGGACGGCGACGGCCGAGCGGTGGTCCTCTTCCACACGGAGAACGCCGGCACCCCGCGGACGACAGCGAGCGTCCTCGACGACGGGCGACGGACCGCACTCGACCCCATCGAGGAGTCGTCGCTCGAATCGCTGGTAGACCCCGGCGACTACCCCGTGGCCGTCTATCCGGGCGAGAACGGCTCCGGCGACCCCGCGGACGTGGGGTCGATGGTCGTCCACCAAGCGCCGACCGTCTCGGACGGGAGCGAGACACCGAGGGCCACCGCGACGACGGAAACTGCGACTGCGACGCCCGCGTCGGTCGATAGTTCCGAGACCGGCTTGTTCGGCGACGACGCGTTCGGTATCGGCGCTCTCGCCGCGGGGTGCGCACTCGGCGTCGTCGGCGTCGGCCTCCTCCTCGGCCTGTTCCGGACGTAACGCTCGGTCTCCGGAACACTCGGTCGCCGAAACGCTCGGTCCCCCAATTGACTCTTTTTCCGGTCACCGCCGCCGGAGGGCGGCGACGAGAGCGAGGACGAGAAGACAGCCCGCGAAGAAGAGCAGTCCCGGTTCGACCGTAGAAAACAGGAGGGACGGCAGCGAGGGGTCGGCGGTCGGCGCACGACTCGCCGGTTCGACCACGCCGACGCCCGTCGTCGTCCGCCCGGCGAGTCGTTCCGCGCCCCACTGGACGAACGCAGACGCGAGGCCGAGAACGCCGAGTCCGGCCACCACGTCGACGAGAGAACGGCGGACGCTCGGGCCGATGTCGCGGTTGCCGACGAAGACGATGGGGTCGTTCGCCGGGCCGTAGACGACCATCTCGTTGCCCTTCTCCGAATAGCGGGTGTCGACGCCCTCGACCAGTCCCGCGTCGGTCAGACTGGAGAGGTGGTAGTGGACGTTCTGCACCGACGTGTCGAGGCGGTCGGCTATCTCGGAGGCCGTCCCGGGGTCGTCGAACAGCGTTCGGAACACCTCCCGACGGGTGTCGGAGGAGAGCGCTCGGATGACGGCGTCGGCCTCCTCGTCGCCCACGTCGAGGACGCGGGGTCGTTCGTCGGTGCGGGCGGTTCGGTCCTGTATGCGGTCGATGAGTCCGGACATCGTGAGTTCGGGTGCGCGAAGGGTCGCGTTCGTTCGTCGTCGTTCGGCCGGGTACTAAGCGCTACCCGTAGGTCAAATCCCTCTTTGAGCGGTCGGTCGTCGGTTCGGCCGTCGCGTTCGCCTCGCGGGCGGTTCGGTTCGCCGCCTCGGATGCGGCGCGGACCGCCGCGACGGGGTCGATGCGCCCGTGACCCGTCGCGAAGTCGGCTCCCGGTCGCCCGGCGTCGGCGGCCGTTCGTTCGAGTGCCACCTCCACCTCGCGGGGGGACCGCTCCGGGGCCACCGAGAGGATGAGGGCGGCCGCGCCGCCGACGTACGGCGCCGCCGCCGACGACCCGACGAACGCCTCGCCCGTCGTCGGCGCGACGCCGCGGTCCGGCGCGACGACGTCGACGCCGAGGCGGCCGTCCGCCGTCGGCCCGCGGGAACTGAACGGTTCCGGCCGGCCGGTCCGGGGGTCGTACGCGCCCACCGCGAGGACGCCCGGGGCCGTCGCCGGGGCGGTGAGACTCCGCTTCGGCGTCGCCCGCCGGAAGTCGTGCGTCGGCGATTCCAGTTCGAGGCGCGTCCCCGTCGCGTTCTCGGGGCCGCGGACGACGACGTGGTACGTCCCCGGTTGCGCGAGGGCGACGAGGCGTTCGTTCGGCACGCCGTCGCCCCCGTACGGTTGCGACCGCGCGACGAGTCGGGTTCGACCGCCGCTCGTCCGGTACAGTTCCGCGGTGTAGTCCTCGCGGCTACGGGCCTCGTCCCACGATATCCACACCGTCACGCGGCGGCGGTCCCCCGAGAGGTACGCCCGGTTCGTCTCCCCGAACCGGAGCGTCCCGTTCTCCACCGCGTCGTACCGGCCCCGCCAGTGGCCGCGCGCGATGTTGCCCGTCGGCGCGACGAACACGACGCCCTCGCGGGTGGCGTTCGTCGCCGCGCGGGACACCGCACCGCTCCCGTCGCCCGCCGCCCCGAGGAACGAGACGGGCGCGACGACGACGTCCACGTCGGATTCGACCGCCCACGCGACGGCCTCGCGGAACCCCGCAGGGGAGTCGAACGTCGCCAACGCGAGGTTCGCGTCGGGCGCGACGCGGGCCACTGTCGTCGCCGCGGCGGTGCCGTGGTCGTTCCGGCCGCCGTTTCGGACGGACGACTCCGTGCCGAACGTGCGCGTCGCCACCACGTTCGCCGACCGGTTCGTCCGGTCGAGGTCGAACCCGGTCGGGTCCACGATGCCGACGGTGACGTTCTCGCCGGTGACGCCGGCGGCGTGCAGTCGGGTGATGGGGTCGTCGCCGGGCGACGCGGAGGCGGACGCGTCGTCCGCGGGCCGCGGCGAGGGGTGGGGTTGCCACGCGGCGATGGACCCGACGCCGGCGGCGACGAGGGCGACGCAGACGGTGACCACGAGGAGCGTTCGACGGGCGTCGGCGGTCATGGCTGTCCGAACGCGGCGGCGGAACCGTCTCGGTGGAGGGGCATCGCTCCGGAGATTCGCGTCCGCGGTGAAAACGATATCGCACTCGCCCGACAGGTTCAGCCCTCGGTTCGCCCAAACTAACTTAGCGCCCCGGCGTCAATCGAAGTTACTTCGCCCGGAAGTCACTCATCTCGGTCGGAAGAGTCACCGGCGTCGTCCGCCTGCGAGAGTTGAACTCGCCCGTCGCCGAAGACGACGACGTCGCACCCGAGATAGGAGAATCGGAGTTCGGAGTCGGGCGCGACGGACCCGGTTTCCGCGAACGTGTCCAACACGTCCGGGTCGATGGCGTTGGACAACGGTTTCAACGCTAACGGGTCGGAGTCGAGGTGTTCGGCGACGTGTTCGACGACTGCGACAGAGGGACGGTAATTAGAGTTTTCGTTTGGGGAGTTCATTCAAAGTATATCCTTGGTTCGTCGGATGGGTACCTCCTTTACTATTCTTTCGGCAGTTTCCCTCGCTCAGTAGCCAAAGGAGTTTAGTAGTAGTATACGACTCGGTTTTGCGATAACAATTTGGTAAACAGTAAGCGGGGGTGGATACATCTACCACTGGTATGGGAGGTACCGCCCAGGTGGGGCCCTCGTCGAGCGGCCTCGACTCGGACGGCACGTGCCTCCTCGTACGGAAACGCTTCCGCGGGACGGCACGCCGCGGAACCGGTCGAACCGGCCGAGCGTCTCCCCTCTCCCGAGGGGCGGGAATCAGGTCGAACGGACGAGAACAGAGCCAAGGTTGAGAGTATGTCCCAATGAACGTTTCGTGTCAATGGTCCTCCAAATGAGTAACGAGTACGATGGTATCGACGGCTGAGATAACAGAGTCGCTGACCGAGTTGGGCCTCACCGAGTACGAGGCGCGGTGTTACGTGGCGTTGACTCAGCTCTCCCGCGGGACGGCAAAGGAGGTCAGTCAGGTCTCGGACGTCCCCCAATCTCGGGTGTACGACGTGACCGAACGACTCTACCAGAAAGGGCTCATCGACGTACAGGAGTCCGAACCGAGGACGTTCAGGGCGATGCCGCCGCCGGTCGCGTTGAAGCGACTCCGGCGCGAGTACAACGAGTACTTAGAGAAGGCGAGCGAACAGCTGGAAGAGCTGAAATCGCGGGAGACCGACGACGACGACGGCGTCTGGAAGATAGCGACCGCGGAGGACGTGGTCCTCCGCGCGCAGATGCACGTCGAGGACGCCAAAGAGGAGGTGTACCTCCTCGTCACCGAGCAGAGCCTCCTCGAAGACGAACTGCTGGACGTGCTCGAAGCGGCGTGTCACCGCGGCGTCTCCGTCTTCGTGGAGGTGCCCGACGAAGCGGCGGCGGAACACCTCCGAACGAGGGTGCCCGAGGCGGCCGTCCGAGTGTCGCCGTCGCCGTTCACGGCGGGACTGTCCGACGGCCAAGAGCCGGGACGGTTGCTGTTGGTCGACCGGACGACGGTGCTTCTGAGCGAAGTCCGGGAGGGACTCGTCCCGCAAGCGAGCGACGAGTCCGGGATGTGGGGGCGAAGCGGGGGTCACGGACTCACCGCGTGGCTGCGACCGCTCCTCCTCGCCCGACTCGAAACCGTCGGGTTCGACGTCGAAAACGCGTCCTGACGGCGGGAGCCCCGACCGACGTAGAGGTTTTGTGGGTCGGCGCCGTGGGACCCGCCGTGAGCGGGTTCGAAGCGGTACTGTTCGACCTCGACGACACCCTCTGTCGGCACGAACAGTCCGAGGAGACGCTCTACCGCGGCGCGTTCGAGGCGGCGGGCGTCGAACCGTTCGGCGCCCCGAGCGACCTCTGGACGGCCCTCTCGGGTCCGCCGCCCGCGGACGGACAGGAGGCGTACCTGCGCGAGGGGTTCGACCGCGTCGCGGCGCAGTACGGGGAGGAGTCGGTCGATACGGGCGCGTTAGCGCGAGGGTTTCTCGACGCGGTAGACTACACCGCCGTCTCGCTTCGGCCGGGCGCGGCGGCGGCCCTCGAACGTGCGCGCGAACTCGGACGAGTGGCGCTCGTGACGAACGGACCGGAGCGCCGTCAGACGACGAAACTCGCGGCGCTCGACCTCCAGGAGGCGTTCGACGTGCGCGTGTTCTCCGACGACGTGCCGCGCAGAAAGCCGCACTCCGACCCCTTCGACCGGGCGTTGGCGCGACTCGACGTCGAGGCGGAGGCGACGCTCCACGTCGGAAACTCGCTCGAACACGACGTCGCGGGCGCGCAGGACGCCGGTCTGCGCGCGGCGTGGTGTCCCGTCGCCGCCGACGCCGACCCCGGCGACCACTCACCCGACTACGTTCTCGAGAGCCTCAGCGACCTGCGCGACGTCCTCGACGCGCCGCGTCGGGCCCCGTGACGCCGCAACTCGCCGACCGTCGGCCGACGGCCGTTCACTTACCGTGAGAATATAAACCATACACATTGTCTAGGGGATATGGAATGAGACAAAGTTTCAATACCGCGGCCGGTGTATCTCGGAGTGGAGGACTCGTATATGGATATTACTGATATCGCCACTCCCGATTTCGTGGAAGTCGACGCCGGAAAGCGGCTCGGCAAGATCCGCTCTATCTTCGAGCGCGAGAAGCCGCGAGGCATCATCGTCACGGAAGACGGAGTGTACGCGGGGGTCATCGGCGAGAAGCAACTCGTCCGCTCGCGGATGGAAGACGACACGAAGGCGTCGGTCGTGATGAAGTCCGCTCCCCGCATCGACCGCCACGAGGACGTCCGCGAGGCCGCGCGGATGCTCGTCGAGGGCGACACGAAGATAGCGCCGGTCTACGAGGGCGAAAAGCTCTACGGCATCGTCACCGGCGACGACATCCTCGAAGCCGTCATCGAGAACCTCGACGCCATCCGCGTCGAGGACATCTACACTGAAGACGTGGTGACCGTCGGCGAGAAGTCCCACATCGGGCAGGCCATCAACCGCCTGCGCGAACACGGCGTCTCCCGGCTTCCGGTCGTCAGCGAGGACGGCAACCTCGAAGGTATCCTGACGACCCACGACATCATCGACTTCGTGGTGCGCGACGCCGACCGGCAGGGCCGCGGCGACCGGCGGGGCGACATTGACCGGATGCTCGACTTGCCCGTCTACGACCTGATGAGTGCGCCCGTCATCACCGCGCAACCGGGCGAATCCGTCCGCGACGTGGTCGAAGAGATGTTCGAAAGCGACGTGTCGGGACTCGTCGTGACGCCCACCGACAGCGATTCGACCGTCTCCGGCATCGTCACGAAGACGGACGTGCTCCGAGCGCTCACGTTCACCGAGGAGCGACAGATGGACGTCCAGATAACGAACATCGACCTCTTGGAGACGCTCTCACGGGAGAGCATCGTCGAGAACATCACGCAGGTCGTGGACAAGTACCAGCAGATGCAGGTCCACCACGCCCACGTCCGCTTCCACGAACACAAGGAGAAACTCCGCGGCACGCCCCTCATCCAGTGTCAGATTCGCCTCCGCACGAGTCACGGGCAGGTCGCCGGGAGTGGCGAAGGCTACGGGTCCGAGCACGCGTTCCACGTCGCACTCGACAAACTCGAACGGAACGTCCTCGAAGTGAAGGGCGTCAACGCCGACGAGAAGTACCGCGGCCAACTCGTCCGGAAACTCGGCGAACTGTAGGCGGCGACCCCACGAGTTCGAGCGTTCTTTTTCAGTCCGACGGGGAGACGGTCGGTTTCACCGACGGAGCGGTTCGTTCGACCGGCGAGGGCGCGGTCCGCACCGTCGGACAGACCGGTCGCTCACACTGTACTCTCGACTAGCCATCGAACTCATAGGAGAGATCGCTCCGAGAAGAGGGCCGTGTCTCGCGCGGACGAGGCATCGCCTCAGACGTCCGCCGCTTCCAACCCGGCGTCGGTGATTTTGAACGTGACCGTCTCGCCCGCGGGTTTCGCGCGGTGTTTCTCCAACGTGGCGCGGCGGTTTCCGCCGCGGAAGCGGTCGAGGCGGACGACGGCCCCCGTCCAGTGTTCGAGGGTGTGGCCGCCGAGCGCTTTCGCCCGGTCGGTGTCGGGATCGGTGAACACCTGATTGGTGATGACCACCGCGAGGTCGTGTTTCCGCGCGAGAGACAGCAGGTGAGTCACCTGTCGGGCCACCCGGCGGAGCGATTCGCCGCCGTCGCCGCCCTCCGCGGTGCGTTCGAGGCGGTAGAAGCCGGTGGCGCTGTCGAGGACGACCAAGTCCGCCTGCTCTGCGAACTCCTCGACGTCGCGGACGGCCTCCTCCTGTTCCTCGAAGTCGTGGGCCTCCGAGATGATGAGGCGGGAGGTGACGTCCTCGACGGACTGGTCGTCGCCGGCGACGTGTTCGGCGAGTTGGCTGAATCGGTCCACCGACAGCCCCTCGGTGTCGATGTAGACGACGGTACCCCCCGCCGCCGCCGCGCGCACCGCCGCCGAGAGGGCGACGTTCGTCTTCCCCGCGGCGGGCGCACCGTACACCTGCGTGACGGTGCCGCGTTCGAACCCGCCCCCGAGAAGGTCGTCGAGTACGCGGCACCCGGTGGTTACTGCTTCGGACACGGGAGAACCTCCGGGGCGTCCGCCGAAAAAGCCCCCGGTCCGGCTCTCATCGCCGATAACCGGCGGCGGGAGCGTTCGCCGTCCGTCGTTCGCCGTTCGCCGCCGGCCGGGAGTCGCGACACGTTTTACCCCTCCGGCGTCGAATCCGACGGCGTGATAGTCGTCGCTACCGCAGACTTCGAACTCTATCACGACGTGGTCGGGGAACTCCGCGACCGCGGCGTGTCGTTCACCACCGCGGAACCGGACGAGGAGTTCCCCGACCGCGCGGAGGTGCTCATCGTCTCGCCGACCGACGAGGTGTCGGTGCCGGAGGGCGCGGAGACGGTCGTCGCCACGGCGGCAGAGTCCCGGAAGGCCGTCGAGGAGGCCATCGCGGTGCTTCGGGGCGGCGGCGGGCGGACGATAGTCGGCGTCGACCCCGGCACTCGGCCGGGCGTCGCCGTCCTCGTGGGCGAGACGGTGGTCTCGGCGTTCCACGTCCCCCTCGCGGACGCGGTAGAGACGATTCGCCGCGAAGTCGAAGACGTCCCCGACCCGGTCGTCAGAGTCGGCGACGGCGCGCGCATCCAAGGCGCGACCATCGTCAACGAACTGGAAGACGTGACCGTCGAACTCGTCGACGAGACGGGGACGACGCCGTACCTCGGCACCGGCGCGCGCGGGATGGGCGACGTCCTCGCGGCGGTCAACATCGCCCGCCGGGAGGGGTCGGTCGTGGAGTCGCGCGACATCGAACCCACATCGGGCGAACTCCAGCGAATCAAAGACCGCTCCCGGCACGAGTCGGAGGACAACCGCACCATCGACGAGGAACTCGCCCGTCGGGTGGCCGCCGGCGAACTGACCGTCGCGGAGGCCTTAGACGAACACCGAATCCGGGGGAACTCCCGCGACGGCGACTCGACGGAAGAGTGAGGGCGGCCCGCCGCCGGAGGCGGAGCGCTACTCGTCGCGGACGGCCGACTCGGCGCGGCGCATGATCTCGCGGACGGGGAGGTCCGTCTCGCGGGCGACGGCGGCGGCGTCGTCGTACTCGGGGCTGTAGTCGTACGGGTCGCCCGTCGCGTCGGACGCCACCTTCACCGCCACCTCGTACGCCTCGCCGTCGATTTCGAGCGTCGCCGTCTCGAACTCCCGGGCGGCAATCCAGCGGTGTCCGGCCCCGTGTTCGCGGATTCCCAAGGTTCCCGTCTCGACGGCGAGTCGGTGCGCGACGCGTTGGGCGTCCTCCGGGCGCGCGACGACTTTCACGAGGTGGCCGGGCCGGGACTTCTTCATCGTCGCCGGGAGCACCGTCACGTCGCGCGCGCCGGCCTCCGTCAGCGACTCCTGCAGGCTCCCGAGGAGTTCCGGCGTCGCGTCGTCGAGGTTCGTCTCCAAGACCGTTATCTCGTCTCGCGTCAGGCGGCCGGACCCGTCGCCGACGAGGGCCCGGAGGACGTTCGGATGGTCGGGGAACTCCCATCCGCCCGCACCGTACCCCGAGGAATCGACCGTAAGCGGCGGAAGCGAATCGACGCCCGCCGCGACGTGCGCGAGTATCGCCGCGCCCGTCGGCGTGAGCAGTTCCGCCTCGACGGGGCCGCCTTTCAGCGCCCAGTCGGCGCGTTCGGCGATTTCGACCACCGCCGGCGCGGGCACGGGGTAGGTTCCGTGACTCATCGTCGTCTCGCCGCCGCCTGCCGCGACGGGCGTCGTCACGACGCGTTCGACGCCGAGGTCCGAGAGGAGGAGACACGCACCGACCACGTCCGCGATGGCGTCGTCCGCGCCGACTTCGTGAAAGTGGGTCGATTCGAGGTCCGTTCCGTGGACGGCCGCCTCCGCCTCCCCCAAGATGCGGAACACCGCCTTCGCGTCCGACTCGACGTCCGCCGGCAGGTCCATCGACTCGACCAGTTCGACGACTTCGGCGTACGACCGGTGGGGGCCGTGCCCCTCCGCCGGCGTCTCTCCGTCGTGGTGGCCGTCGCCGTGAGAGTGGTGGTGATGGTCGTCGCCGTGCGAGTGGTCCCCGTCGTGGGCGTGTCCGTGGTCGTGTGAATCGCCGTGGCGGTGACCCTCGTCGTCGCCGCGTGCGTGGTGATGGTGTTCCTCGTCGTGAGCGTGGTCGTGTCCGTCGGCGTCGCCGTCGTCCGCCTCGCCGTCCGCGAGGACGCGAACGTTCGTCGCGGCGATGCCGTTCTTTTCGGCGGTGCCGACGTCGTAGCGGACGTCGAGTGCCTCCTCGACGGGAGCGAGGGCGGACCGGTCCGCGCCGGCGGCGAGCAACGACCCGAGAATCATGTCGCCGCTTGCGCCCATCCGTCCGTCGAACGCGAGAGTACGCATGCCCGAGCGAACGCGTCGCGCGGTGAAAACGATGCGGCATTCGGTGTCGGAGTCGGTAGGGATTAGTAGCCTCGCGGCTTACTGTGCCAGTAAGTGTCACAGACTGAGTTTCGACACTCTACCGGCGGGGTCAGGGAAGCACTTAACCCTCGCCGTGACCGAATCTGAGGCATCCCCGCGAGGCAATCATGAACGAAGTCCAACTCGAAGTGGCGAAGGCGTACCCGAACGACTCGGGTCGCGGTATCGCCCGTCTTGACCCGGACACGCTGCTCCATCTCAAGCTCTCACCGGGCGACATCATCGAGATAGAGGGCGGCGAGACGACCGCAGCGAAGGTGTGGCGTGCAGACCGGCAAGACTGGAACACCGATACGGTTCGCATCGACGGATTCACCCGGCAGAACGCCGACGTCGGCATCGGCGAACGGGTGACCATCCGAAAAGCCGAAGCGAAGAAGGCGGAGAAACTCGTGTTAGCCCCGCCCGAGGAGGCGAGCGTCCAGTTCGGCTCCGACGCCGCCGGCATGGTGAAACGGCAGATTCTGAAGCGGCCGGTCGTCGAACGCGACATCGTTCCCGTGATGTCCTCGACGAACCACCCCTTCATGCGGTCGCCCGGGCAGGCGATTCCGCTCATCGCCGTCGAAACCGACCCGGAGGGCGTCTGTCTGGTCACCGAGGACACCGAGGTGGAACTCCGCGAGGAGCCCATCTCCGGGTTCGAGAAGACCGGCGGCGGCATCACGTACGAGGACATCGGCGGCCTGCAGAACGAGATTCAGCGCGTCCGGGAGATGGTCGAACTCCCGATGAAGCACCCGCAGATATTCAAGAAACTCGGCATCGAACCGCCGCAAGGGGTGCTTCTCCACGGCCCGCCGGGCACGGGGAAGACGCTTCTGGCGAAGGCCGTCGCCAACGAGACGTCTGCGAGTTTCTTCTCCATCGCCGGCCCCGAGATCATCTCGAAGTACTACGGGGAGTCCGAACAGCAACTCCGCGAGATATTCGAGGACGCAAAGGAGGAGTCGCCGTCTATCATCTTCATCGACGAACTCGACTCCATCGCGCCCAAGCGCGAGGACGTGACCGGCGAGGTGGAACGCCGCGTCGTCGCCCAACTGCTGACGATGATGGACGGCCTCGAAACCAGAGGGCAGGTCATCGTCATCGCGGCGACGAACCGCGTCGACTCGGTGGACCCGGCGCTCCGCCGCCCCGGCCGCTTCGACCGCGAAATCGAAATCGGCGTCCCCGACGAGACGGGACGGAAGGAGGTCCTGCAGATTCACACCCGCGGGATGCCCCTCTCGGACGACGTCTCCTTGGACCACCTCGCCGACGAGACGCACGGCTTCGTCGGCGCGGACATCGAGGCGCTGACGAAGGAGGCCGCGATGAAGGCGCTCCGGCGCTACCTCCCCGAGATAGACTTAGACGAGGAGGACATCCCGCCGAGCCTCATCGACCGGATGATAGTGAAGCGACAGGACTTCGAGGGCGCACTCAACGAGGTGGAACCCTCGGCGATGCGCGAAGTCCTCGTCGAACTCCCGAAGATTACGTGGGACGACGTGGGCGGACTCGA
This sequence comes from Halopelagius longus, assembly GCF_900100875.1. Classification (NCBI taxonomy): domain Archaea; kingdom Methanobacteriati; phylum Methanobacteriota; class Halobacteria; order Halobacteriales; family Haloferacaceae; genus Halopelagius; species Halopelagius longus. The sequence continues at coordinate 516,769 of NZ_FNKQ01000001.1, read as the reverse complement.
AGAGCCCAAAGAGAAGGTCAAAGAGAGCGTCGAGTGGCCCCTCACGTCGAGGGGTAAGTTCGAGCGGATGGGCATCGACCCGCCGAAGGGCGTCCTGCTGTACGGCCCGCCCGGCACGGGGAAGACGCTCATCGCGAAGGCCGTCGCCAACGAGACGAACGCGAACTTCATCTCGGTGCGCGGCCCGCAACTGCTGTCGAAGTGGGTCGGCGAGTCGGAGAAGGCCATCCGGCAGACGTTCCGGAAGGCCCGGCAGGTGTCGCCGACGATAATCTTCTTCGACGAACTCGACAGCCTCGCGCCCAGTCGGGGCAACGACATGGGCAACAACGTCTCCGAACGCGTCGTCAACCAACTCCTGACCGAACTCGACGGACTGGAGGAGAACGGCGACGTGATGGTCATCGGCGCGACGAACCGGCCGGACATGATAGACCCCGCGCTCATCCGCTCGGGTCGCTTCGACCGGTTGGTGCTCATCGGCGAACCCTCCGAGGAGGGCCGCGAGCAGATTCTGAAGATTCACACCCGCGACAGTCCGCTCGCACCCGACGTGAGCCTGCGGGAGATAGCCGAGATAACCGACGGCTACGTCGGTTCGGACCTCGAATCCATCGCGCGCGAGGCGGCCATCGAGGCCCTGCGCGAGGACGACGACGCCGTCGAAATCGAGATGCGGCACTTCCGGAAGGCGATGGAGTCGGTCCGCCCGACCATCACCGAGGACCTGATGGACTACTACGAGCAGATGCAGGACCAGTTCAAGGGCGGCGGCGGCGACCAACTCGAAGGTCGGCGCGACGGCCGCATCGGGTTCCAATAGCACCTTTTTGCTGACTCGGGTGCGCCTTCGGCGCACCACTCGTCGCAAAAATCTGCACCAAAAAGTTTCCGCGACTCGCTACGCTCGTCGCGGTGCAGTTCCCTCTATCCCGCTTTTCGTTTTTTCGCTCAGAGGCAGCCAACGGTTCGCGGCTCAATCACCCTGTTCGTACGTCATCCGGACCAACCTCTCGGTACCGCCCTCCGGAATCTCGACTTCGGGGTCGAACAGTTCGAAACCGACCGACTCGTAGAAAGGGACGAGTCCGCGACGACAGAGGAGCGATAGGCCGGGTACGTCCCGGAGTTGCGGGTGGTCCGTGACGGCCTCCATGAGAGTTCCACCGATACCCTCGCCGCGGTGGTCGGCGGCGACGACGACGTCGAAGACGTTCGCGTAGTAGGTGTAGTCGGTCAGGATACGCGCCGCGCCGACGAGAGTACCGTCGAGTTCGACGCCGACCGCGACATCCGTCTCGGCTAACGCCGTACGAACGCCGTCTGCGTCCCGGTCGGCCCACCACTCGTACTCCTCGTAGAGGGCGGCGAGTTCGTCAGCGTCGTCGGGGGAGAGCGTCCGTACGTCGGTCTCGCTCATCGGTGTTCCGGGTTCACGAGATGATAGAGGAGTTCGATATCTCGCTTCGGCTGGTCGTCGGCTAACACCTCGTCTAGAACCTCCCCGTGTTCGTGGTCGATTTCGTACGGGGACGATTGGAACGCTTCGTAAACCCCGTCTATGTCTTCCGCTTCCATGTAGTACACGAGGTAGTCGGCATCGTCAGTCTGTTCTAGAAAGGCCGCTTCCGAAATCATACCCTCGTATCGGAGAGTTTCGATGGCCTCCTCGCGCCGGGTCGTGATTTCCGTCATCCACTCCCGAAGTCGGTCCCTCTTCCCCGGCTCGATTCTATTTTTAGTCAGAATAACCTCGGACATGCTGTCAGTGCACGATCATCACACGTCAGCATAAACATCACCTCTTGGACACCATCGTACGAGTTGGCAGTCGTCCCTGTTGGGGTCGGCCATCGGGTTGTACCGCGAGCGAGGGCGAAGCCCGAGCCTCGCGGCCCTTTTTGTCGCCAGAACGCGAAGCGTTCTGGCTGAACGACCAGAAATCGGAGATTTCTGGTAGTGGTCCAGATTTTTGGAGGGGGTTCGAGGCGACGGCTTTGCCGTCGCCGAGGACCCCCTCGAAAAAGGTGGGTTTCAGTAGAGAAGTTCGTCGTCGTCTTCGATCATGTACAGCGACCGGGCGGCGATGTTGACCCCGTGGTCGCCGACGCGTTCGAGGTCACGGATGGTGAGGAGCAGTCGGGAGACGTCCTCCATGTAATCCTCGGAGTTTAGGTCCTCGTCGGAGAAGGGGTCCGACTCGATGAGGTCGCGGACGACGATTTCGCTCGCCACCTCGCACATCGAGTCGAGTTCGTCGTCGCGTTCGGCGACCTTGTAGCAGAGTTCGGTGTCTCTCTCCTCGTAGGCCTCCATCGCGTCGTCGAGCATCCCGATCGTCACTTCGCCCAACTGCTGGACGTTGACCTCGGGGAACAGGTCTCGTTTGGCCGAGAGCGTGTAGTCCGCGAGGTTCACTGCGAGGTCGCCGATGCGTTCGAGGTCGGTGATTATCTTGAACGACGCGGCGATGAATCGCAGGTCCGAGGCGACCGGTTGCTGGAGTGCGATGAGGTCGATGCAGTCCTGTTCGAGTTCCAAGTACAGCCGGTTAACCTCGTCGTCGCCTTCGATGACCTCTTGGGCCAACTCCGTATCTTTCTGTTCGAGTGCGGTGAGTCCCGTTCGGAGACGCTCCGCGACGATCTCGCTCAAGTAGAGAACGTCGTCGCGGAGTGATTGAAGGGACGCTTGATACTCTTGTCGCGGCATATCTGTGGGGAGGTGAGGCGGCGGAATAAGGGTGTCGCATATATACGTATTTAGCACTATATACTGCCGTCCGTCGGGAGACGCCGTTCAGTACTCATCCGTCGAAATAGGGAGACTCTACGGGAGTAACGGGGGTCGGCGAGAAAAGCCAAGAAGACGGACGGCGGGAGTGCCGCCGGCGGAGACGCGGCGAGCGTTATCCGAACTTGCCGGTGATGTAGTCTTCGACGCGTTGGCTGTCGGGGTTCTCGAATATCTTCTGGGTGTCGTCGAACTCGACGAGTTCCCCGCCCGTCAGGAAGACGGCCGTCTGGTCGGAGATGCGGGCGGCCTGTTGCATGTTGTGAGTGACGATGACGACGGTGTAGTCCTCGGCGAGTTCCTCGATGAGGTCCTCGATTTGGGAGGTGGCGACGGGGTCGAGCGCCGACGCCGGTTCGTCCATCAGGAGGACTTCAGGGTCCGGCGCGATGGCCCGCGCGATGCAGAGACGCTGCTGTTGGCCGCCGGAGAGTTCCAGACCCGACTCGTCCAGTCGGTCTTTCACCTCGTCCCAGAGGGCGGCGCGCTTGAGCGACTGCTCGACGATTTCGTCGTAGTCGCCGCCCTTCCCCTGAATTTCGAGGCCGTAGACGACGTTGTCGTAGATGCTCTTCGGGAACGGGTTCGGCTCCTGAAACACCATCCCGACGCGGCGCCGGAGGGCGACGGGGTCCACGTCGGAGTCGTAGACGTTCTTCCCGCGGAGGGTCAGTTTTCCCTCGACGCGAGCGCTGTCGATGAGGTCGTTCATCCGGTTGATACAGCGCAGGAACGTCGATTTCCCGCACCCCGAGGGGCCGACCATCGCGGTGACGCTGTTCTCGGGAATCTCCATCGTGATGTCGTTCAGCGCCTGATCGTCGCCGTACCAGACGTTGACGTTCTCCGCGCGCACGATGGTGTTCCGGCGGTGCGTCTGTGACTCCGAGGGTGAGACGCTCTCGCTGATGTCCGTCTCGACGAGCATGTCGTCGTTCGTCGGGTCCTCGTCACCCCGTTCCCGCGTCGAACCGAAGTCCGTCTCTGTGTCTTCTTGGCTCATGGTTTGAAGTTAGGTTTCGTTCTCATACTTGTTCCGGAGGACGATCGCGATGGAGTTCATCGCGAGCAACACCGCCAGCAACACGACCACGCCGGCGGGTACTGCCTTGGTGTAGAAGTCTTCGCTGGCGAACAGACTCGACCACGCGTACACCTGAAGCGGCATCGCGCTCACCTTCGAGGTGAGGTCCGTCGGCAGGTTAAACAGCACGTTCGGCGCGCCGATCATGATGAGCGGCGCCGTCTCCCCGATGGCGCGTCCGAGCGCCAGAATCGTCCCGGTGAGGATGCCGGGGAACGCCTCGGGCAACACGACGTTCTTGATGGTCTGCCACCGCGTCGCGCCCATCCCGTAAGACGCCTGCCGCATGTCCGAGGGGACAGACCGGATGGCCTCCCGCGCCGAGATGATGACGATGGGCAGGATGAGGAGCGCGAGCGTCGCGCCGCCGATGAGCACCGTCCCCGTCGGTCGGTTGAGGTACGTGACGAACACGCCGAGTCCGAGCAGACCGTAGACGACGGAGGGGACGCCAGCGAGGTTCGAGATGTTCACGTCGATGAACCGGGTGAACGCGTTGTTCGGGGCGTACTCTTCGAGGTACACCGCGGCGCCGACGCCCAGCGGGAACGACAGCGCGGCGACCGTACACATAAGCAGTATCGACCCGCCGATGGCCGGGTACAGACCGGCGTTCTCGGCGGCCCCGCTGTGGGAACTGGTGAGGAACTGCCAATCGACCCACGACTGCGGCCCCGCGAAGCCGAGGACGTCCACGGCGGCGGCGCCGAGGAGCGAACCGCCGATGACGACGGCGGCAAAGAGTAGTCCGAGTCGGTCCTCCTCGCGCACGACGGCCGACCCCCCGGCGTACGTGGCGGTGGGAACAAGCGCGACGCCGGTGACGATGGCCATCGAAACCGGGTCGACGCCGACGACCGGGCCGACGAGTGCGCCCGCGGCCGTCGCGGCGATGGCGGCGACGCCCGCGTACGCGCCCGTGCGTGCGGACTCGAATATCTTGGCGACGTACCGGCCGACTGCGACGGCCAGCACCGAACCGACGACGAGCGTGACCATCACCCAATCGAGCGGCACGAACGGCGCGGACCGCACGAGTCCGGCGACGCCGTGAAGGAGCGGCGGGAGTCCCAGCGCTTCACCGACCGGGCCCGGGAAGCCAAACAGCGAGAGGTAGAAGAGGGCGGCGGTCGAAACGAGTCGAGTCGTGAAGCCGATGTGTCGGTCGTACTTCATCAGGCCGACGACGGCAACCGTCGGGAGGGCGAACGCAACCGCGTAGGAGAAGCCGACGAGCGGCGGGATGATGTCGACGAAGACGACGGCGACGCCGCCACTGAACATGAGGGTGACGACGAGCATCCCGACGACCATCCCGCCGAGTTTGAGCGCGGGCATCCGCCGCAGGGCGAGATATCCGCCGAGGAGGGTCGAGGGGAGCACGAGCGTCACGAAGAAGACGAGATACCAGCCGGGGTCGGCGGAGAGCGGCTGTATCGCGTCGTTTGCGACGTAGACGAGGAGGACGCCGAGCGTGACGATGCCGAACATCGTCGCGGCCATGAGCAGGTACCGGAAGACGGTGCCGACCGTCCGGCTGACCTGTCCGAAGCTCTGCACCTGCCCGGCTTCGTTTTCGGTTGCCATCTCAGTACTCCTCCCGGTAGCGTTGGGCGACGATGTCGCTTACGAGGTTCATGACGAGCGTGATGACGAAGAGGACGAGACCGATGGCGAACAGGCTGCGGTACGCGAGGCCGCCCCCGGTGATGTCGCCGGTGAGCAGTTGGACCATCGCGGCGGTCATCGGAAGCGCCCCTTCGAGGAAGGAGGTCGGGTCGAGCGGGTTGAGGAACCTCGCCTGCGAGCCCGCGGCGACGGTGACGGCCATCGTCTCGCCGATGGCCCGCGAGAGCGCGAGGATGAACGAGGAGAAGATGCCGGAGAGCGCCGCGGGGACGACGATTCCGGTCGAGACGTCGAACTTCGTCGCGCCCATCCCGTAGCCCGCCTGCCGGAGTTCGTCCGGGACGGCGGACATCGCGTCCTCGCTGATGGAGGCGACCATCGGGATTATCATGATGCCGACGACGATGCTCGCCGACAGGAGGTTGAACGTCCCGATGCTCGGGAAGATGACCTCCAACGCGGGCGTGATGTAGATGAGCGCGAAGAAGCCGTAGACGACCGTCGGGACGCCGGCGAGGATTTCGAGCGCCGGCTTCAGCACCGACCGGGCCTGCGCGCTCGCGTACTCGCTGAGGTAGATGGCGGTGGCCACCCCCAGCGGAAGCGCGATGACCGCCGACCCGATGGTAATCATGAACGTCGCGGAGACGAGCGCCAGCACGCCGAACTCCTGGCTGTTTATCTGCCACGTCGTCCCAGTGAGGAACTCGACGAGGGACGCGGTTTCGCCTTCGACGCCCATAAGCGGCGCCGTGATGCTGAAGAACTTCGCCGCCTCGGTGACGAGAAGGGCGACGATGCTGACGGTCGTAACGACGGAGAGCGCCGCGCACAGGAAAAAGAACGACCGCGTCAGCAACTCACGCGGCGAGTTCTCCGTCTGCCGCGTGAGGTCAGATTCTAAGTCGTCTGTGCTCATTGTGTGGTATGAGTCGTGGGTTATGAAAAAACGCTTCGTTAGTAGATTCCGGCTAGTGAGGCCTTAGTTCGCCTCTTGGATGGCGGATTCGAGTTTGTCCATCATCTGGCTCTGCTCCTTGTCGCTGAGCGGAACGTAGCCGACTTCCTCGGCGACGATTTTCTTGCTGGTGGCGTTCTCGAGCCAGAACTTGGCGAACTCGGCGACGTGGTTCTTCGAGAGCGACGACTTCGCGGCGTAGGTGAACAGCGGACGGGAGAGGGGAGTGTACTTGCCTTGGAGGGCGTTGTCGAGCGAAGGCTCCACGTAGCCGCCGTCGCCGTCCTTGATGGGGACGGCCTGCACGGCGTCTTGGTTCTCGCTGTAGTAGGCGAAGCCGAGGTACCCCATCGCGTACTTCGACCCTTGGACGCCCTGCACGATGGTGCGGTCCTGTTCGGTCGCGGAGTAGTCCTGACGGTGACCCGGCCCTTCCTCGCCGAGGACGGCCTCGATGAAGTAGTCGTACGTCCCCGAAGCGTCGGTGGGGCCGAACAGTTCGAGGGGTTCGTCGGGCCACTCGGAGTTGACGTCCGCCCACGTCTTGGGTTTGGTCTCCGCGGACCAGATCTGCTTGAGTTGCTCGACGGTGAGGCCCTCGCCGATCCAGTCGTTGTCGTTGTTGACGATGACCGTGAGCGCGTCCGTCGCGACTTTCAACTCGACGGGTTCGACGTCGTTGGAGGAACACTGCTGTTTCTCCTCCTTCTTGATGGGACGCGACGCGTTGTTGAAGTCCGTCTGTCCGGTACAGAAGTAGTTGGCGAAGCCGCCGCCGGACCCGGTAGACTGGATGTTGACGCTGACTCCCGAGTGATTCTTTTGGAATCGCTCGGCCATCGCAGTAGCGAGCGGGAACACCGTAGAAGAGCCGGCGACGTTGATGTCGCCCGAGAGCGTCTCGCTCTGCGTTCCCTCCGTCCCCTCGCCGCCGGAGTCCGTCGAGTCGCCGCCCGACTCGGTCGGACTTCCCGAGGAACCGCCGCTTCGCGTACATCCGGCCAGTCCCGCGACGCCGGCCGCACCGGCACCGACGATAAACTTACGGCGTGAGAGGTTCGATCCCGTCCGCTTACTTTGGCGCGTCATCAACCGTAGATATCGCAAGACAGACTAAAACCCCTGCTAATATGGCTATATAGACAAAATATTCGTTCATAGTTGTACGTCCACCCGCCCACAATTGACACTTGTGCTTCATCTTTCGCTCGGTGGAGGACGAATACCGGCCGTTCAGCGCCTCTATTCGGGATATGAATCTCGAAGCTATTGACCGTCTCGTGGTATTTCTGCGAACGGAACTGATTCGAGGGCGGGTTCATTCTCCATCACAGAACAGTTCGAGTAGCGGAGGCCGTTGTATATAGTGGTATGGTGACCCGGCTTAGGATCCTCGTTCGGCGGTGATTTGCCCTCGATCGTCCGAAATTCCCTATTCCGGGCCGCCACCGTAGCGCCTCGAAGCGCGCGTGTACGGGCGAACGTCGGTTCTCTGAACGACAACACCGGAGGGGACGGCAATAGTATATAGGAAAAGGCAGATTTATGTCCCATACAATCACACACCCTCGTATGGTCGAAACCCGGAAGGTGCAGGTGACGGGCGGGTCGACGTTCACGGTGTCCATCCCGAAAGACTGGGCGACTGCAAACGGAATCTCCGCGGGGAGCGAAGTGGAGTTCTACCCCGAGGGCGATTCGCTGTTTCTCACCCCCCGAACGGAGGAGGAACGGACGGAGGGGACGCTCGACATCACGAACTTAGAGAGCGACGAGCTGATGCGCGCGGTGATGACGATGTACGTCAGCGGGTTCGACATCATCGGGTTGGAGAGCGGACGCATCACGACCGACCAACGTCGGACGATCCGCGAGGCGACGCAGAGTCTCGTCGGCTTGGAGGTGCTCGAAGAGACGCGCGACCGCGTGGTCATCCGCGACCTGTTGGACTCCTCGGAACTGTCCATCCACAACGCGGTGACGCGGATGCGCCTCATCGCCCTCTCGATGCTCGAAGACGCCATCGAGGCGCTCACGGAGCTCGACCAAGACATGGCGCTCGACGTCATCCAACGCGACGACGACGTGGACCGACTCTGGATGGTCGTCTCGCGCATCTTCCGGGCGACGCTCCGAACGCCGAAGGCGGCCGAGGAACTCGGCCTCCCGCGGGAGGTGTGTTTCGACTACCAGTCGGCGGCCAGACAGCTCGAACGCGTCGCGGATCACGCGACGAAGATTGCCCACCTCACGCTGGAGATTCAGGAACCCGTCCCCGACGACGTGGCCGACGCCCTGCGCGAACTGTACACGGAGGCCACGAGGGTCGTAGACGACGGGATGGACGCGCTGTTCACGGAGGAGAGCTCCGAGGCGACGCGCCTCGCGAACGAGGCGCGCGAATCGGTGCAGGCCATCGACGAACGCGCCCGCGCCATCGACGAACTCCTGCGCGAACTCGACCCCGCGCGCGCGCAACTACTCGGTCTCATCGTGGACTCCGTCTCCCGGAGCGCCGACTACGGCGGTAACATCGCCGAGACGGCGCTTCAGAAGGCCGCGCCGACGCCCTGAACGACGGTCCTCGAACTCCGACTGTTTCGCTCCGACGCCGGAATCGACGGCGACGACGCTACGCGGCGGAGACTCCGAAGAAAAACGGCGGTCGCTCGAAGGCGTTACTCCTCGTCGACGAGGACGGCGTTGACCTGTCCGTCCTGACCGGGGCGGGAGGTCACGCGGGCGCGGCCCTCGCTGGTCTCGAGGATTGCGCCCTTCGTGATGATGTTCCGTCGGATGTAGTTGATGTTCGCGGGGTTGTCCACGACGTTCTCGATTTCGGCCTCGGTGACCGTGTCGCCGTCTGCGACCTGCGCGACGTTCGTCGAGAGGGCGCGGACCTTCTTCTGGTTCCCGCGGGAGTCGACGGTGCGGAACCGCGGTTCGCCGACGGTCGTCTCCGTCGGTTCGCGGCCGAGTTGGTAGCGCTTCTTGTTGCTGGAGCGCCGAAGTCGGCCTCCGGTGCGCTTTCGCTTCGAGCGTCCTTGGTCCTTCATACGCGGTGAGAATCCCGGTAACTACTTGAATCGCTCGACTCAGCGCAGAACGCACACCCCTTCGTGTTTTCCGATTATCACGTTCGATAGCGTCCGGATAATTTTAAACCGGCCGAACGCGTCGGTCCGAACATGTCTTCCGACGTCGGCTCGGGCCCGGACAGCCCCATCCGTCCGGTCGAGGTGACGCGTGATTCGGACGAACATCTCGCGACGACGGTCGTGTACGCGCTCTCCGAAGCGCTCGACTGTCACCCGAACGACCTGCCGGTCGAACTGAACGAAGCCGTAGACCCGGACGCGCTGGAACGCGTGTTCGAGGAACGCGGCGGGAGAGAACGCGGCCCGGGTCGTCTCATATTCGAAATTGCCGGCTGCGAGGTCACCGTCACCTCGGACGGTCACGTCACCGTCGTCCCCGCGGGGGCCGCCGGAGGCGTCGAGAGGGACGCGGAGTCCGAACGCGGCGAGCGAACCGCCGACGACTGACGCGCCCGCCGACCGAACCGGGAACTCCTTGTCCGTCGCCGTCCCACGAGGAGCCATGAGTCTCGAGGTGGCCGTCGCGGTGCCGTTCAAGCAACGGGGGACCGACACGTTGGGCGAAGGCGAGTTCGTCGTCGCCCTCTCTTTGGACCGAGACTGGTTCTCCCCCGACCAAGCGAAGCGACTCATCGACGTCGCCGCCGGGCGCGGACTCCTCGCTCGCGAGGACGGCGACGTCGTCGCCTCGTTCGACCCCGGTGCGGTGTCGGTGCCCGAAGAGTACGAACCCGACGAGTCGATTCTCCGCGAGCAGTCGGCGTTCGAGCAGATGCTCGACGCCCTCGTCGCCGCCGGCCACGACAAACAGGAGGCGGTCGCCGGCGTGAACGAACTCCAGCGAGAACTCGCCGTGAGCGTCGAAGCCGCAGCCGCAGTGTACGCAAAGCGCCGGGGCGTCGACGTGAGCGACGCCGCGAAGAAGGCGGCGGGCGAACTCGGGAACTGAGAGCGAACCGCGCGGCCTAAACGGCGGGCGGACGAACGGCGAACATGGTCGAGGACAGACTGACGGACGGGAAGCGAATCGCGCAGTTCGTCGCCTCGGAAGTCGAGGGCCACGAGGACCTCCCCCTCGCCGTCTCCGACGCCGACCCGGACGTCGAACCGACCGAGGACGGCGCGTTCGCGTATCGAATCGTCCGGACCGAAGCGGACGGCGAAGGTAACGCCGTCGCCGAGGTGTACGTCCACCCCGACCGCGCCCGCGCGGAGTTCGTCACCGCGGTGGATGTCGCCGCCGAGGCGGCCGACGCCGAGGGTCTGCGCGTCCGTCCGAAGGCCGTCCGTCCGCCGCGGACGCTCGTGTTCGTCGAGGACGGCGCGCAGGTGAAGTGGTTGCTGCCGGCGCTTCGGGCCGTCGCGGACGCATGAATCTGACGGCCGAAACGGCGTGAAACGGCCCGAAACGGCATCTAAACACCGAGTAACCAAATGCGTCCGTCTCCTGACCCGAGTGGGGTGTCACTATGCCCCGAAAAGGCGAAGATGCGGACCCACGGCGCGCACAGGGCGATTCAGCGGTAACGGACCGACAGACGCCGCAGGAACCCGCCGGCGAGCCCCGCGCCGAGAACCGACCGGCCGCGGAGTCGCGGCCCGCCGGACGCCGAGCGGACGTCCGGTCCGGACTCGGCGCACTGTTCGCCAGCGCCGCGTTGCGCTGGGGACTCGCCGTCGCCGGCTTCGTACTGTTCCTGTTCGCGATCGGGCAGGCCGTCGGCCTCGACCTGCTGGGGATGTTCGCAGAGGCCCTCAGCACCGAGACGGGCCGGTGGCTCCTCGTGGCGGTGTTCGCGCTGTTCCTCATCGGCGTGGCCCGCCGCGGCATCGTGAGAACGTTCCGTGCGTGAGGTTCGCGACTCGCGTCTCGCCTTTTTCTGAGCGCCGACCCGTACGACGGACGCCGATTCGACCGGACTATAGCTCCGCTAACAGCGTCGGCAGTCGCGTCGTGAGTTCCTCGCGCGGGACATGCGCGGCCGCCTTCGGGTCGGGGTCCGGCCCGCCCTCGAAGACCACCTGCACCGGGACGAGTCCGGCGGCGGCCGCGCCGCCGATGTCGGCGTCCACGTCGTCGCCGACGTACACCGTCTCCTCGGGGGCGGTTCCGAGCGCGTCCAGAAGCGCCTCGAACGCCGCCGGGTCGGGCTTCCCGGCGGGGAGTTCGCCGGTGACGAGGGCGGCGTCGAACGCGTCGGTCCACCCCAGCGTCTCCAGTTTGTCACGCTGGGCGACGCGCGGGCCGTTCGTCAGGAGTCCGACCGCGTACGTCTCCCGAAGCGTCGCGAGGAACTCGCGCGCGCCGTCGATGGGGACGAGGGCGTCGGCGATGCGTTCGCGGTACGCCGCCGCGAGTGCCGCCGGGTCCACGTCGGAGCCCCGTTCCGCGAGCAGATGCTCGAAGATGGGCGTCCGCGTCTCGCTCGTGAGGTTTCGACTGTGCGCGTCGAGGTAGGCGCTCCGCGACAACTCCGGCGCGCCCGTCGCCGCGGCCGCCTCGTTGAGAATCGTCGTCCGGTCGCTCGTCGGCACCGCGAGCGTGTAGTCCAAGTCGAAACCGACCGCCCGGATAGTCACGACCCGAAGTTGGGGCGGGACGGGCATGACGCTTGTCCTTCCGCGCCGACAGTTCCGACGCCGTCGGCGGCGAGTCCGACGTTCCGTGACGACGGGGTTTTTGCCGACCCGTCGCAACAGGCGTGACAATGACGCTCGACCCCGTCCACGTAGACGGCATCGCGAACCTCGCGAGCTACCTCGCGAAGCGCGTGGACGACCGCGAACACACCGACCTCGCCCGGCGCGTCTGGGAGGAGTTCCTCGAACCCCTGTACGGCCCCGACGGCGACGTGGTACTCGACGTGCTCGGAGAGAAGCGCCTGCAGGCGGTCGAAATCGACGACGTGGCCCTCGCGGACGCGCCGTTCGAGACGGTCCACGGCCTCGACTCCGGCACCATCAACCCGACGACGTTCAAGAACGGACTCGTCCTCGACTTGGCGCAGGCGGCGATGGCCGCCGTCCCCTCGGACCTCGACCTGCACCGGTGCCGGAGCATCGTCGCCACCGCCCACTCGAACGACGCCACCGCCGCCCTCGACGAACCGTGGCGGAAACTCGACGACGGGTACTGTCGCTGGCGGGTCGTCCAGTCGCCGCGCGTGAGTCGGTACGCCGAGGGCGTCGTCCACGCGCTCTCTCTGTACCTCGCAGAGAGCACGCACGCACTCGAACACGCGGAGGAGGTGGAGGACTTGCTCGTCCTCGACGGCCCCCTCTACCCGAAGGAACTGTTGAACTGGCGCGACAGAGACGAGGAACTCGGCGAGTTAGCGCGGGAGGCGAAGCCGCAGAGCGTCGTCGAGAACTACGTCCGACTCGTCGAGTCGTTCGTCCGGCGGGACGTTCCCCTCGTGGGGTTCGTGAAGAACCCGAGCGCGAAGCACGTCGTCCGGACCGTCCGCGAGCGAGAGATGGAGGCCCCGTGGACCGACGACACGGCGTTCTTCACCCGCCTGTTGGAACGCCGCGACGCCCCCGGACACGGGAACGAGGGCCGCAGGACGCGCGACCTGACGTTCACGAACTGGTTCCGCTCTCGGGGCGGGTCAGACCGGGCGCTCTCGACGGACGGCGACGCCTACGGCATCGACCGGGAACTCGACGCCGAACTGTACGAGGTGACGTTCTTCGTCGTCTACGACCCCCGGACGGACGTCCTCTACCGCGCGGAAGCGCCGTACGCGTTCACCCGGAAGGAGGAGACGAGGCGCGCGCTCGCGACGCAGATTCTGCGCGACGTGGCCGCCCAACGCGGCCCGCCGGAGGCGGTGGAGAAGGCCGACGAGTTGGCGCGCATCAGCGCACACGAGAAGGCCGCCCTGCGGCGGAAGTTAGAAGACGAGTTCGAGTCCGACGCGGTGCGCCGGTACGACGACGTTCGGTGGGGGCCCGACGAGTAGGAACTCAGGCCGCGTCGGGTTCGGTCTTGACGACTTCGATGTTCACGTCGTCTTCGGTGACGCCGACGCGGGCGAACTGCGTCTTCACGTGGTCCTTCGCTGCGTTCAGCGCCTGCTCCCGCGTGTCGAACCCGCGGGGCATCGGCGCGTCGAACGCGACGTTCAGCGTCCGGCCGCCGATCTCCGTCTGCGTGCCGCCGCTCTCTACTTCGTAGAACTCGTCGCAGACCCAGACGTACGGGGCGTCCTCGTCGGGCGCGCCCTTGAACGACGGCGCGCGTTCGCCCCGTTCGTATATCGTCCCCGTCAGCGTCGTCCCGCCGCCGTAACCGCGAACTAAGAGCATGCCCGACGGTACGTCCCCGAGGGTGAAAAGGCGCGTGGAGGCCGAGAGATGTGGGCGAGACCCACGAATCGCGCGGGAGGACTGCGATGGGTGGTGTTTTAGTCGAGGGACTTCCTGTCGTGGAACGTCATGGTGGACCTCGGCGACTTCGAGGAGGAGATGAACGGGGGGAACGGGTCGTCCGACTCGTCCGCGTCGGACGAGTCGGCGTCGGAGGAACCGGCCGCGCCCGCCCCGACCGGTTCGGGCGCGGGGGCGTCCGCGACGGGCGCGTCCGGCGCGTCGAACGGGTCGAGCGAAGACGGACTCGCGTTCGACGAGATGGACGTCGAACCCGCGGGGACGGACCGCGGCATCGGCGCGATAGCCGTCTCGAAGGGACTCCGCGTGGCCGAGGACGGCGAGGACACCTCGCTTCGGGCGTTCGTCACGACGGGGAACCGAGAGAACGTCCGCCTCGGGAAGTACCTCCTCGTCCCGTACCCCGACGACGAACTGCTGTTCTGTCGCATCTGCTCTCTGGAGTACGCACAAGAGTTCCAAGCCGACGACGCCACCGAGATACACGCCCGGCGCGCGATGCGGCGCGACGACTTCGACGAACGCGACTACAAGTTCGTCGCGACGCTGGACCCCGTGGCCGTCCTCTTCGACGACGGCGAGGAGATGAAGCGCCGGATGGTGGACCGCGTGCCGAAACCGCGGGCGATAGTCGCGGAGGCCGAAGACGCAGAGCAGATAAAGACGGGGCTGAACATCCCCTCCGAGGGCGTCTTCCTCGGACATCTCTCGGTCGGCGGCGAGAAGGTTCGCACCGCGGCGGAACCGCCGACCATCGACTACCGCCTGAAGGACGACTACGCCGACGGCGACCCACTCGTCTTCCGGCACACCCTCGTCGCGGGCGGCACCGGGTCGGGGAAGACGCACGCCTCGAAGAACCTGCTGCGACAACTGCTCGATTCCGACCGGACGTACCGGATGGACGACGGGCGGAACGCGCGGATGGCCGTCGTGCAGTTCGACCCGCAGGACGAGTACGCCCAGATGCACGACGACAACCCGTCGATGGACGACGACGTGGCCCGCCGGTACGAACGCGAGGGCATCGCCCACGGCGGCCACGACGACACCCTCGCTCTCGTGCCGAAGGAGGACGGCGTCCCCTACGGCGGGGAGAACCACGGCGCGGAGCAACTGGAGTTCACCATCCCCTTCTCGATGGCCCGCGAGAGGCCGTGGTTGGTCGCCGGCAGTAGCCTCAACGAGAACCAGTACCCCGCCCTGCGGGAACTCCTGCGGCGGTTCTTCCGCGACCACGGCGACGACGGCACGTACGACGAGTTCCTGACGTTCCTGGACGACCCGGCGTTGAAGGAGGAGCTCCACGAGGCGGGGCGCGTCCACGAGGCGACGTACGACGCGGTCAAGCGCCGCGTCCGGGGCGTCCCGAACGGCGTGTTCGACCAGTCCGCCCGGCCCATCACGGAACTGGACCACGAACTCGTCCGGCCGGGCGGGTTGACCGTCGTTCCGACGTACCACCTCTCGACGAGTCGCGCGAAGGAGATGTTCGTCCTCGCGGTGTCGAGCATGCTCATCGACGACAAACTGTCGAACGCGCCGGACTCCCAGCGAATCAAGGAGACGCCCCTCGTTCTCGGGATGGACGAGGCGCACAACTTCCTGTCGGACGCCGACACCGTCCAAGCCCGCAAAGTCGTCTCGAAGTTCACGGAGGCGGCGAAACAGGGCCGGAAGGAACGACTCGGGCTGTTTCTCATCACCCAAGATCCCCAAGACATCGCCGAACCCGTGTTCAAACAGGTGAACACGAGACTCGTGTTGAACCTCGGCGACGAGGACGCCATAAAGAGCGTCAACATCCCGCCGAACCTCGAAGGGAAGGTGCCGTACATGGAGAAAGGCCAGATGGTCGTCTACTCGCCGGACAACTCCGAACCGGTCGAACTCCGCGGCCTCTCGACGTGCGTGACGCGGCACGGCGAGTAACGGCCCCTCCCGGCGGTCCGTCGGATCGTATCCGCGAGTCGACAGTTGCGCGGAGTTTTACTCGTCCGTGCCGTACGTTCTCGTATGTCGAAACACCTGCTCCTGCCCGTCGATGGGTCGCCGCAGTCCGTCGAAGCGCTTCACTTCGCGTCGTCGGAGTGGGAAGACGCGGCGGTGACGCTTCTGCACGTCATCGACCCCGTCGCCACGGACCCGCGTCCGAGTGCCCTGCCGGGCGGGTCCGAAGAGTGGTACGAGGAGATGCGCGAGGAGTCCGAGGAGTTGTTAGCGAAGGCCCGGGCGGCGTTCGACGACGACGACGACGTTCGGACGCGAATCGAGGTGGGCCGTCCCGCCCAAAGCATCGTCAGCGTCGCCGGCGAGGGCGAGTTCGACCACGTCGTCATGGGGAGTCACGGACGGGAGGGTATCTCGCGCATCATCCTCGGTAGCACCGCGGAGTACGTCGTCCGGCGGTCGCCGGTGCCCGTCACCATCGTCAGGTGACCGCTCGGTATCACCGACGTAACCGGGTTACACGGGAGGCACGAGGGCTGAGAACACGATTTGGAATCGGCCATCCGCGCCGGTGCCCTCCGGTACTTGTACCGGACGGCCCTACCGAAACGTGATGGAGTTCAGCGAAGTCGTCACGAGCAGACGTTCCGTTCACCAGTACACAGACGAAGCGCTCGAGGAGGAGACCATCGAGGCCATCTTCGAACGCGTCCGACACTCCCCGTCGAGTTACAACCTCCAACCGTGGGAGTTCCTCGTCCTCACCGAAGACGAGAACCGCGAACGTCTCCGGTCTGTGGCGTACGACCAAGAACACGTCACCGACGCGCCCGTCGCCGTCGTCGTCCTCGGTAACAAGGACCCCTCGGCGCACGCCGACGCCGTCCTCGACGACTGGCTGAACAAGGGCTACCTCCCGAACGAGGAGGCCCGAGACGCCGTCATGGAGAGCATCGACGGGATGGCCGCCCTCCCCGAGGAGGAACGCCGCGTCTGGACGGTTCGCTCGACGACGCTGGCCGCGTCCGCACTCCTGAACGCCGCGTGGGACGAGGGCGTCGCCACCTGCCCGATGGGCGGGTTCGACGCCGAGGGCGTCGTCGAGGAGTTCGACATCGACGCCGACCGGTACGAACCCGTGATGCTCGTCACGATGGGTTACGCCGCCGAGGACGCCCCCGACGTCGAGAACGAACGGAAGTACCGCCGCCCCGTGGACGAAATCGTCCACTACGACGAGTTCGACCCCCTCGGTTCGACGGAACTGCCCGCGGAGACGCCCGCCTCCGCCGACGACTGACGGGCGTTAGTTCGGGTTCGACCCCTCCTTTCTCTCCCTCTTGGAGTCGTCCGTTCCGCCTTCGGTCGGACCGTCTCGCCGCGGGCTTTCCCGACACCGATTCCCGCCGCGGGCGGTCACCGCGAGCGGACTCCACTTCCAACCTTGTGAATATCATCCACGTTAATGGTGCCGACTAGAGTCACCTCTGTCTAACTTACACTATTTCGAGATAGTACGATAGGAGGATTTAATTCCGTTATTAAGTCGGTTCCGTCGTGCAGTTTTACCTCACTATCGATGAAAAACCAACTCGATAATGTAAGGGAAGAATAGCGAATGAATTATACATGGCCGGGATGTACATCGGGTGCCATGTCCGACAAGACGCTGCAGGACTGTGAAGAGACCACACAATCGGGTGTGGAGCAAGAATCGCGTGACGGACTCGGTCGTCGGGCGTTCGTCGCCGCAGGTGGCACCGCGCTCACGCTGGCACTCGCCGGTTGTTCCGGCGGTGGCGGCGGTGGCGGCGAAGGTACCACCGAAGGCGGCGCAGGCGCTGCAGAAGAGACGACCACCGAAGGTGGCCTCGGCGGCGAGGAGACGACCACCGAAGGCGCTGCCGCCGAAGAGACGACCACCGAAGGCGGTGCCCTCGGTAACGAGACGACGACCGAAGGCGGCGCTCTCGGCAACGAGACGACCACCGAAGGCGGTGCTCTCGGCAACGAGACGACCACCGAAGGCGGCGCCCTCGGCAACGAGACGACCACCGAAGGGGCCTAAGTCGGCGCTATCGGACTGAGTACGAGTATCGCTTCTGGGTGGGATTTCCCCACGGGGTTCGTCGATGGCCTGCGAGGCGCGGACGTCGTCGCAGATGCGACGCGTCAGAAGATGTTCGCGCGTCCGTAGACGCTGATTCCGTCGCTCGTGAGTTCGTACGGCTTCGTCTCCCGAGAGTGGTTCGCGTCGCGTATCTTCTGAATCTCGATGGCCAGACGCGTCTCGCGGAAGTCGTCCGGACGGACGTACTGGAGGACGAAGACGGCGTCCGCGAGATACTCGACGATGCCGTGCCGCGAGACGTACGGGTTGTCGTCGCTGGCCTCGGAGGTGAGCATCGTCGTCACGCCCGCCTCCTTGAGCGAGCGAGCGAAGTTGAACACGCGGGTGCGGCGCTTCGAGGGGCGGTCGTACATCATCTCCAACAGCGAGACGGAGTCGAGGACGAGGCGGTCCGCGCCGAACTCCTCGACGAGTCTCGGGAGGTCGCTCTGGATGCTTTCGAGGCTGTTGGCCATCTCCACGGGGTCTAAATCGACGACGGCGAGGCGTCCCTCGGACTCGTACTCTCGGAACTGCCAGCCTTTCTCCTCGGCGGTGTCGAGGATGCGCTCTCGGCTCTCTTCGAGGGTGATGAACGCCGCGCTGTCGCCCGCCTCGAGCGCGCAGTTCAGAAACTGGAGGCCGAGCGTCGTCTTCCCCGTCCCGGCGGAGCCTATCGCGACCATGAGCGACCGGACGGGGACGCCGCCGAGAATCATCTCGTCGAGGCCGTCGATGCCGATGTCGAGGCGGTCTATCTCGGACTCGAAGTCCTCCTCGTCGAACTCCTCAGGGCCGCCCTGCGGCGGTCCCGCGGCGTCGAAGTCGCCGCCACCTCTCCTGAACCCTCCGCCGTCGTCGGGGCCGAACCCGCCGGAACGGTCGCGAAGCGGTCCGCCGGACCCGCCGCCGAAGGGGTCCGCCCCCGACTCCGCCGGTCCCGACTCCGAGCGGTTCGGTCCGGGCGCGTTCTCCAACGCCGACCCGAAGTCGTCCCACTCGCCGTTCGACTCGCCCGCACCGCCGCCGTCGTCCGCGGCGCCGGAATCCGGATCGGTCGTCTCGCCGTCCGAATCCTCGGACGGACGTCCGCCCGCGACGCTCTCGCTCGGCGGTTCCGGCGGACCGGCGCGAACGCCGCCGAAGGGGTCCGCGTCCGAACCCCCCTCGTCGTCGGCCGAGCGTGACTCTTCGGGTCGCTCCGCGGGTTCGCCGGCGGCGTCCGCCTCTGCGGCGTCCGCCTCCGCGTCCGCCGCCGAACCGAGTTCGTCGTCCGCGTCGGCGTCTGTTCCGGCGGCCGACGCTCCCCCGTCGGCGTCACTCGGGTCGGCGTCCGGGCCGTCGTCGGCCGCGGCCGAACCGTCGCCGTCGGTCGCCTCCGAGTCGTCGTCCCGGAGGGCGCGTTCGAACCAGTCGTCGTCACCCACGTCGACCACTCCCTCGGGGGGTGCGGCCGCGCGGCGTACGGGTCGCGTCCATCGCAGTCGTCGGAAGGAGGAAGTCGGAGTGCATGAATGTTGCCCGTGGCGGAACGAGAGAATTCTCGCGACGCCCGCGAGCGAGGGGTCCGCTCGGACGGTGTGTTTTTCCCGGGGGGACGCAAAGCCGCCTGCACGAACATGAAGGTCGGTATCCTCGCACAGCGTGGCAACAGCCGAGCGGCGTTCCTCGCCGACGAACTCCGCGAACGCCTCCGGGAGTCCGGCGTCGAAGTTCGCGTGGACACGGAGACGGCGACGACGCTCGATATCGCGGGGACGCCGGCCGACGAGTTCGATTCGACGGACCTCGTCGTCAGCATCGGCGGCGACGGGACGTTCCTCTACGCCGCGCGGGGGGCCGGTCGGACGCCCATCCTCGGCGTGAACCTCGGGGAAGTCGGCTTTCTGAACGCCGTCGGCCCGGAGAACGCCGTGGACGCCGTGATGGACGAAGTCGCGGCGTTCAGAGAGGACGGCGACATCGTCGCCCGCGAGGTGCCGCGAATCGCCGCCTCCGGCGACGGATGGACGGAGGACCCCGCGATGAACGAGGTCACCGTCACGGGCACGCGCCGGGGCCACGGCGGCGGCGTCGGTATCGAAGTCCGGGTGGACGGGTCGCTGTACAGCGGCGGTCACGCGGACGGCGTCCTCGTGGCCACGCCCACCGGGAGCACCGCGTACAACCTCAGCGAGAACGGGCCGCTCGTCCACCCGAGCGTCGGCGGACTCGTCGTCAACGAGATGGTCCCCGAAAGCGGGATGCCGCCCCTCGTCGTCGCGCCCGACGTGGAAGTGAGCATCACGCTCACCGACGCGGAGCGGGCGGTGGTCGTCAGCGACGGACGGACGCGCCGAGAGGTCGAACCGCCGACCGAGGTGACCGTCTCCGCCGCGGACGACCCGGTTCGGCTGGCCGGGCCGACCTCCGACTTCTTCGAGGCGCTCGGAAAACTCGACTAGACGGCGTTCGGGACGGACAGAGACGGCCTCGGTACGAACTGCGAAAAGAGAGCGGTGCGGCGAAATCGGAAGTCGGGGGAACTCGCGGGACGCGTCGGCTTACTCGCCGCCCCAGCGGGCCGTCCGCTTCGGGCGGTCGGAGATGGCTTCCACGTCGAGCGGAGCGTCTTTCGCGTCGAGCGCTTCCAGCGCCGCCTTCGCGGAGGCGTGCGTGGAGAAGTACGTCACGTCCTCCTCGACGCAGACTTCCAGCGCGTCGCGGTTACGCGAGACCACGAGGTCGACTTTGCCCTCGCGGAGCGCCTGCTTGAGCTCGTCGCCCTCGTAGTCGGCTAACTCGAAGTGGTCGGCGTAGGCGTCGCGGAGCGACTTGCCCGCCTCGGTGTCGGCGTCGGGGAACTCGTCGGCTTCGAGATCCACGACGGCCGTCCCCTCGGTCGGGATGGACTTGCTCGTGGCGTCTTGGGCCTTGTCGTACGCTTTCGCGAAGGTGCGGGCGGTACCCATCACCTCGCCCGTGGACTTCATCTCCGGGCCGAGGCGCGGGTCCGAACCCGGCAGGCGGTCGAACGGTAGGACGACCTCTTTGACGCTGAACTGCTCGGGAATCTGCTCGTCGGTTTCGAGGTCCCGAAGCGACTCGCCCGCCATGACCTTCGCGGCGAGTTTGGCGATGGGGACGCCCGTCGCCTTCGAGACGAACGGGACGGTGCGCGAGGAGCGCGGGTTCGCTTCGAGCACGTACACGTCCGAGGAGCCGTCGTCGCGCTGTTTGACGGCGAGTTGGACGTTCATCAGGCCGACCGTATCGAGCGCGCCGGCGATCTCCTCTGTGACCTCGCGGACGCGGGCCATCGTCTCCTCGTCGAGCGAGCGCGGCGGAATCATGCAGGCGGAGTCGCCGGAGTGGACGCCCGCGCTCTCGACGTGTTCCATCACGCCGCCGATGAGCACGTCGTCGCCGTCGGCGACGGCGTCCACGTCGAGTTCCACCGCGTCGGCGAGGAACTCGTCGATGAGGATGGGCTTGTCGGGGGAGACGCGAACGGCCTCCTCGATGTACTCCTTCAGTTCCGCGTCGGAGTGGACGACGTCCATCGCGCGGCCGCCGAGGACGTAGCTCGGGCGGACGAGGACCGGGTAGCCGATATCGTTCGCCAGTTCGAGCGCCTCCTGCTCGCTGGTCGCGGAGCCACCCTCCGGCTGGAGGATGCCCAGGTCGTCCATCAGGCGGTTGAACCGGTCGCGGTCCTCCGCGAGGTCCATCGCGTCGACGGTGGTGCCGAGAATCTCACAATCGAGGCCGCGGCGTTGAATCTCCGCTTCGAGTGGGTGGCCGATGTTGACGGATGTCTGGCCGCCGAACTGCACCATCACGCCGTCGGCGTCCGTCGCCTCTATCACGTCCGCGACTTCCTCTGCCGTGATTGGCTCGAAGAACAGGCCGTCGGAGGTGTCGTAGTCCGTCGACACCGTCTCGGGGTTGTTGTTCACGACGTGCGCGTCGATGCCCATCTCGCGGAGCGCGCGGATGGCGTGGACGGAGCAGTAGTCGAACTCGACGCCCTGCCCGATGCGGATGGGGCCGCCGCCGACGACGACGACGCTCTCTACGTCGCGGTCCACGCGGAGTTCGCCCGCGGCGGAGTCGCCCTCGAGCGGTCCGGTGAAGTACTCCGGTTTACGCGAGGAGTAGTAGTACGGCGTCTGCGCCGCGAACTCGCCCGCGCAGGTGTCCACCTGCTTGTAGGTGCGGCCGGGCACCTCCGTCTCGACGGTGCCGACGTCGGTTCCGGTGGCGGCGGCGATTTGGGCGTTCGTGTGCCCCGCCGTCGCCGCGGCGGTGAAGTCGCCCTCTTGGGCGGCGACCACGGAGTCTGTGATGTTCTTGTAGCGCTCGACGTACCACTCCTTGATGCCGGTCATCTCGACCACGTCGTCGACGGAGTAGCCGCGTTCGAACGCCTCGAAGATGGCGTACGTGCGGTCCGGCGTCGGGCGTTCGAGGTACTGGGCTTCGAGTTCCTCGTCGGACACCTCGCCCCAGTCGGCGGCGGGGTCGTACTCCGTCGAGCGGAGCGCCTTCATCATCGACTCCTCGAACGTCCGCCCGATGGCCATCGCCTCGCCGGTGGACTTCATCGCCGTCGAGAGCTCGAAGTCCACGTCGGCGAACTTGTCCTTGGGCCAGCGCGGAATCTTCGTGACCACGTAGTCGATGGCCGGTTCGAAGGCGGCGGTCGTCTGGCCGGTAATCTCGTTTTCTATCTCGTGGAGACGCTTGCCGAGGGCGACCTTCGCCGTCACGCGGGCGATGGGGTAGCCCGTCGCCTTCGACGCCAACGCCGAGGAACGGGAGACGCGCGGGTTCACCTCGACGACGCGGTACTCGCCGCCGGGGGTGCCGTCGTCGTGCCACGCGAACTGGATGTTACAGCCGCCTTGGATGCCGAGTTCGCGGATCACTTCGAGCGCCGCGTCGCGCATCTCCTGGTGTCCCTCGTCGGGGATGACCTGCGACGGCGTGACGACGATGGACTCGCCGGTGTGGATGCCCATCGGGTCGATGTTCTCCATGTTGCAGATGATGATACAGGAGTCGTCGGCGTCCCGCATCACCTCGTACTCCAGTTCGACCCACCCCGAGATGGACTCGGTGATGAGCACCTCGCTGTTGCGCGAGAGGCGCAGGCCCTTGCGGACGCGCTCTTTCAGTTCGTCCATCTCGTCGACGACGCCGGACCCCGACCCGCCGAGCGTGTACGTCGTGCGGGCGATGACGGGGAGGCCGCCGACTTCCTCGACTGCGGCCTCCACGCGGTCCGCGAGGTCCTCGTCGGTGATGTTCGACACCGACTCGCCTTCCTCCAGGGAGATGGTCGTCGAACTGGGGACGGGTTGGCCGATGTTCTCCATCCGCTGACGGAACAGGTCGCGGTCCTCCGTGGCGTAGATGGTGTCCAGCGGCGTCCCCATAATCTCGACGTCGTACTCCTCTAAGACGCCCTCCTCGGCGAGTTCGGCCGTGACGTTGAGTCCGGTCTGACCGCCGAGGCCGGCGATGACGCCGTCGGGGTTCTCCTTGCGGATAATCTCGGAGATGGCCTCCGTCGTGATGGGTTCGATGTACACCCGGTCGGCCATCTCCGGGTCGGTCATTATCGTCGCCGGGTTCGAGTTGACGAGGACGACTCGCGCACCCTCCTCCTGCAGTGCTCGGCACGCCTGCGCGCCGGAGTAGTCGAACTCGGCCGCCTGTCCGATCTGAATCGGCCCGCTGCCGATGAGCAGTATCGTCCTGTCCTCGGACGCTGTCCGAGAGTCGGTCGAAGTGTCCTCGTCAGTCATCACTCTCTCCAAATCCTCACATCGTAATAAGCCCGGCGAAAAACTACGAGATGCGAAATCGAATTACGAATATCGTAAGACTTGCCGCCCGGCCGACGAACGGCGTTCGTTCGGCTTCTCGCCGCCGTTCCGCGTCGCTCCCGGTTTTTCGTCCGTGCGTCTGCGGCGTCCGTCCTGTAGTTCCGCACTCGCGTGCGCGAGCGTGGGCGCTCGTCGGCGAGGCGACTACGGGAAGAGCAGAGCAAACGGAACCGAAGCGGCGGAGGCGGTCAGGCGTACAGGTCGTCCTCGGAGATGTCGCGTTGGGCGCGGTACTCCTCGACGAACTCGGCCACGTCGAAATCGAGCATCTGCGCTTCGAACTCCGAAATCGCGCTCTCGTCGTCGGCGTGGGAGATGGCGTGTTCCATCAGTTCGACGACGAGTTCGACGAGAATCTCGTGGAGGCGGCGGGAGTCGAAGTCGGCCACCCAGATGATGCCCGTGCCGACTTCGCCGTCGTCGCTCACGTCGGCGGAGACGACCTTCTTCGGGAACTCCTCCAAGGCGATGCCCATGAGGTGCGGCGTGCCGAACTCGGGCATCTCGTCGCTGGTGGTCTCGACGGCCTCGCGGAGAATCTCGACGAGGAACTCCGGGAGGAATCGCTCCGGGGGGTGGACGTCCATCACGACGGCGTGTCGCTCCCCGCAGGAACACTCGAACTCCCGCATCCCGAGGTCGAGGCTGCGGACTGACTTCGTCTCCCCGCAGGGGAGGTCCAACTCCTCCCCCCCGCCGCCGGGGACGCGCGGTTGTGCCATACCTCGTCGTTGTCGCCCTCGCCGTTTAAACGTCGCGCTCCGGGGAGAGACGTGCGAAAACAGGATGCGGCGGTCGTCTTCGCGGTTACCGGTTCGCGGTCGTGAGCAGCATCGGGCCGACGACGAGGAGCGCGATGCCGAGATAGAGGTAGTGCGGCGGCACCAACGACTGCGGCGTCAGGAGGAAGATGACGCCGAAGGCGGTGACGTTGATGGCGATAATTTTCTGGGATTTTAGCGGGAGCGAGCCCACGAGCGCGAGTACGAAGACGAGCAACAGCGCCTGTCCGACGTTGTAGTCGAGCAGGAAGCTGTCGATGAGCTGTAGGGGAAGCATCCTTTACGGGAGGTTCGGCGCGAATCGAGTATTAAAGTTCCGTTCTCTCCGGCGAACTGTCTCCGCTCGTCACTCCTCCGTGGGGCCGGTGATGTCGAGCGGACGTATCCACCCGTACCAGATGGCGACGACCATCCCCGCGTAGCCGAGCATGAAGACGATGCGTCCGACCTCGTTGTAGCCGAGTTCGCCGAGTGCGCGCCGCGCGATGCCCGATCCGGCGATGCCGACGAACAGAATCGCAACGAGGAGCAGTTTGTCGCGCGTGAGCGCGAACAAGGAGGACTGTTCGTCGTCGCCAGACCCCGTCTCGCGGCCCGCCGAGCCTTGCTCGGTGGCGTCGTCAGGTGAAGCCTGACTGCTTGCCGAACCCTGTTCGGCAACGTCCCCGGACGGACGCGCCCCGCGTTCGTCGTCGCTCATGTCTCACCGTCGGGACCGAACCGCCCTGAAAGGCTCGGTTCCGCGGTCGAGGGTGGACGAGTCGGTATCGTTTTGCGACGTCGGAGTGTATACGGACGTATGGCTGCTTTCGTCGGTCGCTCCCTCGATTCTCACGTCTCCTCTCGGGCGGCCGCGCATCTCGCGTTCCGACGTACGGACGGCGACGCGGTTCGGTCGCCGAACAGACGCCGCCGCCGAAACGACGCGCGAGGGCACAGATGGTAGATTACGTCGTCTCCGGCCTCCAGATTCTCCTCGCACTCTTCCTCGTGTTCATGAACGGCTTCTTCGTCGCCGCGGAGTTCGCGTTCGTGCGGATACGTCCCACGCGCGTGGACGCACTCGCCGAGGAGGGGAAATCCGGGGCGAAGTACGTCGTCGACGCGGTGGAGAACTTAGACGAGTTCCTCGCCGTCTCCCAACTCGGAATCACTCTCTCCTCGCTCGGACTGGGGTGGATAGGCGAACCCGCCGTGGCGTCGCTCATCGAACCCCTGTTGGGACCCGTCCTCCCCGAATCGGCCGTCCATCTCGTCTCCTTCGCCGTCGGGTTCGGCATCATCACGTTCCTGCACGTCGTCTTCGGCGAACTCGCGCCCAAGACGATGGCCATCCAAGAGGCCGAGAAAATCGCGTTCTTCGTCGCCCTGCCGATGAAGATATTCTACTACATCTTCGTGCCGGGCATCGTCGTGTTCAACGGCACCGCGAACTACTTTACGCGACTCGTCGGCGTCTCCCCCGCCTCCGAGTCCGAGGAGGCGCACACGGAAGACGAGATTCTGCTCGTCCTCTCTCAGTCGGAGGAGGAGGGCCACATCGACCTCGACGAAGTCGAGATGATAGAGGGCATCTTCGAGTTGGGCGATACGGTCGCCCGCGAAATCATGGTTCCCCGTCCGGACGTGGTGACGGTGCCGCCCGAGATGTCGCTGGACGAACTCCGCTCGTTCGTCGCCGAGGGACAGTTCACGCGCTACCTCGTGTTAGACGCCGAGAACGGCGAACAGGCCGTCGGGTTCGTCCACATCAAGGACGTGCTCCGCGCGACGGAGGCCGAAGAGAGAGCCGCCGGCGCGCCCGAACCGACGGCCCGAGACATCGCCCGCGAGGTACTCGTCGTCCCCGAGGACCACCGCATCGACGAGTTGCTCGTCGCCTTCCGGAAACAGGAGATTCAGATGGCCGTCGTCATCGACGAGTGGGGCGAACTCGAAGGGATAGTCACCATCGAGGACATCATCGAGGAAGTCGTCGGCGAGATACGCGACGAGTTCGACGCCGAGGAACTCGAACCGACGGTGGCGAAACTCGAAGACGGTACCTACGCCGCCGACGGCAACGTCTCCATCGAGGCGGTCAACGAGGCGGTCGGGTCGGACTTCGAGAGCGACGACTTCGAGACCATCGGCGGGTTGGTCCTCAGCCACCTCGGACGCGTCCCCGAGGTGGACGACCGAGTGGCGGTAGCGGACTACGTCCTCCGCGTGGACGGAGTGGAGGACACTCGAATCTCGCGCGTCACGATAACGGAGAGCGAGGACGCCGCGCCCGAACCGGACGCGCACGAATCGGACGAGTAAGACTCCCACGTCGGCCGAAGCTTCCAACGGCGTCCGCCCGAATACGTTAGAGAGATGACGCCATTCGTTGTCGGTGTCCGACTCCTCGCGGGCGTCCTTCTCATCCTCGCGAACGGCTTCTTCGTCGCGATAGAGTTCGCCCTCACGCGGGTCCGACAGTATCCGGCGTCGGAGTTCGACGAACCGGGACTCCGCCGGGCGTGGGAGATGACCGACGAGTTGGAGATATACCTCACGAGCTGTCAGGTGGGGATAACCGCCTCCAGCATCGCCGTCGGAATCGTGTCGGAACCTGCGCTCGCGGCGTTGTTCGAGCCGTTCTTCGAGGAGACGGCGCTCGCGAGCATCGGCGCGGGCGGACTCCTCGCGTTCGCCCTCATCAACCTCGTCCACCTCACCCACGGCGAGCAGACGCCGACGTACCTCGGCGTCGAACGGACCAAGACGGTGTGTCGCTACGGCGCGATGCCGCTGTACTGGTTCGCGTGGATCATCAGGCCGGTCATGAGAGTCGGCGACGCCGTCGCGAAGTGGACGCTCGGCCTGTTCGGCATCGAGATGACGGGGGCGTGGCTCGAAACCGAAGAGGAGGTCATCGAGACGCGGGCGCAGTTGCACCACCGACTCGACTCCGTCCTGCAACGGGGGGACCTCTCGGAGGAACGCCACGAGGAGGTCCTCGGCGCGTTGGCGGCGGGCACGCAACGCGTCGATAGGGTCATGGTGGACGCCGAGGACGTCGTCTACCTCTCGACGGACGCCTCCGTCGAGGAGAACCTCCGCCGGTTGGCGGAGTCGCCCCACACCCGGTTTCCCCTCGTCGGGAACGAACCGTCGGACTTCCGCGGCGTCGTCTACGTCCCCGCGGTCATCGACGAGATTTCGGCGCTCGAACGCGGCGAGACGACGTTCGAGGACATCGCGGCCCCGCCGATGACGCTCTCGCCGGACGCGACGGTCAGCGAGACGATAGACCGGTTCCAAGACGAGCATCAGGAACTCGCGCTCGTGTTCTCGGACGACGAGGTGGTCGGGCTGGTCACGGCGACGGACGCGTTCGAGACGGTGATGGGCGAGTTGGAGGACCCCCTCGACCGGGACGGACGGGACGAGGCGACGCGATAGGCGGACCTTTTGCGCCGGGCGGAGACGGAGGGATATGCACCTCCGTACGCTCCCCGACGCGCACCTCGACGCCTTCTCAGAGCGAATCAACTACGCGTTCCGTCCGACCGAGGGCCCGAACTGGGACCGCGACGAGGAGGACCACCCCGACCTGTTCACGCCGTTCGGGTTCTACGAGACGCCGCCGGAGGCGACGCCCGAGGCGTCCGACCTCACCGCCGTCTGCGGCACCTACGACTTCACCGTCCGCGTCCGCGGCGAGTGGCACCGGATGCCGGGTCTGGCGGCGGTGGCCTCGCCGCCGGAGACCCGCAGGCGAGGCATCGTCGCGCGGATGCTCGATTCCCTCCTCGAACGCCACCGCGAGAACGACGTCGCCCTCTCGACGCTGTGGCCCTTCGAGTACCCCTTCTACCGCCGATTCGGGTGGGCGACGGCGAACAACTACGCGCGCCTCACCGTGCCGCCCGAACAACTGTCGGCCGTCGCGGCCGACCCGGCGGGGTCGTTCAGACGCCTCTCCGCGGACGAGGACCTCGACGCGATTCGCGCCGTCCACGAGTCGTGGGCGACGGAGTCGCTGGCCGTCAAGCGCACCGAAGGGTGGTGGCGCGACGCCGTCTTCGGCGGAGAGGAGCCGGATTCGTTCGTCTACGGGTGGGAGGACGACGCCGGCCGCCTCCGCGGGTACGTCGTCTACGAGTTCGAAGAACGCGAGGACGGCGACGGCCGGCGACTGAACGTCCGAGAACTCGCGGCGGCCGACGAGGAGGCGGCGGCGCACCTCCGGCGGTTCTGCCGGGACCACGACTCGCAGGTCGAGGAAGTTCGGTTCGCCCGCCTCCCGGAGTGGGCCCGCCCCATCGACGCGTACCCCGACCCGCGGGCGGCGACGTTGGAGATTCGCCCCGGGCCGATGGTCCGCATCGTGGACGTCGCGTCGGCGCTGACCGACGTTTCGTACGACGCCGAGGAGTCGGTGACGCTGGACGTGCGCGACGACCGGTGCGAGTGGAACGACGCCGCCTTCCGCCTCGACGTCACAGACGGGGACGCGACCTGCCGGCGAATCGAGGACGGAGGCGACGCGGACTGCGAGGTGGAAATCGGCGCGCTCTCGCAACTTCTCGTCGGCGCTCGCACCGTCGAGGAGGTGGTCCGCGCGGGCGACGCGTCCGCGGGGGGCGAGGCGGCGCGGACGCTCGAACGCCTCTTTCCGCGGGAACGGACGTTCCTCCGCGAACAGTTCTAACTGGGGGCTACCGGAGCGTCCCGACTCCCGTCGCGGACGCGACGCTATCGGAGGCGGTGACGCGCAGAAAAACGGACGGGGTACGATTCGACCGACCGTGGGGGTTCAGTCGGTCGTCTGATAGCCCATGTCGTGTAAGATGTCGTGGACGCGGTCGGTGTGGTCGCCCTGCAGTTCTACCTCGCCGTCTTCGACGGTTCCGCCGCAGGCGAGCTTCTGTTTCAGCGTGGACGCGACCTCCTTCAACTCGTCGCGGGGAAGGTCGAACCCCGAGACGATGGTCATCGCCTTCCCGTACCGGCGCGTGTCGAGTCGGACCGTCAGCTCCTGCTGCGACTTCTGCAGGTCGGAGTCGATGCCCAGTTCATCCGGAAGCCCGGAAACCGAACCGAGGTCGTCGTTATCTGCCACACTCCCACTACGGGCCGGAGACGTATATACCCGTTCTCCGCACAGACGGAGAGTACGAACCTTCTCGGCGGTGATTTTCACGTTCGAACGAACGTCGTGACAGAGTGTACCAATCGCGTGCGGAAACGGACATCCGCGGACTCGTCGGCCCGAATCGAGGGCGGTACCGCGGTCCGAGAGCGACGAGAGAGTTCTACGGCAATATCGACGAGAGCGTCGACGTCGCAGTCTCCGTATCCGTCGACGACGGTGTCGCGGTCGCCGTCGTCGTCTCCGTGGAGGTGGATGTCGGAGTCTCGGTGACCGTCGACGTAACCGTGGACGTCAGCGTCTCGGTAATCGTCGGCGTCGAGGACGCCGTGGCCGTCTCCGTCGCCGTCGATGTCGCTGTGTCAGTGGCGGTCAGTGATGCCGTTTCCGTGGCCGTCGCCGTGGCGGACTCCGTCGTCGGCGACGTCGTCTCCGTCGCCGTCGATGTCGCGGTGGCCGTCTCTGTCGGCGATGATGTCTCCGTCTCCGTCGGTGTTGATGTCTCCGTGGCCGTCGCCGTGGCGGACTCCGTGGCCGTCTGCGTCTCTGTCTCCGTTTCCGTCTCTATCGCCGTCGGGGTGTTCGTAACCGTCGGCGTCGAAGCGTTAGTGGCCGCGGACGTCGAGGTGTTGGTGTCCGTCGAGGCGTTGGCGCCGGTCGAAGTGGTAGTGTCCGTCGAGGTGTTGGCGGGCGTCGGAGAGGGTGTTTCCGTGTCCGTCGCAGTCTCGGAGGCGTCCGAGTCGCTCTCGTCCTCGTTCGAACCGGACGAATCGGAGTCGTCGTCGTCATCTCCGGACGAATCGGACGAACCGGACGATCCCGACCACCCGGACGAATCGGAATCGTCGTCGTCGTCTCCGGACGAGTCCGAATCGTCCGCCGTCGGCGTCGCGGTGGCCGTCGGCGTCGCGGTGTCCGTCGCCGTCGGGGACTCCGTGGCCGTCGGCGAAGCCGTCTCGCCCGAGTCGCTCCCGCCCGTCGCGGACGAGTTCGCGCCCTCCGGCGTCGGTTCCGGCGTCTCTACCACGTCGTCGGGCGTCGTCGCGCTTCCTCCGTCGCCGGCGCACCCCGCAGTGAGCACTGCGAGGACGACGACGAGCGTCGCTACGGAACGCGTGACTGCCATGGTACATCCACCACGTCTCTCACCGATGAACGTCACCCACGTCGTCAGATTCGGCGTCTCGGCTTCACCGCCTGATATATATTATACATAGTGAATTACGCCGATACCGACTGTTCGGGAACGGGAGGAGACTGTCGCCCGGTGGGAATCTCCGAGAACGGGTCGAAAACGGGAGGGGGAACCGCCGACGTGGAGTGGGCCGTCTCAGTCGCCGGGCGTGTTACCGCGACTGTAGCGAGCCACCATCTTCCACATCGTCTCGTCTAAGTCCTCGCCGTCGGAGGCGGAGACGAGTTGGCGGTACAGGGGTTCTGAGACGGTTATCTCGGGCATCGAAGAGTCGTATACCGTCGGTCTACATAATACTACTGTAATACGTAATCGAGTAAATACCCCGTCGAACGGGGAACGAGGCTAAGAACCAGCGAGGAACGGCGATCACTTCTCGTCGGAGTCCGACTCCTCGTCGCCCAACCGCCGGGAGAGGCGGTCGAATCGGGACTGCGCCGCGTCGCGTCGCTCCCGCGTCCGGTCGGGGTCGTAGCTGAACTCCATCGACTCCTCGTCGGCGAGGTAGACGCCGAAGACGGCGTCTTGGTGTCGTCCCGCCGCGGGAAGCATCGCCCGCGGGACGACCGTCTCGTCGACGAGTTCGCCCTCCCGTTCGAGGAGGAGCACCGCGTTCTCCTCTTCGAAGCGGTCCAGTACGGCGGTGTAGATGCGCTCGGTCACGGGTACGTCTCCTCTACGACGACGGTTCCCGACGCGTCGGTCACGGTGACGGTGTCGCCGCCGTTGTTCCAGACGGGGCGTTGGGACCCCCAGTACAGGTCGGTTTCGGTGTCGTCGCCGGCGCCGGTTCGGAGGGTGACGCTCTCACCCGCGTCGAGGGTGAACCCGTCCGGGAACGCGTAGGTGTGGCCCGCCCCGTCTTCGACCGTCCATCCCGAGAGGTCCGCCGCCGAGTCGCCGGTGTTTTCGAACACGACGTACTCGTCGTCGAGGTTCTCGCTCTCGTCTCCGGCCGCGTCGGCGTTGACCTCGGCGAGCGAAATCTCGGCCGGTTCCGACGGCGAGGGCGTGGGAGTGGCCGTCGGAGTCGGCGTCGGTTCGGGCGTCTCCGTCGCCGTCTCGGTGGCGGTCTCGGTTTCCGTCGCCGTGTCCGTGGCCGTCCCGTTTCCATCGCCCGCAGTCGCGAGTGAGAGGCGACTGCGTTCCGTGACGTTCGGACCCGTTCCGGGTTCGACCGGCGACCCCGAGCGCAGTTCGAGGGGGTTCGTCGTCGCGTTCTGCTGGGTCTTCACGACGAGTTCGTCGCCCTCCTCCACGAGGACGACGTTGCCGTGAGTGGCCGTCCAGTACGTGGAAACCGACCGCGAGGCGAGTCTCTCGAGCGTCTCGTTGTGCGGGTGACCGTATCGGGAGTC
Organism: Halopelagius longus; assembly: GCF_900100875.1. NCBI lineage: Archaea > Methanobacteriati > Methanobacteriota > Halobacteria > Halobacteriales > Haloferacaceae > Halopelagius > Halopelagius longus. The sequence continues at coordinate 484,425 of NZ_FNKQ01000001.1, read as the reverse complement.
GTACGCACTGGAGACGACGACGACGCGCGGCGAACTCTCGTCGAGAAGTGCGTCACTCGTACTCGACCGACTGCCGTGGTGGCCGGCCTGCAGTACGGTCGCGTTCAGTCGCTCCCCGTACTGGCGGGTGAGGTACGCCTCCCCGTCGTCCTCGGCGTCGCCGGGGAAGAGGTATCCGGTCGACTCCGAGTCGTTTCTGAGCGAGAGGACGACGCTGTTCTCGTTTCTGTCGCCGTCGGCCAGTGGCGTCTCGGGCGGCGCGAGAACCGTGGCGTTGACGCCGGCGAACGGTATCGTGTCGTTGGCCGCGACTTCGTACAGCGGAACGTCGTGCCGTTCGACCGCGTTCAAGTACCGCTGGTACGTGTCCGACGAGGCGGCGATTCCGGGGTCGTACACGGCCCCGACGCCGCCTTTCTCGGTCTCGTAGCGGTCGATAACCGCCGCGTGCCCGCCGATGTGGTCGGCGTCGGCGTGGGTGGTGACGAGGTGGTCGATGCGCGAGACGTTCTCCCGTTCGAGATACTGCAGTACGTCGGCACCGTCGTCGCGCCAGTCGCCGGTGTCTATCAGCATCGTCTCCCCCGACGGCGAGACGACGAGGATGCTCGCACCCTGTCCGACGTTGATGAAGTGGATTTCGAGGCTTCCGTTCCCGCCGGCGACGGACGACGACGGCGTCGAATCCGGATCCGTACCGTTCGTCGCCGTCGCCGCGTCCTCGGGAGTCGCCGCGACACTCCCCGGCCCGACGCCCCCCGCGACGACGAGGGAAAGGACGACGACGAGCGTTACCACGGCCCTCGATTGTATCATAAAACATACATTATGCGTCTCGGCGATGAATGTCGGCCTCGTCGTCAAATCCGGCGCCTCGTTCGCAGTAACTGCGATTGTCGGCACGGAACACGTCGGAACCGGCCGGATGCGGCGAGGGTGACCTGACGCTTCAGAGAGCCAGAGCGTGAAGTGTTACCAGATGATAGAGTTCGACCTTGCGGGCGTCGGGCGCGGCCGACGGGCCGACGGCAACCTCAAAACGGCCGGTTTTGCACCTGTACCTCGGTGAACGAGTCGTGTCCGCAGACGCGGCACTCGCTCGGCGAGTCGAACCGCGCGTAGACTATCGAACACTTTCCGCAAGCGAACAACGGCCTTCCGTGTTGGTCTTGCTGGTCTGACACACAGGTAATACTCCGTCTGAAAGGAAAAGAGGTGTGTCCAGCCGACGTGCGGGCCGCGCGGTGCGGCCGGTGCGAGAGACGAAAACGGCCCCCTGCTCCCGCGACGCGAACGCCGCCGACGGTGGTCACAACAGTATTGGCCGACGCCGCCCTCGGAGCGACCAATGACCGTCTCGAAACCGGTGAGTCACGACCGATGAGGGACCGTCTCGGCGTCGACCCGCAGGTGTTGGCGCTGGCCGTGGCGCGGATGACCGAGTCGGTCGGCAACTCGTTTCTCGTCGTCGTCCTGCCGCTTTTCATCGGGAGCGAGTACATCTCCGGGGCGACGTTCGGCTTGACGGAGGTGGCGGTTACGGGTATCGTCCTCTCGCTTTTCGGCTTGGTCAACAGCCCGTTACAGCCCTTCACCGGTCGGCTCTCGGACCGCGCCGGTCGTCGGAAGATTTTCGTCCTCGTCGGGCTGGTGCTCATCGGCGTCGCCAGCTTCTCGTACTCGTTCGCCGCCACGTACTGGCACCTCGTCGGACTCCGCGTCGTCCAAGGAGTCGCGGGCGCGCTGATAATCCCGACGACCGTCGCCCTCGTCAACGACCTCGCGTCGGAGTCGAATCGCGGGGGGAACATGGGGACGTACAACACCTTCCGACTGGTCGGGTTCGGCGTCGGCCCCATCGCCGCCGGTGCAGTCGTCTCCGCGGGTCCGTTCACCTTCGACGTCGGCGGGGCGTCGGTGACGATGAACGGCTTCGACGCCGCCTTCTACATCGCGACGCTGACGGCCACCCTGAGTTTCGCCCTCGTCTCGATGCTCGTCCGCGACCCGGAGGTCCCCGAGACGGACGCCGGCGACTCCCTCGCCGAGAACGTCTCCGTCTTCGACCGGTCGGGCCGGGGCGTGCTCGACCCCGTGTTCACGCTCGGACTCGCGAGTTTCTTCATGGCGGTCGGCATCGCCCTGTTTGCGACCCTCGGGGAGATAGTCAACCAGCGACTCGCGCAGGGCGCGACGATGTTCGGCCTCCAGTTCGCGGCGTTCGTCCTCGCGCAGATTCTCCTGCAGGTCCCTATCGGCCGAGCGACGGACTTCTTCGGCCGCAAGCCGTTCATCGTCCTCGGGATGGCGCTTCTCGTCCCGACGACGTTCGTTCAAGGCGTCATCCTCGACCCGTGGCTGATGTTCGGCGCGCGCTTCGCTCAAGGCGTCGCCGGGGCGATGGTCTTCGCGCCCGCACTCGCCCTCGCGGGTGACCTCGCGCCCGCCGGTCGTTCGGGCGGCACGCTGTCGGTGCTGACGATGGCGTTCGGGTTCGGCATCGCCCTCGGTCCGCTGGCGTCGGGCTTTCTCGTCGCGTTCGGCTTCGTCGTCCCCTTCGCCTTCGGGTCCGCCCTCGCGGTAGTCGGCTTCGTACTCGTCTGGACGCAGGTCGAGGAGACGGTCACCGCCCGCCGGTCGCTCCGCGACCCGTTCACCGACGCCGGCGGAAACGACTAGGCGGCGTCGAACGAGTACCGCCTCACTTGGTGGCGATATCGGCCCACACCATCCGGTGGTCGGACGCCGTCTCCCCGTCGTCGCCGAGTCCGCGCTTCGTCGCCTCCGCACTCGGCCAGACCACGGACGACGAACGGAGCGTGAGGTCCGGGGAGGGGAGGACCCAATCGACCTTCGACCCGCCGCCGAAGGTGGCCGTCGCGTAGCGGTTCCCCAGTTGGGCGCCGCCCGGACTCGTGGGGAGTTTGTGGGTCTGGAAGTCGTCGTTCTCGAGGAAGTACTTCCTCGCCGGGTCGAGCGGTCGGTCGCCCGCTAATCCCGCGTTCATGTCGCCCATCAGGACGTAGGAAGCGTCGTCGTCGAGGCCGCCCTCCGTCCCGCTATCGTCGTAGATGTAGTCGGCACCGGCGACGTAGTCCGCGAAGAAGCGTACCTCGTCGTGGTTCCACCGGCCGTTGAAGTTGTTGTCGCCGTCGAACACCGGCGGCGTCGGGTGCGAGAAGAGGCCGTGGACGATTTCGTCGTCGACGCAGAACGGCACGTCCACGTGCGTCTTCGAGGAGAGTCGGAACACCTCCAACTCCGCCTCCGTCAGGTAGATATCGTCCGTCTCGACGCCCTCCTCGCCCTCGACCGGAATGAGATTGTCCGGCATGTCCGCCCACAGGAACTCCCGGAACGTGCGAACGGCCTCCTCGTCGAAGGGGTACCGACTCGCCACGGCGAACGCGTAGTGACCGGGGTACTGCCCGAATCCGAAGGCGTCGTCGGGTCGTTCACCCGCCTGCCCGTCCTTGTTGAAGTCGTACTCCTCCTCCGGGAGAACGCCGGTGTTGCTCTCCGGTTGGAGGGTGTACTGGTAGTCGATGCCTTCGAGGCCGTCCCGTTGCGGGACGCTGAGGTAGTTCTCGACGAAGGCATCGACGTTGGTTCGCTCCGTCCGTTTCCCCTCTTGGAGGTTGTTCGCGAGTTCGTTGAGGACGAGCACGTCCGGCCGTATCTCCTGAATGATACGTGCGGCCGCCTCCGCCTGTTCGTCGCCCGGTTCCTGAACCTGCTCCGTGGTCAGGTCGACGACGTTGAACGTGGCGTACCGCGCGCTCGTCGGTTTTCCCCGGGCGCTTGCGGTACCGACCGCACCGGAAGCCGCCCCCAACGCGCCTATCGCTTTCAGTACACTCCGCCGCGAGGCGTACTGTGTCATGTTCGCACAGACACGTCAACGATATATAAAGATACTCCGGGGAGAGCGCTTCTGTGGTACGAGCCGACATCCGCTAGCGACGAAGTGAAGCGGGCACTGCGGGTCTGGTACGTAGCACAAGGGTCCGTCTGAAACATGGCCGAATTAGCCACGATCGCCGTCAGTCTGCCCGTTCAAATCATCGAAGAGAGACGGTTCTATTCAGGAGTAGTAGGAACGAAGTTAGGTGGCTGGGGAGTTCTCAGCCCCTAACGCGGAACGGCCAAATACCGTTCGCGCTGTAGGTGGGCCAACGCGGATTTGAACCGCGGACCTCCCGGTTATCAGCCGAGCGCTCAACCTGACTGAGCTATTGGCCCAGGTGAGCGCATTCAGTCGTTGTCCGGTGTCGAGTTTAAGGGTTTCCTTTCGGGGCGACAGCGTTGCGTGTTACGAATTGTCGTCGTCGCGGCGGCCGTAACTTTCGGGGTCTAAGTCGATGACGTCGTCGTCGGGGTAGCCGCCGGTCCAGACGCCGCCGGAGACGAACCCGTCGGTCTGTTTCTCGATGTAGGGCTTGACCACGTAGCGCTTCAGCACCTCGCGGATGGGGTATCGCGTCAGCGGAAGCGCGAGCATGAAGCCCAACAGGTCCGTGACGATGCCCGGCGTGAGGAGGAATGCGCCCGCGGCGATGAGCAGGCCGCCGTCCATCAGTTCGTTCGTCGGGAGGCCGCCGGTCGCCACCTTCTGTTGGAGCCTCGAAATCGTGTGCCGCCCCTCCGCGCGGACGAGGAGCATACCGACGAGGCCGGTGAGGACGACCAGCAACACCGTCGCGGCGAACCCGATGGCGTTGGCGACGGGGACGAGGAGCAACGTGTCGGCGAGCGGTATCGCGAGGAGAATCGCGATGACCCAGCGCGTCTGCATGGGGGGTTATTTTCGGCCACCGTTCAAAGCCCTTGTGACGTTCGGGAGTCGTCACCGTACCTCGAAGGGCTTACCCCACGCGCTCCCCGAACGCGACACATGGCAGACGACAAGACGCGGGTCGAGTGGCGCAGGTGGGGACCCGACGCGTTCGAGGAGGCTCGAACGTCCGAGAAGCCGGTGTTGCTGTCTCTGACCGCGACGTGGTGCGACGGCTGTCACGAGATGGACGTCGAGACGTACGCGGAACCGCGGATCGCAGCCAACGTCAACGACGGGTTCGTCCCCGTCCGGGTGGACGTAGACCGCCACCCGCGTGTGCGGGAGCGGTACAACATGGGCGGGTTCCCCTCGACGGTGTTTCTCACCCCGAGCGGTGACCTCCTGACCGGGGCGACGTACCTCGGCCCCGACGGGATGCGGCAGGTTCTGGAGAAGGTCCGCGACCTCTGGACCGAGAAGGGGGCGGAGGCGGGGCGCATCCCCCGCGCACTCGCCGGCAAGCCGACGCCCGCGGGCGAGGTGACGGCGCGAATCGAAGAGCACCTCGCGGGGCAACTCGACGAGAAGTACGACCACCGCTTCGCCGGGTGGGGCGACGGCGCGAAGTTCCCGATGCCCCGAACCGTCGAGTTCGCGCTGAAACGCGCCCGCGAGCAGGGGTTGGAGACGCTCGGCGCGATTCGGGAGTCGCTGTTCGACGACGTGGAGGGCGGCTTCTTCCGGTACGCCGACGCGCCGGACTGGACCGACCCGCACCACGAGAAACTGCTCGACTCGAACGCGGCGCTCTGTCGCGCCTTCGCCAACGGCTACCTCTACACCGGCGACGAGGAGTTCCTCGGGCCGGTCCGCGAGACGCTCGATTTCCTCGCGGAGAACCTCTGGAACGGCGCGGCGTTCGGCGGGAGTCTCGGCCCGGCGGAGGAGTCCGACTACTACGAGGGTGACGCCGATGCGCGCGGCGAGGAGACCGGACCGCGGCGCGACCTCACCGCGTACGCGGGCGCGAACGCCCTCGCGGCGGACGCGTTTTTGACGTTCGCCGCCTACACCGACGACGAGAGAGCGACCGACTACGCCCGCCGCACGCTGGATTACGTGGCGTCGTCGCTCGTCGACGACGGCGTCGTCACCCACTACCGCGCGAGCGAGGAGTCGGGCGAGTCGCACTTACTCGAAGACCACGCGCGCGTCGTCTCCGCGTTCGTCCGCGCCCGACAGGTCGTCGGCGACGAGGGAGCGCTCGAAACCGCCCGGAGCGTCGCCGACGTGGCCATCGACGAACTGCAGGAGCCGGAGGGGGCGTTCCGCGACGGTCCCGAGACGGACGTCGGACTCCTCGACAAGCCGCTTCGACCCCTCGACGGCAACGTCGAGATGGCCGACGCGCTGCTCGACCTCGCGGCGGTGACGGGCGAGGACCGGTACGAGGACGCCGCCCACGACGCCATCGCGGCGTTCGGCGGCGCGTGGGACCGCATCGGCGTCCAAGTCGCCGGCTACGGGTCGGTCGCCGCGCGACTGACGCGCTCGACGCTCGTCGTCGAAGTCGGCGCGCCCGCGAGGTCCGACCTCCACCGGGCGGCGATGCGCGTCGCCGACCACGAGAAGGTGGTCCTCCCCGGCGCGGACGTTCCGGAGGGCGAGGCCGTCGTCCGACTCGGCGACGAGGAGGCGTCGGCGACGACGCCGGACGAACTGATGGCCGCCGTCTCCGACCTCGACGGCGGTCTCTGAGGCGACGTTCGGACGCGACGCCCCCGCGGCGGCGACCGGTTCGGACAAACGCCGGGGAACGGTAACCGGGTGTAAACCTCCGATGCGTTTTTAACGGTAGCAAATGACACGGAGACATGGCCAACCTTCGGGACCTCGGGCTGTCCGAGTACGAAGCTCGGGCGTATCGGTCGCTCCTCCGGACGGGTGCGACAACCGCGAAAGAGTTGTCTCGCGCCAGCGACGTGCCGATGGGCCGCATCTACGACGTGCTGAACAGCCTCGAACAGCACAGTCTCGTGCGGAGTCAGGCCGCCAGTCGGCCCAAGAAGTACGTCGCCGTCGAACCGGACATGGCGTTAGACCGCCTGTTGGAGAGCAAGAAGCGCGAACTCGACGAGAAGGCCGAGCAGTACGAGGCCGTCGTGGACGAACTCTCCGACGAACTGGAGACGGCCGAACCCGTACAGGGGCAGTTCTGGACCGCCGCCGTCGGCACCGACGAGTCGGTGGACCTCCTTCTGGAACGACTCGCCGCCGCCGACGAATCGCTCGTCATGGTCGCAGGGACGCCCTCGGCGCAGTTCGACCTGGGGCAGGTCGGCGACTTGGTGACCGAGGAGTTGGCGACGGCGCTCGACCGCGGCGTGGACGTATCCGTGCTGATGTCGCCCGAGCTCGTGGCCTCCCTCCCCGAGAGCGTGGGCGAGCGCTACCTCGACAGTCTCGCGGACCACCCGCGCTTCTCCGTCCGAACGTCCGAGCAGCTCTCGGGGACGTTCAACCTAATCGACGACGTGGAGGTGTGCATCGAGGTGCCGAACCCGCTCGACCCCGGCGAGGCGTTCGCCATGATAGACCTGAAGGACCCGGATTTCAGCGCCGACATCCGGTCGATGTTCGACCCCCGGTGGGAGGAGGCGGAACCGCTCTCTCTGTCTGCGGCCGCCTCCGAGGAGTAACCGAATCCGACACCCGAAGGAAGCGCCTCGGGCGAGAGAAGAGCCGCTTCGTTACCGGTCCATCTCCGCGCGGAGCTGTTCGAGCGTCACTTCTCGCTCCGCGTGGGCGTTGTGCTGGTGGATGGACTCGTCGTTCGACTGCTTCATGCGGACGACGGCGTCGTCGTCTAAGTGGTCCATTTCTTCGAGCACTTGGTCGGCCATCGACCGGACGCAGTCCTCGACGAACTTCGCGTTCGCGTGCGCCTCGTAGGTCATGTGGTCCTCGTCCGGACGCTTCGCGAGGTTGTAGATGCGCGCCGACATCGAGTCGCGGGCGATGTCGATGAGGTCCATCAGGTCCACGTCGGGCGACCCCTCCGTCTCGACGGTGAGCGTCGCGTGGCCGCGTTGGGAGTGGCCCGGTTGCGGCACCTTCGAGAGGAACTCCTCGATGGTGTCGTCGTCGACCTCCAAATCCTGCAGTACGTCGCGCGCGCGAGAGGCGGACATGCCCTGTGAACAGGGACAGACCGTCATGCCGGTCACTTCCGCGCCGATCTCCTCGCGGGTGCCGTCGTCGGTGGCGACTGCGCTCGCGATGATGGTCGCCGTCCCCTGCGTGGCGAGTCCGCTCGCCGGGGTGTCCTCCCGGAGGACGAGTTCGGCGGTCATGCGAACCTCGGCGGTGGACGTGTACTCGTGCTTCGCGAGGAGTCGCTCCGCGGCGTCGCCGCACATGTCCTCGACGCGGTAGGCGGGTTCGGAGACGGCGTCTTCGAGCGTCTCGTCTATGACCTGCATGTTCCGGCTCATGTCGATACCCTTCCGACCGCTCGGAAGGTCCACGAACACCTCGAACTCGGCCATCAGAACGAGCGGACGCTTGTCGTCGCGGGCGATTTTGACGAGTTTGTCTACCCCCGTGACGCCGACCTGACTCAGCCCCACGGTCACGTCGGGGCGGCTTGCCTGTACGTCAGGCAACTGGTGACTCATTGATTCCACAGAAGGACGCACCGCGATTAGTGCTTTCGCTTCACGGACGGAGACTCCCGAAAGAACCGCGGTGAGGTGGCCGATATCGCCGGTATCGGTGACGAGCCGGTCGGCTCAGGGCCAGTCGTCGCGTTCGTCGGAGGAGTCGAAGGGGTCCGGTTCGGGCGACTCGCCCGCGAGCCCCCAGTCGGCGGCCTCGGCGGCCTGCGAAAGCGGGAGGTACTCCCAGTCGGCGTCCCCGGCGACGGCTTCGTCCTCCTCCGAGGTGCCGACGAAGACGTGACGGTCGGTGTCGAACTGCTGTTTGACGTTCTCCAGACTCTCCTTGACCCCGCGGGGGCCGGAGAAGAAGTCCTGGCGGATGCGGTGCTTTCGCGTGAAGTTGGTCACGACGTACGTGGGTTTCTCGCTCACGACGCCGACGTACTCCGTCCACTGACGGGCGTCGTTGAACACGGCGTTGGGGTCCGCGAGCGACTTCAACGCCTCCAACTCGAACGCGAGCGTCATGTCCGTGCTGCCGCCACCATCCATACCTACACCTCCTCGCGTCTGTCGCAAAACGCCTTCGGTTGCTCCGACGGCCGGCGGTCGGGAGCGAACGCCCCGGTCACAGCACGAGGTAGTAGTCGGTGTACCGAACGACGTCGTCCCGTTCGAGGTCCGACGCCGCGGCGTCGGGAGCGCCCTCGGAGACGAACGCCCGTTGTGCGGACTCAGACAGTTGGTCGAAGTCCCGCACCCGCGCGTCGCCGTCGATGCTTCCGGGAGCGATGGCAACCACGTCCGAGCGGTCGGCGCCGCCGTCGGACGCTCGGTCTCGCGCCGTTCGTGACATGTGTTACCAATGTGCACTAGCGAGGAATAAATGTTGCGGGATGCGGGTCGAGGCGGGGAACGCGACGCGGGACTCGGGAGGAGGAAGAAGAGAACGGAGTCGGGAGAGAGGAAGGACGGAAACGAGAGAGGCGACGGCGAAAGAGAGACGAGACGCGAGAACGAGAGCGGGCGGTCTCAGCGGGAGAGAGAGAGTCGAGTCGGTCGGCGGCGGGGTTACTCCGCCGGAGCCTCTTCGAGTTCGAGGTCGTCGATGTCGAACTCTTCCTGCATGAGGACGTCTTTCTGGTCCGCGACGACGCGTTCCTCGCGCATGAGCTTCTTGTACTTGGTCTGCGGCGAGAGGTCGCCGATGAGGACGCCGCCGACGATTTTGCCGTCCTTGAACGCGAGACGCCGCCACTCGTCGTCGGAGTGTTTCGCCTCGGCTTCGTCGTCTCCGAGGGTCGGGTGACCGAACGAGAGGAACGGGAAGTCGAAGTGGGTGATGGAGTACGAGGAGACCCACCGGAACTCCTCGGACTGCGGGTTCACCATGTTCTTCGCGGCGACGGTACCCTGCTCTTTCGCGGAGCCCCACGCGCCGTTCTGCGCGCGTTCGCCGAGGATGACGTCGTGGAACTGGGTGATATCGCCCGCGGCGTAGATGTCCTCGTCGCTCGTCTGCATGTACTCGTCGACGACGACGCCGTTGTCGCACTCCACGTCGGTCCCCTGCAGGATCTCGGTGTTGAAGTCCAGACCGATGGCGATGCCGACGAAGTCGGCGTCGTAGTGGTCGCCGTTGGGGTCGACGGCGGCGGTGACGTGGCCGTCGTCGTCCGTCTCGAAGTGGTCGACGCCGGACTCGAAGACGGGTTCGACGTTTCGTTCCCGGAGGGCGTCGTGGATTATCTCCGCGCCCTCCTCCGAGAGGGCGTAGCGCCACCACGCGTTCCCGCGCATCAGGTACTTGCCTTCGACGTCCTGCGCGGCGGTGATGGCCGCGAGGTCGATGCCCAAGAGACCCGCACCGACGATGACGGAGTTGTCCGCCCGTTCGATGTGGTCGCGAATCTGCCGCGCGTCTTGGAACGTCCAGAAGTGGTGGATTCCCTCCGCGTCGGAGTTGTCGACCGGCAGTTGGGTCGGCGTCCCGCCCGTCGAGTAGAGGAGCTTGTCGTACGAAATCTCCTCGCCCTCGTGGGTCGTGACGGTGTGGGCGTCGGGGTCGACGTCCACGACGAGCGTGTTGAGTCGGAGGTCGATGTCGCGCTCGTCGTACCAGTCCTCTTCGTGGATGGAAATCGGTGCCTCGGGCAGTTTGCCCTTCGCGAACTCTTTGATGAGAATCCGATTGTACAGGGCCTCGCCCTCGTCCGTGATGACGATGATGTCGGCGTCGGGTTCCTCCTCCCGGAGGGTCTCTGCGGCGGAACTCCCCGCAATCCCGTCGCCAATAATCACGTACGACTGGGTCATATTCGGATGATTTGAGGCCGGGGTTAATGTGGGTTGCTATCCGTACATATCTGCGCGCCGCGGGACGGCCGACGCTCGTCGCCCGAGAGGCCGGTCGGGGCCCTGTCGTCGACTCCGTCCGGCCCCGAGGCGGGTTCGACGCCGCGCCTCGCCCGCGCGGCGAGTGCGCACACGTTGGCTTGAAGAGTTCCCGGTCCTAACCCCCGACAACGATGAAGATACGCCAGAACGTTCGCCACTTCGCCGCGAAGAAGGCGCTGACGATGCCCGTCGTCGGCGACATCGCGACGGAGAAACTCGTGAACATGCACGTCAGAATCTTCGGCGAGAAGGCGGACCCCGACCGCCGCGAGGAACGCGAACCGCGGATGGAGGCGTTCTTCGACTGCACGTTCGACACGTACGTCCGCGCCCTCGAAGAGGGGTACACGGAGGCGGAGGCCCGCGAGATAACGCACATACAGGCGAACTTCGACTTCTACAACCACGGGTGGACGGAGATGATGGAGTTCCCCGCGGACGAACTCGAGGACCACTACGAGCGCCACCGCGACTTCTTCGAGCGGTACGACATCGACATCGCGGACCCCCTCGGCGACTTCCGCACCCGCGAGATTCCCGACGCGCCCTCGACGCCCGAGAAACTCGAAAACCCCGAGCATCCCCACGCCGAGGGCGGGTTCGCCGACGACGTGTACGTCGAAGACGAGTCCGGCGAACTGCACGTCGGCGGGCAGGAGGAACCCGAAGACGTCGACGTGAGCGCCGCGCCCGGCGTGCAGGACGCGGACGAAGAGTCGGCGTAACGCCTCTCAGTCGTCGCGGCCACCCGCTCGCCGTCGCGCGCCGCGCCGTCCGCGAGGGGCGAGTGCTCTCTGTCACCGGTCGCTGACCGACCGGTCAGTCAGAATTGAGAAAAGCGCGCTCTGTTCCGACGGGACGGCACCGGTCGTTACCGGTCGGTGGTCGCGTCGTCGTCTTCGACTTCGATTCGGTGTGGTTCGCTCTGACCTTGCTCGGCCTCGCGGCCGCCGCCACTCGCGTTCACCGGGAGTTTCTGTCTGACCTCGTTCGCGAGGGACTCGACGCGGTGTCGGACGGTTCGGACTTCCTCTTCGAACTTCTGGACGTTCCGCTCGACGTAGTGGACCCGGTCGCGGGGGACGCGGCGCACCAAGTCGTTGCCCTCCTCGTCGGTTCCCGACATGAACGCCCAGTGGTCTTGGGCGTAGACGACCTGTTCGTTCGAGACGGTCACCTCCTTCTTCCCCTCTTCGGGGTGTTCGTAGACGATCGTCGCTTTCCCCGTCTCGACGGGTATCTCCGGAGTGTCGTCGCTTTGACGTTCGGTGTCGCTCATAAGGCCCTAGGAGGTACCGACCACAGGGGCGTATGCTCTATGGCGGCTCTCGGAGAATGTCACGTCTCGAAGGCGATACCGGGCGTCGAAGCCGTCTCGGCTACTCGCGTCGTCCGCCGTCTACGGCGACCCCGTCCGTTTCGGCGACTGCTTCGCCGCCGTCGCCGCCGCGTCGGCGTTTCTCGGCGATGCGGTCCGCGCACTCGTAGCCCGCGACGATGCCGCCGTTGAGGCTTCGTTCGGGGTACTGCGCCTCGCTGGCCATCCCGGCGTAGTAGACGCCCTCGCCCACCTCCTCGCTCAGGTCGTACGGGACGACCAAATCGAGGTAGCCGCGTTCGTACACCGGCGCGGCGCGGGGGTTGCGGGCGACGCGGAACTCCGTCACCGAGGAGGGGTCGAACTCCGGGAACATGTCGGCGATCTCGTTCAGCCACACCCGACGGAGTTCCTCGTCGTCCATCTGCCAGATGTCCTCCTCCTCGTCCTGCACGTAGGCGGCGACGTAGAGGAGGTGTTGCCCGCCGTATCGCTCCTTCGGGACGAAGTTCGTGTGTTCGATGAGTGCGCCGAACGGCGCGTCGTGGGCCACGTTCAGCCAGTAGGTATCCATCAGAGACTCCTCCATGGTCACGAGGCCGCAGACCGCGCCTTGGAAGTCGATGTCGCACTGGTAGCCGGTGAGTCCTTCAAGGACGTTCGGCATCGCGGCGACGACGACGTCGTCCACCTCCTTCGTCTCCGCCTCCTCGCCCGTCCCGACGGTCAGACTCTCGACGCCGTCCTCGCCCGTCGAGAGGCCCGTCACCGGCGCGTCGGTGGTGATGTTCTCCCGGCCGACGGCCTCGACGAGGGCGTCCAAGAGGGGGCGGAATCCGCCGTCGAAGTAGCCGAGAATCTCGCCGCGCATCAGGTCGCGTTCGCCGCGGAAGCGGACGCGCCCCAGGAACCACGCGGCCGACACGTCGTGTTTCCTGTCGCCGAACTTCCCGTCGAGCAGGGGGTCGACGAAGTTCTCGTAGACGCCGCGGGTGGTGTGTTCGACGACGAACTCCTCGATGCCGACGTGTTCGTACTCGCTCAGGTCGTCGTAGGCGTCGAAGTCGGGGATACCGCCGCGCACGTCGATACCCTGCGTGAGCATCCCCAGCCTGAACTTGTCGTAGAGGCTCATGTGGGGGTAGGCGGCTATCTGCCACGCCGTGTCGAGTGGGTGGACGACGCCGTCCACGTAGTAGGCGTTCTTGCCGATGCGCCACTCCAAGTCGTCACCGAGTCCGAGTTCCTCCGCGAGTTCGACGATGGTCTCCTCGGACTTCGAGAGGTGGTGGTAGAACTTCTCGATGTCGTCGCCCGGCGTCTCGTAGACGGCCGCGAGGCCGCCGACTTGGTCGGACGCCTCGAACACCTGAACCTCGTAGCCTCGCTTCCGCAGTCGGTAGGCCGCGGCGAGTCCCGCGATGCCGCCGCCGACGACGCCAATCATGCACCGGGCTACGAGACGGCGGGAAAAGTCCCTTCCGTTCGTCCGCACTCGCTGCGTCGGGCGGAACCGAGTGACACCGAACGAACCGTTTCTTCCGTCGTTCGCTACATTTTTATCCGCAGTCTGGTAAGCCGTCTCCCATATGCGCACGGTCAGGGCACCCGCGACGAGCGCGAATCTCGGGAGCGGCTTCGACGTGTTCGGCGTCGCCCTCGACCGACCGGCGGACGTGGTCCGCGTGGAGAAAGCCGACGAGACGACGATAGAGGTGACGGGCGTCGGGAGTCAGTACATCCCCGAGGACCCCGAGAAGAACGTCGTCGGCGCAGTCGCGGAGGCCCTCGACGCTCCCGCCCACATCCGCATCGACAAGGGCGTCCGTCCCTCCTCGGGTCTCGGCTCCTCGGCGGCGAGTTCCGCCGCGGCCGCACTCGCCCTCAACGGCCTGTACGACCGGGGCTACTCCCGTCGGGAACTCGTCCCCATCGCCGCCGAGGGCGAAGCCGTCGTCTCCGGCGAAGCCCACTCGGACAACGTCGCGCCCGCCCTCTTGGGCGGGTTCACCGTCGCCCGCCACGGCGGCGTGACGGCGGTGGACGCGGAGATTCCGCTCGTCGCCTGCCTGCCCGAGATAGCCGTCTCGACGCGCGACGCCCGGCGCGTCGTCCCCTCGCGCGCCGACATGGACGACGTGGTCCACACCGTCGGGTCGGCGGCGACGCTTGCGGTGGGGATGTGCCGGAGCGACCCCGAACTCGTCGGCGCGGGTATGGACGAACGCATCGTCACGCCCGCCCGCGCGGAACTGATAACCGGCTACCACGACGTTCGGGACGCCGCCTTGGAGGCCGGCGCGACGGGCGTCACCGTCTCCGGGGCGGGGCCGTCGCTTCTGGCCGTCTGCGGCGACGCCGACCGCGCCCGCGTCGCCAGCGCGATGCTCGACGCCTTCGAGGACGTCGGCGTCGACGCCCGCGCCTACCAGACGAAAGTCGGCGCGGGCGCGACGTTTCACTGACGCAGGTCCCACCGGTCGCGCCCTCTCTCCTCCGTCTCTCGACTCACAGCGCCTCGTCTCGGACTCTCTTGTCCTCCGGAAACGGACGGCGAGCGTTGGGAATCGAACGCCGAGTCGGAAGGAACGCCGTGGCGGAGGTGTCGCGTCCGTTGGCCTCGCGACAGTCGCGGACGCGCTCGTCGGTTTCGTCGACGCCGGACCGCGCCGAAATTATCGAATCGAAGATGGTACGCCCCTCTCATTCGTTCTCGCGTAGATGCACCCCACTACTTTTCAGTTGTCGGATGCAAGTGTTTGGTATGGTACCTCGTAGCAGTGGTTCGACGCCGTTCGAACGCTTGAAGAACCGCTTCGACAGGGACATGGTGTGCCCAGAGTGCGGGTACGACGACGACGAGGGGGAGTGGCTCTCGGAGACCGACGGCAGACGAGTCGTCTATCAGCACATCTGTCCGTCGTGCGGGAAGGTCCGCCAGTCCTGTTACACGCTCGGCGGCTAGTCGGTTTTTCGTACGGCGCGACCGTTCGCCGGACCGAATCGGCAGACGGTCACCGGTGACGAGTCGAACTCCGTTCGCAGCGACCGCGTCGAACCCGGTTCGTTCGCGCCGACCGTCTCGAAGCGTCGGCACCCGCCGGTGACGAACTTCGCGAACGACGAGAGAAGGAGTGAAAACCGACGGAGAATATCGGCGGAGAGAGTGCGCAGAGCGTTCAGACGCCGCGGCCCTGCAGACGCTCTTCTTCGGGGATGTCGGCGTTCGCTTCGCCCTTCATGCCCTTGCCGATGCCGGAGGCGATGGAGGCCAGCGTCTCGGGGTCGTCCCAGTTGTTGACCGCCTCGACGATGGCCTCGCCCATGCGTTCGGGGTCCTCCGCGCCGAAGATGCCCGACCCGACGAAGATGCCGTCGCAGTCGTGGTACATCATGAGGGCGGCGTCGGCGGGCGTGGCGATGCCGCCGGCCGCGAAGTTGACGACGGGGAGGCGGCCGCGTTCGGCCGTCTCGTGGACGAGTTCCGCGGGCGCTTCGTTCTCGCGGGCCCACTTCTCGCGCTCTTGGTGGCTCATCCCTTCGAGTTTGCGGATGGAGCCTTTGATGTTGCGCTGGTGGTGGACGGCTTGGTTCACGTCGCCGGTGCCCGCCTCGCCCTTCGTCCGAATCATCGCCGCGCCCTCGTTGATGCGGCGGAGGGCCTCGCCGAGGTTGCGCGCGCCGCAGACGAACGGGGCGGTGAACTCGCGCTTGTCGATGTGGTAGCGGTCGTCCGCCATGGTGAGCACTTCGCTCTCGTCTATCATGTCCACGCCCACGGCCTCCAGAATCTGCGCCTCGGTGTGGTGGCCGATGCGCGCCTTCCCCATCACCGGGATGGAGACGGCGTCGATTATCTCCTCGACCTTCTGCGGGTCCGCCATGCGGGAGACGCCGCCGCGCTTGCGGATGTCGGCGGGGACGGCCTCAAGCGCCATGACGGCCACCGCGCCGGCCTCCTCGGCTATCCGCGCCTGTTCGGCGTTCACGACGTCCATGATGACGCCGCCTTTCTGCATCTGCGCGAACCCGCGCTTGACGAGGTCGGTACCCCGGCGGAGTTCCTCCAAATCAGTCTCCTCGGCCATGCTCGGTGCTTACGGGCGAACGCACTTAAGGACAACCAGTCCGGTCGAATCGGCCGAACGGCGGCCGAACGGCCCGCGATGGACGGGTACGCGAATCGAGAGGATGAACCGGCATCCATTTGAACGAACCGGCCGTGCCGTGAGTCATGGTTTCGTTTTCCGGGCTCCGGAGACTCGTCTCCGACGACGACGAACTTCCCGAACCTGACGGACTTCCGCGGTGGTTGGCACCGCTTCCGCGGTGGTTGGAGAACGTCGGCCTCCGATTCGCGTGGGTCGTCGTCGCCGTCAATCTCGTCGGAACCGCCTTCGGCTTCTGGTACTACGGCTTCCACCCGTACCCGTTCTCTGACTCGCTGATAACGTGGCAGTTCGCCGCCGAACCGGTCGTCATGTGGCCGTTCGTCCCCGACAGTCCGGTGGCGACGCTGTTCATCGCCGGCGCGTTCGCCGCGTGGAAACTCGACAGGCCGAACGAGTACCTCAACGCCCTCGCGTTCTTCGGGTGCTGGAAGCTCGGCCTCTGGACGCCGTTCGTCCTCGCGGCGTTCGACGCGGCGTTCCTCCAGACGACGACGCTCCCGATGTACGTCTTCCTGTTCGTCAGCCACCTCGCGATGGTCGTCGAGGCGTTCGTCCTGCACCGCGTTTCGGACTTCCCGGTGCGGGCCGTCGCCGTCGCCGTCGTCTGGTACGGCTTCAACGACGTGGTGGACTACTTCGTCCCCGTCGTCGGCGACCCGCACCACACGTCGCTTCCACTCCCCGACGCCACGCCCGTCGGCGAGACGACGGTCCTCCAAATCGCCGCCGTCGCCGCAGTCACCCTCACCGTCGCGGCGACGTTCTTCGCGCTGAGCACGCGCGTGAAGAAACTGGAACTGGAACTGGACCGCGAACGGACCTGACGCAGTCGAAACTGGAACGCGGTCGGACCCGACGCCGGGACGTTCGGTGTAGTAGTCTTTTCGGTGACAGATTTTTGCCTCGCGGGACCGAACGACGAGCGATGAGCAACCTGTTCGACGCGGTGGCGGAGTACCCCCTCGAAGTCGAGGAGGTAGCGCGTACGCGCCGCGACCGCGACACGTCGAGCGGTTTCGTCCGGACGACGACCACGTTCCACCTCCGCGGCGGCGACGAGGAGGGCCGCGGCGAGGACGTGACGTACGACGCCGAGGACCACGACGCCCTCGAAGACGCCCCGGAGGACCCCTTCGATATCGTCGGCGAGTACGGGTCGTTCGCGGAGTTCTCGGCCGCCCTCGACGACACCGACCTGTTCCCGACGGGCGGCCCCGAACGCGAGGCGGCCGAACACTACCGGCGGTGGGCCGTGGAGTCGGCGGGGTTGGACCTCGCCCTCCGCCAGAACGACCGCGCCCTCTCGGACGTACTGGACGTCGACCCCGACCCGGTTCGGTTCGTCGTCAGCACTCGCCTCGGCGACCCGCCGTCTCGCACCCGCATCGAGTCGATACTGAGCGACTACCCCGACACGGAGTTCAAACTCGACCCGACGGCGGAGTGGAACGAGAACGTCATCGAGTCGATAGCCGCGACGGCGTCGGTCCGCATCCTCGACCTGAAGGGCCACTACGCCGGAACCGACGTGGACCAAGAGCCGAATCCCGGCCTGTACCGACTCGTGTTGAACGGGTTCCCCGACGCCGTGGTAGAGGACCCGGGCATCACCGACGACACTCGGTCGCTGTTCGAGGGCGAGGAGCACAGAATATCGTGGGACGCGCCGATTACGGGCGTCGAGGCCGTCGAGAACCTCCCCTTCGAACCGGAGTGGCTGAACGTCAAGCCCTCGCGGTTCGGGACGGTCGAATCCCTCTTCGAGACCATCGAGTACGCCCGGGAGAACGATATCACCCTCTACGGCGGTGGCCAGTTCGAACTCGGCGTCGGGCGCCAGCACATCCAACTTCTCGCGTCGCTCTTCTACCCCGACGGGCCGAACGACGTGGCACCCGGCGGCTACAACGACCCCGAGATACCGGAGGGACTGCCGACGAGTCCCCTCGACGCGCCGGAGAACGAAATCGGCCTGAAGTGGACCTGAACCGGGGCGTCAGTCTTCGAGCACGTCGTCCTCGTCGGCGTGGGCGCGGACCCACAGTTCGCCGATGCGCGACAGTCGCGTCCGGTAGGACTTCCCGCGTTCCTCCTGTTCGATGTAGCCCTTCCCGCCGGGTCCGAGACGGTCGACGTTGTAGATGACCTTCGACCGGAAGGAGTCGGTGTACTCCTCGTTCATGTCGCGGGCGAGTCGCTCCGCGAGTTCCGAGACGGAGGCGAACTCGCCGTGTTCGCCGAGTGCGAAGAGGATGACCTCCTCGAACGGCTTGACGTTCGAGAAGGAGGCGACCGGCAGTTCGACGATGTGGCTCCCCTCGATTCGCTTCGCGCCGATGGTCGTCCCGCGTTCGTCGAACTCCTCTAAGAGGTCGGAGGCCGTCTCGAATCGCTCTCTGATTCGGTCGTCCTCGACGTCCTCGCCGTTCAACAGGTCGTCCAACAGGTCGCGTCCGGCTCTGAGTTCCTCGGCGAGTTCGCTCTCTAAGTACTTCTCGGGGGCGGTGTAGTAAGTGTGGATGCGCTCTCTGTCCTCCTGCCGTTCGACCATGATGGAGTGGGCGGCGGTGGCGAACGCGAAGGAGACGGGCCGGGGCATCGCGCTGACGTTCACCCACACCTCGCCGGAGTCGCTGTCGTCTAACTCGGCGTTGATGAGGTCGTACGCCTGCTCGAAGGCGGCGTCGTAGTCGTACACGTCGTCGAGGACGACGCGCTCCGTCTCCGCGCCCAGCAGGTTCTGGAAGTCCTTCTCCAACTTCCCCGAGAGGCGGCGGGAGTACTCGACGTTGGCCTCGCTCCCCACCGCGCCCTCCAACAGGATGACCCGGTCTACGTCCAACTGGTCGCGGATGAGAGGCGCGATGAGCCGGTCGTAGTCGAACCCGACCGGGACGATGTGGGTCTGCATACGCGGTACGTCGGCCCGACGCTTATAAAAAGCACCAGATAGCGTACCGCAGATACGGACGGTATCGCTGTCGGACCCCGCGCCGTCTCGGACTCCCGACGAGACGTCGGGTAGCGGGGGACCGAGAGACTACTCGATACCTCCGCGGGAACCGTCGGTTCGACACGAGTGGGAGTGAAATAGCCGCTACGTAGGCGTGCGACCGAACTGCGCCCTACTGCGAGGCGCCGTCGAAATCGTCGACGAGGAACGCCGCCGCGATGGTAAGCCCGGCGGCAACGACACCCAGCGGTGCTTGCGCCCCGACTGATTCGCCAGCGGCAACCGAACCGATCGCGTACGCGATTACGGCAGCGATGAGGGCGAGCAGGCCTAAAAACTCCCACTGGCGCTCACCCGTAGTTAGCAATCGATACGCGTCTCGGCCGGTGTTGCTCTCTTGGGACACGCTTGTAAATTGTATCACGTCTCCAATTAGTTCTTTTTGTGTCATCTGTTCGATCGACGGACGACTGTGGCGTCTCCCCACGTACCGAACAGGAGACCCTCTGCTTCAACATCGGTTACCGAGTAACCGAGTCGATCGCATCGATCCCCTCTCGAAAGGGCCCGCGCGTCACTCGTCGGCCCGGTTCTGCAGATAGTCCAGACAGACGAGTCCCGCGCGGGCTTGGATCGCGACGAGTTTCCAGATCGGAATCGCCTCGTAGTCGAGTTGGTCCCGGATTTCGCCGAGTCGTTCCTGGAAGACGCCTTCCAGCGCCGCCTTCGCGTCCCTGAGGCGTTCGTGGGCATCCTCGTCAGCGCTCATCGCCGCGCGGTCGATCGACCGCAACAACATCCCGGTGTACGTCAGCAGATGATACTGCTCGAGGAAGCGTTCGTCTACTCGCTGTGCGATAGTCGCCGGCGCGTCCGTCTCCGCGACCGATTCCGCCCATTCCAGCTTCGACTCGTACTCGTCCTCGAAGTAGGAGGCGACGCCCGCGGCTTCCCGAGCCATCGGCGTGTCCGGCAGATACTCTCCCGCGGATTCGACTGCGCTTTGCATGGCGTCGAGGAGCGGTTGCCGGGACTGAATCCCCTCTCGGATGACGTCTTCACGGGTGCGATCCAGTTCGGTTCGGTCTTGGATCTGCGGGTCGAAGAAGTACGGCAGTTCGACGACGAACTCGACGACGTCGTCGTCACCCCGACTGGCGTAGTCGTAGGCGGTGCCGCCGAAAAGCGCCTCCTCGAGGGCGACGTCCTCGTCGTTCCGTGCGGCGTCGTACTGGTCGTCGAAGGTCTGGAGCGGATAGACGGCATCGTCGAACGACTCCAGATCGAACCACTCGGGCTCACCCATGTCGAGTGGGACGCCGTACTCTCCCGGGAGCGACGAGAGCGTGTCGTAGAGCGGTTCGAGGGGTTCGGTGACGTAGTAGTAACACCCCCCGAACGCAGTGTTGTGGAAGCTGTAGACGAACTCCGGATGGTGAGTGTCGATTAGGTCGGCCAGTGCTCGGGTCGCCGGCGTCGGGGAGTCGAACGAGTAGTTCTCGCGTTCGATGGGGAACGTGGCTTCGATCTGTTCGTCCGGCGGCGGTCGGAAAAAGTTCTGGGCGTAGTTCGAGAGCGTGAACGGGCCGTCGAACCACCCCTCGTTCAGTCTAACGCCGTCCGGGTCGGAGACGGGCACACAGACGAACGTGTAATCGAGAGACGACCGTAGTTCGTCGTTCGTCGCGAGTTCGTGAACGAGAAAGTCGATCGTCATCGAACCGATCGGCTCGTTCGGGTGGGGTGCACCGAACAGGAGTGCGCTTCGGTCGCCATCCCCGACAGTCACCGCCCAGAGTGTCTCACCGTCCCTGCTTTCGCCGAGTTCCTCGTACTCCACGTGGTCGTTCTCGGCTGCGAGCGCTCGGTCGCGCTCGCGATGTTCGTTCACCGTGAGAAACGAGTCGTAACGGGGGACCGCGTCGTCGACCCAGGGGAACGTACGCCCCGGTGCTGATCGGGGACCTGTCATTCGAGATACGTTTTTCGCACTATCTATTAATGGTGACTCTGTTGACAGCCGAGAGAGGCGAGACGTGAAGCAACTGACCTCGGCGCGATTGTTCCGGACAACCGTCTCGGACGGACGAGGAAACGTCGAGCGACGAACGGTTCGGCCGCTATTCGAGTTACGAACCGTCGCCGCGAAGAGGCCGACGCCGAGGACCCGGGGACGGTTTTCGGCCGTCGGCACCGTCAGTACGTCGGCGGAATCGCTCGACGCATCACTCGAAGGCGGAGACGTCGAAGTGGACGCCGCCGCGTAGGTAGTCCACGCCGATGAAGGCGAGGAACGGACCGGTGAGAGCGATGATGACGCCCGCGAAGGCCGTCCCCCCGCCGTCGACGAGTATCGCGCCGTTCGTCAGCATACCGACGCCGAGTGCGATGTCGCCGACGCCCGCGAAGACGTACCACGGGACGACGGCGGACCCGACTGCGACGGATTCGCGGAGTCCGGCGACGAGGAAGGCGCCTCCGGAGACGGCGAAACACGCGCCGAGAGCGACGAAGAGTGGGTCCGTCGGGGGGCCGAACGCGACGATGGAGGAAGCGATGCCGAGGAGGAGGACCGCGGGGAGGAGGAACAGGCGGCGCTTCATGTCGGCTGTTCGGGA
This sequence comes from Halopelagius longus, assembly GCF_900100875.1. Lineage (NCBI taxonomy): Archaea > Methanobacteriati > Methanobacteriota > Halobacteria > Halobacteriales > Haloferacaceae > Halopelagius > Halopelagius longus. Next base: position 462,531 of record NZ_FNKQ01000001.1, on the reverse strand, counting down.
GTACGGCGGGGTAAATCTGCCGACGCGGGGCGCTACTCGGCCAGTATCTCGTCGGTCGTCGCCACGGCGGCGAACTCCCCGCGGAGGTGCGCGAGGGCGGTTCGGTGCGTCGTCTCCGCGTCGTACCGTTCGCCGTCCGGTCCCGTGCGGTCGAACGTCGCCGTCGCGTCGGAGACGACGAGGGGGGAGAACCCGAGGTTCTCGGCCATCCGGGTCGTCGTCGAGACGCAGTGGTCGGTCGTGAGTCCGGCGACGACGAGGCGGTCCGCCCCCCGTTCGCGGAGCCACGATTCGAGGTCGGTGCCGACGAACGCGCTGTTGACCCGTTTCGTGAACACCGGTTCGTCGGAGTCGGGGACCGTCTCGGGCTTCCACCCGAACCCCTCCGCGTCGCGTCGAAGCGGCGAGTCCGCCTCCGTCGAGTCGTGCCGGACGTGGACCCGCGGCGCGTCGCGGGTGCGCCACGCGTCGAGGAGTCGCCCGGCGTTTCTCTCCGCGTCGGGGTTGTTCCGTTCGCCCCACGCGGGGTCGTCGAAGCCCGATTGGAAGTCCACGAGGACGAGGGCGGCGTCGTCTCCGTACGCCCGTGCGACGGATTCGTTCATGGCGACGGATCGGCGCAGGCGCAGTTTAACGTTCGGGAACGGCGAGTCGAACCCACGACGGGAGAAAGGGGGACAGACCGCCCGCGGTGACTCGTTTCAGTCCGCCCGCAGACCGACGGAGAACCGGTCCGCGTCCTCGTCCACGGCCGCCGTCGTCCGCGCCGAGACGCCGATAGTGAGGACCAAAGAGAGGAGCATCCCCCAGAGGGCGTAGTCCCACGTGAAGTACGTCGCGCCCAGCACCGTCGCCCCGGCGACGGTCACCTCGGGGAGGAAGACGTGCGCGAGGTAGAACGCCTGTCCGCCGACGATTCCGGCGTACATCCCCGCTCGCGTCGTGTTCGACCAGTAGAGCGCGACCATCACCGGGAGGGTGAGTTGGGCGAACCCGCCGAAGGCCGTGTCGCCCACCTCCACGAGCGTTCCCGGCCGAAAGAGGCTGGCGACGAACGTCAGCAGGGCGAACGCGGCGACGCCGCCGCGGGCGACCCACGCCTCCCGGTCGGCCGTCGCGTCGGGGGCGACGAACGGGCGGTACAGGTCGCGGGTGAGGTACGACGACCCCGAGAGCAGCATCGAGTCCGACGACGACATCATCGCCGCCATCGCGCCGGCGACGACGAGGGCCGCGAACCACGCGGGCGTGTACTCGTTCAGGAGGACGGGGACGACGTTCGCACCCTCGGGGACGGAGACGCCCAACCCGGCCGCCCACGACCCGAGCAGAAACGCCGGGACGAAGAGGAGGAGGACCAGTATCGGCCAGAGCGCGAACGACCGCTTCAGCACGCGGGCGTCCTTCGCCACGAAGAACCGCTGGTTTATCTGCGGGAACATGGTCACGCCGAAGGCGATGGTGACGGCGCTGGAAATCATCCACTGCGGCGAGTAGAGGCCGCCGCCGAGGGCGAGGAACTCCGGTTCGGTGGACGCCATCGACGCGGAGACGCTCCCGAGGCCGCCCGCCGCCGAGACGACCCAGACGACGGCCGCCCAGACGATAGAGAGCATGAAGACGCCCTGCAGGGTGTCCGTCCACGCGACGCCGCGGAGGCCCGCGAGGACGACGTACACTATCATGAACAGGGTGATGAGCGCCGCGCCCGCCCAGTAGGGAACCGCGCCGTTCGTCAGGCCGACGATGGCCTCGCCCGCGCCCATCTGCTGGAGCATCACGTACGGGAACAGCCAAAACAGGCTGACGCCGGCGACGAGTGCGCGGAGGCCCTTCGACCCGAAGCGGTCCCCGAGCATCTCGCCGAGGGTCACGTACCCCCGACTGCGGCCGATGAGCCACTGTCGGTAGCCGACGAGATACCAGAGGATGGCGAAGAGGACGCCGTCCATCAACCCCATCACGAGAATCCACTCCGGCCCGGCGGAGTACGCGAGGTTCGGCCCGCCGAAGAACGTGAAGGCCGAAAGCAGGGTCGCGAACGTCGTAAACAGGAGGACGACGGTGCCGAGCGACCGACTGGCGAGGTAGTAGTCCTCCGCGTCGCGACTCGTCAGGCGGTACGCGAGTGCGCCGACGGCCACGGAGACGACGAGGTAGGCGCCGACGACGCCGAGTTGGACCGGCAGGTCCGTCGCGGCCATCTCAACTCCCCTCCCCCGTCTCCGTCGCCATCAGTCTGTCCCACGCGCCCAGCGAGAACGCGTAGAACGCCGCCGAGGCGACGAGCATCCAGCCGATGTGCCACCACAACCAGAGCGGAAGTCCGGCCCACGTCGCCGCGTCGCGCCACATGAACCACGGGACGGCGAACACGACCAGCAGGGCGAACACTCCGTACCAGAGGTAGTCCGTCTTCGACTCCGTCATTGGAACCGATTCGTTACTCTTCCGACGTAAATATTGTCGTTCGGAGTTCGATTGCGTCTATCGAAGAAATATCTTCTTCGAAACGAGCGACCGGTGGCGCCGCACCGCCCACGGAGTATAAGCGAGCGTCGTCCGACAGTACGAACATGCAAACCGCCGTCCAACTGTACACCCTCCGTTCGCTGGACGCCCCCTTGCCGGAGATGGTCCGCCGCGTCGCCGAGGCGGGGTTCGACGGCGTGGAGTTCGCCGGCATCGGCGGGGACGAGAGCGCCGTCGCCGACGCGCTTTCCGACACCGGCCTCGCCGCCCCCTCGGCCCACGTCGGTATCGATGCCCTCGAATCGGACTCTCGGGGCGTCGCCGAGACGTACGACGCGTTGGGGGTCGACTCCCTCGTCGTCCCGTACCTCGACCCCGACCACTTCGCGGACGAAGACGCCGCCGAGGACACCGCCGACCGACTCGGCGCACTCGCCGGAACCGTCCCCGGCCTCGGTTACCACAACCACGAACACGAGTTCGTCGAACTCGACGGGGAGTACGCCCTCGAACGCGTCGTCACAGAGGCCGACGTGGAACTCGAACTCGACGTCGGGTGGGCGCACGCCGCCGGCGCGGACCCCGCTTCGCTCGTGGACCGACACGCCGACCGAATCGAGGTTCTCCACCTGAAGGACGTAGTCGAAGACGCCGACGCGCCGCGCGGCGGCCGTCCCGTGGACCTCGGGGCGGGCGACGTTCCCCTCGACGCCGTTCTCGACGCCGCGCGCGATGCGTCCGTCGAGTGGGTCGTCTTCGAACACGACGACCCCGACGACCCCCTCGAATCGCTCGAATCGGCGGACTCGTGGCTGGCGGAGCGCGGACTGTAACCGCCGGACCGACTCGTCCCGACCGACTCGACCCGACGCCGCCGGAACCGGTCGCCGGCGACGCTGCGACGACTCTCGAATCGGGCCGCCGGTACGATAGTTATTTGCCGACAGCGAACGAAATATAAGGGTGTCATCGGGCTTCCCATGACATCATTCACATCATCATTCCCCGAGAGGGGGGTTCATCAATGGACGATACAGCAAAATACCTCATTCACGCGGCCATCACCGCCGACGGCGTCGTCGAACGTTCGGACGTCGTCGGCGCCATCTTCGGGCAGACGGAGGGTCTGCTCGGGGACGAACTCGACCTCCGCGACCTCCAGCAGTCGTCGAAAGTCGGTCGGATAGACGTACAGATAGACAGCGAGAACGGGCAGTCGTTCGGGCGAGTCACGATAGCGACCAGCCTCGACAAGGTGGAGACGGCTATCCTCGCGGCGTCGCTCGAAACCATCACCCGCGTCGGCCCCTGCCAAGCGGACGCCAGAGTCACGGACATCGAGGACGTGCGCGAGGCGAAGCGACGCGAAGTGGTCGAACGCGCGAAGGAACTCCTCGCGGAGTCGTTCGACGACACCGTGATGACCTCCACGGAGATTTTAGAGGAGGTCAGAGAGAGCGTCCGCGTCGAGGACATCACCGAGTACGAGGGCCTCCCCGCCGGACCGCGCGTCGTCGACTCGGACGCCATAATCGTCGTCGAGGGGCGCGCGGACGTGCTGACGCTCCTGAAGTACGGCATCAAGAACGCCGTCGCCGTCGAGGGGACGAACGTCCCCGAAGACGTGGCGGAGTTGACGCAGGAGCGGACGGTCACCGCCTTCCTCGACGGCGACAGGGGCGGCGAACTCATCCTGCGGGAGTTGTCGCAGGTGGGCGACGTGGACTACGTCGCGTTCGCCCCGGAGGGGAAGTCCGTCGAGGACCTCCCTCGTCACGAGGTGATGTCCGTCCTCCGGAACAAGATAGCCTTCGAGATGCTTCCCGACGACGGGAACTTCCGGGACGCCGCGACCGACTCCGCGGCGGACGCCGGAGGTGGGGTGACGGACCCTCCGCAGGGGTCGCCGACGACTGAGTCGGCGACTCCCGCCCCCGAGACGGGGTCAGACGACAGCGAACGAGACGAAGAATCGGCCCCCGACGACGCCGCCGACGAAACGCCCGCCGAAGCGCCATCCGAGGACGGACCCCCCGCCGAGGGCGGCGGCGAAACGCCGGACGTGGCGGTGAACGTCGCCGACGCGGAGACGGGCGAGTCCGCCGCCCTGGTGGCGACCACCGCGAGGAACGCCTCGCCGGCCGACGTCGACGAGACGCGAAGCGTCTCGTCTGCCAACCGGAACGCGAAGCGTTCCGGTGACGCCGCAGACGCGGGTTCCGGAACCGCCCGGAACGGTGCGGCGACCACGGACGCGGCGGCGGCCGCGCCCGAGTCACCGTCAGATTCGTCCGGCGAGGGGGGCGAGGCGGCGGTCGAAGGCGACGAAGCGTCGCATCCGCCGTCCCTGCGCGACCACGTCCGGGCGGTCGTCGGCGACGCCTCCGGGACGGTCCGCCTCCTCGACGACGAACTGCGGACAGTCTCGGAAGCGCCCGCCGAAGACGCGTTCGACGCGGTCGAGAGCGCCGAGTCCGCGCCGTACGCCGTCGTCCTCGACGACGAACTCTCGCAACGCGTCCTCGACGTGGCCGCCCAACGCGGCGTCAGTCACGCCGTCGCCGCGTCCACCGGCGAGTTCGTGAAGCGACCGGTCGGCGTCCGGGTCCTCGCCGCGTCGGACCTGTTGGCCGTCGCCGAGTGAGGGCGTCCGCCGCCCCCGCCGGCCCGCGTCCGACGATTTCTCTCAGACGGTTCGCTCGTAGACGACGGCGTCGCCCGACTCGAAGAAGTCCCGACGCCGCCCGGCGACCTCGAAGCCGTGCGCCTCGTAGAGCGACCGGGCCGCCTCGTTGTCGGGCGCGACGGTGAGTGTGACCCGCGTGCCGGCCGGTCGCTCCCGGAGGTAGGCCGTCAGGAGTTCGGACGCGCGCCCCTCGCGGCGGTGGGCGGGGGCGACGACGAGTTCCGCGACGTGTCCCCCGTCGGCCGAATCGACCGCGAGGAGGTAGCCTACCGGTCGGTCCGCCGGTCCGTCGCCGTCGGTGGAGACGAGAAGCGTGCCCACCTCGTTACCCGCCGCGAGGAGCGACGGCGACGGCTCCGGGAGGTGCGACTGGAGGCGAGAGAGCGCGGCCCGGTCGGACGGGCGGGCCGGCCGGACGGGCATCAGACGAGTGCGGCGACGGCGACGACGGTGCTGACGAGTGCGCCGACGACGGTGGCCGCGAAGTTCACCGCCTCGTTGCCGATTCGGTCGCCCTCCACCGTCGCGCCGAGGAGGCTATCGACGGTCATGCCGACGACGCCGCCGAGGAGGACGACCAACGCGCCCGCGAACGTCACGTCCGAGAGGACGAAGTAGGCGAAGGCGGCGACGATGCCCGCGCCCGCGACGCCGGCGAGTTCCCCCTGCCACGTCACGCCGCCGTCGGTGCCGGGCGCGACGGTTTCGAACGTCGTGATGAGCCGAGGGTTGTCGTAGAGCCCGCCGATTTCCGACGAGAGCGTGTCGCTCATCGCCGCCGCCAGCGACCCGGCGAAGGCGTACTGGAAGACGTCCGCGCCGACGGGAAGCCACGGACTCGCGGCGAACAGGACGACGGCGACGAGGGCGACGGCGGCGTTGCCGAGGACGTTGCCGGTGCCGCGCGCCCCGTCGTTGTCTTCTGCGACGCCGCGGTCCTTCTTCGCGTCGTACTTGAACTTCGCCGAGAGGCCGCCGATAGCGAAGAAGGAGATGAGGACGACGAACCAGCCGAACCCGCCGAAGACGATGGTGAGGAGTCCGAGGAGGACGCCCGTCAGCATCCCCGCGACGGACGCGGTTCCCAAGGCGTACGAGACGTAGCCGAGGAAGACGGTGACGACCAAGGCGACGGCGATTTCGACCGGCGCGACGGTGTCGGCGAGGAAGTCGAACAGCCACAGCAGGAGTCCCGCAGAGAGCATCACGAGCGGGTCGTCCTGCTCGAAGAGCACTTCGCGGACCAACGCCGCGACGAGGGCGGCGGCGGCCGCGAGGAAGGCGAAGCGCGGGAGGAGAACCTCGCCGCCGACGTACGACGCGACGGCCGCCTGCGCGAGGATGCCCGCGAGGAACCCCCCGAAGACGAAACCTGCGGTGCCGAGGAACGGGTCGTCCGACGTCTCGGCGACGAGTTCCGCGCCGAGGTTGCCGTAGGCGAGGACGACGACGGCGGCGACGAACAGGTCCACCGGGAGGTCCATCACGGTGGAGAAGATGGCCAGTCCGGCCGCGGCGAGTGCGAACCCCGCGAGGCCGTTCAGCCGGCCGTCCTGTCGGTCTCCGGGCCGGGCGAACAGCTCGAACAGCGGACCGTCCGTGATGACGAACGCGGCCAAGAGCGCGACTGCCGCGAACGGCGCGAACGCCGCACCGTTCAGCGCCGGCGCCGCCAGAGCCAGCGTCCCCACCACGGCGAACCCACCCGCTCGCCGAAGCGTCGAATGCACACCGTTCGATATCTCCGACTCGCACTTAACGCTCCCGACATTGCCCGTCTCCGTCTGACGGTTCCGCGGGCGGGCCGAGGGTTCGCGCGAACCGGTGGGATTTACTCGCGCCGCCACGGAGGATTGGGCGTGGGACTGTACGACCGCTACCTCGCCCTCCGCCACAGACGCCACGAGTCCGACCCCCCGGAACACGTCGCGGTGGTCATCACCGAACGCGACCTGTTGGAACAGGGCGCGTACGACACGCTAGAGGAGTTCTTCGGCTGGGCGTTCGAGTACGGCGCAGAACAGGTCACCGTCTCGGTGAGCGTCCTCGACGAAGCCGTCGTGCCGACGCTCGAACGGGAACTCACCGAAGTGCAGAGTCCGCGAACGCTCGCCGTCCGCGGGCCGGACGACACGGAACGCGTCGATACGCCCGTGCAGGTGAGCATCGGCCTCGGCGGCAAACACGAGTTCGCGGAGGCCGTCCGCTCCATCGCCACGGAAGTCGAAGCGGGGAACGTCTCGCCCGACGACGTGGACGAACACCACGTCGAAGAGCGACTCGTCTTCCCCGACGAACCCGACTTGGTGCTGAAGACCGGCGCGGAACGGCTCTCGGATTTCATGATTTGGCAGTCCGTCTACTCGGAACTGTACTTCACCGACGTGAACTGGCGGGACTTCAGGAAGCGCGACTACCTGCGGGCGGTGTTGGACTACCAGAACCGACAGCGAAGGTTTGGCCGGTAGGCCAAACGTCGTCACGAGCGAAGCGAGCGACGGAAATTCGGTCGGTTGACTAGCTCGTCAGTCCGCGATTTCCTCGCCCTGACGCTCCAACTCCGCGGTGACCTGCTGCGCTCCCGTCGAGGACAGTTGCTCTCGGAGGCGGCCCGCGACGGTGCGCGCCTCGGCGAGTTCCGTCTCGGCGACGGCGCGGACGAGGGCCACCGCCCGTTCCGACCGGGTGCGCTGCCACGACTTCTCGCGGGACTCGTACGTCCGGAGGCCGCGGAGGAAGTCGGCCTTCGAGAACTCCGGCCAGTAGGGCGCACAGAAGTAGACGGCCGCTTCGTTGCCGTTCGCGTGCCACGGGAGGAAGTTCGAGGTGCGTTCGTCGCCGCCGGTGCGGATGATGAGGTCGACGTCGCGGGCGGGTTGGCGGTACAGTCGTCGGTCTATCTCCTCGACGCCGATGTCCTCGGGCGAGAGGTCGCCGCGTTCGACGGCGCGGCAGACGTCGCGGGCCGCCCCGAGAAGTTCCGCCCGCCCGCCGTACGCAAGGGCGATGTTCAACCGGAAGCCGTCGTACTCGCGGGTCCGGTCCTCCGCGTACTCGACGGCCTCCTGCAGTCTGTCGGGGAGGAGTTCGACCTCTCCGATGGCGGAGATTCGGACCTCGCCGTCGTGGACCCGGTCGGCGTCGGCGAACTCGTACAACTTCGACTCGATGAGGTCGAAGAGCGCTTCGAGCTGGTCCTCCGGGCGGTCGAAGTTCTCCGTCGAGAAGGTGTAGAGGGTGAGTTCCTCGACGCCGAGTTCGTCGCACCAGTTGAGGACCTGTTCGGTCGTCTTCACGCCCTCCCTGTGGCCTTCGGACACGTCGTCGCCGCTTTTGCGCGCGTACCGCCTGTTTCCGTCTTGGATGATGGCGACGTGGTCGGGGCCGTTCCCGACCTCCCGCCGGAGCATCTGCTCGTACGCGCTAGCGAATCGACGACGAGCCCACTGCAACATATACGACGTACATCCGCCGCAAACGGTATGTGTCTTTTCGTTCCCGTGAACTGTCGGCGCGGAAACTCGTCCGGCGAGACGACAGCCGGGGTTGGCGGAAACCGCCACCCGTTTATCCCGGGGCGACGAGTTTCGCCCATGACCGACGCCGTAGACGACGACCTCTACAAGCGCACGATGGCGCTCCTCGAACCGGGCGATATCGAACTCGTGGGCGCCATCGTCCACACGGACCTCGACGGACAGGAGGACTTGGAGATGCAGGAACTCACCGTCGACGCGAACGAAGTCATCGCGGCGCACGCCGGGAAGGGCGAGACGTACATCTACGCCGGCAACGACGACACGGACTTCGCCTCCAACCAGTTCCAAGGCCTGACGCTCGACGACGAGGAGTTCGTCTGGGAGTGCCAGCAACTGCTCCGGAACGGGACGTTCGACATCGTGTTCTACTACGAGGCCACCGCCGACCACGACGCCATCGTCGATGAACTCGAAGAGTTGGCCCACGTCGACCGCGTGACGCCCGTTCCCTGACCTCGGACGTACACGGTTAATCGGGCTGGATCGGGCGGTAGACGCCCCGAAACGTCACCTCCTTCGAGACGCTTATCCATCCAGAATACTGAAAGAGAGGTAATGAGTAGGGCCGACGCCGACGTCGAGGACCTGACGGAACTCGACCGCGCCATCGTCAACGCGTTTCAGGGCGGGTTCCCCGTGGTGGAACGTCCGTTCGAACCGGCCGCCGCGGCACTCCGGGAACGCGGCGTCGAGGTGACCGCCGACGAACTTCTCGAACGCGTCCGACGCCTCGACGAGTCGGGCGTCCTCACCCGGTTCGGCGCACTCGTCAACGCCGAGGAGATAGGGGGGACGGCGACGCTCGTCGCCATGCACGCCCCCGAGGACCGGTTCGACGAGGTGGTCGAGACGGTCAACGCCCACCGCGAAGTCGCGCACAACTACGAACGCGAACATCCGCACCTCAACGTCTGGTTCGTCGTCAGCGTCGCCGACGAGGAACGCGTCGAGGAGGTTCTCGCCGGGATAGAGGCGGAGACGGGGCAACCGACGTACAACCTGCCGAAGAAACGGGAGTTCCGCGTCGAGGCGAAGTTCATGCTCGACGGTCCCGTCCCCGACGGCGACGTTGACCTGTCGCACCTCGGCCCCGAGGTGGACCCCGAGTCGCGGCGGACGCTGACGCCCGCGGAACGCGACTTGGTGCTGGAGATTCAGGGCGGCCTCCCGATAACGGAGACGCCGTACGCCGACGTGGCCGCGGCCATCGACGCCGAGACGGAGTGGGTCGTCCGGACGATAAAGCGGTTCGAGACGGAGGGGAAGGTGCGCCGCGTCGGCGTCATCCCCAACCACTACGCCCTCGGCTACACGGAGAACGGCATGACCGTCTGGAACGTCCCGGACGAGGTGGTCGAGGAGGTGGGTCCCGCCGTCGCCGGACTCGACTTCGTGACCCACTGCTACCGGCGGCCCCGCCACGAGGGCGTCTGGCCGTACAACTTCTTCGCGATGACCCACGGTCGGAGCGAGGAGGAGAGCGAGGAGCGAATCGAACGGGTGCGCGAGGAGATGGAGACGTACTGGGACGTCGGCGACGACGACTGGGACACCCTGTTCTCGACGCGCATCCTGAAGAAGACCGGCATCCGCATGGACGAACGCGCGGAGGCGAACACCCAGTGAGACGACGCACGGAGGGAGACCACGAGTGATACCGCTGTACCACGACTTCGCGGGCGAGACGGTCCTCGTCTTCGGCGGCGGACGCGTCGGCGCGCGGAAGGCGCGTCGGTTCGCCGCCGAAGCGGAGGTTATCGTCGTCAGTCCCGACTTTGCGGACGACGATTTCGGCGGGGCCGAACGCGTCCGCGATGCTCCGGCGCCCGACGGTGTCGAGGAGTGGGTCGCCCGGACGGACCCCGCTCTCGTCGTCGCCGCGACGGACGACGAGGCGGTGAACGAGGCGGCCGAACGCGCCGCCCGGGGCCGCGGTGCGCTGGTCAACCGCGCCGACGAGAGTGGCGGCAGAGAGGCGGGAAGCGTCGTCGTCCCCGCGACGGCGACGGACGGCGACGTGACGGCGGCCATCTCCACCGGCGGCGCGAGTCCCGCCCTCGCGAAGTACCTCCGCGAACGGGTCGAGTCGGAACTCGACGGCGCGGGGGCGATAGCCGACCTGACCGCCGACCTGCGGACGGAACTGAAACGCGACGGCTACGCGCCGGAGAAGCGCCGAGAGGCCGTCCGAGCCGTCGTACGGTCGCCGAGCGTTTGGAAGGCTTTACGTACGGGGGAATCTAATCCCCGTCAAGAGGCAGACCGCGTGATACGTAACACGATGGGGGGTGACCGATGAGAGACGCCGGAGTGATAACTGGCGTCCGCGTCTCGCACGAGTCTGCGAGCATCGAGGAGATAGAGTCGGCGTCGACGGACGACGCCGAAACCGTCGTCGAGTGTCTCCTCTCGCGGGACGGCGTCGAGGAGGCGTTCGCCATCCAGACCTGCAACAGGGCGGAGGCGTACGTCGTCACCGACGCCGTGGCGGTCGGACGCCGCGCCCTCGACGACTTCGCGCCCGACGTCCGCGACGGCTCCGTCGTCGAGATGGACCACGAGCAGAGCCTGCGGCACCTCATGCGGGTCGCCGCCGGACTCGAATCGCTCGTCCTCGGCGAGGACCAGATACTCGGCCAACTCAAGCGCGCCGCCGAGTCGGCGCGGGAGGCCGGGGCGGTCGGACCGGTCCTCGACGACGCCCTGACGAAGGCGGTTCACGTCGGCGAACGCGCCCGGACGGAGACGCGCATCAACGAGGGGGCCGTCTCCCTCGGGTCGGCGGCGGTCAAACTCGCGGCGTCCGAGGTGGACGTCGCGGGAGCCACCGCGTTGGTCGTCGGCGCGGGCGAGATGGGCCGCCTCGCCGCCGAGGCGTTGGCCGCCGCGGACGTCGAGGAAGTCGTCGTGGCGAACCGGACGCTCTCGAACGCCGAACATCTCGCGGAGTTGGTGGACAGTCCCGCCCGCGCCGTCCCGTTGGACGACGTGGACGAGGCCGTCGCGGAGGCCGAGGTGGTCATCACCGCCACCGGGAGTCCGACGTACGTCATCTCGGAACCCGAGGTTGCCGGGGCGGGCGAGACGATGCTCATCGACATCGCCCAACCCCGCGACGTGGACCCCGCCGCAGGCGAGGCGTCCGGCGTCGTCGTCCGCGACATCGACGCCCTCGAAGCGGTGACCGACGAGACGCGGGCGCTCCGCGAGGAGGCGGCGCGCCGCGTCGAGGCGATGATAGACGACGAGTTCGACCGCCTGCTCGACTCCTACAAGCGAAAGCGCGCCGACGAGGCCATCGGCGCGATGTACGAGTCCGCCGAACGCGTCAAGGAGCGAGAGGTCCAGACCGCCCTCTCGAAACTGGAGTCGCAGGGCACTCTCACGCCGGAGCAACGCGAGACGGTGGCGTCGATGGCGGACGCCCTCGTCGGACAGTTGCTCTCCGCGCCGACGAAGAGTCTCCGCGACGCCGCCGCCGAGGACGACTGGTCCACCATCCAGACCGCCATGCGACTGTTCAACCCCGACTTCGAGGGCGAGATGCCCCACTTCTCGGGGGACGACGGCGAGTCGGGGGAGTCCTCCGAGGGACGCCCCGACGGGATGCCCGCCGACGTGAACCCGAGTCCCGACGACGACATCCCCCAGCGCGTCCTCGAAAGCCTGTCGGACGACTGACGGGGAGAAACGTTATCCCGAATCCGTTCGACATTTCCTCACATGGCCGACCTGCTCAGCGACGACGAGATTCAGCGAAAGCTCCCGAAGGGGTGGGACCGCGAGGGAGACGAGATAACGAAGACGTACGAGTTCGACGACTACCTGAAGGGAATCGAGTTCGTCACCCGCGTCGGCGAGGTGGCCGAAGAGGAGTTTCACCACCCCGAGATTCGCGTCGGGTACAAGGAGGTCGAAGTCCGCCTGACGAGTCACGAGGAGGGCGGCATCACCGACCAGGACATCCGTCTGGCCGGTCTGTTCGACGACGAGGTGTAGTCCCGTGCGCGCGGCGTACGTCTTCAAGGTGCGGTTCGGCCTCGAAACGCTCCCGGGCGTCGAAACCGACCCGCGAGCGTTCGACGCCACCGTCGAACTCGAGGCGGACCCGCCGGGCGAGGGCGATTGGCTGTTCTTCCGGGACGCGCTTTGGCGCGGCGAGGTCAACGACGAGCGATACGCCCGCGAACTCGCCGAGGAGTGGCTTTCGGTCCCCGTCGAGTCCGTCTCGTTCCGGGAACTGCGGACCGACGGGGAGTACCTCGACGCGTTGAAAGCGGAGATAGCCGACAACCTCGACCTGTTCAACTCCGAGGCGGTAGACGAGACGCTGACGAAGTATTTCGGCAGTTCCATCCACGTCAGGCCCTGACCGGCCGGAACCGGGGGCGTTCTCGGTCGCGCGAATCGGCGCAACACACTTATCTCGTCGCCGCTTATCGCTTCGTCCATGATTGCCGACGCGTACGACTTCTGGCTGTTCGACCTCGACGGGACGGTCGTCGACGTCGAGTGGTCGTACACCCGCGAGACGTTCGACCGGGTCGGCGACCGGTTGGGCCGGGAGTTCACCGACCGCGAGGCCGAAATCCTCTGGCACGGCCTCGGCGGCGCGCGCGACCCGCAACTCCGCGAGTGGGGTCTCGACCCCGAGGCGTTCTGGGACGCCTTCCACGCCGTCGAAGACCCGCAGGCCCGCGCGGAGGCGACGTTCCTCCACGACGACGCCGCGGCATTGGTGGCCGACCTCCGGTCCCGGGACGTGCCGGTCGGGGTGGTGACGCACTGCCAGCAGTTCCTCACGGACCCCGTGGTGGACCACCTCGACATCCGCGAGTGGTTCGACACCATCGTCTGCTGTACGGCCGACCTCGGGTGGAAACCCGACCCCGCGCCCGTCCGCCACGCCATCGAGCGGTTGGGTCTCGACCCCGACGACGCGGGGGCGGGCGTCCTCGCCGGCGACGGCGCGAGCGATATCGGCGCGGCGTGGAACGCCGGCCTCCACGGCATCCACGTCGAACGGCACCCGCCGGAACGACGCGGCCGGTGCGTGTTAGCCGACTACCGCGTCGAGTCGTTCGCCGACCTCGACGGCCCCGCCGTCGCCGCAGACGGCGGCGAACGTACTGACGGGTTCTGAACCCCTTCGGAATCGAGTTCCGACGGCGGCAAACGAGTAAAGAGTCGCAGACGGGGACGGCGTCCGACCCGGTCAGGCGCGGTCGTATCCGGCGAGCGAATCGAACACGTCGTCGGCGTCCCGAACCGCGCGTTCGAGTTCGCGGACGCCCGCTTTCTCCGCCCTGTCGGGGTTCACCCGGACGCGAACCGTCTCCGTCCCGACGGGGACGAACCCCAAATCGAGCGACTCGGCCGTCTGCCGCAGGCCGAGTCCCGCGTCGGCTTTCCCGTCGACGACGGCGCGGGCGGGACTCTCGTAGGCCTTCGTGCCGAGTTCGTACCCGTCGATGGCGTCCGTCAGTTCGGTGCTCGTCGTCTCGCGGTCGGTCGCCAACTCGGCCACCGCCTCGTCGAGACTCGCGCGGAGTCCGGAGTTCGTATCGCGGTTGACGAACCGCAGGTCCTCGTCCGCCAGGTCGGCGAGGCCGGTCACGTCGTCGGGGTTCCCCGGCGGGACGACGAGACCCCACTCGCGCGTCCACTCGCCGAGTTCGGCCGCCTCCACCTCGCGGTCGCTCGGTCCGGCGACCACCGCCGCGTCGGGCACGCCGCCGCGGAGGCGTCTGCGACCGTCTCGGCTTCCGACGGCGAGGTACCGGGGCCGTTCGAGTCTGTCCAGCAAACGCGAGAGGGCGGGGTCGTCCTCGCCGACGCCGAACATCGTGGGTTCGCGTACGTCCGGCGAGAACAGGCGCACCTCGACCGATTCGCCCTCGGCGAGGTACTCCGTGTCCGGGTGGACCTCCACCACGCCGTCGGCTTCGACCAAGGAGGTGGTCGCGCCGCTTCCTTTGTCCACGGGGTACACCAGCGTCTCGCCCGTCTCGTCCTCGACTAACCCGACCGGCATCAGGCGGAGTCGCCCCTCGCCGTAGCGTTCGCGGACGGCCATCGACCCTTCGACGGTCGCGGTTCGGGGTTCGGGGAGGCCGGCGGCGCGGCGGACGGCGGGCGCGACGAACGTCTGGAAGATGGTGAGCGCCGAGACCGGATAGCCCGGCAGGCCGACGTACGCCGAGTCACCGACGCGGCCGACGAGCATCGGCTTGCCCGGTTTGACCGCGACGCCGTGAAGCAGGAGTTCGCCGCGTTCCTCGATGACGCGGTAGATGACGTCCACCGCGGAGGCCGACGTCGAACCCGACGAGAGTACCAAGTCGCACTCTTCGGCCGCCTCCACGAGGATTCGCTCCATCTCCTCGTAGTCGTCGCCGGCGTGGGGGTAGAGGCGCGCCTCGCCGCCCGCCTCCTCGACGGCCGCGGCGGTGGTGTAACTGTTCACGTCGTAGATTTGCCCCGCTTCGCTCCGCAACTCCTCGCCCGGACGGACGAGTTCGTCGCCGGTGGAGACGATGCCGACGACCGGTCGCCCGCGGACGGGCACCTCGTCGATACCGAGCGCAGAGAGGAGGCCGATTTCGCGGGGCGTGATGCGGGTACCCGGCCCCAACGCTCGGGCACCGGCGGCCACGTCCGCGCCCGCGAGCATCACGCTGTCGCCCGGCGCGACCGCTTTCCGGACGACGACCTGTCCGTCGCGTTCCTCCGTGCGTTCGACGACGACGACGGCGTCCGCGCCGGGCGGCATCACCGCGCCGGTCGAAATCTCGGCCGCCTCCCCCTCGCCGACGGTCACGTCGGGTTCGCTTCCGGCGTGGACCGACCCCGCGAGGTCCAACGTCACGGGGTCGGCCTCGTCCGCGCCGAAGGTGTCCCGGCCGCGGACGGCGTACCCGTCCATGCTCGCGCGGTCGAACCCCGGCACGTCCAACTCGGCGTCGATTCGCTCCGCGAGGACTCTCCCGCGGGCCTCCGCGAGGGGGACCGTCTCCGGGTCGGGTTCGAGGTCCAACGAGGCGATGGCCTCGTGGGCCTCCTCCGGCGGTGCGAGGTCACGGAACTCCTTGCGTTCACTCACGCCGACCACTCCCAGTCTTCGACGGCGACCGTCTCGCCCTCGGCGTACCCCTCGCGGTCCTCGGGGACGACGACCCACCCGTCGGCGAGGGCGACCGAGGAGAGGACGCCCGACCCAGACGCGCGAGTGGGGGTAGCAACCCGTTCTCCGTCGTCCGAATCGAGGCGGACGCGCGCGAACGTTCTGACGCCGGGTTCGCTCGGAATCTTGCGTTCCAGGCGGGCTTCGACCGTCGGGAACGGCGAGTCGGGCAGGTGGCCGACGCGCTTCACGAGGGGCCTGAGGAACTGCACGGCGTTGACGATGCAGGCGA
This sequence comes from Halopelagius longus, assembly GCF_900100875.1. Taxonomy (NCBI): domain Archaea; kingdom Methanobacteriati; phylum Methanobacteriota; class Halobacteria; order Halobacteriales; family Haloferacaceae; genus Halopelagius; species Halopelagius longus. The sequence goes on along the minus strand of NZ_FNKQ01000001.1, from coordinate 446,419 downwards.
CGGGGTAGCCCGGGAGCATCACGACGGGCGTCTCCTCGACGACGCCGAGGGCGACCGGGTGGCCGGGTTTGAGGGCGACGCCGTGGACGAGTACCTCGCCGAGTTCGTCGACGACTTCGGGCACCAAGTCGCGTTCGCCGACGGACGACCCGCCGGTGGTGACGACGATATCCTTCGTCAGGTCGCGTTGAATCGCCGCCCGGAGGGCCGCCTCCTCGTCGGTGACGACGTTCCGGTAGGTGGGGACGCCGCCCCACCGGTCCACCAGTCGGGTGACCGTCAACCCGTTCGTCTCGACTATCTCGCCGGGGCCGGGGTCCTCCTGAACGAGTTCCTCGCCCGTCGGAATCACGCCGACGGTCGGCCGTTCGTAGACGGACACCTCGTCGACGCCGACCGATTTGAGGAGGCCGAGGTCCGAGGGCCGGAGCCTGTGACCCGCGTCGAACAGGTGTTGCCCCTCCGAAACGTCCTCGCCGACCGGGCCGACGTTCTCGCTCTCGGTGACGGCGTCGAACACTTCGAGTTCGCCCCCGACCGCCTCCGTCTCCTCTATCATCACGACGGCGTCCGCACCCGGCGGGAGTTCGCTCCCGGTGTGGACCCTGACGGCCTCGCCGGGGGCGACCTCCCCGCCGGTGTCCGCGTCTTCGGCCCCGACGCGGAGAATCTCGGGCGACCGACCCGACGCGCCGAACGTATCCCGCGCGCGGACCGCCCACCCGTCCATCGCCGCCCGGTCGTACCCGGGGACGGGCCGCGGCGACGTTACCGGTTCCGCCACCGCCCGCCCGTCGGCGGGACCGAGGGGGAGTCGTTCCGTCCGTTCGTGGGGCGTCGCCGCCGAGAGAAGCGTCTCTCTGGCGGCGGCGACCCGCGTCCGGTCTTTGAACCCGGCGGCGCGTCGGTCCGCGCCGGGGTCGTCGGAATCGGAGTCCGCTGCGTCCATGGTAGACCGTTGCGCGCCCGGAACCAAAAAGGGGCGTAGCGCCGGGCGGTGCGCGCCGCCGAAAAAGGCCTTACGGCCCGAATCGACAGCCGCGACCGGGGGGTTTTAGCCCGAGGCACCCTTACGTCGGCGTATGTCTGCACTGCGGGACGCGCTTCAGGAACTCCCCGACGCGGTGTTCGCCGACCTGCTAGAGTCCGAAGACGCGTACCTGATCGTGTTGGACCTCCCCGGCGTCACGGCCGAGACGGCCGACATCGGCGTCGATAGCGGCCGTCTCACCATCGAGGCTCGGCGGGAGAAGCGCCTGCCGGCGGAGTTCCAGTACGTCCGCGAGGACCGGTCGCTGTTCCTCGACGCCGAACTCCCCCTCCCGCCGGACGCCACCGGCGCGGGGGCGGACGCGGAGATGGAACGCGGCGTCCTCACGATTCGCCTCCCCAAGCGCACCGCCGCGCCCGAACGGAGCATCCCGATCACCACAGACGAGGACGGAGCCTGACGCCGCGGTGAGGTGGTGACGCTGGTCAACATCCGCGCGTACTGGCGGTTCCTCGTCGTCGTCTACCAGTTCTCCCCGCTGATAGTCGCCTACGCGAGAGACCGCCGTCGGTTCTTCCTGTTCGGCGGGTCCCGGAGCGTCAGCCCCGACATGCGGGTGCGTCGGGCGGGGATTCTGCTCGACTCGCTTCTGACGCTCGGGCCGACGTTCATCAAACTCGGCCAACTGCTCTCGACGCGCCCGGACATCCTCCCGCCGGAGTACATCGAGGTGCTGTCGAGCCTTCAGGACGACGTGCCGCCGGCCCCGTGGGAGGAGTCGAGTCAGGTCTTGGAGGCGGAACTCGGCCCCGTCTCGGAGGCGTTCGACGAGTTCGACCCCGACCCGATAAGCGGCGCGAGTCTCGGGCAGGTGTACACCGCGGAGTACGAGGGCGACCCCGTGGCGGTGAAGGTTCGCCGCCCCGGCATCGAGAAACTCGTGGAGGCGGACCTCCGGGTCGTCCGGTGGTCGCTCCCGGTCGTCAGGCGCTTCATCGGGGAGGGTCGGGCGTTCTCCCTCGAAAATCTCGCCGACGAGTTCGCAAAGACCATCAGACAGGAGATGGACTACGGCCGCGAACGGCGCATCCTCGAACAGATTCGGTCGAACTTCGAGGGCGACGACGCCATCCGCATCCCCGCGCCCGTCCCGGAACGCTCCGGACCGCGCGTCCTCACGATGGAGTACCTCCCGGGGACGAAGATAAACGACGTGGCGGCCCTCGACGAGATGGGTCTCGACCGGACGCAACTGGCGACGACGCTCCAACGCGTCTACCTGCAGATGATAATCGACGACGGCGTCTTCCACGCCGACCCCCACCCCGGGAATCTGGCGGTGGACGACGAGGGGCGCATCATCTTCTACGACTTCGGCATGTCCGGAGAGGTCGAACCGTTCATCCAAGACAAGATAGTGGATTTCTACGTCTCCATCGCCAATCAGGACATCGACGGCATCTTGGACGCCCTCATCGAGATGGGGACGCTCTCGCCGGAGGCCGACCGGCAGGTGATGGGCGACGTGATGGAACTCGCCATCGCCGACGCCCGCGGCGAGGACATCGAGCAGTACCGCGTCCAACAGATAATCGAGCAGGTGGAATCGACCATCTACGAGTTCCCCCTGCGCCTGCCGCGCAATCTCGCCTTGGTCCTCCGCGTCGCCACCGTCGTCGAGGGCGTCTGCGTCACGTTGGACTCCGACTTCGACTTCATCGCGGTGGCGACGGCGTACCTCCGCGAGGAGGGGTACTACGAGGAGACGGCCAGAGAACTCGCCAAAGACGCGGGCAGGCAAGTCCAACGAACCTCGCAAGCGCTGTTTACCGTCCCGCCGAAACTCGACCGGACGCTGGACCGACTCGAACGGGAGAACCTCAGCGTCAACATCCGCGTCGAGGACAAAAACGGCGTCTTCGACCGACTCGCGCGCCGCATCGCCTACAGCATCCTCCTCGCCGTCGGCGCGCTCTCGACGTCGATTCTGTACGCGTTCGACCAGACGAGCGTCCTCCCCGCCGCCGTCGCCGCCCTGCTCACGATTCCCGTCGCCGTCCTCCTGTACCGGTCGTTCCGGTCGAAGCGGGGGGTTCGCGCGACGCCGCAGTTCACCCGCCAGAACCTCCGCGAACGCCGCGAGGAGTGAGGTCGGTATCAAACCTGAGTCTCGGGAGGATGCGTTTATACGGGAGGAGTTTCCATACGCAGGGTATGACTCGCTGGCGGGCCGTGCTAGCCGGGTTCGCGCTAGCGGCGTGTAGCGAAGCGCTCGTCTTCGCGCTCACGGGTCGCGTGACGCTCGTGGGGGGACTCGCCGGAAGCGCGGTCGCCGGATACGTCGTCGGCCCCGAATCCTCCGACGGGGCGTGGCACGGCCTCCTCTCCTCTCTGGCGTGGGGGACGCTCCTCATCCCCGGACTCGTCGTCCTCGCGGTGACCGGCGACGGGACGCTCCCGTTCCCCTACGAGTATCTCGCTCCGTTCTTCACCACGCCCGGCGCGGCGTCGACCGGAATCCTCCTCTCCGTGACGCTTCCGAACGCCGTCGCGGGGACGTTCGGCAGTTTCGTCCGCCGGCACCGCGAGGACCGGTTCGACGGCGGCGGCCCGACGACGGACGCCCGCGTGACGACCGACGGCGGAACGGAGGGTAACGTCGGGTGGTTGGGGTCGGACCCGAACGAGGAGACGTGACGACCCCGTCGAACTGCGCTTCTCGCGGAGCCGTCAGCGACCGCTCATCGCCCGTATTCGTTCAGGAGCGTCGCGACGGAGACGCCGACGAGGACGAGTGCCCCGAGGATGATTGCGGCGTCGAGTTCTCCGCGGACCCCGGCGCCAACCCGCGGGCGAACGACGATGTCGGCGGCGGCGACTGCGATTAACAGGAGTGCGCTGGCGTTGGAACCGTATTCGTCTATAGCGCGTGAGAACATCGTTCGGATGCGCACATAGGAACGGTATTCGAAAAGTGTAGAGTTCTGTCACGAAAACCGTCCGAAAATCCGCGTGCCGACTACGCGGCGTCGTACTCGTCGTAGTCGTCGTCGCGGGCGATGTCGTACAGGCGGAAGCCGAGTTGCGCCATCGCCTTGTCGGCTTTCAGTCGGCCGAGGTGTTCGCTGACGGCGGCGGCGTCGAAGTCCACGGTATCGTCGACCGGCACCGAGAGGTCGTCCGCGGAGACGCCGTTCTCCAACGCGTCCAACAGGACGGCGTACGCCGTGATGCGCGAGGAGAGTCGTTCCACGTCGTCTCGGTCGCCGGGCGGCGACAGTTCGGCCTCCAGTTTTCGTTCGGCGGCGAGGGCTTCGCGGGGGTCGATTCCGAGTTCGGACGCCGCGGCGCACACCTCCGGGACGTCGATGTCGAGGCGGCGGCCCACGGCGCGGACCGCACCCAAGGCGGCGGAGAACGCGCCGTGTCGCTCCACCGCGTCCTCCCCGACGCCGCGGAGGAGCGACCGAGCGAGCTCCGTCCCCGCGGGGACCGAGAGTCGCCTGACGACCGTCTCGACGGGGTCCGCGGAGGCAGAGGGGGATGTGGACGCTCGCATACCCCCAATCTGCCGGCCGAGTATGTATAGGCTCGGATACAGTTATCGTTCGAGAGAACTGTGCGGACCGCAATCGGTCGATCCGGCCGACCCGAACCGCGGTACGGGGAGAGCTGTCTCCCGGGTGTCACGCGTCGCTACCGTCCCATCGCGGCGTTTCCAAACCGTTTATACCCACAACCCGATAACGCGGAGATATGGCGAAAGAGCAGAAGCAGGTCCGCGAACTGCAGGAAGGAAGTTACGTGATGATGGACGACTCCCCCTGTAAGATAAACGCCTACAGCACCGCAAAGCCCGGGAAGCACGGCAGCGCGAAGGCCCGCATCGAGGGCAAGGGCGTCTTCGACAACCGGAAGCGGTCGCTCTCCCAACCGGTCGACGCGAAGGTGTGGGTCCCCATCATCGAGCGGAAGCAGGGACAGGTCGTCTCCGTCACCGACGACGACGCTCAGATTATGGACCTCGAGACGTACGAGACGTTCACGATGCGCATCCCCGAGGACGAGGAGCTCTCGCCCGAAGACGAGATTGAGTACCTCGAGTACGAGGGACAGCGGAAGATCGTATAATCGAGATGTTCCCCGGGGCGACCGCATCGCGTGACGACGCCGCGTACGTCGTCGTGGGCGCCCCGCTGGATATCTCGACGTCGTTTCGCCCGGGGGCCCGATTCGGCCCCGAGAGAATCCGGCGGTTCGCCCGGACGTTCGACGACTACGACCGGCGAACCGACCTGCGCTTTTCCGACCTCGGAGTACACGACGAGGGCGACGTCCACCCGTGGGACGACGCCGAGGCGTACGTCGAGTGGGTGAGCGGCACGCTCACGGACGTGGTGTGGGACGACGCCGTCCCCCTCCTTCTCGGCGGCGAGCACACCGTCACCACGGCGGGCGTCGACGCCGTCGAACCGGACGTGTTCGTCTGCCTCGACGCGCACCTCGACCTCAGACGCGAGTACGACGGCAACGAGTGGAGTCACGCCACGCTCACGCGCCGCGTCCTCGACGAACTCGGCGCGGAGGAGGCGGTGATCGTCGGCGCTCGAACCGGGTCGGAAGCGGAGTGGGACCGCGCCGAAGACGACGACGTGACCGTCGTTCCGCCGGAGGAGGCGGCCTCGTGGGAACCCGGCGACCGGTTCGACGGCCGGTCGGTCTACCTGAGCGTCGATATCGACGCCGCGGACCCCGCGTTCGCGCCGGGAACGGGGACGCCCGAACCGTTCGGCCTCGAACCCCGCGAGATGCGCGATATCGTCCGCGCCGTCGCCCCGCACGCCGGCGGCTTCGACGTCGTGGAGGTCAACGACAGAGACGACGGACAGGCGGCGTCGCTCTCGGGGAAACTACTCCGCGAGTTCGTCTTCTCGCACGCCGCCGCGCGGTCGGAGCGGTAGTCTGATCTCCGGGCCCGCTACTCCGAACCGGGTACCGGGTGGAGAACGCCGTACCAGAGTCGGTAGAGAATCGTCCCCACGAGGCCGCCGGTACCGAACCCCTGTTGGAACCCGTCGCTCGGGAACAGTCGCCGCTGGATCAACGCCCAGCAGAGGGAGTACGCGACTCCTCGATACTTGTTCGACCGCATCTGCCCCCAGTCCCGGTCGAACGCCGAGTGGTAGGCGAGTTGGTAGAGCGTGCCGACGAGTATCCCCTTTGCCGAGAGCGAGGGCAGGTCGTCGTACTCCTCGCGTCGATTCAGAACGTTTCGACTGTACGTTTGGGTGACGAGCGCGGCGACCGAGATGAGGAACTCGGCGACCGCCCGTCGGCGGGATACCATACGTACTCCTGTGTCTGTCAACCTATATACATTTCTGTGGAGGCGGGACAGGACTTCGAAAGGGGGAAGGAAACGAGCGTCGGCCCTCGCGCGTCACCTTCCGGTGACGCGTCGGACGAGGCGTCGTGCCTTGCTGGTGATGCGACGCTTGTACCGTCGCGGCAGTCGTCGCCAGATGAGGAATGCTTTGCTGAACTTACCCATTGTGGACACCCGCGGCCGTGGCCGCGGAACTCGTTTCGACCCGTTCGGAGCGAACGGGGTCGGTAGTAGTCCGGGGACGTACAAAGGCGTCGTGGCCGTCCGCGCGGCGGACCTCCGGGCCGAATCGGGAGGATACAAGCGTCGGGAGGCCGACCGACGCGACATGGACCTCTCGGACGTCGTTGCCCGCTACGACGAGGAACTGAACACAGAGGAGTTCGCGGACGTGGACGCAAGCGCCAACGGACTGCAGGTCGGCCCCGCGGAGGGGTCGGTCGAGCGCGTCGCCTTCGCCGTGGACGCCGCCGAGGCGACCATCGAGGCGGCCGTCGAGGCGGACGCGGATCTCCTCGTGACGCACCACGGCCTCGTCTGGGGCGGCCTCGACCGGGTGACCGGCCGCGCGTACGAGCGAATCGAACCGCTGGTCGAGAACGACCTCGCCCTCTACGTCTCACATCTGCCCCTCGACGGCCACCAGACGCACGGCAACGCCGCGGGGGTCGCAGACCACCTCGGACTCGAAGCGCGAGAGCCGTTCGGGTCGCTCGGGCCGGTCGAAATCGGACAGGCGGGTCGAGCGTCGAACTCGTACACGGTCGAGGGACTCCGCGACGAACTCGACGCCCTCGATAACGACGGAAATCCGACGCGGGTGTTCGACTTCGGCCCCGAGGAGGTGACCGACGTGGCGATAGTCACCGGGTCGGGCGTCGATTGGTTGGACGAGGCCGTCGAAGCGGGCGCGGACGCGTTCGTCACCGGCGAGGGGAAACAGAAGGTGTACCACGAGGCCAAGGAGGCCGGAATCAACGTCTTCCTCGCGGGCCACTACGCGACGGAGACGTTCGGCGTCCGGAGCCTCGCCGCCCTCGCGGACGAGTGGGGACTGGAGACGACGTACGTCGACCACCCGACCGGTCTCTGAGAATCGGACGCTCCTTTTTCGCTCGGCCCGGCATCGTCGCGTTCAAATCCGGCCGCCGCGCAAGCGTACGCATGAGCGACGACGACCACGAGTACCAGCCACCGAACCGCGAGGAGTTCGCGGAGAACCCCATCGGTCACGCCCGCGTCGAGGCGGGGATGACCGTCGGCGAACTCGCCGCGGAGTACGGCAAGGCGGGCATCGGAGCGGCGAACGTCAACCGCGCCGTCGACACGTACGCCGAGATGCTGGCCCGCGACGACGTGACGAACTTCTTCGGCCTCGCGGGCGCGATGGTGCCGACGGGGATGCGCCAGATAGTCGTGGACCTCATCCGCGACGGCCACATCGACGCCCTCGTGACGACGGGCGCGAACCTCACCCACGACGCCATCGAGGCCGTCGGCGGCAAGCACCACCACGGCCGCGCGGAACCGCACGACCCCCACCCTTCCAACGAGGACGCCGAACCGACGGGCGAGACGACGCGAGACCACGACGAACACCTCCGCGACGAGGAGGTAGACCGCATCTACAACGTCTACCTGCCGCAGGAGTACTTCGCGCTGTTCGAGGGGCACCTCCGCGAGAACGTCTTCCCGAACGTCGAACGCACGGTGTCGATTCAGGAGTTCACCGCCGAACTCGGGCGGGCGAACCTCGAACGCAATCGGGAGGAGGGAATCGAGGAGGACGCCGGCGTCGCCGCCGCGGCCTACGAGAACGACGTGCCCATCTACTGCCCGGCGATTCAGGACTCCGTGCTGGGGATTCAGGCGTGGATATACTCTCAAACGTCGGAGTTCACGCTCGACGCCCTGAAGGACATGACGCACCTCTCGGATCTCGCGTTCGAGGCGGAGAAGGCGGGCGCGATGGTCGTCGGCGGGGGCGTCCCCAAGAACTACGTCCTCCAGACGATGCTGACCATCCCCGACGCCTACGACTACGCCGTCCAACTCACGATGGACCCCGACCACACCGGCGGCCTCTCCGGCGCGACGCTGGACGAGGCCCGGTCGTGGGGGAAACTGGAGAAGTCCGCGAAGAACGTCACCGTCGTCGGCGACGCGACGGTCACGCTCCCGTTGGTCGCCGCCGGCGCGCGCGAACGCGCCGAGGAACTGGAGTTCTGAGCGGACAGCGGGGCCGGAAGCGTCGGACGCGGTCAGTTAGAGCGGGTCCGTCTCGGCGACGTACTCCGCGAGCGTCTCCAACGCCGCCGGATCGTACTCTTCTGCGACGTGTTCGACGTTCCACAGCCCCGAGGCTCGTATCTCCGCGTTCGGGCTGTGTTTCCCGAGCCAGTCGGCCGACCGGGCGTCCGCGACGGGGCCGCCGTAGTTGCTGACGAGGGCGATGACGTTCCGCTCGATTCGCGCCCGGTCGCTCTCGGCGGCGGGCGCGTCCGGAACGTCGACCCAGAGGAACGGCTGGTTCCGGAGGTAGACGCTCACCCACCGCTCCAGCGGGTACTCCTCGTCGCGAACCTCGCCCCGCGGTCGGTCGGCGGGGATCCGGGACGTTCCCCAATCGGGGTACGCGTCCGCGAGCCCGTGGCGTTCGACGAGCGCCTCGCCGACGCGCAGTCGGTACACCGATCCGCGGTGGTTTCCGCCGTGCGGGTGCGCCGAACTGCCGTCTCCCGTCCCGTAGTGCTGTTTGAGGCGGTCCCAGAGGGTCGTCTTGCTCCCTTCGCTGACGGCGTGCGTTCCGACGCGCGTCAGTCGGAGTTGCCCCGACGACGCCCGCGTCTCGCCCGGCGCGAAGAAGAAGTAGACGCCGCGGTCGGGCCAGTTCATGCGCCCGTGACAGTCTGCCAACCGCCGCGGACCGCCGACTCTCGCGGCGAGGTCGTCGAAGATGTCGTACAGGCGGTCGAGGTCGGCGAGTCGCGCAGTCTCGGTCACTACTCTGCGGTGCCGCGTCCCCCTATTTAACGGTTCGTTCGAGGCGGCGGGGTTCCGACTTCCGACAGATATAGCAACTCGCGGCGTCCTACCGTCGAGTAATGAGTCTCCTCCGCGACCGCCTCCTCGGCCTCTCCGTCGTCACCCTCCTGCTGTCGGGGACGCTTCTGGCAGTCGTCCTCGGGTACGGCGCGTTGGTCCTCGGGTCGGCGTTCGTCACGGGCGCGTCGGTCGTCGGCGCGGCCTTCGAACTCGCCGTCCCGTGGGTTCCGCTCGCTGGCGTCGCCCTCCTCGGTGCGGTCTTCGGAAGCGTCGGCTTCGTGTACGCGCTCGCCCGGCGCGCGTCGGTTCCGCGCGGCGGGCGCGTCCAACGCCTCGCGGAGTTCGCCGAACGGACGTACCCGCCGCTTCGAAAACTCGGCCTCTCGGAGGCGGTGTCCGAACCGGAGCCGTCCCCCGAGGAGAAGGCGCAGGACGCCTTGGAGGACCTGAAACGGCGGTACGTCGCGGGCGAGATAGACGAACGGGAGTTCGAACGGCGGGTCGACAGACTCGTCGCGAACGACTCGGTGGACGACGCGCGGGCGGAGCGGGAACGGCGCGAGACGCTCCGCGAAGGGCGGTACTGACGCCGCGACTGTCGGGAGTAGTCGTCGCCGTTCGAGCCGGAGCAACCGGCAGAACGGTGACCCTGACGTATCTTTTTGCGCCGTCCGTCCGTCGGCTACGCCATGGAGTACACCACGTTCGGACAGACGGGCGCGACGGTGAGCGAAATCTGTCTCGGCTGTATGAGCTTCGGAACCGACTGGGACGAGTGGACGCTCGACAGAGAGGAGAGCCGCGAACTCATCGAGCGCGCCATCGAGCTCGGAATCAACTTCTTCGACACCGCGAACGTCTACTCGTACGGCGAATCGGAGGAGATTCTCGGCGAGGTGCTCGCGGAGTACGACCGCGACGAGTTCGTCGTGGCGACGAAGGTGTACGGCCAGATGGACGACGAGGACCCGAACTCGGGCGGCCTCTCGCGGAAGACCATCGAACAGGAACTCGACGACTCCCTCGACCGGTTGGGGATGGACACGGTGGACCTCTATCAGATTCACCGGTGGGACTACGACACGCCCGTCGAGACGACGCTTCGAGCGTTGGACGACGCCGTCCGACGCGGGAAAGTCCGCCACCTCGGTGCGTCGTCGATGTGGGCCCACCAGTTCGCCGACGCCCTGCACACGTCCGAGAGCCTCGGACTCGAACGGTTCGTCTCGATGCAGAACCTCTACAACCTCGCGTACCGCGAGGAGGAGCGCGAGATGCTCCCCCTCTGCGAGGAGGAGGATATCGCGGTGATGCCGTGGAGTCCGCTGGCGGCGGGATTCCTCACGCGCCCGCACGAGGAGTTCGACGCGACGACGCGCGGCGAACACGAGGCGTCGCTCGAACGCGGCTACACCCGCGGCGGCGGCCCCGAAATAAACGAACGCGTGCAGGAGCTCGCAGAAGAGAAGGGCGTGAAGATGGCCCAAATCGCGCTCGCGTGGCAGTTCCACAAGGAGTGGGTGACGACGCCGATCGTCGGCACGTCGAGCGTCGAACACCTCGAAGACGCCGTCGAAGCGCTCGACATCGACCTCTCGGACTCGGACGTCGAGTACCTCGAAGAGCCGTACGAACCCGTCCCCGTCGCCGGACACGACTGAGAGCGTTACGACGCGAAGGGGAGCGTCGAGACGCGCCGCACCGTCGTTTTTGTTCTATCAGTAACGTTCATTATGGTGGCGCATCTCCGTCGAGACGTGATGTCGGTCGTACGCGTACGCTGTTGACTCGTTTTCGACCCCGCACAGGCGTACGACCGACCCCCGGCGAACCCCACGCACGTGAGCACACATACCCGTAACCCGACAGAATCGCAGTCGAGAACCGACCCCCGGCCGACCCCCGAACCGACCGAAGAGCGAGACGCGGCGGAGGCGGAGCAGAGTGCAGACGCCGCAGACCCTGCGGACGCCACAGACGCCGCAAACCATACCGGTTCGTGGGTCGAGCGCTGTCAGCGGTCGTTTTCGACCACCGACACGCGCCGCCTGCGGAACTTGACCGACGACGAAAACGAGGCGATGCCGAACCCGAAGTGACCGGTCTCCTCGGAGTCGCTACCCACCGCGAGGTGACCCCTCGTCCGACTCGGACAGTCGCCGCGACCGAAATAGTAAGTTGTCCGGGGTCCGGTGTGGGCGTATGCGACTGGCACGCGTTCGCACGCCGGACGGCATCCGAACCGGCGAGTACGACGACGGGACGGTCACGGTGGACGAGGACACCTACGGTATCGGCGACGACGGGGACGCGACGCTTCTTGCGCCCTGCGAACCGTCGGCGTGTTACTGCGTCGGTCGGAACTTCGCGGCGACGTTGGACCAGATGGACTACGACGTTCCGGACGCCCCCGACTGGTTCATCAAACCGCCCGCGTCGGTCCACGACCCCGGCGCGCCCGTCGAGTACCCCTCCTGGACCGAGGAGTTGACGTACGCCGGCGAGTTGGCGGCGGTCATCGGCCGGCAGTGCCACGATATCGGAGAGGACGAGGTCGACGACGCGGTTCGGGGGTACACGATTCTGAACGACTTGGACGCCCTCGACCAACCGGGCCGAACCGCGCGGAAGGCGTTCGACGCCTCTGCGCCCCTCGGGCCGTGGATCGAGACGGACGTCGACCCCTCGGACATCGAGATGACGACACACGTCGGCGGCGAACTCCGGCAGGAGGCGACGACCGCGCAGATGCTCTTTTCGCCCGCGGAGGTGGTGTCGTTCCTCTCGGAACGCTACACGTTCCGCCCCGGCGACGTCATCTCGTTCGGCAGTCCGGCGAACCCCGGCCTCGTCGAACCGGGCGAGGAGGTCGAAATTTGGTACGAAGGCGTCGGAAGGCTCCGAAATACGGTCGTCGAGGAGGCGTGAGGCGACCGGCGGGCACCGTCGAACGGTAACCGACTTCCCGTCCGAGAGAGTATCGACGGGTGGCCGATGACGACGGCACCGCTCCGAGCGGGGTGGCACCCGACGGTGACGAGCCCTATGAGTGCCGAGGCCGACTTTCTGTAGAGGCGAAATCGCAGCCGAACCGGGACTTCGAGGCCGAATCCGACTCGTCAGTCGTCGGCCGCCGCCGGCGACTCGGCGGGGTCGGCGTCGCCCGTCTGCTTGTACCGCCCGCCGAAGATAGCCGTCGCGAACAGGACGAGCGGCGAGAGGAACGCGAAGAAGTAGAACGGGACGTACGCGAGCGTACTCACGCCGAAGACGGCCGACATGTAGACCGCGCCGGCGTGCCACGGGAAGAGCGCACCCGTCGGAGTGCCCGCGGACTCGATAGCCCGCGAGAGGTCCTCACCCTCCAGCCCGTACTCGTCGTAGAGGTTCCGGAGCGTCAGTCCCGGGACGACGATGCTCATGTACTGCTGGGCGGAGAACGCGTTGACGAAGATGGCCGAGATACCGGTCCCGACGACCAGACTGCGCGGACCGAAGATGACGGACGCGAGCGAGTGAGCGAGCACGGCGAGGACGCCGGTTCGCTCGAGGAGTCCGCCGAGCGTGAGGGCCGCGACGACGACCGAGATGGTCCACGCAGACCCGGAGAGGCCGCCGCTGGCCAGCAGGTCGTTCACGAGCGTCATCCCCGTCTCGGGAGCAGTCCCGTTGAGGAACACCTCCCACGAGGCGGTGAACGCGCGACCTTGCACGAGGACCGTCGTGAAGGTGCCGGCGAAGACGCCGGCGACGAGCGTCGGGAGCGCCGAGATGCCGTAGAGCGCCAGCCCGAAGGTGACGACGAGCGGTACGAACACCAGCGCGGAGAGGTCGTAGGTCCCGGCGAGAGCGCCCTGAATCTCGGCGACGCGGCCGGCGGGAATCGCGCCGGCGGCGCGCAGGCCCAGCCCCGCGTAGAGCAGAACCGAGAGGCCGAAGGCCAGAACCGTCCCGTTGCGCATCGCGCGGATGTGGTCGTAGAGGTCAATGTTCGTCACCGCGGCCGCGAGGTTCGTCGTGTCAGAGAGGGGCGACTGCTTGTCGCCCGCGTAGGCGCCCGAGAGGATGGCGCCTGCGGTCATCGGGGGGGATATGCCGAGGCCCGAGCCGATGCCGATGAAGGCCACGCCGAGGGTGCCGGCCGTGGTCCACGAGGACCCGATGGAGAAGGCGACCACCATCGCGAGCAGCGCCGTCGCCGGCAGGAATATCTTCGGGGTCAACACTTCGAGCCCGTAGTACATGAGGCCGGGAATCGTCCCGGCGCTGATCCACGTCGCGATGAGCGCGTAGATGACGAACAGGATGAGTATGGCCTGCAAGCCCATCAGCAGGCTGTCCGCTACGCCCTCGTAGAGGTCGTCCCACGAGTAGCCGAGCCAGTACTTGCCCACCGCGCCGGTCAGCACGATACTCCAGAGGAGCGGCCCGTGAGGGGCCAGTTTCAGATATCCGGAGCCGACGCCGAGGAACAGGACGACCCCGAGAACGGGGACCAGAGCCTGCAGAAAGCTCGGACGCCGCTCCGACGGGATCTCCTCGTACGTCAGTGGTTCGAGGTTCAGAGATGGCACGTGTACCCGGCGGTAATAACTGAAAGGTATTAAGCAGACGGATTTTATTCTTGCAGAGCATCAGAGTTGTTACCTCACCTCACGGTACGGCCACTACTGGTTCCGCCGATAGAGTGGCGGCAGTGGTCCGGACGACGCAAAACAGTGTATCTCAGCAGACATCCCAGTAGGAGAGACGGCCCCGAGCGGTTTTCCGAACCCGGTTCCTTCGCTCGGCTTCCGGCCAACAGACGCTCCGTTTTAAAGGGCGTCTCGGACGGAACCGCACCCCTACTCGTCGTCGGATTTGCCGGGCCACGTCACGGACCCCATGAACGGGACGCCGATCTGTTCCGCCGCCCTCGATATCATGTGCGCGCCGGTCGGCACCGTCAGGAACAGGAAGACGATACCGACGAGCGACGAGAGGCCGGGACCTCCGGGGCCGAAGTACGCGAACCCCGCGAGGAAGATGGAGACCGTCCCGATGGTCGCCGGCTTGCTCGTCGCGTGCATCCGGTTGTACACGTTCGGAAGTCGCAGCAGGCCGATGGTCCCGACCGTGAGGAAGAACGACCCGACGACGATCAGGCCGACGACTACCCAGGTCCGTATCGCTTCCACGCCGACCATCAGCGGTCACCTCCGTCGACCCGCTGACTCGCTGTGACGGCCCGGCGCGTTCGGTGGTGGTGGTTGTGAGACATGCTCAGGTCACTCTCCCGTGACGATGATGTCGCCTTCGGTGACGAACTTGGCGACCGCGACCGTCGAGAGGAACGCGATAATCGCGAGGACGAGACTGACGGTCACGAAGAGGCCCCGGTCGGTCTTGATGGCGAACAGGACGGCGATGGCGACGACGTTCGTCGCGATGGCGTCCAGCGCGACCACGCGGTCGGGAATCGTCGGTCCCCGGACCGCGCGGTAGCCGCACAGCAGGTTCAGAAGCACCGCGAGGGCGATTGCGGCGTCTACGACCGGCACTATCGTCCCCTCAGCGACCATCGTCGTCACCTCCGGTGGCTTCCTCGGCCGGCGGTTCGACCTCCGTCTCCGCCTCGCTCTCGGTGTCGGGGAGGGCCTGTTCGAGGACTGGATGCGTCTGGTCGGGCGGGTAGACGGCGAAATCCGGCGCGGGGTCGGCCGGCGACAGTTCCTCGTCGAAGATGACGAGCGCGTAGTCCTCCCAGTTGCGGATCGGGGCGACTATCTCTTCGGGCGCTCTCCCGTCGATGACGTGGACGTACAGCGCGTTCTCGTTCGGATCGTAGTCGAGCGTGAGCGAACCGGGCGTCATCGTGATGCTGTTTGCGATAGTGGTCACCCCGAGGTCCGTCTGTACCCGCAGCGGGATGAGTATCACCTCGGGGTCGATCGGTCCGGAGGGTGCGAGCACGCGGTACGTCACGTCGAAGCTGGAGACGATCGCCTCCTTGGTGAACGTTAGCATGTATAGTATCGTGTACGGGACGCCGCGAACCACCCGGCGGAGGTCGACCGTGTCGGCGTACAGACGCCGGAAGAGGTACGAGAGGGGGAAGCCGACCGCGAGGCCGACGAGCAGCGCTCCGACGAGCGGTTCGAACGCGAGCGGCGGCCCCTGAATGAACACCCAGAGAACGCCGAACACGACGCCGATGACCGGCCAACTGCGGGTCACGCGCCACCACCTCCGCCGAGACCAACGATGTCGACGTACGCCTCGGTGTCGACGGCGGCGTTCGCCGCCGTCTCGGCGAACCGGTATATCGGGTCGAACCCGACGCCGACGACGACCACGGCCGCCGCGAGCGCGACGAGAACCGCGAGTTGGCCCGATTCGACGGTCGCGCCCTCGACCGCCGGCGTCTCCGCCCCCCAGAAGCCGCCGACCCACACCCGCGTCGTGTACAGAATCGTGAGCACGGCCCCGAGGAGCAACGCGACCAGCGCGAGCGCCGACAGCGCGCCGGAACCGGACGCGAGCCCTCGAACCGTCGCGTCGAACGCGAGGAGCTTCCCGAAGAATCCGGTCAACGGCGGGAGGCCGATGAGCGAGAGGAGGCCGACGAAGACGGCCCCCGAGAGCACCGGCGAGCGGCCGGCGACGCCGCCGAGACCCCGGAGGTTGTCCGTCCCGGTCGCATCCTCGACGGCGGCCGCCGAGAGGAAGAGGAGCCCCTTCGCGAGCGCGTGGTGGAGCGCGAACACCAGCGCGGCCGCGATGGCGACGCCGCGGAGCGTCCCCGCGGGGTCGGCCGCCGCGGCGACGGCGATGGGGATGGCGATGAAGCCGACTTGGCCGACGCTGGAGTACGCGAACACGCCCTCCAGTCGGTCCTGACCGACCGCACCGAACCCCCCGACGACGATGCTCGCTATCCCCATCGCCGCCAGCACCGGCGCGAGGAAGGCGAGCGGCGACACGCCGGCGACGCCGAACAGGTCGACGGAGACGGTGTCGACGGCGAAGACCGTAAAGTAGAGGCGGACGATGGCGTACATTCCGACCTTCTTGGTGACGCCGGCGAACATCGCGGTGATGGGCGGCGGCGCGGCGGTGTAGGCGGCGGGGACCCAAAACTGGAATGGGACGAGACCGGCCTTCAGCGCGAACACCGCGAGCAGCAGGGCCGACAGGCCGACGGCGGGCGCGGGGTCGACGCCGTACGCCGCGGGGTCGGCCAACCGCCGGGCCATGTCGGCCATGTTGAGCGTGCCCGTCGTGGCGTACAGGCCGCCGATGGCCACGAGCATGAGCGCGCTTCCGAGGACGTTCATCACCAGATAGCGGAACGACGCCGCGGTGGCGTAGTCGGTGCCGTAGAAGGCGACGAACACGTAACTGACGATGAGCATCACCTCGAACCAGACGAACAGGTTGAACAGGTCGCCGGTGAGGAACGCGCCGGTCACGCCCACAAGAAGCACGTGGAACAGCGGGTGGTAGTAGACGCGCTGGTTTTCGGAGCTCACGTACCGAAGCGAGAACAGTATCGACGCGAACCCGACGCCCGCGGCGATAGTCAGCATGAACGCCGACAGCCCGTCGAGGACGAGCGTGATTCCGAAGGGCGCGGGCCACTCGCCCACGCGGTAGACCGCCGCGCCGGGGGCACCCGGCGCGAGGACGAACACCCAGACGGCGGCGGCGATGGCCGCGACGTACGCGGCGGCACCGGCCGCGCTCGCCGCGCGCTGAATCCGCGGCCGCTGACCGAGCGCGAGGGTGAGCACGGCGGTACCGAGCGGGGCTAAAAGCGGCGCGATGACGAGCCAACTCATCCCATCCACTCCGTGACGTCCATGGTTCCGTTCTCCTCGTAGGCGCGGTACGACAGGACGAGCGCCAGCGCGGTCGTCCCGAAACTGATGACGATGGCGGTCAACACGAGCGCCTGCACCACGGGGTCTGCGATTTCGGGGACCTCGCCGCCGTGGGTTTCGAGGACGGGGACGAGGGCGTGCGTCCCCTCGTCGACGCCGCCCATCGCGATGAGGTAGACGAACGTGGCCTGAGAGATGACGGCGACTCCCAAGACGACCGCCACGAGGTCCCGCCGCAACAGCAGGAACGTCCCGACGGCGAACAACGCGCCGACCGCAACCGCGAGGACGACGCTCATCGGCTATCAACTCCACATCGAACGAACGGCGTCTCAGTGTTCCGTATCATTCGGCGCTCACCACCGAGGTAATCGTCAGGAGGCTGCCGACGACGACGAGGTACACGCCCAGATCGAACACGAGCGCGCTCGCGAGTTCGACCTCGTGGTATATCGGGACGTGTTCGAGGTGGACGTACGTCTGGGTCAGGAAGGGGTCGCCGACGAGCATTCCAGCGACGCCGCTGCCGACGACGACCACGAGTCCCGCGAGCAACGTGCGGCGGTAGGCGGTGACCGTGCGGTGCTCGAAGATGCTGGTGCCGGGATCGACCTCCCTGTCGAGGACGCCCGACTCCAAGTAGTCGAGGTCGTAGGCGACGTAGACGAGCGCGAACGCCGTCGTCGTGAGGACGCCGCCGATGAACCCGCCGCCGGGCAGGTTGTGGCCTTGGAGGAACAGCCAGATGGAGAGGACGAGCACGATGGGGACGGTCACCCGGGCCGTCGTCCGCATAATCGTCGTCGTCACGGCGAGTCACCCCCGTCGGGAATCGGCCCCTCCTCGGTATCGCCGACCGTCTCCTCGCTTCGGGTCCGCATCGTCACGAGCACGAGGATGGCGAGTGCGGCGACGGTGACGACCAGCAACTCGCCGAGCGTGTCGAACGCCCGGAAGTCGACGAGGATGACGTTGACGACGTTCGTGCCGCCGCCGGCCGGGACCGCCTGCTCCGCGTAGTAGGCGGCGACGCTCGTCGGCTCGGCGTCGGGGCCGGGTGCCGTCAGCGAGACGGCCGTGAACGCCATCGCGCCCACGAGAATCGCCACGCCGGCGTCGCGGGCGAGCACGAACGGTCTGACGTCCGAGTAGAAGGACGGCAACCGCTGGAGGACGAGCAGGAATATCAGGAGGACGAGCGTCTCGACGACCAACTGCGTGAGCGCGAGGTCCGGCGCGCTCGCGAGGATGAAGAAGATGGCGAGCATGAATCCGAGAATCGACAGCGTGAGGACGCTGGCGACGTGGGAGGAGGCGATGGTCACCGCCACGCCGGCGAGGACGGCTATCGCCAGCACGCCTGCGACCGAAAACGGAACGCTGAGCCTCCCGATTCCGGGAACACCGCCGGTCGCGGCGAAGCCGGCGAGTGCGAGCAGGCTCCCGGCCGCAGCGATCCACGCCACGTACGTCCGCAGGAGGCCGTTGTGGACGAACGGGCCGAACCGGGCGCTCGTCGCCTCCGCCGTCGAGACGGTCCAGTCGTACCACCCGCTGGGCCGCACGGGGACCGGAGCACCGACGCCGCGTTCGATGGCCGCCGCGAGTCGCCCCGTGAACGGGTACGCGGCGAGGCCGCCGAGGATAGCGACGGCGGACATCGCGACCGGGGGCGAGACGTGAGTCGGCAGTCCGACTTCGAGGTGCGCCTCGCCCGCGGCGGTGGCTTCGACGGCCCCCTGGACGATAGCGTCGACCGCCACCTGCGGCGCGACGCTGACGACGACGACCCCGGCGGCCAAGACGGCGGGGGGTGCGACCAGTGCGACCGGCGGCCGGTGGATGTCCGCGACCGGCGCTCGTCGGTCGCCGAAGAACATCGCGAGGAACTTCAGCGAGTAGACGACGGTGAACACGCTCGCGACCGTCGCCACGGCGGGGTAGAGCCACGCGAGTCCGCCGGCCTCGTGGGCGACTTCGTAGGTCGCCTCGAACAGCAGTTCCTTCGAGTAGAAGCCGTTGAGCGGGGGGATGCCGGCCATGCTCAGCGCGGCCACGCCGGCGATTGCGGCCGTTATCGGGAGGTCCCGCCACAGCCCCCCGAGGTCGTCGAGAGTACGGCTGCCGGCCTCGTGGGCGACGATTCCCGCGACGAGGAACAGCGGAGCCTTGAACAGCGCGTGGTTGAGCAGGTGGAACGCGCCCGCCTCGCCGCCGTACACCACGTCGAATCCGAAGCCCGCGACCATCAGCCCGAGGTGACTCGCCGTCGAGTAGGCGAGCAACTCCTTGCTGTCGGTGGCGGCCACCGCCAAGAGCGCCCCGACCGTCATCGTCAGGAGTCCCATCGTCGCGACGAGGAGCACCCACTCGGGACTCAAAAGCAGGGGGCGCACGCGGCCGATGAAGTAGACGCCCACCTTGACCATCGTCGCGGAGTGGAGGAAGGCCGAGACGGGCGTCGGAGCGACCATGGCGTTCGGTAGCCAGAAGTGCAGCGGAACCTGCGCGGACTTGGCGGCCGCGGCGAC
Organism: Halopelagius longus; assembly: GCF_900100875.1. Taxonomy (NCBI): domain Archaea; kingdom Methanobacteriati; phylum Methanobacteriota; class Halobacteria; order Halobacteriales; family Haloferacaceae; genus Halopelagius; species Halopelagius longus. Next base: position 426,604 of record NZ_FNKQ01000001.1, on the reverse strand, counting down.
GACGACGAGGACGAGTGCGGGCACGAACAGCCCCGACTCGCGGAGGGCGGCGCGCATCGCCTCGTCGTTCGCGAGCATCGCCGTCAGGTCGAAGGTGACGCGGCCGAGGGCGTCCTGCGCCGCCACCGAGAGCACGAGCAGACCGGCGAGCAGGCACAGGCCGCCGCCGACGGTCACGACCATGGCCATCCGCGCCGAGTAGCGCGACTCGGCGTCGTCGGTGTGGTGGCCGATGAGCACGAACGAACAGAGGCTCGTCAGTTCCCAAAACAGGAAGACGAGCACGAGGTCGGAGGCGAGCGCGACGCCGAGTATCGAGCCCATGAACGCGAGCAGCGCCGCGTAGTAGCGCGCTAGACCGTCCTCGCCGTGCATGTACCGCACCGAGTAAACGAACACGAGGACGCCGATGCCGCTGGCTAAGAGCGCAAAGAGGAGCCCCCACCCGTCGACGGTGAACTGGAACCCCACGTCGAGAGCGGAGACCCACGACGCCCTGACGGTGCCGTGGCTGTCGAGTTGCGTCACTAGCAGCCCGAAGCTCGCCGCCGCGACGAGGGCTCCCGCGTAGCCGGTTCGTTCGCCGAGGACGCGATAGATGAGCGGTGAGAGAACCGCAGCGACGAAGGGAAGCGCGACGATAGTCGTGACGACTGTGAGGTTTGGTGCCATCAGTGTTCGTCGATGTCGGCCGGAGTTCAGTTGCCGCCGTAGTCGGCCTCTGCCCGCCATTGGAAGCCGGCTCCAAAGTACCTGATGACCACCTGTTAGAAAGAAGTCAGTCGCGTACCTGTCCTCCACCACTCCGTACCCTCGCCTCCGGTTTCCGAATCGAAAGAACGCCCTCGGCGTCGGCCAACGGGTACAACTGGAGAAACGGTGAGGACGAGTGCCGAGACCGACTTCCTATCGAGCAGATCGAACGGAGAGCCGGTCTTCCCCGACAAGTACAGCAGACAAAACTTATCACAAACCCTTCGACTCGTTCTACACATGCCCCGCACACGACGAAATGTCCTCCAGATGACGGCGCTCGCTCTCGGTGGCTCAGGGCTCACGTCGCTCGCCGGATGCCTCGGCGGGACGGCCGGAACCGACGAGACGGCCACCGACGGACCGACTACCGCGCCGTCGACCGACGACGGGTCCGACGAGAGCGGCGAGTCGTTCCGCGAGTGGCTCATCGACCCGACGAACACTCCTCTCAGGGACGGCTACGGCATCGTCTACCACGACGTCGCGGCGATTCGCGAGCGTCGCGACGCGATTCACGAGAACGCCTACGAACGGCTGAAGAGCGAGATGCTCCGAGAGGCTCCGGCGAGAAACTTATTGGACACAGAGGACGTCTCGGCGACGCTCAGTCTCGACTTCGAGGCGAAGATAGCGTTCGGATCGTTCGACCCCGACGCGTTCGGGGAGCGTCTCGCCGAGAAGTGGAACGCACGAGCGACGTCGACCGACGAGCCGACGACGCCGACGAGAACGCCGCGTCCGGAACCGGAGGAGTATCGCGGCTTCCGACTGTTCGGCGACCGGCGCGTGTACGCCGTCTCCGAGGATATCGTCCTGCTGGTCTCGACGATGGGCAGGCGCGACGGCGATTCGCTCGAACGCGCCAGAGCCATCCTCGACGCGAGACTCGACGGCGAAACCCGCTACCCCGACGGCAACGAGTACGTCGGCGCGATGCTCGGCCTCGTGGAGGAGACGCATGCGTTGACCTGTTATCCCGAGGCGATGGACGGGTCGTCGTCCCGCGGCTTCCGGAAGGACGTCATTACGGGCGGCCTCAAGTCGTGGCGGTTCGGGCCCCAGACGACCGAGTTCACCTTCGCGAACACCTACCCCGACGCCAAAGCCGCGAAGAACGCCGAGTTCGAGGCGTACGTGGAGTCGGACCGCTTCGACCCGTACGACGGGTTGGACGTGACGACGGACGGGAAGATGGTCTGGACGAAGGGGACGATTCCGACCGGAGAGTTCGACCACCTCTCGCCGGGCGGTCCCGGCGACAGCGTCCACACGGCGAACGGTAATCTCGCTCGGAGGTGAACGGCGCGTAGACTCGTCACACGGAGTCGGGGTACCGACGTCACCGCGTAGTGGTTCGGTACCAGCGTCGCGTCGACTGCCGAGAGGTACCGCCGGTCAGGACGTTCTCCGTCGCGTACCGCTCGGCTTCCGCCGGCGTCAGTTCCGCGGCCCACTCCACCCGTTCGTCCCTCTTCGCCCCGGGGCCCCGGTTCTCGTACTCGACGAACGTGACCGTCGCTTCGGCCTCCGGGCGGGACCAGTTGTGCCACCCGGCCGGATTGACGTGCGAACCCATCTCGGTTCGGAGGAACGCGACGTGGGCGTGGTCCCGCCACGGGCGGCCCAAGTACACGTCGGAAACCTCCGGGTCCGCGGTGAGAGTACAGTCCCTGAAGACGAACCCGAACGGTTGGTTCCGGGGCGTGGACGCGGCCGTGACGTACGAGTCCGCCTTCGAGTGGATATCGCACCGCTCGAAGACGGCCGTGGCACCGCCGAACACGAAGTCGGTCGTCCCCTCGACGTGACAGTCGCGGAAGTACTGTCGTGAGCATTCGCCGCCGGCGTACACGGTGTCTTGATTGCCGACGAACCGACAGTGCTCGAACTCGGCCCGGTCGGCCTCCGCGTGAAGCGCGACGGCCTGTCCGGCGTCCGCGCCGGCGCCGTTTCGCACCGTGAGGTTACGCGCCCGGAAGTCGTTCCCGCAGACCTTCAGCGTGTACGTGAAGAACGTGCTGTTCCGCCCCCGTCCTATCTTCTCGAAGTGGTCGTCGTGCGTCAGTATCGTCTCCGCCGCACCCTCCCCGACGAGGGTGATTTTAGGGTTCCACGAGTGGACCGCCACCTTCTCGTCGTACACGCCCTCCCGCAGGAGTATCCGTATCCGTTCCCGAGGAAACGACTTCGCCCCGTCGATAGCCGCCTGAACGCTCTCGTAATCGCCGTCTCCCTCCCGGTCGACGACGTAGTCGTACCCGTCGAAGTCGTCCGAACCCATCGGCGCCCGGTACGTTCTCCACCTATCCATACTCTTTGCCGGGTCGCCTCCCCACGTCCGCACTCCGAGGAGGACCCGCCGCCGGCCAGATAGTACAACCGTCTGCGCCGTCAGTATCCTCCATGGCCGGACTCGTACAACGAACCGCGCGGGGTATCGACGACATGTGGCGGTCCGTCTGGGACGATTCGAGCCGGGGACAGAAACTCGTCATCGCCGTATTCCTCGTCATCACGGGGCTGGCGATACCGGTGATTCCGATAGTCTACCTGGCCCGGTTCATCGCGAACTGAGCCGTCCGTTTCGAGTCGCTCGGATCCGGACCGACCGCCGGGTTCACCGCGCCGGTGCCGAGCAGAAAACGGCGGCGACGGGACGGTCCGACGCCGCTCAGAACTCGTTGTTTCGAACGACGTCGGGGTCGACGTCTTGCTCGTCGATGTAGACGTTCAGGTCGTACCGCATCGGCTCGTAGTCCAAGTCGAGTTCCTCGACGGTCCCCGAAAGGAGGTATCGGTCGCCGAGGTACGTCGTCCCCCCGGCGTTCTCGGGTATCGGTCCCGTCTCGTCCGTCGCGGTGACCGTTCCGTCGTCGTTGGTCGTCGTTCCGTCGTCGGAGTCGGCCGAGAAGTCCCCGCTCTCGGTCTGTATCTCGCCGCGTTCGGCGATGGTCAGCACCTCGTACCGCGTCGGCCCGTTCGCCGTAATCATCAGCGAGTGGTACCCGTCGAGATACGGTCCCTCTCCGTCGTTCATGATATCGGAGACGCTCGTGAGCGACTCGTCGAGGTAGACGTTCGCGTCGTACCCGTCCTCGGGTTCGACCTCGAGCGTCGACAGTCGCCCGGTGATGAGCATCCGGTCGCCGAGGTACGTCGTCCCCCCGGCGTTCTCGGGCACCGGTCCCGTCTCGTCTCTGACTCCGAAGTACGCGTCGCGGGTCGGCCGGTACACGTCCTCGTCGGAGTCCGCGGAGAAGTCACCGCCCTCCGTGTCGGGTTCCAGCGTCCCGTCCACGGTGAGCGTGTACTCGACCGGCCCGTTCGCCGAGAGCGTCAGCGTGTGCCACGAACTCCCCGTCGTTCGCTCTCCGTTCGACCCCGCGACGGTGCCGACGGGAAGCGCCGCACCGCCGACGCCCGCCGCGATAGTCTTCAACACCGTTCGCCGTTGCGGTCCCCCCGCTCTCCGTCCTCCGACCGCCGAGGTACCTTGGTGTGTGGTATCTTTCCCCATATGTATCGTGACGGCCGGGAGTCACTTAGTCACATCTCAGGAGCGGCAGAAAGACGCCCCGAACGACAGCTTCGCGGTGTCGTTCGGAGAACGGATACTTTCACGAGCGCATCGCCTCGCGGCGATGAGAGCGGGGAGTGCTGGCGTCGCCCGCCGAACGACCACCGACCAGTATGCTCGTCGGTCGTCCACCCAGCGGTGACCGACCTGCACATACAACCCGGTCGCTCATTGAGCACTCGGACGAAACGAGAGACGAACCATGACTACCGACTCGATGGACGAGCTCTTCGTCGAAGGGCTCCAAGAACTGTACTACGCGGAGCAACAACTCGTCGATGCGCTGGAAACCCTCGCCGATCAGACCGACGACGAGGCCGCCAGTCAGGGGTTCTCCGAGCACCGCGACGAGACGCGGGAGCAGATAGAGCGCCTGGAGCAGGTGTTCGAGCAGATAGGTGAGGAGGCCCAGACCAAGCAGGAGCAGGTCATCGACGCCCTCATCGACGAGCACGAACAGTTCGCACAGGAGAACGACGGCGACGTGCTCGACCGGTACAACATGGGCGTCGGGCAGAAGACCGAACACTACGAAATCGCCGCCTACGGTAACCTCACGTCGCTGGCTCAGAAGACCGGTCACGACGACGTGGCGGACACGTTGGCGGAGACGCTCCGCGAAGAGCAGGACGCGCTCGAAGAAGTCACCGAGGCCAGCGAGCAGTTCGACCAAGAGGAAGTCGCCGGGTAACCGACTCCGCGCCGACGCTTTTCTTTCGGTTCCGTACGGGGCGTGCGACCCAGTTCGCAAGTCGGTGACAGTTCGGATTCGAGTCCCCGCGTTTTCGCGTCCGCCACGGCCTCAATCGTCTCACAGTACTCTCGTTCGGCGGAACGGTAACGTCATCGCGCGTGCGTAATCCGCCGCGATTGCGTTTCCCACGTTATTGTATCCTGTGTGACTGTTGTGCGAACTTATATCACGGTGCCTCCGTCAGGTACGCCAATGAGAGGTGTCTCGGCTCGGAAGGGGGGAGGAGCGGTCGCCGGGGTCGGTGTCCTGCTCAGCCTATTCCACCTGGAGAAAGTCCTCGCCATTCCGTCGACGCCACCGGAGTTGGCGATAGAGCTGTTTCCGCTCGTTCTCTCGGTTTCGATGACCGTCGTCGGCGCGGCGATGGCGCGGGGGCGATTCGCCGGGCGGCAGTTCGTGGAGCGGATGCTGGCGTGGATGGGCGTCGGCGCCGTCGCGCTGTCGATACTCGGCGGGTGGACGGTGGCGGGCGCCGTCCTCAGGGGGTTTCCGCTGCCGTGGGCGTTCGTACCGATTCTCAACGCCGCGACGGCCGGTGCGCTCATCGGGTTGCTCGTCGGCGTCTACGACGCCCGGAGTCAGGAACACCAGCAGTCGCTGGAGGAGGCCAACCGCATCAACGACACGCTCCGCATCGCGACGCAGGAACTCGTGGGGAACTCCGAGCGAGGTGCGCTCGAACAGGCCGTCTGCGACCGGCTGACGGAGTCGGATCCGTACGACGCGGCGTGGGTCGGCCGGTACGAGGAGGGCGACAGCCACGTTCGACCCGCGGCGTGGGCGGGGTTCGAAGACGCGTACTTCGATTCGCTCGAAATCACGGTAAACGACGACCCGTCGGGACAGGGCGCGGGCGGCCGCGCCATCAAGACCGGGGAGATACAGTGCATCCCCGACGTGTTCGCCGACCCGACGATGGAACCGTGGTGGGAGCAGTTCGAGGCGCGAGGCGTCGAGTCGTTGGCCGTCGTCCCGATAAGCGACGACGACTCCGTGTACGGGTTCGTCAGCATCTACGCTGACCGGCAGAACGTGTTCGACGAACGGGAGCGAGAGGTGCTGTCCGAACTCGGCGAGACCATCGGTCACGCCGTCGCCTCGATAGAGACGCACGAACGACTCGCGGAACGAGAGCGGGAGTTGGAGCGGCAGAACGAGCGGTTAGAGGAGTTCGCGGGCGTCGTCTCACACGACCTCCGCAACCCCCTAAACGTCGCGGAGGGGTTCCTCGAACTCGCGCGAGAGGAGGGCGACGAGCAACACTTCGCGCGCGTCGAGGACGCGTTGGGACGGATGGACGAACTCATCGAGGACCTGTTGACGCTCGCTCGTCAGGGGGCGGCTGTAGACGCGTTCGACGACGTCCCCCTCGCGGACGTCGTCGAGGCGGCGTGGGAGACGGCGGGTTCCTCGGCGGCGACGCTCCGAATCGCGGACGAACTCGGGACCGTCGCGTGCGACCAGAGCAGACTGCGGGAGCTACTCGAAAACCTGTTCGGGAACAGCGTGGAACACGGTTCCACGAGTAGTCGGCCGGGGGCCGACGACAGCGTGGAACACGCCGGCCCCGAGGTGACCGTCACGGTCAGACGGACGGACGCGGGGTTCGCCGTCGAGGACGACGGACCCGGTATCCCGGCGGACGAACGAGAGACGGTGTTCGAGGCGGGCCACTCGACGAACGCCGAGGGCACCGGGTTCGGACTCAACATCGTCCGGAGCGTCGCCGAAGCCCACGGCTGGTCGGTGTCGCTCGGCGAGAGCCCCGACGGCGGCGTCCGGTTCGAGTTCTCCGGCGTCGAAACCGTCGAATCGGAGCCGGTCGCCCGCTGAACGCCCGCGGCGACGGCCCACTCGACGCGCGGCCGCGCGTCGAAAACCCGAGTCGGGCGTCTACCACGTTTCCGTCGTCGTCCCCCGGCGCACGGCGTTCACCGCCGCGCCGAGAAGCATCACGATGCTGGCGAAGTAGAGCCACGTGACGAACAGGAGGACAGCGCCGATGACGCCGTAGGCGGCGTAGCGCCCCGCGTTGGCCGCGTAGATTCGGAAGCCGACCTGAAGGAGCACCCAGCCGACGGCGGCGACGACCGTTCCCGGCAGCACCTCCCGAACCGACACGTCCACCGGCGGGAGCACGTAGTATATCGGCAGGAACGCGAGCGTGAGGACGATAATTAAAACGAGCGTTCCGAGCACGTTCGCGAACGGAATCTGCAGGCTCAGTATCGAGAGCACGATGCCGACGGCGACGACGAGAGCGACGGCCAGCGCGATTCCGACGATGACGACCAGCGCGTCGATCACCTGCTCGACTATCGAGACGTCTATTTCGTTCGCGTACACCTCGTCGAACGCTTGGTCGAGGCCGCGAAAGAGTTTCAGCGCGCTCCACAGCAACGTGACGAACCCGACCACTGACGCGGCCCCTCGTCCGGCGGTGCTGGTCAGCGTCTGGGTCACGACTTGCGCCCCGGCGGACGATATCTGCTGACTGAGCATGCCGACGATGCGGTCGGCCAGCGCCTGCCCCCCGAAGAACGACGCCAGCGCCACGGCGAGCAACATCAGCGGGATTATCGACACGAACGCGTAGTAGGCGATGCCCGCCGCGAGGTAAGTGAGGTTGCGGTCCTTCGCGAGGCCGGCGACGGAGCGGACGGTGGACATACGAAAGTGCACGGACGCTCCGTTGAACCCGGTTGTGGCCGTCGGGCGTCGTTGCGGGGGGGACCGCGCCGCGTCCGGCGTGATGGGGGCCGAGAGATACAAGCGCCCGAGCGGTGTACTCGGTCAAACCGTCGTCACCGAGCGATGCCGGCGGGGCGGTGGTCGCCGTATCCGACTCACGATGACTACGTCAAACTACGAACTTCGAGAGCGCATCGAGGCCGTATCGAACGCGTCCGGCGGCGGCGACGACCTGCTCACGGTCGCGATTCCGCCGGAGGAGTCGCTCGGCGAGACGCTCGAACGGGTCGAGGAGGAGTACGCCGAGGCCGAGTACATCCACGCCGACGAGTCGTCGACGGCCCGCAGAGCGGTGCTCGAACGGACCAAACAGATCCTCCACGAGTACGGCGAGACGCCGGATGGCGGACTCGTCGTCTACGTCGGCGTCACCGGCGACGAGGAGGACCTCAGCGAGTACGTCTTCGACGACTTACCGAACCCGATTCGGGAGGAGCGCTACGAGTGGTCGAACGAGTTCGACGCCGAGGCGCTAGCGGCCGCCGCGGGCGACTCCTCGACGTACGGCCTCCTCGTGGTCGAACGCGGCGGCGCGGCGTTGGGCCGGTTCGACGGCGACCGGGTCGAGGCGGTCGAGACGATAGACAGCGACGTGATGGGGAAGACGAAGGCGGGCGGGCAGTCGGCCGACCGGTTCGAACGCGACAGAGCGCGTCAGAAAGAGGAGTTCTTCGACGACGTGGCGGCCGAGGCGGAGCGAGCGTTCCTCGAAGACGGGGCGGGCGAGGACGGAGCCCCGACGGTGGACGGACTTCTCGTCGGCGGGACGACGGTCACCGTCGAGGAGTTCGAAGACGGCGACCACTTAGACCACAGACTCCGCGACGCGGTGGTCGGCGGGACGTTCTCCGTCGAGTACGCCACCGAGCAGGGACTGACGCAACTCGCCGAGAAGGGGCGAGACGCGATGGACGACGCGGAGGGAGAGGAGGTCCGCGAGGCCCTCGAACGCTTCCGCGACGGCCTCCGAGACGACGGCGACGACGAAGTCGCCTACGGCGAGGAGGAAGTCGAGCGAGCCTTGGAGTTCGACGCGGTGGAGACGCTCTTGGTCTCCGGCGCGCGGCCGGTCGAGGACCTGCGCGAGTACGAGGAGCGAGTGACCGAGGCGGGCGGCGAGTTCGTCGCCGTTCCCCCGGACACCGAGGACGGCGCGCGATTCGCGGAGGCGTTCGGCGTGGCCGCGGTGCTCCGCTTCCCCGTCGAGTGACCGCGCGATGCCTCCGACCGTCGCGGGCGCTATCGACTCGCCGCGCTTCGACGCCGCGAGAGAAGAGAGCGCGAAGCGAACCGCGCCGCCGGAGGGGTGTGAGGCCTCACTCGGCGAGGCCGTCGGTCTCGAACAGCGTGTCGAACTCGTCCGGCAGTTGCGACCGCGCGTCCTGCAGTTCGTCTTCGAGGCCGGCGTCCGCGAGCGTCGCGAACACCGCGCGGGCGTGCGTCCGCGCCTCTTCGCCGCCTACGTCCCCGCGTTCGCGCCGGGCGACGCTCCGGACGAACCCCTCGGTGGAGAACTCCTGCGGCGTCGCGTCGCTCCGGTCGGTGACCGTCTGTTCGTACTCGTCCGGGAGTCTCTCGGCGACGTCCTCGGCCTCCCCTTCGGAGATGTGTTCGCCGAGCGTCTGAAGCGTCGCCAGCGCGGCGTGTTCCGCTTCGTCGTGCGATTCGAGTCGGGCCCGTCGAGCGACTCCGTCGAGTAGTTCCTCTCGTTGCATACTCTCAGGGCGCCGTGGGGCGCCACCTCCGAGAGACGGTTGCGCGGCGCTTCAGTCTACTGGCGATACGGGGGCGACGGGGGCGCAGTCGGCCGTTCGCCGCCGTCCGACCGGGCACAGCACTTAGGGACGGACGGACCCAACTTCGAGCGTATGGAGGCACCCCGACAGTTGCGTTCCGCGGCGAACGAACGAGAGGATATCACCATCGCCCACCGAGACTACGAGGGCGAGAGCGTCGTCGCCATCGACTTCGGACCCGGCGTCGAGGCGACGGTGGACATCGTCGGCGAGACGGCCATCGTCGTCGCGGGCGAGAACCAGTTCGAGTTCGACGTGCCGCCGGAGGCGACCGAGATAACCACGAACGACGGCATCCTCCTCATCAAAGAGTAACACCGGGCGCCGATTCGGTGCCGCGAACGTCTCCGTTCTGACCGCAGTCGTCGGTCACCCCGACGTGTCCGGCGTCTCTACTTCCGGTGACTCTCCCAACCACTCTTCGACGACGGGCGTCGCGGTGATGCCGCCGAGGACGACCGACAGCAAGACGGCCAGTCCCGACACCGCCCAGAGCACGTTCGCGTCCCGAAAGGCCGCCTCGTTGAGGGCGTACGCGAGGTAGTAGAACGTCCCGATGCCCCGCAGGCCGTAGAAGGAGATGACGAGTCGTTCGGCCCAACTTCGGTCGAACCCGAGGAGCGCGACGATTCCGGACACCGGCCGGACGACGAGGACGATGAGCACCGACGCGACGACGAGTTCCCACGTGAGGGGCGCGAACAGTCCGCTGGCTATCAGCCCGCCGAAGAGAATCATTATCGCCGCCATCGTCAGTTGCTCGGCCTGTTCGGCGACGTCGTGAAGCGGGTCGTAGTAGGCGTGTCGGTACTCGTAGTTGCGGATGGTGACCGCGGCGACGAAGACGCCGATGAAGCCGTACCCGCCGATAAACTCGATGAAGCCGTACACGAGGAGTGTCGCGCCCAGGGCTTCCACGCCCAACAGCGACCGGGCCATGGGGGCTTCCGGCGAAATCTCCTCGACGAAGACGAGTTTCGCCATCACCCATCCGAGTCCGGCCCCGACGGCGAGTCCGACCGCGATTCTGAAGAGCACGTCCACGAGGAACCACTCGCCGACCCAGTTGCCGGGCGAGACGCCCATCAGCGCCATGGCGATGGCGAGGTACGTAAAGGGGAAGGCGAACCCGTCGTTGAGTCCCGCCTCCGACGTGAGGGCGAAGCGAGCCTCGTCTTCGCCCCCGTCGGCGTCGTCCAGCATCTCGTCTTCGTCGCTCCCCTCCGGCCCTTCGACCTGCACTTCGCTCGCTAGCACGGGGTCGGTCGGCGCGATGACCGCGCCTAACAGCATCGCGGACGGAATCGTCAGTCCGACGACCCACCACCCGACCAACGCCGCCAGACCGATGGTCACCGGCATCGTGATTCCGATGAGTCGCCACGTCGACTCCCACCCCCTCAGGCCGGGGGGCCGGTCGAGTTTCAGGCCCGCGACCATCAGGGCGATAATCACGCCGAACTCGGTGATTCGCTCGGTGAACTCCCCCTGCAGAACCGGGTCGAGAGAGGGGAGTCCGAGCGGTAACGAGAATATCGCGAACCCGAAAGCCACCCAGATGAGAGGCCGAGACAGCGGGAGTTGTTGGACGTATCGCGGCAGCAGACCGGTCCCTAAGACCGCGACTCCGAGGAGTATCAAAACGAGGTCGTAGAACTCCAGTGCCATGTCCCCACGTTCTGCGAGGAGACGGAAGACGCTGTGGAAATGACAACTTTACTGATAAGCAACGTCGGGATTCCGAAACTATAACGGGCGTACGCAGACGGGATGGCCTCTCGTCGATCGGTCGGTCCGAATCCCGCGAGGACGTGTCAGATATCGTTTGTTACGAGCCGTCCTGAACGAGGGGCTTTACCTCGGCCGTCCGTACGGGCGGGGCACGTTCGATGAACCGACGCACGTTCCTCGGTAACGGCCTCGCTGTCGGAAGCCTCGTCGCCCTCGCCGGGTGCACCGAGCAGACGCTCAAAGCGGGAAAGTCGCAGGTGAAGTCGCTTGACGAACTCTACCGCTACGAGGAGGTTTCGCTTCCGGTGCGACAGCGGTTCGAACTCGTCGAGGAGGGCGTCCACCGCGCGGAGGGCGCGGAGATAGCGACGCCGGACGACTTCGAGGCGTTTCTGGACGAGCACGGATTCGCCGTCGAGGGCGTCTCGGAGGAGACGAAAGCGGGGAAGCCGATTCTCTCGCTCGAATACGCCGTCGACGACGAGACGGGACGGGGCCGGGCGCTCGAAGTCGGTACCGTCGCCGGGGCGTACGCGGCGTTACTCGAAGCCGAGTTCGACGGCGAGAAACTCGACGCGACGCTACTCGACCCGGAGGGAGCGGAGTTCGGCGAGTTCACGGTCCGGACGGACGCGGCGGAGCGGTACAACGAGGGCGAGATATCCGCCGCGACGTACGGGAAAGAGGCGATGAAGGAGCTACAATCGACGTAGCGCGTCACCGCCTCGACGGTCACCGGTCGGTCGCCGTCCGGTCGGCGTAGCGCGGATACCGGGCGCGGTACCCCTTTCGTCGGCCGACGGGGGCCAACACCGACGCGAGCGCGTTCACGGCGGGGCCGGGGACGACCGGCGGTCGTATCTCCTCGCGGTACTCGTCGGCGAGAACCGCCGACTGTAGCGGGCTCGGAATCCCCCGCCGGTCGGTTTTCCCGTCCTGCGCGAGTCCGAACATCGTCTCGAAGAACGCCTCGATCTTCAGTCCGGGGCGCAGTTCCACTACCGCGTGCATCTCCCTGTCGCCGGCGTTCCACACCGTGTGCTCCGTCTCGGGGAGCACGGAGAACTGCGTGCCGGGCGTGGCCGTCCACTCGTCGCCGTCGATTCGAACGCCGAGTTCGCCGCTTCGGACGTCGATTCGTTCCTCCTGCCGGGGGTGAACGTGGTCGAACTTCCCGACGGCGAACCCGCCGGGTTCGAGGTAGTAGTCGAACTCGACCGCTCGCCCGCCGGAGTCTTCGGCCGTCGTTCGGAATGCGATTCGCTCTCCGGTCGCGGGGTTTTCGATGACGTCGCCCGTAGAAACCATCTCGTCGTCCTCCGTCCGTCCGTTCGGACCGAAGCGGCGTAGGTGTTCGTTCGCCGCCTGCGACGGGTTCGACGCGCCGCCTCCGCGTTACTCCCCGCGGGCGTCCCCCGAAGGGTCGGACTCCGTTCCCTCGGCGGCGACCGTGTACTCGGCTATCCACGGCGGTTCCTCGCGGTCTTTCGACCACTGGAACAGGTGCCGCTTCTCGTTGGCGTAGTAGTAGCGGTAGGCGTCAACGTAGTCCGGCGCGGTCCACTCGCCGGTGACCTGCGGCGGGTCGGTCGCCGCCTCGGTCGGCCACGCCAACTCGCGCACCGTCTCGGGGTCGAGCGTTTCGACCGTCGCCCAACAGCCGTGTCGGTCCTCCGGCGCGTGGTCCCAGCGGTACCGCCACTCGCCGTGGGCCGCCTCCGTGTAGGCCCGGAGTCGCCGCCAGTTGTCGTACGACTCCGCGGCCCACTGCGTGAGCGGGTGGTTCCGGTGAGTGAAGTACAGGTCCTCGCCCTCGACCCCGTTCAACTGCGCCGCGGTCGTCAGCACCATCGAGCACTCGAAGACGCTGCTCGTGACGTGCTTGTCGACGAGCCACTCGACCGCCGTCTGCAGGTCGCGGTCGAGCCAGAACGCGTTGACCATCACCGACAGTCGGGGGCCGCGGCAGTTATGCTCTCGGGCGGGTACGCCCCTCGTCGGCCTCGGACGGCGAACTCTTGGTCGTCGCCGGCGTACCGCCGCGTCACGGATGTCACTCGCAGTCGTCGTAGACGACAGGGAACCCGCCGCCGTGGCGGAGGCGGTTCGCGCGCACCCGGACGTGGAATCCGTCGAGTCCCGCCGCCTCGACGCCGGCGACGTGGTGATGGGGAACGTCGGCGTCGAGCGGAAGACTCTCTCGGACTACGTGAGCACGCTCATCGGTCGGCGCGCGCCCGACCTCCGCGACCAAGTTCGGAGACTGAGCGAGGCGTACGAACACTCGTACGTCCTCTTGGAGGCCGAGTTACCCGCGGACGGCGACGAGGGGGTGCCCGCGGCGGCCGTCCGGGGGTCGGCGGCGTCTCTGACCGCCCGACTCGGGACGCCCGTCATCCCGTGTTCGGACCGCGACCGCCTCGTCGATATGGCCGTCCGACTCGGCCGGAAGCACGTCGAAGAGCCCTCGAGCCCGGCGCTTCCGAACGGGTCGGTGACGGCGCTGGACGCGCCGACCGCAAAGCGGATGTACGGCTGTATCGACGGCGTCGGAACCGACACGGCGGGCCGCCTGTACGACGCGTACCCGAGCGTCGAAGAGATCGTCGCGGCGTCGCCGGAGGAACTGATGGCCGTCGACGGCATCGGGCCGAAACGGGCCGACGCCATCCACTCGGCGTTCAGAGGCGGCGAGTGACGGCGTCCGGCCGCCGACTCAGAACAGGTCCGAGCGGAGGCGGACTTCGGTGTTCTGCACCGTCGTGAACGCCGACTCCTCGATGGTGTAGGTGTCGTCGTCCTCGTCCCACCCGAGCGTCTCCTTCAGTCCCTCGTCCACGTTGTCCCACTCGGGGTCGACGTACGCCGTCCCGCCTCGAACGTCCGTCACCACGCCGATGCGCTCGGTTCCGCTCACGACTGTCTTGCCGCGGTCGTCGTCCGAGAGTTCGGCCGTCATATCGGCTTCGGGTACGCCCGCGACCACCAAAACGTCGCTGCCGGGTCGCTCAAGTGGGTTCGGTGCGTTCCCCGGGGTCGCGCGACGGCCGCCTCACGCGGTTCGCGCGCCGTCGCCGAGTCGCGCGTCGAACAGTTCTCGGACGACGGCCTCCGGCGCGACCATGCAGACGCCGGCGTTCCGCAGTTCGGGGTTCGTCAGGAAGTGCGCCGTCTCCCCCGACGGGAGGATGGTCACCGCCTCCTCGGCGGAATCGTCCGACTCGAAGAGGAAGGTGGGCACCTCCACCCGTTCGCCCGGGTGAATCTCGCCCGACCCGGCGAGCAACACGCCGTCGTCGTCCTCGAACAGCGACCTGTCGTTCGAGATGTACGCGGCGGGGACGTCGGGGTCCGCCGCCCAGTGGACGGATTCGTCGGCGCTGAGCAGTTCCATCTCGTACACCGCATCCGGGAGGACGACGCGCCTCTCCTCCGTTTCGATGCCGTGTCTTCCGAGCCAAAACAGCGCGTCCTCCGCGCCGCCGGTCACGTCGAGCATACGTCGGGTCTACACCCCGGAACGGAAAAAGCGCTGAGGCGGACGTGTAACGCTCCGAGAGAGTCTCTCTCCGTAACGTCCCGACGGCTGAAAGCAGCAAACGACTCACCGCGTCACCAGACATATGACCGAATCCGACGAACTGACGGACGCATGACCATTCCGAGCCGAACGCTTCCGAACGGCGACGAGATGCCGCAGGTCGGAGCCGGCACGTGGGACATCGGCGGCGAGACGGTCAAAGAGTCCGTCCGGGCGGCCCTCGACGCCGGGTACACCCACGTCGACACGGCGGAGGGATACAAAAACGAGGCCGAAATCGGCGACGTTCTCGCGGAGTACGACCGCGAGGAACTGTTTCTGACCTCGAAGGTCCTCCCGTCGAACCTCCACTACGAGTCGGTGCTCGAGTCCTGCGAGGCCAGCCTCGACCGCTTGGGGACGGACTACCTCGACCTGTATCTGATACACTGGCCGAACCCGACCATCTCGCTGCGCGAGACGATGCAGGCGCTCGAACGCCTCCACGAGGAGGGGAAGGTACGGAACGTCGGCGTGAGCAACTTCAGCAAGTACCAACTGATGTTCGCGCTGAAGGTGGCCGACGTGCCCATCGCCGTCAATCAGGTGGAGTTCCACCCGTGGCTCTATCAGGAGGACCTTCTCCAGTACTGCGAGGACAACGACGTGGTGCTCACCGCCGCCGCGCCGTTGGCCCGCACGGAAGTGCTCGAAGACCCCGTGGTTCGGGACGTCGCCGAGGAGTACGACCGGACGCCCGCGCAGGTGGTCCTGCGCTGGCAGGTTCAGAAGGGCGTCGTCACGATTCCGAAGTCCTCGACGCCCGAGCACATCCGCTCGAACTTCGAGGTGAGCGACTGGGAACTCGACGCCGACGACGTGGCTCGAATCGACGACATCGACACCGAAAAGCGCGTCTACATGATCGACGTGGACGACGAAACGTACGGAATCCCGCGCTGAAGGGGGAGTCGGTCGGACCACCGGGTCCGACCGCGAGTCAGTTCAGAGGTACGAGTCGTCGTACGCCTCTCTCGACCGGGAGGCGTGGCTGTTTCCGCACTCGCTGCACTCCATGCGCTCCATGTCGTCCACGATGACGTCCAGCGACCCGCAGTTGGCGCAGTAGTAGCCGTACCGCTCGCTCATCTCCTCGCCGGTGTACGTCACGAAGAACGGGGCGTCGGTGCCGGACTCCTCGTCCTCGTCGTCGGTGCCGATGTACACCGTCTCCCCGTCGTCGGTCGTCGCGCTTCTGACGCCGTCCTCCGTTTCGGTGTCGGGGAACTCGAGTTCGTCCGTGTCCGCGTTCGCGGCGTCCGTACCCGCGGCGTCCGTCTCGTCGGATGCGGCCGACGGTTCCGTGTAGACGTACTCGACGAGCGATTCGTCGCCGAGTTCGACCGTTCGCTCCTCCGTCCGGACGTAGTCGAACTTCTCGAAGAACTGTTCGCCCTCCGTGTTCTTCTCCAGCGTCGCCGCCCGGACGTACTCTACGTCCTGGTCCCGGAGGGACTCTATCGCCGACTCGAACAGCTCCGTGCCGACGCCCGCGCCCTGATGTTCGGGGTCCACGAGGAGCCACCGAATCTCGCCGACGCCGTCGCGGACGACGCCGATGACGATACCGGCGACGGCCGTCTCGACGCCGTCTATCTCGTTCTCCGCGACGAACACCACGGCGTTGTCGCTGTCGATCACCTTCGAGAGGTGGTCGTCGTCGAACTGATCGTCGATTATCGACTCGATCTGCTGGGGACTCAGCCGGTAAGACATCGTCATCGAACTTTCGACCATCTCCCGGATTCGGTCCGTCTCGTCCGAGGTGGGTTCGCGGAGTTCCATACCCCTCAGTTCTACCACAATCGGGATAAGCGCGGGGGCGTCTTTCCCCGAAGTAAGACGTTCTGTCGATCTAACTAGAACCCGCCGAATCTGGCAGAACGCGTATGTGTGGCCTGTCTGTAGACGGAGGCATGCTCGAACGGATTCGGCGTGCGCGAGACCGCGTCCGGAGGGAGGGAGTCGGGTCGTTCGCCTACGAGGCGGTCAGGTCGTCGCTCCCGTTCCGGGACCGGTTCCGGTTGGACCTCCTCGTGTTCGAGTGGACGAAGGGGCGGAAAGTCCCACTGGAACCGCGGAGCCGCCTCCGCATGCTCCGGCACGGGTTTCTCTCCTCCTCGTACTACCTCTACGGCTTCGACGAACGGCGGAACTACGACGACTACGTCTCGGAGTACGAGAAGATGGCCTACACCGCCCACATCAACGGGCGGACGCGGACGTACCTCGACGACAAGTTCCAGTTCTATTCGGCGATGCGGAGTCGAGGGTTCGGCGACAGACTCCCGGAGTTGTTCGGGGCGATAGACGGCGGGCGGGCGGACGTCGAAGACGTGGGCGCGGACCGGGTTCTCGAACTCCTCGACGGCGGCGAGAGACTCGTCCTCAAGAGTGCGACGGGCGCGGGCGGAAGCGGCGTCTACATCTGTCGCGCCGCGGACGACGGCGAGGGCTACGTCGTCAACGGCGACGCCGCCTCCGCCTCGGAGGTGCGGTCCGTCGTGTCGTCGGTGGAGAGGTACCTCGTCACGGAGTACAACGAACAGGCCGACTACGCGGCGGCGGTGTACCCCGACTCGCCGAACACGGTTCGGGTGATGACGATGCACCCCGGAGACGACGACGCGTTCGTCGCCGCCGTCGTCCACCGGTTCGGCACGGCGGCGTCCGGCGGCGTCGACAACTGGTCGCGGGGCGGTATCGCCTGCGAGGTAGACGAGGCGACGGGCGAACTGCGCCGGGCGACCCGGTACCCCTTCGACGGGGAACTGCGCTGGTTCGAGGCGCACCCCGACACCGACGCGACAATCGAGGGTCGGTCGGTGCCCGGATGGGAGCGCGTGAGGGAGGGCGTCCTCGAACTCGCCGAGGCGTTCCCCGACATGCCCTACGTCGGGTGGGACCTGTTGGTGACCGAACCGGGCGAGTTCGTCGTCTTGGAGGGGAACAACCAGTCGGACGTGGACTTGGTACAGGCGAACCGGCCCCTCCTCACCGACGACCGGGTGTGCGATTTCTACGAGGAGTTCGTCGCCGCCGACGAGTGGCCGCCCGGCGGTTCCTGACGCCGGAGCCGGTCGTTTCGGCTAGATGTCGGCAAGAGCTATCTTCCGTCCGTAGACGGTACACCCGAAGGGATGAGCACGAGCGACGAGGGAGAGCCGTCGGGGGCATCACTTTCCTACAGCAACATCCTCGAACGGGAGATGGAGAACGCCCTGAAGGAACTCGACAGGCCGACGAAGGGGCTGTTTCTCTCGGGTCTCGCGGCGGGGATGAACCTCAGTTTCGGCGCGCTGTTCATGGGGATGGTGCTGACGTACTCGCTTTCTTTCCCCTCGACGCTCGTCAAGCAGTTCCTGCTGGCGGCGGCGTCGTCGGTGGCGTTCCTGTTCGTCGTCCTCGGGCAGACGGAACTGTACACCGCGCACACGACGCTCGCGGTGTTGCCGGTGTTGGACGGACGGACGTCGATGCGCGAACTCGGACGCCTCTGGAGCGTCGTCTACATCGCCAACCTCGTCGGATGCGCGGTGTTCGCCGGCCTCATCGCCGTCCTCGGCCCGGAGATGGGCATCGTCGCGCCGGCCGCCTTCGAGAGTCTCGCGAACGCCCTGTTGGCCCACCCGTGGTGGGTCATCCTCCTGTCCGGCGTCGTCGCCGGATGGTTGATGGGCACCGTCACGTGGTTGGTCGCCGCCAGTCGGGACACCATCGGCCGCGTCGCCGTCACCCTCATCGTCACCGCCGCCATCGGGTTCGGCCCGTTCCACCACGCCATCCTCGGGACGACCGAAGTCCTCGGCGCGATGTTCCTCGGGACGGGCGTCACCCTCGGGCAGTTCGGCCACTTCATCCTCTGGACGACGGTCGGAAACACCCTCGGGGGCGGCGTGTTCGTCGCGGGCCTCAACTACGGGCACGCCGCCCTCGCGGGCGAGGAGAAGGACGTCGAGATAGACCCCGGCGCGGAGACGGGCGACGACTGACGGATTCGGACGCGCCGACACCTTGCGAGTGACTGCCGTGTGACTTTGCGTCCGCCGATAAGAGGGAGAGACGGCCATGACCAGCGGACGTCTCATATCGTCACTGCCGAATCGTACGGGGCCGGAGAGACGACGCTCCGACGGGGGACCGCCCCGCGTCGGCGGCGTCGGACCCGCGAGCGGGTGCGGCCGATGAGCGACCGGCCGCGCTACGAAGTCGTCGTCGTGGGCGGCGGGCCCGCGGGGTTGACGACTGCGCTGTACGCCACGCGACTCGGCCACCGAACCGCGGCGTTCGACGAACAGGGCGGCAGGCACACCGCGGTCCGAGACGTGCACAACGTCTACGGCGTCTCCGAGGACGTCTCGGGCAAGCAACTCTCGGAACTGGCCGTTCGACAGCTCGAAGAGTACGGCGGCGACTTCCACCCCGACGCGGTCGAGCGAATCGAACGGGACGACGACGGCCGGTTCCGGGTGGAGGCGTCCCACGCGACGGTCACGGCGGAACGCGTCGTCCTCGCGACGGGGTTCTCGGACGAGGAACCGGGCGTGCCCGAACTGCGGCGCTTCACGGGGCGCGGACTGCACTACTGTCTCCACTGCGACGCGTACGTCCTCGGGGACGGCCCCGTCTTCGTTCTCGGCCACGGCGACCACGCGGCGGAGGTGGCGATGCTGATGCTCAACTTCACCGCCGACGTGGAGTTGCTGTTGAACGGCGCGGACCCCGAGTGGAGCGACGAGACGGAGGAACGCCTCCGCGCGCACCCCGTCGAACGAATCGATACGGACGTGGTCTCGGCGTTCCCGGCGGACGAGGACGAAGACGACCCGTGGTTGGGCGGACTGCGGTTCGCCGACAGGTCGGACCGCGAGTACCTCGGCGGGTTCGCCGTCTACGGCAAGGAGTACAACACCTCCCTGGCCGACTCTCTCGGCTGCGAACTCGCCGACGACGGGGCGGTTGCGGTGGACGAGAACTTCGAGACGAGCGTCGAGGGCGTCTACGCCGTCGGCGACGTGACGCACGGACAGAACCAGACGTCGATAGCCGTCGGCGACGGCGCGCGGGCGGGTATCGCCCTCCACAAGGACCTGCGGACGTACCCCCTCTCGCGCGAGGAACTCGACTCGGCGGACGACCGCCCGGTTCCGGGCGCGGCGGGCGACGTGCGCGCGCGGATGCGCCGCGTCCGCGGACTCGACGAACACGCCGGCCTTCGATGGCCCGCGCCCGAGGAGGGCCGCGTCGAACGCGAGTAACGAGCCTCACTCGCGCCGTCGCCGCCGCAGGAGGCGCCGAACCGCGCCGTTCGAGGCGATTCTGAGGCCGACCCTCGACGCCGCCTCGCGGAGACGCCCGCGGACGACGGCGGCGGCGTACGTTCCGAACGCCGCGAGTGCGCCCACTCGGTAGGTAGGGTCCGGCCGGTCGGCGGTGGCGGCGGCGACGATAGTCTCGGCGACGCGTTCGGGGCGGTTGATTCCGGGGCCGCCCTCGCGGACGACGCCGATAGATTCGAGTGCGCGGTAGAGGTCGGCGTACGCCGGGGTGTGTTCGACCGACTCGACTTCTTCGAGTGCGCGGTAGAGGTCGGCGTACGCCGGGGTGTGTTCGACCGACTCGACTTCTTCGAGTGCGCGGTCGTAGAACGGCGTCGCCACCAGCCCCGGTTGGACGCAGACGACGTTCACGCCGGTGTCGGCCGTCTCTTGGCGGAGTGCGTCGCTGACGGACTCTAACGCGAACTTCGAACCGGTGTAGATTCCCAGCCCCGGCACCGTCAGGCCGCCGAACCCCGCCGTGACGTTGATAATCGTCCCGCGGCCGCGTTCGCGCATCCGAGGGAGGACGGCGCGCATCAGTCGAATCGGACCGTACGTGTTGACGTCGAACTGCCGCCTCACCTTCTCCATCGGCACGTCCTCCACCGCGCCGAACTGGCCGTACCCCGCGTTGTTGACGAGGCACTCGAGGCCGCCCTCCTCCTCGAAGACGCGGCCGACGGCCGTTTCGACCGACGCCTCGTCGGTCACGTCGAGTTCGACGACCCGACAGTCCCGGTCTTCGAGCGTCCGAACCGCGTCCGCGTCCGTATCGCGTGCGGCGGCGTACACCGTCCACCCCGCCTCGCGGAACCGAAGCGCAGTCGCGCGGCCGATACCCGACGAACAACCGGTGACGAGAACAGTCTCTCCCATGCGGCGAGATGTGCCGCCGGGCAGTTAGGCGTAATTCAGGCGAGGTGGTACGCCCGTCCGCGGGGACGGCGGAACGGGAGGCGGCGGACCGAACTGCGCCGAGGGAGGACGCGAGGAGCGACCGGGGCCCAAACGCACTTCCTCGCGGGAGAACAACGACGTATGTTATGAGTCTGACAGCATTCTTCCGAAAAGACCAGTCAGAGCCGGTGAGAGAAGAGTCGAGCGCGGTGAGCGAGGAGCCGAGTGCGGTGATCGAAGAGGCGAGCACGGTGATAGACGCCGTGCGGTCGGCGACGTCCGGAGGGTCAGCGTCGTCCGGAGAGGCGATGCCGTCCGATTCGTCCCTCTTCCGCAAGGCCGCCATGGTGGGCGGCGGCATGCTCGCGTTGGCGTACTTGGCCACCCGGGAGGCCGGGTCGGGCCCAGAGGTCCCGTCAGCCGACGAGATGAGCGAGACGGTCGAAACGGTCACAGAGACGCCCGGGAAGGCGATGTCCGCCGTCGGGTCCGACGAATCGACGGAGGAAGGAGAGACGACCGAGGGCGAAGCCGAAGCGGAGGAAGAAGAGGAGATAGAGGTCGAGACGGAGATAGAGCTAGAGGTCGGCGAAGGCGTCGAGGTGGAGGTCGAAGCCGAGACGGAACTGGAGCGTGAGGGAGACGAACTCGAAGTCGAGTCGGAAGTCGAGGTGGAGGCCGAACGGACGGACGACGACGAAGAGGCCGAAGAGGCCGAAGAAGCCGAAGGCGAAGACGAGACGGAAGCGACCGACGGCGAAGAGGCAGACGAGGGAGACGAGACGATGGCGACCGACGGCGTGGGCACAGTCGACGAGGACGCCGACCTCCCCGGCGAGGAACGAAGCGTCGAAGAGATAGACGAACTGGCCGAGGGAGACGTCGAATCGGAGTCGCCGGAACCGGGCGAGATGAACGTCGACGAGGACGTGGTCGACGACGCCATCGAGGACGGTACCGAGGAAGACGGCGCGGCGAGCGAAGCCGAAGAAGAGGAGTAACGCGCGCGTCGGTCGAACAGGACGGTACGTCGCCGCGATCCTATTTTCAGTCGTCGCTCACACGCCCCACGGGAACGTCTCCGGCGGTGTCTCTCGGTGGGGTTCGAGGTGGAGGGGATGCAGCGCCGACGTCTCCTCGACGTGGACGAACGAGTCGTAGCGTTCGGGGAGCGCCGTCGGCACGTAGTTGCCGAGTTCCCGGTCGGGGTGGTAGACGACGCCGATGGCGCGTTGCCCCCGCGACGTTTCGAGGGGCGAGGCGTCGAACTCGTCGAACAGGAGGTACGAGTCGTTCACGTCGGCGCGTTCGAACACGTCGCCGTAGGAGGTGTCTCTCGCCTCCGGCACCGACATCCGTTCCATCGGCGCGTCCCACGCCCGCCCGGCGATGACCGACCCGCGGTGGGTGCCGAAGCCGACGAGGTGGACGTTTCCGGGGCCGTATCGTTCGCGGGCGAGTTGGCCGATGTTGACCGCGCCGCGGTCCGCCATGTCCGTCGCGCGGGCGTCGCCGACGTGGGTGTTGTGCGCCCAGACGACCGCCGTCCCGTCGGTGTCGTCGCGGTTCAGCAGTCTGTCGAGCGTCTCGGTCATGTGCTCGTCGCGGACGTTCCACGACGAGGAGTTCCCGCGCGCCATCGAGCGGTAGTACTCCTCTGCGTTCTTCGCGACCAAGGCGTTCTGCTCGGCGGCGAAGGCGGAGTCGTCGTCGTCGCCGTCGTACGACGGTGCGTTCCGACGCAGGTCGGCCAGCACCTCGATCACCTCGTCCTCGCAGTCGCCGGGGACGAGTCGGGTCGAACGGCCGTACTCGCGCGCGTCCTCGCCGTACGGTTCGAAACACTGGTAGGCGTCCTTGGCCCGTTCGGCCGCCTCGGGGTCCACGTCTTCGAGGTAGTCGAGCACCGCCTCCATCGACTCCGAGAGGCTGTACACGTCGAGGCCGTAGAAGCCGACCATCTCCGAGGACGCGCGGCCCTCGTTGTACTCCCGAAGCCACCGCAGGAACTCCGTCACCTCCCAGTTGGCCCACATCCACGTCGGCCAGCGGTCGAACTCGTCTAACACCGCCATCGTATCGTCGGGGACGTCCGACCGGTGTCGAACGTGGCGGTTCACGTCGTAACAGTCCGTCCAGTCGCCCTCGACGCCGACGAACGCGACGTTCGACTCCCGAATCAGGCGGGCCGTCAGGCGGGCGCGCCAGCGGTAGAACTCGCTGGTCCCGTGGGACGCCTCGCCGATCATGACGACCGACGCGTCCGACGCCGCCTCGACGAGTCGGTCGAGGTCGCTCGGGTCCGAGAGGCCGCGGGCGTTCCGCCGCACGGACTCGACGGCGGCGTCCATCCCCTCGGTGCGTCGTTCGCCGCGGCCGAGACTCATCGGTGCGTCACCTCCGGCCGTTCCGTCGGAGTCGCGTTCATACGAGACAGTACCGCGCTCCCCGGCAAGTGAACTCCGCGCGCATACGCAAGGGCGGCAGGACCCGGTGCGCCGGCGGGGTAGCCCGGCGCACCGGGTCGACGGTGAGCCACCGCGGCCGAGTCGAAGGTGGATATGAGTCTATTGGCCCACTTCTCAAGCGGGTGGGGGACGAAGTGCGAGTAGCATGGATATTGACGGAGTTGTCTCGACGGAGTACGTCGAACAGGACGCGAAGACCCCGGCGTCGAAACTCCGCGGAGCGTTCGACACGAACGAGGACCGCGTCATCATCGTCACGAACGGCGGGTCGTTCGCGGGCGTCGTCTCGCAGAAACAGCTACTGTCGTCGCACCACCCGCCGGACGAGACGGCGATGAACGTGGCCATCGACCCGCCGCAGGTGTCCCGACACGAGGACGTCCGCGAGGTGGCCCGCCTGATGGTCGAGAACGAACTGAAGATACTCCCCGTCTTCGACGAGGGAGACCAGTTCGTCGGCGTCGTGAAGGCGATGGACATCGTCGAGGAGGTTCAGGAGAACCTCAACACCCTCGACGTCGAGGACGTCTACACCCGGGACCTCATCTCGGTGGAACGGGACACGACGGTCGGGCAGGTCATCAACCACCTCATCGAGAACAAGATTTCGCGCGTGCCCGTCGTCGAGGACGGCAGCGCCGAGGGGATGGTGAGCATCGCGGACCTCGTGGACTTCACCGTCCGACAGGTGGAGAAACAGGAAGGCGGAGACGCCGGCGGCTTCGACGGACACGGCGGCGAAGGTTCGACCACCGACTTTCGGGCGTCCAGCGGCGGATACGGCGAACGCGCGGGATTCGAGGCCCGGCTTCTCGATTTGCCCACCCGCGACGTCATGACGCCGACGACGTACACGACGACTCCGCAGGAGTCGCTCGGCGACGCCATCGGCGAGATGCTGGAGAAGGAGTGCTCGTCTCTCGTCGTCGTCGGCGAGGGGACGGACGAAGTCGTCGGTATCGTGACGGTGACTGACGCCTTAGACGCCCTCACGAACACAGACGAGGAGCGCATCCCCGTCCAAATCGCCAACGCGAAACTGCTCGACACCCTCTCGCGGGACGAGGTGGCGAAGCGAATCGAGCGGATAGACGGAAAGCGCACCGAGATGAACATCCTCGAATCGAAGGTCGTCTTCCACGAACACGAGGAACGCCTCCGCGGGATGCCCCTCGTCGAGGCGACGGTCAGACTGTTCACCGACAAGGGGCGGTTCTTCGGGACGGGCGAGGAGTACGGCGCGGAAGCGGCGTTCAACACGGCCAGCGAGATAGTCGAGGAGAACGTCCTCGAAGACAAGGGCCGGGACATGACCGAGCGAAACGACCGACCGACGGCGGAGAAACAAGAGCAGGTAGAGAGCATCGTCGATTGGTGGCTCGAAGGGGAAGAAGAAGGGGAAGGAGAGGCGTAGGGTCGGTCAGACCGCCGTGCGCGTCGCCTCCGGCGCTCGAATCGCGTCCGACGCCGCACCGGCCGTCGCAGTCGCGTCCGCGTCCGACTCGTTCGCCGTCGTTTCGTTCGATTCGCTCGCCTCGCCGACGACGTAGCGCTGTCCGACCATCGGGTCCAGCAGGCTATCGACGGGCGCCCTGTCGTCGCGGAGCACCGGCACGTCGTCGGTCCGCGCGTCGTCGCGGTACGACGTTATCTCCTCCGAGAGGTCGATGCCGATATCGCGGCGTTCGTTCCGCGCCGCGAGTTCCGCCTGCGAGATGTGCGTCCCGTTCTTCGTCGCCGCGACTTCGATGTTCTGGACGACGGGGCCCCCCTGCGTCGGGAAACTGTACACCTGCGGGAACACCCGCGACATCGTCTTGTACTGCGCGCGGTAGAACTTCGAGGCGGGGCCACTCGGCGCGGAGATGACGTTGGCGAGGAGGACGCCGTCTTCGTCGAGTCTGTCGTTCGCCAGTCGCATGAACTCCACCGTCGTCAGTTGGAACGGCACCTTGTCCTTCTTGTAGGCGTCGAGGACGATGAGGTCGTACGTCCGGTTCGTCTCTTGGAGGAACTGGCGGCCGCCCGTCGTGTGGATGTTGAGGTTCTCCGACTCCTCCACCGCGAAGTACTCCTTGGCCACGCGGACGACTTCCGGGTCGATTTCGGCCACGTCCACGGTGACGTTGTACTCCGCGGCGAAGCGCTTCGGCCCGGTGAACCCGCCGCCGCCGATGAACAACACTCGGTCGACGTCGTCGGTCATGAGCAAGGGCATGTGAAAGTACGGCGTGTAGTCGAAGACGTGGGCGTTCGGGTCGTCCAAATCCATCGCGCTGTGGGGCTGGCCGTCGAGGTAGAGCGTCCGGGTGTCGCCCCTATCGACCACCTCCAGTTCCTGATACGGCGTCTGCGTCTGGTAGACGACGTTCCCCGTCGCGGAGAGGCCGACGCCGCCGGACGCGGCGGCGACGACGAGGACGAGGGCGACGGCCAGACTCCGGCCCGCACGCTCCCGACCTATCGAGGGGCGGGCGACGTAGACGGCGGTCGCAATCGAGAGGAGGCCGAAGACGAGGCCGATGTGGGCGACGCTCAGAGCGGGGATGAGAAAGTACGTCGTCGCGAACGCGCCGACGATGCTGCCGACGGTGCCGACGGCGTAGACGTGGCCGGACGCCTCGCCGGTCCCCTCCTTCTCCGACAGTTCCGCGGCGTACGGGCTGACGAACCCCAGCAGGTACGTCGGCGGGCCGAACAGGAGCGTGACCGCCGGGAGCGAAGCGAACCGACTCGGAAGGGGGAAGGCGACGGCCGACCGCAGCATCACGTCGCCGAAGAAGATGACCCCCGCCACGTAGAGGGCGGTTGCGAGAAACACCTTCACCATCCGGTCGTTCGACGCCCGCGACGCCGCGTGCCGACCCCCGTGGTGGTAGCCGAGACTGAGTGCGGTGAGGAACACTCCGATGATGCTCCCCCACGTGTAGATGCTGCTACCGAACTGGGGGGCTATCATCCGTCCGGCGAGAATCTCCAACCCCATGCTCGCCACGCCGGAGGAGAACACGGCTACCTCCGGTTTCGACAGTCGGAGAGCGGACGCGGAGAGCGTCGACGCCATGGTCGGTGTACGGACGAGGACCAATTAAGTGTTAAACGGAGATGTGCCGCGGAGAGATAGTGCGAAATCCGATACGTACGCCGAATAGTTAGTGGTTATATATGTATCTATTTCTAAGTAGTATTCGAATGCAGAAATTGTCTCGTGGGAGAAATATGGATTCCCCTCCCCCATTTAGCGCCAAATACGCCCTTATTTCGCGGATTAAACTACTGAACGAGTGGTCGAGATAAAGAGAGATACAGTATATTACCGGTGTATTATTAGACACATTATAAAAATAATTATAGTGACAGGGAGGACACATTTGACGTATGGTAGACTTCAGCAGACGGCAGCTGATGGCGACGTCCGTCGCCGCTTCGGTCGGCGCGAGCGTGGCCGGCGGCGTGGTGAGCGGTGAGGAAGAGGACACCGACACGGACAACGCCCCCAGCGTAGACGGAGAGATAAAGCGGTTCGCCTCGACGGCACTCGGCGCGGAGGTCACCGGACCGTTCGTCCTTCCGGGCGGAACGCTCCTTTTCAGCCTGCAGCATCCGAGTCGGGAGAACCCCGAACCGTTCAACAGCGGCGGCATCGGTTACGTACAGGGGTATCAGTTCGAAGACGGGAGCGACTTCGAGGAGTTGGACGTTCCCAACACGAACGAGGAGAAGGGACGCGTCCGCGTCGGCGAGGGAGAGTACACGCTCCTCGCCCGCGAGAACGACAACCTCGGGAACGGGGAGGACCTCGGCATGCCGACGACGCCCGACGGACTCGAAGTCGACGAGTTCGCGGGCTCCCGGTACACCGACCTCGGGTACAACCCCGACATGAACCAGTTCATCCCGACGAACGACGAGGGGACCGAGGGTCTGCTGTTCACCAACTTCGAGTCGAGTCCGGGTAACGTCACACGGATGCCCATCAGTCGGGACGACGACGGCACGTGGAGCGCCGACTTGGAGAACACCATCAACCTCTCGAACACGGAGGAACTCCGGAGTCTCGGCGGCACGCGCATCAACTGCTACGGCGACGTGAGCCCGTGGGACACGCCGCTTTCGGCCGAAGAGGAGTACGCCCACACGCGCACCTCCCTGACCTCCACCGTCAGCGACATCGTCGAGGACGGCACGGGCGTCGGCCACCGCGGCGGCGCGCAGTTCTGGAACCGACCGAACCCGAGCGAGATTCAGAGCGCCATCGACGAGTACTACGGCGACGACTCGTGGTCGGTGCAGGGGTTCTGGGCCCTCGGCGGCCTCGAACTGCTGGCGTACTACCTCGGTGCCGACCGGGTGGACCAAGCGGGCGGGTACACGGAGAACACGACGACGCCCATCGCCGACAACTACCCGAACCCCTACCGGACCGGCTACATCGTGGACTTCCGCGAACCCGACGCCGAGACGCCGAAGCCCGTGAAGTACCACGTCTTCGGACGGGCGGCGTGGGAGTGTCCGGACGTCCAGAGCGACGAGAAGACGGTGTATCTCAGCTCCGACGGGTCGAACAAGGGCTTCTACAAGTTCGTCGCGGACGAACCCATCCCGAGCTACGACGACCCGATGGACGTGAAAGGGACCCTGTACGCCGCGAAGGTGACCAACAAGGAGGCGGCGGCGAAGAAGCCGCCCGCCGAGGCCGAACTCGAACTCGAGTGGCTCGCGATGAGCAGAGCGAGCAACGCGGAAGTCGCGGAGTGGATAGCCGAGTACGACGACGTCTCGCAGGTCGATTACCTCGAAACCCACGCCGACACCGACTGGCAGGAGGACCTCGAGGCGGCCCTCGAAGAGGCCGACAAGGAAGTCGCCGAGAACGGAAATCAGAACTACATCACCGACGAGGAGATCAAAGAGTGGGGCGAACTGTGGAGCGAGGACCCCGAGTCCACCGTCGCCGACAGGGGGCGGGATGACCTCCGGAAGGTGCCGTTCCTCGAAACCCGCGCCGCCGCCAAGGAGATCGGCGCGACCGTCGAGTTCCGCAAGAGCGAGGGCATCGACAGCATCGAGGACGCCGAACCGGGCGACTACGTCTACGTCGGCATCTCCGAGGTCAACGACGGGATGAGCGACGACGCGGGCGACCTCCGGACCGAACGCGTGGACGGCGGACTCGTCTACCGCGGGAAACTCGAAGACGACTACAACATCTCGACGCTCGAACCGGTCATCGTCGGCCCCGACGCCACCGACCCCGCGGACGTGGCGGACGACGCACTCGTCAACGTGGACAACATCTACGTGATGGACGACGGGCGGGTCCTCTGCTGTGAGGACGCCGACCAGTTCGGTCGCTCCTACAAGAACGACTGCATGTACGTCTACACCCCGCCGGAACTGAAGGACGACGGCGGAGACGACGAGAGCGAGGAGACGACCGAGAACGGCGGCCACGGAAACGGGAACGGGAACGGCAACGGCAACAACGGCAACGGCAACAACGGCAACGGCAACAACGGCAACTGAAACGGCTTCGACGGAACCGAAACCGCCGACGGCGACGGGGCGGATCCGCCCCGGAGCGAACCGGTAGCGGGGTGCGGTCCGCGCGGACCGCGCCCGGTCCGTTCCGAACCGTTCGGCCGACGTTCACCACTCATACTCGATCATGGCGAAATCAGACGAGCCGACGACCGAGACGACGGAATCGATACACCGCGAGTACATCCTCGACGTGCGAATCGTCGCGTACGACGCCCCGGAGGGTCGGCGCTACCGGTTCGAAGCGCCGGAGCACCGGGGCGTCGAGTTCGAGGACCCGGAGATGGCGGAACTGTACGCCGACGTGTACTTCGACGTCAACGGCTTCGAGGAGGCCGGAACCGGAGAACGCGGCGTCCCGCCGGAGGTGATTCAGGCCGGACGCGACACGCTGGCGGCGTACTTCCTCACGCAACCGGGCACCGACGTGAACTGGGTGGCGTCGTTCTACGGCGTCAAACCGGTGAAAGTCGAGAAGTACGTCTCGTGGGTTCGCGAACGGGCGACGGAGATACGCGAGGGCGCCGCGGAGATGGGCGAGACGTAGTCGCCCGCCGCCTCGCGCCCCCGGCGTCGGCGCGTCGCGCCGACACGCTATTCCCCGTCGTGACGTAAGGACACTCACATGGGTGGTCGAGCGTCCCTCTCAGACGAGACGGACTTCCGCGAGACGGTCCGGTTCTACCTCCTCGACCACCGGACGAGACTCGGGAAGGCGATAGATATCGCCCTGCTCTTCGGGAATCTCGTCTTCGTCGGCATCTTCGTCGCCGAGACGTATCCGCTGTCGGCGGCGACTCGGGCCGCACTCTGGCGCGCGGAGGTGGGTATCGCGGTGCTGTTTCTCGCGGAGTACCTGCTTCGGTTGTACGGCGCGCGCGACACCGTCGCCGAGTTCCTGAGTCCGTACACGATGGTCGACCTCCTCGCCATCCTACCGACGTTCGCGGTGTTGCTGTTGCCGACGCCCCTCGCGGCGAACATCGGATTCCTCCGGGTGCTCCGAGTCGTCAGAATCCTGCGGTTCTTCCGGTTCACGCAGGACGAGGAGTTCTTCTTCGGCACCGTCTCCGCGGAGACGCTTCGGGTGACGAAGTTGCTGTTGACGGTGCTGTCCATCTTCTTCGTCACCGCGGGCCTCTTCTACAGCATCGAACACCGGGTGAACCCCGGCGTCTCGAACTTCGGGGACGCCTTCTACTTCGCCGTCGTCGGCCTCACCACCGTCGGATTCGGCGACATCGTGCCGGTGACGGCGGCGGGGCGAGTGGTGACCGTCGCCGCGATTCTGGCGGCCATCGTCCTCGTCCCGTGGCAGGCGGGGAAGATAGTCCGCGAGTGGTCGAACAAGGGGAAGGTGAACGTCACCTGTCCGAACTGCGGCCTCTCGCACCACGACCCGGACGCCTCCCACTGCAAGGCCTGCGGCCACGTCATCTATCAGGAGTACGATTCGCGGCGGTAGGGAGTTACAGCGGTTTCTCCGGCGCGCCCGCCGCGAGCATCGCCTCGAACATCTCCCGGAACAGGTCCTCGTCCACCGACTCGACGACGCGAGCGTTCGGTTCGCCGTCGGTGACGCCCAACTCGTCTACCAGACTGTACCCGCGGGTCATCCCCTCGCGTTCGTCCACGTCCACGAAGTACCGCGAGGACTCGGTGACGAGTTCGTCGTCGGCGACGAGACACGCCGCGGTCAGCGAGTCCGGTTGGGTCGCCGCGTCCTCGCCGTGGCGTTCCCGACTGAACTCCCGTACCCGTTTCGTCGCCGTCCGGTAGAGTTCGGAGTACTCGGTGCCTATCTCACCCAGTCGGTCGAGGAACGCCGTCTCGAACGTCGCGGCCCTGACGGTGAGTCCCCAATCGACGAGGTTCACGTCGAGTTCGTCGACGACCATCTTCGCGGCGTCGGGGTCGGCCCAGAAGTTGTACTCCGCCGACGGGGTGTCGTTGCCGAGGGTGTTGACCGCCCCGCCCATCACCCACACCTCGTCCAACAGGTCGGCCAGTTCGGGTTCCCGCCGGAGGGCGAGGGCGACGTTCGTCAACGGCGCGATACAACAGAGCGTAATCTCGCCGGGCGATTCCCGGGCCGCCTCCACGATGGCGTCGGGGGCGAACCCCTCGGCGGAGGGGATGCCCGTATCGGGGAAGAAGTCGCCGCCGAATCCGCCCTCGCCGTGGATGTGCGGGACGTGTTCGTGCTCTTTCACCAACGGCCGGCGCGCCCCCTCGTAGACGGGCACCTCGTCGGCGAGTCCCGCCACGTCGAGGGTGTGCTTCGCGTTCTCGACCTGATAGTCGAACTCGACGTTCCCCGCGGCGATGGTGACCGCCTCCAAATCGACGGAGTCCGCCGCCGCCAACAGTAGTATCGCCAGCGTGTCGTCACCCGCAGTGTCGGTATCGACGATAACTCGACGAGACATAACCTCCTCCTTCGAAGCGGACGTTCTTAATCACCGCGATTTGTAAGTAATCCGACCGAATCGAGAGCGGAGCACGACCGTCGGAAGCGAACCCCGTCCGGAATTCACGCGGCGATCGATCGCCCGTATTCCGTCCGCAGGAGTGTCAGTTCGCCGTAATACGATTATCAGTCGCGATACCGGAGGGAAACAGATATGGCCGGGAACGACCCGGACCAAAGCGGATGAACGGCAGGTCGCTCCGGGAGATGCTCGACCGACGCCCCGACACGGAGGCGGGTCGAGTCGTCCGTCGAATCTGGCTCGCTCGGGGGTACGAGGCGGCCGTTCGGTTCAGCGGCCCCGACCTGTACGTGGAGGCGAGGGGCCGGACCGACGAGGGCGCGACGCGGCGCATTCGCGCGTGGGTGTCGTCCGAGGGGACCATCGACCGACGGCGGATGCGGGCGTTCGTGAACGCCTGCGAACGCGACGACGCCGAACCGC
Source organism: Halopelagius longus (assembly GCF_900100875.1). Classification (NCBI taxonomy): domain Archaea; kingdom Methanobacteriati; phylum Methanobacteriota; class Halobacteria; order Halobacteriales; family Haloferacaceae; genus Halopelagius; species Halopelagius longus. The sequence goes on along the minus strand of NZ_FNKQ01000001.1, from coordinate 394,517 downwards.
ACGTCGTCACGCTCGGAACCGCGCAGATAGCGGACGACGCACACCTCCCGGGCGTCTGGGAGTTCGACGCCTCCCGACTCGCCGTCGAAGTCCGGGACGCGGGCGTCGAAGCGGCGGTTCGCGCACTCGAAGCGGAAGCGGAGTCGACGGCCGAGGAGGACGCGAGCGAAAACTGGTTCGGCGAACCCGTCGAAGACGACGGAGACAGCGAAGACGACGACGAAACCGACGAGGAGGAGTTGACGAGACGCGACGCGGCCCGCATCACCGGCAAGTACGTCGTCGGCGGACTGGTGACCTACCTGTTCGTGGAGAGCCTGTCGGACGCGGTTCGCGCGTCGCCCGAACTCCGGCGGACGGTCCGCGAGGCGACGACCCCGTTGTGGAGTCACGTCCCCGCGATGCCCTCCGGCGAGGGAGCGTCCGACGGCGGTGGCGGCGTCGGCACCGGCACGGGGACGCCCGACTACGGCAATCCGACCAGCGGAGAGCGAGTCGAGAACGCGACGGCGATACCGTACGACGAACTCGCCGCCGACGCGGCGGCGAACGCGGGCCGGAACGTCCGGTACGAGGGCGTCGTCCGGAGCACCGTCGAAGGCGTGACGGAACGAGGCGTCCGTCTGGCGGTGACGCCGGGACCGAACGGGTCGTGGTCGGACGAAATCGCCTGTCGGTGGCCCTCGGGTCGGTTGTACGAGGACGCCGTCCGGTTCCGACTGCTCGAAGGGGAGCGAATCCGCGTGTGGGGCGTCGTCCGCGGTGCGACGGAGGCGACGCGGACGGAGCGGTCGATTCCGCTGGTGGAAGTCGTCGGCATCGCGTCGGTAGAATCGTGATCCGGTGACCGGGTTTCCCTCGCTCACGGCGGAAGTCTCCTGCGAGCGCGTACCACGGAAGCCCTATCAACGGCGGGATGCTGAAAGGTGTATGGAATACGCTGATTCTCTCGACCGGGCTCTCGACGTTCTTCCGGACCGCTCGCAGGAACAATCTCGACTCACCATCCCCGACCCCGAGGGCGAAACCGACGGCGCATTCACCCGCCTGACCAACCTCGGCTCCATCGCCGACGCACTCTCCCGGAAACCCGAACACGTCCACAGCTTCATCCAGCGAACGCTCGGGACGAACGGGCAACTCGACGACAACCGCGCGCGGTACAGCGGGTCGTTCTCGGTGTCGGACTTCGACGAGGCCCTCGACGGCTACGTCGCCGAGTACGTCACCTGCTCGGAGTGCGGACTCCCCGACACCCGCCTCGTGACCGAGAACGGCGTCGACATGCTCCGCTGTGAGGCGTGCGGTGCGTTCCGCCCCGTCGAAAAGCGCTCCTCGCAGTCGAAACAGCAGTCCCAAGAGGCCGTCGAGGAGGGTCGCACCTACGAAGTGAAGATAACCGGAACCGGCCGCAAGGGCGACGGCGTCGCCGAACGCGGCAAGTACACGATATTCGTCCCCGGCGCGCAGGAGGACCAAGTCGTCCGCGTCCTCATCGAGAACGTGAGCGGAACGCTCGCGTTCGCCCGACTCGTCTGACGCTCTCGACTACTCTCTGACGTTCGCCGTCTCCCGACTTCGACGCGTTCGGCGACTCTTCGAGAGCGCGGTTTCACCGCGGCTAAGCAACCGGTAACGAATTTTATCATCGATCCGATTCGAGCCGTAGATATGGCCCTCCGTCAGTTCCTCGCGTGGACGACCCTCCTGCTGGCGTCCGTCCCCGCTACGGTAGCCGCACAGTCCGTCCCAGAAACGGTGCCGGACAGCACCGCCGCGCTTCTCGTGCTCGGAGTGCTCGTGTACGCGATTTACGTCGCCATCTCCGTCGTGGTCGGCGGTGTCGTGTTAGTCGTCTCGAACGTCCGTTCCTCCGGGTCGTACGTCCGGGACATCGAGAAGCGCATCTACGCCCGGCCCCTCCGGTCCGGAGCACTCGGAATCGGCGTCATCGTGGGCGGAGTCGTCGGAACCCTCCTCCTCTCGATAGGTGCCACCTCGCTCGTGGCGTTCGGCGCACCGGAACCGCTCGGTCTGGTCTCCGTGGTTCCCCTCCTCGGCGGAACGCTGTTTCTCTCCGTCGCGTCCGCGGTCGGAACGATCGTACTCGGGTCCTATCTGCTCCGGAAGGTGCGCGGCGGGGAGCCGAACCACTGGCTCGCGCTCGTGGTCGGTTCGCTCGTCGTCAACGTCCCGGTGCTCAATATCGTGCTCGCGATTCCCGTCGTCTTCCTCGGTGCCGGGGCGATAGTCGGGCGGCGGTGGAGCAACCGACGGGACGGACCCTCCGAACCGGGCCCGGGGAGTCCGGTCGAAGGCTGAGTCCCGTCGCCGCCCGGCCCGGAGCGACCGACGCGGAGGAGCGACTCACTCGTACGTCTGCCACGACGCGGACCCCACGTCGATTCGGACGAGGACGTTCTCCTCCCACGCGTCGTCTTCGACGCCGTACTTCTCGTTTATCCGCCGCGTCGCCGCCCGCGTCTCCGCCTCGTCCTCGACGACGGTGGCGGTGCCGAGGAGCGTCACCATCCACTGCGCGTGTCCGCCCTCGTCTTTCTGCACCGACAGCGCCACCTTCGGGTTCTCGCGGACGTTCCGCAGTTTCGTCCCGGTGGTGACGAGTTCCACGACGCCGTCCTCGTACCGGTACCACAACGGCGCGACGTGCGGGCGGCCGTCGCGGCAGGTGGCGAGGTGGGCCATGAGCGGTTCGCTCGTCAGCAGTTCCTCGGCTTTCGCGTCGACGCCGCGGGACATGCGAGAGTCGTGACGCGCCGACGGCAAAACGGTTCGGAGGGCTCCGAATCGACCGGCGGCCGTTCGTCCTCGGCGTCCGGATAGAACGACTCGGCGCGCACCGTCACCGGAACCCGTTCGAAAACGGTACGGTCGCCCGATACCGCCCGAACGCTTCTGTCGGTCGGGCGCGTACCTCTCACCCCGCGGGAACTGTCCGCGAGTTCACACTATGTCATCGGAAACCGACGATTCGACGGAGGGCGCACAGCGGTTGTTAGTCCACTTGGCGAACGGTCCGACCGTCGCCTGCGGGAACTTCAAGGCCATCGAGGAGGGCGTCCTCCTGTTCGAGGACGCGGAACGGGAGCGAGTCATCGGGTTCGTCCCGTACGGCGAACTCCGGTTCGTCCTCCCGTCGGACGCCGACGTTCGCCCCGCCGCGACGAACGCCGCGGCGGGCGACGAGAGCGAACCCGGAGGCGGAGACGAACCGGAGATTGAGGTCGAGACGGAGGTGGAAGTCGAGGCCGGCGACGGGGTGGAAGTGGACGTCGAGGCGGAGACGGAACTCGAACGGGAGGGCGACGACGAACTCGAAGTAGAGTCGGAAGTCGAAGTGGAAGCCCGACGGACGGGCGAGGGCGAAGCGGAGACGGAAGAGGCCGAGAGCGAAAGCGACGCCGAGGCGGAACGAGACGACGGACCGGCGACGGCGCAGTTCGACTCCGGGGCCGACGAAGGGACCGACGACGTCGAGGTGCGGGGCGCGGAGGAGGCCGCCGAGGCCGAAGCGCACGAACCCGACCCCGCGACCGAGTCCGGAGAGACGGGCCGCGAGGAACCCGAGGCGACGTCGGAGGCGGCGTCCCCCTCGCAGGCGACGGTCGAGAGCGAATCGGACGCCTCCGAAAGCGCCGGCGACCCGACGGAGGTAGGCGGCATCGGCGAGGCGTACGGCGCGGACCTCAGGGACGCCGGCATCGACTCCCTCGCCGCCCTCGCGGACGCGAGCGCCGAGGACGTGGCGGACGCCGCCGACGTGAGTCCCGAACGGGCCGAACAGTGGATAGCCGACGCCGCCGAGGCGACGAACGAGAACGCCGCCGACGGGGAGTCCGACGGGACCGGCGCGGAGGCGTAAGCGTCAGTCGTCGGCGATTCGGTTCGCCGCGACGAACTCCCCGGTCGCCTCGCGCCACGCGGCGACGAGTTCGTCCTCGAACGGTTCCGTCTCCAGCGAATCGACGGCGTCCCGTTCGTCCAACCACTCGACGGTCCGGCGGACGCCAGTCTCGAAGTCCACGGTGTACTCGAACCCCAAATCGCGTTTCGCCTTCTCGTTTTCGAACACCGTACTGTACTGAAAGTGGTCCCGGAGCATCCGCGTCCTCTCGGGGGCGACGGCGGTGAGAACGTCCGTCGGGACGTGAACCAACTCCGGTTCGGGCGCGTCGAGGGCCGACGCCACCCGGCAGTGGTACTGGTTCCACGTCATCGTCTCCTCGCTCGTGACGTTGTACGCCTCGCCGTAGGCGTCCTCGTTGCCGACTGCACCGACGAACGCCGCGGCCACGTCGTCGCGGTGGCACGGCCCCCACAGCGAGGTGCCGTCGCCGTGGACGACGATTGGCGCGCCCTCCCGAATCCTGTCGACGTAGTACGACCCGGTGCCGAACGTGTGGACGAGCGTTCCGCCCTCGCCGTAGGTGTTCCACGGGCGGAGGACGGTCACGTCGAACGCCTCGCCGTCGACTTCGAAGAACACGTCTTCGGCGGCCGCTTTGCCGGCGGCGTAGTCGCTGACGGGCGGATGGCGGGGCGCGTCCTCGGTCACCGGGTTCCGCGGCGGCGGGCGGTGGTAGACGTCGATGGTGCTGCAGAAGACGTACTGGTCGATTCGGCCGCGGAAGGCGCGGACGGCGCTCTCGGCCTCCGCCTCGGTGAAACACACCATGTCGATGACGCAGTCCGGCGCGGGGTCGAGTTCTCGCATCCGCACCTCGAAGCGGTCGAAGTCGGTCCGGTCGCCCCGGAGCGTCGAGACGGCGTCGGGAATCGCGGCGTCGGTTTCGCCGCGATTGTAGACGGTGACCTCGTGGCCCGCATCGACCAGTTGTCGGGTGATACCGGTGCTGATGAGACCGGTCCCGCCGACGACGAGAACGTGCATGGCTTCGAGGCGTCCGCCGGGCGTAAAAACCTCGGCGTCCGGCGTCGCGTCCCCCGACCCGACCGTCACGCGAGCGTCACGTCGAGGTAGAGCATCACGGCGACGCCGAGCATCATCCCCGCGGTGGCGACGTGTTCGTGCCCGCGCGCGTGGGTCTCCGGGACTATCTCGTGGCTGATGACGAACAGCATCCCGCCGGCGGCGAAGCCCATCGCGTAGGGAACTATCGGCGCGACGAACGCCGCGGCGACGGCCCCGGCGACGGCCAGCGGAATCTCGACGAGGCCGGCGCGCACGCCCGCAACGGCGGCGTAGAAGTACGATCCGAGGCCGGCGCTCCGGGCGGCCAGAGAGACGGCGAGTCCCTCGGGGACGTTCTGCGCGCCGATGGCGAGCATCAGGGCGACGGCGTTGCCGATGTCGCCCGACCCGAACCCGACGCCGACGGCGAGTCCCTCGGGCATGTTGTGGAGGGTGATGGCGACGATGAAGAGGACGACGGACTCCATCCGACCGTCGGAGGGGTCGACCCGACGGCCGGTGACGACCTGTTGGACGTTCGGCACCCACTCGTCGGCCCTGTCGAGGAGGACGACGCCGAGTGCGAACCCGACGAACACCGGGAACGGCCCGCCGAGTTCGATGCCCGGAAGCAGGAGGCTCGTGAAACTCGCAGAGAGCATGACGCCCGCGGCGAACCCGAGCGCGGCGTCCAACGTCCGTTCGCTGGGGTTCGGGTAGACGACGATGGCGAGTGCGCCCGCGGTGTTACAGAGGGCGATGAAGACGCCCGCCGCCAGTCCGAGCAGCAAGGGGTCCGTTCCGACGAGAGAGACGAAAAACTCCGCGGCGTTCATTCTCCCCGAAGCATCGGACGGGCGCTACCTGTACCTTCCGCCGCGTCGGGGCCCGTTTCCGGCGGCGGTTCTCTCCGAGCGAGAACGGAAGCGAGGATATAGGCGTGCCGGGTGCAAACGCCCGAGAGAGGTATGTTCCAGCGAATCCTGTTGCCCACGGACGGCACCGACTCGATGCAGACGGTCGTCGAAATCGCCGCCGACGTCGCGGAGCGCCGAGACGCGGAGGTACACGTGCTCTACGTCGTCGACGACCGGGCCTTCCTGACGCTCCAAGAGGAGATGCAGGAGGACGTTCTCGCCGAACTCGAAGGCGAGGCCGAAACCGCGACCGACCGTGCGGCAACCGGCCTCTCGGAGGCGGGCGTCGCCGTGACCGAGGCCGTCAGAAAGGGCGACCCCGCCGACGAGATTCTCGCGTACGCCGACGAGATAGACGCCGACCTGATTACGATGGGGACGCGCCGCGGCGACTACACGAAGAACCTCATCGGGAGCGTCTCCCAGAAAGTCGTCGCCGGGTCGAGCGTCCCCGTCCTGACGGCGAACCTCAACGGCGACGAGGAGTGACCGGGTAGCGGCGTCGGTCGGTCTCGGCGTCGCCGTCGCCGCGGGCCGCCTCAGTTCTCGTCGCTCTCGAAGTCGATGGCGACGGAGTTGATGCAGTAGCGCTTGCCCGTCGGGTCGGGGCCGTCGTCGAAGACGTGGCCGAGGTGGCCGCCGCAGTTCTTACACAGCACTTCGATGCGGCGCATCCCGTGGCGGGTGTCCGTCTCCGTCTCGACGTTGTCGTCGTTCGCGGCGAAGAACGCCGGCCACCCACAGCCGGAGTCGTACTTCGTCTCGGAGTCGAACAGTTCCGCACCGCACCCCGCACAGAGGTAGCGGCCCTCCTCGTCGCGGTTCAGATGCTCGCCGCTGAATCGCGGTTCGGTACCTCGCTCTCGCAGAATCTCGTACTCCTCGTCGGTCAATCGCTCGCGCCACTCGTCTTCGGAGTCCGGCACGTCCTCCGTCGCTCGTTCGCTCATACCTTCGGTACGCGCCGCGGACGGAAAACGGCTTTCCGCGCTACTCGTCGCGTCGAAGCAACGACGGGAGGCGCAGCATCTCCAGTTCGTCCACGCCGAGTTCGAGCATCGACGCCCGAGAAACCGCCTTCGGCAGGCCCACGGGCGTCCGGTCCACGTCGAGCGTCGGCGGCGCCTTCGGCGACCCGTCCTCGTCGATGAGGGCCTCCCAGAGGTCGGCGTCGGCGTCGAAGTCGGCGCGGACGTCTTGGACCTGCCTGCGGCCCTCGTTGTAGGCGAGGTCGAGGACGCTCCGCTGGTACGCCGTGCTGGTGAGGCGTCGGATGCGCGTCCGTTCCTCGGGGAACTCGTGGCCGAGTTCGCTGGCGATACCGAGGGCGTACATCCGCCGAAGCGCGTCCTCGGCTTCGAGCGTCTGCCAGTCGGTATCGAATACCTTGTCGTACATGGCCTACAGGTCCACGCGCTTTGCCGGGTCTACCACCAATCCGTCGTCGGAGAACTCGAGCGACCGGATGTCGCAGTCGATGTCCGTCCCGCGCATCTTCACCACCTGTATCCCGCGCGTCATCCCCGTCGCTTCGAGGTAGTTGTGGAAGAAGATGACGCCGTGTGCGAGATAGTGCTCGTCGGAGTACGAACTCGGGTCGGTCATCTCGGAGATGAGGAGCGTCGTCGCTTCGCCCTGCTTCAACGCGGTGAGAAAGCGCGTCATCTCCTCGTCGCCGCCCGCGAAGAACAGGCGGAGCAGCATCGTCGAGTCGACGACGAGGCGGTCCACCTGCCGCGAGTTGACGAACGCGACGATCTTGTCCGTGAGACTCTGCACGCTGGATGGGTTGTTCCCCTGCGAGAACTGGTTCAGCAGGTGCTTGCCCTTCTGGCTCACGAGGTTGATGAATCGGAACTGCTCGGACGACGTGAGGGTCTCGAAGCCGAAGTCGTACCCCGACATGTCGTTTACGAGTTCCTCTTTCGTCTCGTGCATCGTGATGTACATGCAGTTCTCGCCGTTACGAAGTCCCTCCGCGATGAACTGCGCCGTGAACGTGGTCTTGCCACTTCCCGGCGGACCTGACAATACGTAGAGTCGTTGGGGGAGGAACCCACCTTCGATGAGATGGTCGAACCCGCTAACCCCACTCGGAATCCGCATAGGGGTACTCTCCGAAGACTGGGTTATAACAATTCCGGGGACGAGGAGGCCGAACCGGTCACTCGGGGTACAGTTCCACCTCGCGTTCGACGCCGTCGATTCGCGCCACGTCCTCCTCGTCGAGGGTCAGAGACGTCACCGCATCGAGGTTCGCGCGGAGGTGGTCCGCCGAACTCGACTTCGGGATGACCGCCATCCCTTTCGCCCGCAACCACGCGAGACTGACCGCCTGCGGCGTCGTCTCGTGTTTCTCGGCCACCGCGACGACTTCCTCGACCCGGGTCACCGCCCCGCCCGCCATCGGCGAGTACGCCACCGGGACGGTGCCGTGTTCCCGCGCGTCTTCGAGGAGTTCCGGACGGGCGAAAAGCGGGTGGTACTCCGTCTGGTGGGCCGCTATCGGCGAATCGAGGTGGTCCCGCGCCGTCGCCAACTCCGCGACGCTGAAGTTGCTCACGCCGACGCGGCGAATCAGGCCCTCCTCGCGGAGGCGGTCGAACGCCGCGAACGTCTCTTCGGGGTCGTAGGCGTCGATGGGGCGGTGGACGTACAACAGGTCGAGGGAGTCCACGCCGAGTCGGTCCATACTCTCGCGCGTGCTCGATAGCACGTCGTCGTACCCGAGGTTGTCCGCCCACACCTTCGTGGCGAGAAACACCTCGTCGCGCGGAACGTCGGCCGCCGCTATCGCGTCGCCGACGACGGACTCGTTGTCGTAAATCTGTGCGGTGTCGACGTGGCGGTAGCCCATCTCCAACGCCGCCGTCACCGCCTCCGCCTCCGAGGGCGTGTCGAGACCCATCGTCCCCAGTCCGAGTGCGGGCACGTCCGCCTCTCCGAGCGTCGGAATCGCCGGTTCGTCGTCCATACCTCCTCGGGCGGACCGCAGGGGTTTGAGGTTCGGGGTTCGTCCCGAACCGTAATGCGGGGTGCGCCCCTACGGCCGTCCATGCGACGCCCGAGGAGATCGAGCCACTGCGGGACGACGGGCCGTGATATCGACCGAATCGCGCCGCGAGACGGCGGGTGCGAGACGTGACGCGACGCGTCGGTATCGTCGGTGCGGGGGCGGCGGGCGTCGGGGCCGCGTACGCCCTCGCGACGGCGGACGCCGACGCCGAGGTGACGATACTGGAGAAAAGCGGCGGCGTCGGCGGGCGGGCCGCGACGCGGCGACGGCGCGGGTGCCGCTACGACCACGGCGCGAACTACGTGAAGAACGCCGACGGGCGGACGGGGGCGCTGATTCCCGAACTCGGAGCGGAGGGTCTCGTCGACATCGAGGACCCCGTGTGGACGTTCGACGCCGACGGGGAGGTTTCGGAGGGCGACGAGGCGGAGAACGCCCCCGAGAAGTGGACGTGGACGGAGGGAATCACGCAACTCGGGAAGCGCCTCCTCGACCGAACCGACGCCGAGGTGCGGACGCGAACGCGTGTCGAAACCGTCGCGCGCGAGGGCGAGGGGTGGACGTTCTCGTGCGTCGAGGGCGGGGAGTTCGGCCCGTTCGACGCCATCCTCCTGACGCCGCCCGCGCCGCAGACCGCCGCGCTCCTCGATATGACCCACTGGGACGACGACCGGTTGGACGACGTGCGGCGGGCGGTCGATTCGGTCCCGTACCGGACCATCGAGACCGTCGTCCTCCACTACCCGTTCCGCGAGGAGTTCCCGTGGTACGGCCTCGTGAACGCGGACAAGGACCACGAGATAGGGTGGCTCTCCCGCGAGGAGTGCAAAGCGGGCCACGTCCCGGAGGGCGAGAGCCTGTTCGTCGCGCAGATGAGTCCCGAGTGGTCCGCGGAGCGATACGCCGAACCGGTCGAGGAGGTAGCGCCCGCCGCGGCCGGACTCGTGGCCGAACTCCTCGGCGACGACCGGTACCGCGCCCCCGACTGGACGGACGACCAAGGGTGGCGACTGGCGCTTCCCGACGAGGGCGTAGACGAGGACGCGGTTCGCTCGACGGAGGACGCCGGCCTCTACTTCGCCGGCGACTGGGTGGCCGGCGAGGGGCGCGTCCACCGCGCCCTCTGGAACGGGTACGACGCGGGCGAGCGAATCGCCGACGGCGTCTGAGACGCGCCGCCGCGGTCAGTCGCCCCCTGCCTCGTGAATCGTCTCCCCGCGGTGGAGGCGCGCGGCGATGGTGAACGTCTGCTCCCGTTCGCGCCGCGTCGGGAAGTGAGCGGCGAGGTACCGCGCGACGGCGACGAACAGCGTCCGAATCTCCTCGGGGTCGTCCCGAACGTCTATCTGCGAGAATCCGGCTTCGAGCGCTTGGAACGTGTGGAATCCGGCGTCTTCGCGGAGGAGTCCCCGCCCGAGTCGTTCGCGGAGTCGCGCCGGGTCGCCGCCGCGGTCGAAGAACTGCGCGGCGTGCCGTCCCGCGGCGTCCACCCGCCCCTCGGCGTCGAACGCGGCGAGGAGTCCGTCGAGGTGCGCCTCGGTCCCCTCGTCTGCGTCTCCGTCGGGGCGGTCCGGAATCGGCGCGGGCGGCGTGTTCAGGAAGCGGTCGAGGTAGACGTTCGTCGCCGCGTCGAACACGCCGCGGTAGAGTTCCGTCGCCCCCGTCCGCCGCGCCAACCGGTGGACGGCGTTGGCGTAGGTGAACGTGTGGTGGACGGTGTTCCAATCGGAGAACTCGTTGACGGTGCCGAACCGGGCGACGCGCGTCCCGGCGGCGTAGGCGACTTCGCTCGCGAGTTCCGCCACCGTCGCGCCCTCGGCTATCGCCGTCGTGAGCGCCGAGTACACCGTCTCGGGGTCGTCCGCGAGGAGCGTCTCGGTGAACTCCTCGGGGGCGGTCCACGACTTCGACTCGCCCGCCGCGACGAGTTCGTCCAACTCGTCGAACGTCTCCTCGAGCATCGACGCGAGGTCAACGGGTTGCCGCCACGAGGACTGCTCCTCGGCGCGGGCCGCCGTCGCCAACCCCCGAACCAGCGTCGGGAGGACCGCCTCCGCGTGGTCCCACCCGACCGTATCGAGGGCCTCGAACGCCTTGTTCACGAAGTCCAGCGTGTGCCCGGCGTTCAGGTAGCGGTGGTCGGTGGCCGCCGCGGCCAGCATCTCGGCCACGCGCGCGTCCGAGCAGTCGTTCGCTATCGCCGTCCGGAGGACGCGTTCCGCGCCGTCGGCGTCGCGCACCTCGACGTTCTCGCGGAACCACGACTTCAGCCGGTCGTACGACACGTCGCGCGCGCCGAACGCCTCCTGGTCGAACCGCGGCGGTTCGTCCGCGCAGTCGTTCGCCACCTCCGCGAGCCCCTGATACAGCGCGCGCGTTCGGTCCTCCTCGCCGAGGTGCGGGCGGACGTTCGCCATCGCGGTGAGGACGGTCAGCCCCGGCCCCCACCCCGCCTCTCTGTACCGCGCGCCGAACCGGACGCCCGTCTCGACCACCTCCGCGGACGGGACGCCCGCGTCCGCGAGTCCGAGTACCGATTTGGCGACGACGAGTCGGAGGTTCCGTTCGAGGCCGTCCTCCAGGCGCGCCGCCCACCGCTCTGCGGGCGACTCGTCGCGTTCGGGGTCCGGATTCACGTACACGTCGCCGTCGCGCACCTCGACGGGGTACGTCCGCACGTCGTCCGCCCACGGGTCGAAGGTGTCGCCGCAGGAGAGTTCGAAGCGGGCGTGGTGCCAGTGGCAGGTGAGGACGCCGTCTTCGACGCTGCCGTCGGTCAGCGGAAAGCCCATGTGCGGACACCGGTTGTCCGTCGCGAACACCTCGTCCTCGTGGTAGAAGACGGCCAGCGGCGTCCCTTCTCCGGTGACGAGCGTTCGACCTTCCTCCTTCAGTTCGTCGAGGGCGCACGCGCGTACGAAGTCGCCCCGCGATTCGGAAGCCATGTTACGAGCAACCACAGCACGCACCGTAAGCGTTCGCTGAAGCGAGTATACGTAGTGTCTGTGATACGTCGGGCGTCGGAGGAAGGGGTCGCGGCGGCCACTCGGCGACGGCGTTCGATACAACCTGAGAGGCGTTCTCGGGAGGTAGCAGCGGCGTGCGACGAGATGACACCCGTCTGCCGATAGCTTTTATTGTAGGAGAGCGAACGGTCTCTCGTGTCTGCCCTCACCGTTCGAATCGACCCACACGTTCACTCGGAGGCGTCGTACGACGGCTCGGACCCGGTGGAGTTGATTCTCGAACAAGCGGCAGAAATCGGACTTGACGCCGTCGTCATCACGGACCACGACGTCATCCACGAGTCGATTCGAGCCGCAGAACTCGCCCCGATGTACGGACTCGTCGGCATCCCCGGGGTGGAGGTATCGACGGCCGACGGACACCTCCTCGCCCTCGGCGTCGAATCGATGCCGCCGCGCCGCGAACCCCTCGGCGACACCGTCGAGTGGATTCGCGACCACGGCGGCGTCGCCATCGTCCCGCACCCGTTCCAGCGGAGTCGCCACGGCGTCCGCAAGAGCCAGTTGACCGACGCCGACGCCATCGAGGTGTACAACTCGTGGCTGTTCACGGGGTGGAAGAACCGCCGCGCGCGCCGATTCGCCCGCGAGTACGGCTACCCCGGCGTCGCCGGGAGCGACGCGCACAAGGTCGGATACGTCGGCCGCGCGTACACCGAGATAGACGTGCCCGACGTGACCCGCGCGACGCTGACCGCAAAGGACGTCCTCGACGCCATCTACCACGGGACGACGCGCGTCGAGGGGCGGCGGACGCCGATTCCGACGAGCACCCGCCACTACGGCGGCGCGGCGCTTCGGAAGAGCGGCTACTACGCGAAGTTGGGCGCTATCAAGAGCGGGTCGCTCGCGAAGACGGGCGTCGTGCAGGCCGCGCGAACGCTCGCCCGCGTCGGCCCCTTTTCGCGCTGAACGGGCGCTCGCTCACTCGTCGCGTTCGGCCGACCCGACCAGTTCCTCGTACTGCGCGCCGGTCTGTTTCAACGTCTCCGTCGAGTAGAGGCGTTCGTGGTCGAACGGCAGGTGGTCGTCGGCGAGTTCGTCTATCTTCTCGTCCACCGCCTCGGCCTCGCGGCCGTGAATCATCGTAAAGAGGTTGTAGTCCCAGTCGAGTTCCTCCCGGCGCGGCCGGTGGTAACAGAGCGTCACGTACGGAAGCCGACCGGCGGCCTCGCCGCGGGCGTCGAGTTCGTCGTCCGGCACGTCCCAGACGACCATGCAGTTCGAATCGAAGCCGGTGACGACGTGGTTGACGACGCAGCCGATTCGCTTGATACAGCCGTCGTCGAGGAGGCGGGCTATCGCGGCCACCACGTCGTCCACGTCGGCCTCCACGGCCTCGGCCACGTCGGCGTACGGCGTCGGCGAGAGGGGGAAGCCGTCCTGAATCTCGACCAAGAGGTCCGCCTCCAGCGTCGAGAGGTCGCCGGTCGCCTCCTCGGAGATGCGCGTCGCGGAGACGTCCGTCGCTTCGAGGCTCTCGCGGGCGAAGCGGTCCCGATTCACGACGGGGAACTCCAAGTCGATGTAGTAGTCCGTGAGCATCGGGAGGTTCAGCACCGTACAACCGGTTCGCTCCTCGATTTCGGCGAGAATCTCGTCGCGTCGGTCCCGCGAGGCGGCGGTGACGACGAACCACATGTTCCACTCGTGGTCCCGGCGGTAGTTGTGGTTCACCTGCCGGTAGCCGTTTATCACCTCGGCCACCTCCTCGAACCGAGATTCGGGGGCGCTGACGGCCGCGAGCGTCGAACTCCCGATGACCGGCGGGTTCAACACCGCGCCGAACCGCCGGAACACCTTCTTCTCGCGCAGTCGCCGCACCCGTTCGACCACCTCGGACTCCGAGACGCCGAGTTCCTCGCCCACCGCGCGAAACGGTCGCGGTTCGACCGGGAATCCGCTCTGGTACTCGTCGATGAGGGCGGCATCGACGTCGTCGAGCCCCGCGCGCCAATCGCCCTCCAGTGCGCTCATTGCGTAGACGTAGGAGCGAACGAACGTACGGGTTTCGGATTTGCGACGGCGTTCGCTGACCGTAGGTGCGACGGAGGTGTATCGGTGCTTCGGCAGTGTACCGGTGCTTCGGCGGTGGTACGACCGGCGGAGTTCGCGCCTCGAACGGACTACTTTTGTCGGGGCAGACCAACGTTCAAACATGGCTCAAGCGTCCGAAGCGACCGAATTTGGGGAGTGGCCGCTGAAGCGTCTGATGACCGAAGTGGTCGGCTCCGGCACCAAGTCCGCGGAGGACATGACGCGCGACCAAGCGCAGGATGCGATTCGGCGCATCTTCGCGGGCGAACCCGACCCGACGACCCTCGGGGCCTTCTGGCTGGCGAACCGCTGGAAGCACAACAACGCCGAGGAACTGGCGGCGTACACCGACGTGATGTGCGAGCACGTCGAGTACGCCGAACCCGACGCGGACCCCGTCGACTGCGGCGCGAACTACGACGGCAAGGGGAAGACGGCGATTCTCGGCGCGGCCGCGGGCATCGTCGCCGCCGCCGCGGGGACGCCCGTCGTCGTCCACTCCGGCGACCGGGTGCCGACGCAGAAGCAGGACGCCTACAAGCACGTCCTCGACGAACTCGGCGTCCGGACGGAACTGGAACCGGAGGAGAGCGCCGACATGGTGGACGAGACCGGATTCGGCTTCTACTACCAACCGGCGTTCAACCCCGTCGTCGACGACCTGTGGGACCGCCGCGACCGGATGGGCGTCCGCACGTTCTTCAACACCATCGAGACCATCGCCAACCCCGCCGACGCCGACGTCCACCTCGGGTCGTTCTACCACCTCACGTTCGCCAAGAAGATGGTCGACACCTTCGAGCAGTCCGACCACCACGACCTGCGCCGCGTCCTCATGTTCCAGGGCATGGAGGGGTACGACGACATCCGCCCCGGGTACACGAAGGTGGCCGAGTGGACCGACGGCGAGTTCGACGACTTCGAGATAGAGACGGCCGAGTACGGCATGGACTTCGAGTACGACGACTTGGGCGTCGACGAAGAGGACGTGGCGGGCGACTCCGCCGAAATCACGGAAGCCGTCCTCGCCGGCGAACGCGACGACCGGTTCGCCGACGCCGTCGCCCTCAACGCCGCCCTGCGCATCTACGCCCGAGAGGACGCAGAAAGCATCGACGAGGGCCTGGAGATGGCCCGCGACGCCCTCGAAAGCGGCGACGCCGAGGCGGTTCTCGAAGACCTGCGCGGGTTCTGAGCGACGCCCCCGAACGTTCGGTCTCTCTTTTCGCTCTCGAACCGAGACCTGTCGTCCGTCCGCCAAAGGAGTGAACCCGCTGTGGGCCGAGTTCGTCGGGGATGGAGTACACGAACCTCGGGAACACGGGGCTGGAAGTGTCGCGACTGTGCATGGGGTGTCTGAACTTCGGAACCGAACAGCCGTGGATGCTCCACGACGTAGAGGAGGCACAGGAGGTCATCGACCGGGCGTTGGAACTCGGTATCAACTTCTTCGACACGGCGAACGCCTACTCGGGCGGCGAGAGCGAGGAGATTCTCGGCGAAGCCGTCGCCGAACGCGACAGGGAGGAACTCGTCCTCGCGACGAAAGTGTACTTTCCGATGCGCGAGGGCCCGAACGGGGGCGGCCTCTCCCGGAAGCACGTCCTCGACCAGGCGCACGCCAGTTTAGACCGCCTCGACACCGACTACATCGACCTCTATCAGATCCACCGCTGGGACGAGAACACGCCCATCGCGGAGACGCTCTCGGCGTTGGACCGCCTCGTCGAAGAGGGGGTCGTCCGCTACGTCGGCGCGAGTACGATGCCGGCGTGGAAACTGATGAAAGCGCTGCACGAGGCGGACGTGAACAACTACGAGCGGTTCGTCTCGATGCAGTGCGAGTACAACCTCGTGGACCGCCACGAGGAGGCGAACGTCCTCCCCCTCTGTGCGGACCAGAACCTCGGCGTGATTCCGTGGTCGCCGCTCGCCGGCGGCTTCCTCACCGGGAAGTACGAACGCGGGGAGGACCCCGACGAGGGCCGAGCGGCGACGGACGAGTTCATGGAGAAGCGGTTCACCGACGAGAACTGGGCGGTCCTCGACGTGGTCGAGGAACTCGCCGAGGAGAAGGACGCGACGGAAGCGCAGGTGTCGCTCGCGTGGTTACTGCACAAGGAACTGGTGGACGCGCCCATCGTCGGCCCGCGAACCGTCGAACACCTCGAAGACAACGTCGGCGCACTCGACGTGGAACTCACGGACGAGGAGATGGAGCGGTTAGAAGAGCCGATAACGCCCGTCTGGAACCCGGACATCGGCGACGTGTGACGGCCGAGTCGCGGCGGAACGGAGCCGATCACTCCACGCCGTCGCGTAGCGGAAGCGCGACGCCGACGAGCGTCTCGCCCGCGGTGACCGTCGCCTCGCGCGCGACGGAGTAGACGAAGCCCGCGCGGTCCGCCGTCACCTCCTGTAGCACCTCGTAGGTCGTCGGGTCGTAGACGCGTCCGAGGTGGTCGCCCGCCTCCACCGTCTCGCCGAGGGCGGTGTCGGGGCCGGGGTGGAACAGTCCCGAATCCGAGGCGGTGACGCGTCCGAGGTGGTTCCGCGCCGTCCGCAGGTCCGAGGGTATCTCCGGGTCGCCCGGGAGCATCCCGAGTTCCTTCATGACGTTCTGTACGCCGCGGACGCCGGTTTCGATGGCGGGTTCGACCAGTTGCTTGCTGTGGGCCAGTTCGGGGGTGATGGAGGGGATGCCCTCTCGGGTGGCCGCGACGCGGAGCTTCCCGCCGAAGTTCCGCTCGGACCACTCCACGTCCGCCTCGTCGCCGGCGGCCTCCGCCAACAGGAGGTCCGCGCCGAACGCCGCCGCCAGCCGTCGGGACTCGTTGTTCCCCTTGAGGTAGACGGTGTGGGTGAGCATCTCGGGGCTGCCAGTGTGTAGATCGACGATCGCGTCCGCCTCGCCGGCGTACTCCCAGAGAGCCGCCGCCATCCGTTCGTGGAGCGACCCCTCGGCGTCGCCCGGCCAGACGCGGTTCATGTTGGAGTTGACCGAGTCGAGTTCCTCCGGCGTCGTGTAGGAGACGCGGTCGAACGTGAGGGGGTCTGCGACGGGGACGGCCACGAGCGTTCCGGAGACGGCGTCGTGGTCGAGTCGTTCGTGGAGGCGGCGGAGGACTTCCGTCCCGTTGACCTCGCGGCCGTGCTGGGCGGCTTGGACGTACAGCGTCGGGCCGTCGCCGGACGCGGGTTGGCCGCCCGCCGAATCTCCGTCGGAGGCGTCGCCGTCCCCGTACGTGTGGACGGTCGTCTGCACCGGGACGCCGGAGGGCAAGCGCGCGAGGGTGAGAGTCTCGGCCGTGTGCATACCCGCACCTCGGACGGGCGCGCCTTGTATCATGTGGGGCCGCACCTCGAAGGCACGGTTTTTGTACCCGACGGCCTACCATGCCCCTATGGTAGACGAATCCGCGATGGAGAACCCCGAGAATCCGGTTGCGACGCTCCAGACGAACCGCGGCGACATCGTCGTCGAACTGTTCGAGCAACGCGCCCCGCGGACCGTCGAGAACTTCGTCGGCCTCGCGACGGGCGAGAAGGAGTGGAGCGACCCGGAGACGGGCGAAACGCGGACGGACTCGCTGTACGATGGCACGGTGTTCCACCGCATCATCGAGGGGTTCATGATTCAGGGCGGCGACCCCGAGGGGACCGGCCGCGGCGGCCCGGGCTACACCTTCGACGACGAGTTCCACGACGAACTCAACCACGACGAGGCGGGGAAACTGTCGATGGCGAACCGCGGGCCGAACACGAACGGGTCGCAGTTCTTCATCACCCTCGACGCCCAACCGCACCTCGACGGCAAGCACGCCGTCTTCGGGCAGGTCATCGAGGGGATGGACGTCGTCGAGGAGATCGGTAGCCTCCCGACGGACCGCAACGACGAACCCATGAAGGACGTCGTCCTCGAATCCGTCGAGATAGAGGAGTAACTCGATACAGTTCGACGCTTTCTCTTCCCGAGACCGACCCCGACAGCCTCCGGTTCGGAGGGCCGCCGAGACCGCAATCGACAGCGCAAAGGCCCGTGACGCGTTAGTTACGCACAATGAGTGAGTCCGACGAGTCCGGGGATGGACCGCTTCGCCCGAGCGACATCGGCGACGACGAGAACGCCCCGCCGGTCGAGGAGAAGCCCTACAAGATAATCTTCGAGGCGAACAAGTGCTTCGCGGCCGGGCGGTGCGCGGAAGTCGCCGACAACTGGGAGATGGACCTCGCGACGAACCTGGCGAAGCCGAAGTCGTACTTCATCGGCGAAGACGAACTGGAGGAGAACGTCCGGGCGGCGGAAGTCTGTCCCGCGAAGAAGGAACGCGGCGTCATCCACGTCGTGGACCGACGGACGGACGAGGAGATAGCGCCCGACCCGAACGGCGACGGGACCCTCAGCGTGGACTGGTAATCACTCGTTCAGCGTGACGTTCCCGAGGGGGCCCGTCATGCGCGGGTTGATGCCCGAGATGGTGTGGGGCCGGAACCCCTCCACCGCGTCGCGGACGCCGAAACTGTTCTTGAGGTTGTAGACGGGCAGGTGCGGACGGTCCTCCAGAATCGTCGTGATCGCCTTCGTGTACAACTCCGTTCGCTCCGCGCGGTCCGCCGACTCCCGCGCGGCGTCGAGTTGCCGCATCACCTCGTCGTTGTCGTAGTAACACCCGTTCGTGCCCCCCGCCTCCTCCTCGTGGAACATGTAGTAGAGGTAGCCGTCGGGGTCCACCTCGTCCAACCACCCGAGCACGTACATGTTGTAGTCGGACTCCTTCCCGGTCGAGTACCTATCGAGGAACGCCCCCCAGTCGAGACGCTTGACGCTGGCGTTCGAGAAGCCGAGTTCCTGCAGGGCGTTCGAGACGGTGACGCCGATCTGTTCGCGCTTGTCGTCCGGCGGGACGATGACGGTCCAGTCGTACTCTTTGGAGACGCCCGCCTCCGTCAGTAACTGCTCGGCCATCTCCATGTCCTTCTCGTGGGGTATCTCGTCCCACTCCTCGCCGGGGAAGCCCCACGAGTCGATGAGCGACTGCGGCAACGGACTCGTCATCCGCACGCCCGCGGGTTCGACGTAGCGCGACACCGCCTCGTCCATCGAGACGGCGTAGTCGATGGCCTCGCGGACCCGCTTGTCCGCCGTCGGCCCCTCGTTGCAGTTGAACGCGAGGTAGTAGTAGCCCAGACCTGGGCGTTCCGCGACGCTCGCGCCGTCGATCTCCTCGACGGTCGAGTAGAGCTTCGGCGGCACCGTCTGGACGGCGTGGTTCTCTCCGTTCCGGAGCGTCGTCACGCGCGTCGTCGGTTCGGTGACGGGCGTGAACTCCAGCGTCTGTACCTCCGGCGTCGTCTCACCCCAGTAGTCGTCGTAGCGTTCGAGGCGGACGTACTCCCCCTCCGTCCAGTCGACGAACTCGAACGGACCGCTCCCGACGGGTCGTTCGGTGTTGAACGCCTCCTTGTCCGCCTCGCGGACGGACTTCGGCACCGGAGCCCACGCGAGTTTGTGCTTGAACGGCCCGAACGGGTACGAGAGATCGAACTGCACCGTCTTCTCGTCTATCACCGTCACGGAGTCGAGCATGGTGAACTCCGACCCGTTCTGCGTCTCCTCGCGCCCGGGTGCGAGGAAGGAGTACTTCACGTCCTCGGCGGTTATCGGGTCGCCGTTGTGGAACGCGACGCCGTCTTTCAGCGTGACGACGAAGCGCGTCCCGTCCCGCGTTATCTCCGGGTCGCCTTCGGCCAGTTCGGGCGTCAGCGTCGTCCCCTCCTCGTAGGTGTACAGCGAGTCGAAGACGCGTTCGACCACCTGTAACGACGGTACGTCGTTCGCCCGTAGCGGGTCGAAATCCAGCGGCGACTTCGCCTGCGCGAACCGGAACGTCGGCCCCGCGTCCCCCTCTGTCGTCGCCGACTGCGCGTCCCTCGCGTTCCGTCCGCCCGTACACCCGGCGAGTCCCACCGCTCCCCCGGCGCCGACGGCTTTCAGCACGCGTCGTCTCGACAGCCCGTTCTGGTCAGTCATAGCGTATTTCGTCGTAACCGACGAAACAGGAAATGCCTGACGACACGCTCGGAACTCTCCGCAGTCTCCGACGGGCGAAGCGAAACCATCTTTGGGCCGTCCCGGGAAGTGGTGGGTGCGCGGGGGTGGCTGAGCCAGGCCAAAAGCGGCGGACTTAAGATCCGCTCCCGTAGGGGTCCATGGGTTCGAATCCCATCCCCCGCACTCGTTTCTTCGAGCCGTAACCGCCGAGGCGTCCGAACGTCGTCGGTGCGCGCGTCACCGCCAGAGAGAGAGCCTGCGATCGGTCGAAGGCGCGTCTACGACCTCCTCTCTCGACCTCCGCAGTGCGGACCGGCCCCACTCGGCGGCGCTCCCGAGCAAGTTTCGAACGTCCCGGACGAACGGCATCGGGTCGTCCGCGCTGAGGTAGTCGAACCGAGGGTCTCGGACGAGCGAGGACGCCACGTCCGCGACGGCGTCCGCGAATCGGGGCCGTTCGACGAGGTTGTACTCCTCGAAGAGGACGCTGTGGAGGTAGAGCAACTCCCCGCGGAGGAGGTGCCCGCCTATCCCCGCGGTGTAGGTCGCTTCGGACGCCGCCTCCGCGAAGCGCGAGCGGTCGGTCGCCTGTAGCCAGTAGAGGTACGGGAAATCGACGCCCGCTTGGACGGTGAAGGGGAGCGACGACCAAAATCGGGGGTTCACCTCCATGAGTTCGAACTCGCCGGTCCGTTCGTCGCGGAGGAACTCCACCATCGCGACCCCGTGCCAGTCGAGTCGATTCAGCAGATTTCGCCCGGCCGCTTCGAGTTCCGGAATCCGAACCGACTCCCGGTACGCGCTCGGCCCGCCGGCGTACTTCCACCCCCGTCGCTGACGGTGTTGGAACGTCGCCATCGGTTCGCCGCAGTCGTAGATGGCGAAGAAGCCGTACTCGTCGGACTGGGGGACGTACTCCTGAACGATGGGGACGTGGCCCATCTCGGCGCGTATCTCCGAACGGTTCGGTTCCTCGCCGGGCGCGAGGTACACCGTCGAGGCGTCCGACACCCCGCTTTCGGACCTCTCCTCGACGTACTCGGGTGCTAAAACGGTGTACCGCGATTTGACGATGGTCTCGCGGTCCCAATCGACCCACTCGTCGAGCGTCGCCGTCTCGGGGTAGCCGACGCCCGCCGCCGCCGCCTCCTCGAACAGTTTCACCCTGTCTTGGACCTTGCGTAGCGTCTCCATCGTCGGCCACGGCGTCCCGACGTGCTCTCCGAGCGTATCGCGGTTCCGCGCGAGTGCGTACACGTCGGCCTCCCTGAACGGGACGACGGTCCGCACGTCGGGCCGTTCGGCGAGGGCCACCAGCGCGTCTCCGTACGAGTCGAGGTTCTCTTCCGGGTCGGGGACGCTGGCGCGTTCGTCGCAGTACTTCGAGGCGAATGCCGGCGGCGTCGCCTTCTCCGACACCGCGAGCGTTCGGACCCCGCGGCGACCGAGGGACCGAAGGCAAGCGACGCTGCTGGCGACGCTTATCGCGGGAACGACTGCGGCCCCTCCCCCGGCGAACTCTGACTCGTTCATTGTTAACGCTCCTCCCCGGAAGTGACCTAATTATTCGCCGCTTACGCCACCTAGGCTGTCAATTAATAAGGCAAATCGTATCTCGGACCAAGAGACGGCGTACACCGGGATATCCGAAGCGCGGTGAGTTCGACGCGTCCGTATCGGGGGCGACGGAGACGGGCGCGCCGCAGGTGGTCAACGTCGAAGCGAGGATATCCGAAGCGAGGGCTCGAACGTTCGGTAACGCACCGTTTCTCCGACGGGGTTATCCCCGTCTCGCGCCAGTATAGGGGGATGAAGACCGCACGCCGGCCACTGGTACTCCGACGGACAGGGTTTCGAGAGCCCCGACGAGGGATTCGACTTCGACCCGACGGGCCGGTGGTGGACGTAGACCAGGTGGACGACCACGCGCTTGCGGAACTCGTCGAGGAGGCGTCGCTCGACGCCCTCGAGGAGTACGAGGCGGCGGCGAAGGCGGAAAATCGGGTGACGGGCGGCCGCTCTCGCCGGATGGACGCCGACTGTCTCAGCGAGTGAAAACCGTCCCCGATGTGCGAACGAGCCCAAACTTATTCGTGGGTTCCTAATTAGATGTAATTACACGATGTCCGTACGACCGCTCGTGGGGCCGACCCGGTACGACTACCAGCTCGGCGTGATGGGCATGAGTCTCCTCTGCGGCGGCGCTGTCGGCGTTCTCTCCTCGATTCCGTTGTACGTCGCCGGCAGTCTCGGCGCGCTGTTGGCGGCGGTCGTTCTCGTCGTCGGGACGGTCACCGAATTCGCGTGACGTTCCGGCCCGGTTATCACCGCAGATAGTCGTCGGAGTACCACACGAGAACGACAGGCGTCCTTCCGCGTTCGTTCGGAAGAGCTACTTCAGGAAGTACGTCCACCTGTTGCTCGTCGATCTGACGGTGGACGCCGACGACGGAGAGAGCGACGTGACAGGCGAAGTCGACGGGGCACAGGGGCCGGACGGCGGTTCGTCGGCGGAGGCGGCGCAGAGCGACGACTGAGGGTCGGACGGTCGGCGGTGACTCCTCTCGGTGGACGAACGGTACTCGTACGAAAGCCGTTGGACGCGACGGACCCCGACGAACCGGCGGAGACGCCGCTACGCGTCGAACGGACGAACGCGTCGCCAGAAGCGGCGCGGTGGCTGGCGGTGTAGCAGAATGGGAAAAGGTAGCGGCCCGCCGGGAGCAGCCCGGCGGACCGCTGCCGCCCTGAATTGGTCCCCGCTGACGCTTCGGCCCTCCAAAGCGAAGCGTCACTTGGTCAAATGGATGGGAGACACATAAAAGTGCCGCACGAGACCGAGTCGTTCACTCGCCCTGATGTATCTAACGAGATACGTCGTCGCGATGAGAGATCCGTCCGAGCCGCGTCCGACACGAGGGGCTTTTGCCCCGTCGTTCCCTTTAGAGGACCATGAGCGACGTATCCGGACGCGTTCGGCGAGCGTTCGACGACCACGGCTCCTTCGAGCAGGTAGACGACCGGACGTTCGAATCGACCGCGACGGCGTTCGACGGGACGGTTCGCGTCTCCGAGGACGGTGCGGAGATAACGTTCGAAGTCGAGGTTCGCGTCCCCATGCTGGACGCCGTCGTCGAGGACGACGTGGCCGAAGTCGTCGAAGACGGGTGGTACGAGACGTTCGCGCTCCGGGCGGAGGACATCGGCGGCGTGACGAAAGCCGA
The DNA here is from genome assembly GCF_900100875.1 of Halopelagius longus. Taxonomy (NCBI): domain Archaea; kingdom Methanobacteriati; phylum Methanobacteriota; class Halobacteria; order Halobacteriales; family Haloferacaceae; genus Halopelagius; species Halopelagius longus. The sequence continues at coordinate 371,312 of NZ_FNKQ01000001.1, read as the reverse complement.
ACGCGACCTGTCCGTGGACGTGCGCCGGGACGGGGAGGAGGCGGTGGTCGAAACGTCGTTCGCCGACGTGAACGAACGCCGCGGCGCGGACGACGCCGGTGCGGTCATCGACTACGTCGAGGGAACGTACGTGCAGGGCGTCATCCCCGGCTACGAGTACACCGACCCGGTGTCGAGCCTCATCGACCGCGCGAGCGAAGCGGCGGGTGCGGACGGCGGGACGCCCCTCTGAGAGGCGAAACTCCGATTTTCGGCGGCCGCGGAGACGGTTCGGGGGAGTCAGTCCATCGCCATGTACGTCTGCGTGTCCTCGATGCCGTCGACGCCGTGGATGCCCGCGGCGATCTCTTTCACCTCGCCGGGGGAGTCCACCTCGGTTTTGACGACGAAGTCCACGTCGCCGGCGACGATACTGACGCTCCGGACGCCTTCGTCCAGCGACAGCATCTCCTCGCGGAGGCGGTCTACGTCACCGGTCGAGGCCTTCACCATGACGTAGGAGGTGACCATCTCAGGCACCTCCCGTGGCCCGCGACAGTTCCTCGCCGACGACGAGTTGGCGAACCTCGTCTAACACCGAGAAGTCCGCGAGAACCGCGATTCTGTCGCCCGTCTCCAGCGAGTGGTCCGGCATCGGCAGTCCCATCGGTTCGTCCGCCTTCCCGAACGCGAGGATGCGCGAGCTCGCGGGCAGGGCCACCTCGTCTATGGTGTACCCCCGCATCGGCGACTCCTCGGAGACGGTCATGAGGACGACCTGCAGGTGCTGTGCGATGTCGGCGATGGCGCGGACGGACCCGCCGAGGAGGGCGTTCTTCGCCCCGATAGCGCCGAGGCGTTCGGGGTACACCACCTCGTCTACCTCGTTTGCGTACTTCTGGTACACCTCCTCGCGGTAGTCCTCGTCCACCCGGAGGACCGTCCGGAGCCCGTAGTGTTTGGCGATGGAACAGGCGGCGAAGTTCACGTTCAAATCGCCCGTGAGGCCGCCGAGCGCGTCGGAGTCGGCGATACCCGCCTCTTCGAGAACCTCCTCGCGGGCGCCGTCGCCCTCCACCACTTCGAACCCGGCGCCGCGGGCCCGGTCGATTCGGTCCCGGTCCAGTTCGACGAGGGCCACCTCGTGTCCCTCCCCTTTGAGAACCCGGGCCGTTCGAAGACCGACACGTCCGGCACCAATGATAACGAACCGCATAGTAGGGACGTACGCCGCGTGAGATGAATAACCTTACCCCGGACGGCGGCACAAACGCTTTGAGCCGATGCGTGCATGTGTGTGTCATGGTACACGCCTTCATCATGGTGAAAACCGCCGCGGGCGAGTCGGAACGACTGCTCGACCCCATCCGAAAGCTCTCGACAGTCACGGAGGCGCACATCGTCGCGGGCGACTACGACATCATCGCGGAGGTTGAGTCCGACGAGGTGTACGAGGTGTTGAAGACCGCCTCCAGCGGCGTTCAGGGGCTAGAGGGCGTGACGGACACGAAGACGTACATCTCGATGGACGACTGACGCGGGGAGTCAGCGGTCGAGTTCGTTCGGGTCGTGTCGCGAGAGGCGGTCCCGCATCGACGCTCGCTGGCGTTCGATATCCGGCGGGAGCGACCCGTAGGCGTGGTCGAACACGTCGTCGGGGTCCGCCGGTTCGACGGATTCCGCCTCCTCGACGGCGGCTTTCAGTTCCGCCTCCGTCTCCTCGCGGACCGTCTCGACGAACGCGTCGTCTATCACGCCCTCCCCGCGGAGGAACTCCTCGTACCGTTCGAGGGGGTCGCGCGTCCGCCACTCCGGTAAGTCCGGTTCGTCGTCGCGGTAGACGCTCGGGTCGTCCGCCGTCGTGTGCGGCCCCCGCCGGTAGGTGAGACTCTCCACGAGAACCGGGTCGCCGTCCCGCGCCGACGCGAGGGCGTCGGTGACCGTCTCCCGCACCGCGAGGGGGTCGTTGCCGTCCACCTGCACGCCCTCGAAGCCGTACGCCTCCGCTTTGGCCGCGATGGAGTCGCTCGCCGTCTGTCTCTCCCGCGGCATCGAGATGGCCCAGTCGTTGTTCTCGCAGAAGAAGACGACCGGCGCGTCGAAGACGCCCGCGAAGTTCAGCCCCTCGTGGAAGTCGCCTTCGCTCGTCGCGCCGTCGCCGAAGCAGACGAGGACCGCGTACTCCTCCTCCCGGTAGTTCGCGGCCATCCCCGCGCCCGTCGCAAGCGGTATCTGCGTGGCGATGGGCACCGCCTGCGGGAAGACGGGGATATCGTGGTCCGAGTGGTACTCCGCGCGGCCGCGACGGAACAGGAGGATGTCGCTCATCGGAACGCCGCGGGCCAGTTGGAGGGCGTTCGAACGGTAGGTGGGGAACAGCCAGTCGTCCTCCCGAAGCGCGTGGGCCGCGCCGACCTGCGACGCCTCCTGCCCGCGGAACGGCGGGTACCCGCTCATCCACCCGCGTCGCTGGAGGGCGAGGGCGCGGTCGTCGAACCGACGCGCTCGCACCATGTCTCGGAAGGCGGCGCGGGCGTCGACCTCGGTGAGCCACGTCTCTTCGAGGGAGCGCTCTCCGACGAGTCGGTGCATGACCGAGTTCTCGCCGCGACTCCTGATAAAGTTCCGCGATTGCAGGAGTCGAACCCCGTCCCGAAAGCCGAGGGTGTAAAGTTCGCCGCCGACGTACGCGGCGTATGGTCTCGGTCGTCAACCTCGTGCTGTTCGGGGCGGTCCTCGTCGGTCACACGCTTCTGGCGGCGGTGTTAACCCGGTTCTTCCGCATCCGGCTGAAGACCCAGTGGGGGTACGTCGTCTACTCGCTGCTTCTCATCCCCGTCGTCCTCGTCGTCTCGACGCTCCTGTTCTTCGGCGTCCTCCCCATCGGGGCCGGGTTGAACCTCGGCGTCCCGGCGTTGCTCGGCGCGTCCGTCGGGATGCCGCTGGCTCTCGGATTCGCAATCGACACCCTGTACGTGCCGCCGCCCGAGGAGTACGACCTGCCGGAGACGCAGTAGTCGGTTACGCCCCGTCGCGCCGTTCGCGTTCCCGCAGGAGTCGCTCGACGCTCCGTTCGACCATCTCGACGACGTCCTCCGGCGGTTCAGTCGCGTCGATGCGGACGAACCGTTCGGGGTTCGCCTCGATGAGTTCCTCGTAGTTGTCCCGCACCGCCGCGAGGTACTCCGCTCGCTCGAACTTGTTCGTCGCCCCCGCGCGGGCGGCGGCCGTCTCGGGGTCCACGTCGAGATAGATGGTCGCGTCCGGCGGGCGGGAGAACGCCGCGTGGATGCCCTGCACGTACTCCAGCGGTCGCGTCAGGTCCGTCTCCGAGAGCGTGGCCGCCTGATAGGCGAACCGCGAGTCGGAGTAGCGGTCCGAGACGACGAGTTTCCCCGCCTCCAACGCCGGGCGAATCACCCGCGAGAGGTGGTCGGCGTGGTCGGCGGTGAACAGGAACAACTCGGCCAGCGGGTCCGCGTCCTCGTCGGACATCGACCGATAGACGGCGTCGCCGTACCACGACTCCGTCGGTTCGCGGGTGAACACCGCGTCGGGATAGGCGTCGTGTAACGCCTCCCACGCGGTCGTCTTCCCGCTTCCGTCGAGTCCTTCGAGCGTGATGAGCATACTCCGACGTGGAACGCGGAGGGAGTAAAAGCGCGCGGGATTCGGACGTCGGACGCCCGTCGCGCCACCGGCAGGTCGCCAGACGGCGGTAGGACGGCCGCGGAACGACCGCGAAACCGGGGGACGGGAAGTACATTTACCTGTTCAGAAGCCGACGTAGACGCCATGAACGTTCTCGTCGTGGGCGGAACCGGATTCATCGGGAGCCACCTCTGTCGCGAACTGGTCGAACGCGGGCACGAAGTGACAGCCCTCTCGCGGAGTCCCGGCGGCGACGACTTGCCGGCGAAGGTGAACAACGCGATGGGGAACGTGACGGCGTACGACTCCATCAAAGGCGCCTTCGAGGGGATGGACGCCGTGTTCAACCTCGTCGCGCTCTCGCCGTTGTTCAAGCCGAAGGGGGGCAACGAGATGCACGACAAAGTCCACCGACAGGGGACCGAGAACGTCGTCCGCGCCGCGGAGAACAACGACGTAGGGCGCTACGTCCACCTGAGCGCGTTGGGCGCGGACCCCGACGGCCCGACGGCGTACATCCGCGCGAAGGGCCGGGCCGAAGAGATAGTGACCGACTCCGACCTCGATTACACCGTCTTCCGCCCCTCCGTCGTCTTCGGCGAGGGCGGCGAGTTCCTCTCCTTTACGAAACTGCTGGCTCCGCCGTACGTGAGTCCGCTTCCGGGCGGCGGCGAGACGCGGTTCCAACCGCTCTGGGTCGGCGACTTCGCGCCGATGCTGGCGGACGCGGCCGAACAGGAGGAACACGCCGGGCGGATCTACGAGGTCGCCGGCCCGGAGAAACTCACCCTCGCGGAGATAGCGAAACTCATCCACAAGTCCGAGGGCCGGTCTACGACCGTCGTTCCGGTTCCGATGCCGCTCGCGCGAATCGGCCTCGCCGTCGGCGGGGCGATTCCGGGGTTCCCCATGGGGTCCGACCAGTACCGATCGCTTCAGTTCGACAACACGACCGACGACAACGACGTCGGCGCGTTCGGCGTCGATAGTGACGACCTGACGACAGTCCGCGCGTACCTCTACCGGCAGGGAACCTGACGGCCGACGGAGGGAATTCCCGCCCGAACGGCCGAAAGAGTTATATATAAATTCATACCTTCCACCTCGAAGGACGCCTATCCGTCGGTGTAACGACTCGTTAACAGCCCGGTTACGTCCGGCGATTTACCCCGTTATATTCCCCTGAATCGACATTCCGGCATCACAAGGCTTATGTCTACGTTGGTGCTGGCATATATTCAATGGCGAGGGGACCGGAGAAACGATGAAGCTCGCAATGATCGGATTCGGGCAGGCTGGGGGAAAAGTAGTCGATAAATTCGTCGAATACGACAAGCGGCAAGGGTCGGGCATCGTCCGCGCGGCCGTCGCAGTCAATTCGGCGAAGGCAGACTTGATGGGACTCGAACATATTCCGCAGGACCAACGCGTGCTCATCGGGCAGTCGCGCGTGAAGGGCCACGGTGTCGGTGCCGACAACGAACTCGGCGCCGAAATCGCCGAGGAAGACATCGACGAAGTTCAAGGTGCCATCGACTCGATCCCCGTCCACGAAGTGGACGCGTTCTTGGTCGTCTCCGGACTCGGAGGCGGTACCGGGAGCGGCGGTGCGCCCGTATTAGCGAAACACCTGAAACGAATCTACACCGAACCCGTGTACGGCCTCGGCATCCTGCCGGGCAGCGACGAAGGGGGTATCTACACCCTCAACGCCGCGCGGTCGTTCCAGACGTTCGTCCGTGAGGTGGACAACCTCATGGTGTTCGACAACGACGCGTGGCGGAAGACCGGGGAGTCCGTACAGGGTGGGTACGACGAGATTAACGAGGAGATAGTCAACCGCTTCGGCGTCCTGTTCGGGGCCGGAGAGGTCGAACAGGGGGGCGAAGTCGCAGAGAGCGTCGTCGACTCCTCCGAGATTATCAACACGCTCGCCGGCGGTGGCGTCTCCACCGTCGGCTACGCCTCCGAGAGCGTCGAGAGTGAGGGCGGTTCCGGCGGGGGACTGCTCTCTCGACTCACCGGCGGCGAAGAGGACACGAATCTCGACACCGCCCACACGACCAACCGAATCACGTCGCTCGTGCGGAAGGCGGCGCTCGGACGCCTCACGCTCCCCTGCGAGATAGAGGGCACCGAACGCGCCCTTCTGGTGATGGCCGGCCCGCCGGAGCATCTCAACCGGAAAGGTATAGAGCGCGGGCGGAAGTGGATCGAGGAGCAGACCGGGAGCATGGAAGTCCGCGGCGGCGACTACCCCATCCGCGGGGCCGGGAAAGTCGCGTCCGTCATCCTGCTTTCGGGCGTCACGAACGTGCCGCGCATCAAGGAACTCCAGCAGGTCGCCATCGAGGCGCAGGACAACATCGACGAGATCCGAGAGGAGAGTAACGACAACTTGCAAAATCTCATCAACGATGACGAAGACGAGCTTGAATCGCTGTTTTAAGCTCGCGCTGGCCTGTCTGCTCGCCCTCTCTCTGGTGGCCGTTCCAGCGGCCGCCGTCTCCGTCGGGAACGACGACGTCCCCGCCGAGAGCGAAGTCGGTCAACAGGTCACCGCGACGGTGACGCTCGACGAACTGTACAAGAACCCGCAGTTGGAATCGTGGACGCTCGCGGGCTCTACGGAACTGACGGACGTGACGTGGACCGTCGTCTACTACGACCAGACCGGCGCGAAGGTCGGACAGGACGAGTTCGACGGTCAGAACTTCAGCGGCGCGGACGTCTCCGCGGCCGACGGGACGAGCGAAGTCGAGGTGACCGTCACCGGCACCGTCCCCGAGGTGGAGTCGTACAGCTACGACCCCGCACAGGAGTTCACCGCGATGGAACTGACGCAGACTCGCTCCGGCGGGTCCTCCAACGAGATCGGCACGTGGTCCACCCACCACTTCACGCAGGAGAGCAACGACGCGCGCGCCGCACTCGACGAGGCGCAGTCGGCCATCCAGAGCGCATCGGGCGCGAACACGAAGGAGGCCGAACAGCAGTTCTCCAACGCGGTGGACGCCTACGAGAACGGTAACTTCGACCTCGCGACGAAACTCGCGAGCGAAGCCCAGACGAAAGCCGAGAACGCACAGCAGTCGAGCCAGACGAAACAGCTCGCGATGTACGCCGTCGGCGGCGTACTCGTCGTCGCCCTGTTCGCCGGTGGATTCCTCTACTGGCGGTCCCAACAGGACAGCTACGACAAATTGGGCTAACGCCCGCTCCAACGCACTTTTTTATCGACGCTCGCTCGAACGTACTACCCATGCGCGTCGTCGTCCCGTACACCGACCGCGACCCGAAGAGTCGCCTCGCGGGGCGACTGGGCGAGTCGGAGCGACGAGCGTTCTCTCGGGCGATGCTGCGCGACGTTCTCGACGCCGTCGAAGGCGCGGGACACGACCCGGTCGTGTTGGCGACCGAACCCGTCGCGGTTTCCGACGCTCCGGTCGTCGTGGACGACAGAGCGCTGACGCCCGCGGTCAACGGCGTCCTCGCGCGCCTCGGCGGTTCGGACGCGTCGGAGGACGACGGAGGCGATGGAAGCGAGGGCGGCGAAAGCGATAACGGAGACGGGAGCGAAGGCGAACTCGAACGCGGAGACGACGAACCCGTCGCCTTTGCGGACGTGGCCCGCGACGGGGAGGTGGCGGTGGCGATGGCGGACCTCGCACTCGCCACGCCGGAGGCCGTGCGGCGACTCGCGGACGCCGAAGGCGACGTGGTTATCGCGCCCGGACGCGGCGGCGGGACGAACGCACTCGTCGTCCGCCACCCGGGATTCCGCGTCGATTACCACGGCGCGTCCTACCGCGACCACCGCCGCATCGCCGGGGAGGCGGGTGCGTCCGTCGGCGTCCTCGATTCGATGCGCCTCTCCACCGACGTGGACGAACCGTCGGACCTCGCGGAGGTGTTGCTCCACGGCGGCGGGGAGTCGAAGCGGTGGTTGCGCGAGGCGGGGTTCGAACTCGACGTCTCCGGGGGGCGCGTCGGCGTCGTTCGGGAGCCGTAACCCCTCGTTTCCTAAATAATCTGCCAGTAAAGACATATGGGTAGAGTCGAATCGTCAGTGTGCGCGGCACGTCGGCTGTTCCGGCACACCGGTTGAACCGTACTGTCGCGCGTTGCCCCATCCCCTGTCTTCGCGGGCGGATCTCCCGCCGTCCGTCCTTTCGACGGGGGCGTCGCCGCGTCTCCCCGTCCCGCGGCGGCGCCCGACGGTCGTACACCCCCGTTTCCCCCCTGCGGGGAGTGTACACCCTTTTGTGCCCTCGGGACGCACCCGAACGCATGTTCCCCGGCATCGACGAGTACGACGTGTCCGTCGACGTGGCGGAGGGCGACGTCGAACGACTCCTCGACGCCTCGCCCGCGGACGTCGATGCGGCGCCGGAGTTGACGTTCTCTCGGAACATCTTCCTGCCGTTGACGACGGCCTGTCGCTACACCTGCACGTACTGCACCTACTACGACGTGCCGGGCGAGGCGTCGTTGCTCTCGCCGGAGGAGGTGCGGCGGCGACTGCGCGTCGGCGCGGACGCCGGGTGCACGGAGGCGCTTTTCACGTTCGGCGACGAGCCCGACGAACGCTACGAGGAGGTACACGCCCAGTTAGCGGAGTGGGGGTACGACGACATTCTGGACTACCTGCGCGACGTCTGCGAGATGGCGATGGCGGAGGGACTGCTGGCCCACAGCAACCCCGGCGACCTGACGGCGGCGGAGTTCGAATCGCTCGCGCCGGTCAACGCCAGCATGGGCGTGATGTTAGAGACGACGGCGGACGTGCGGGCGCACTCGGGGACGCGCCGGAAGACGCCCGGCCAGCGACTCAACACCATCGAGGCCGCGGGCGAAGTCGGCGTCCCGTTCACCACGGGCATCCTCGTCGGCATCGGCGAGACGTGGCGCGACAGGGCCGAAAGTCTGCTCGCGATTCGCGAACTCCACGAACGGTACGGCCACGTACAGGAGGTCATCGTCCAGAACGTCGTCCCGAACGAACGCTCCGACTTCGAGAAACCGTCGGTGGAGACGATGCGCCGCGTCGTCGCCATGGCGCGCGTCGCCCTCCCCGAGGAGGTGTCGGTGCAGGTGCCGCCGAACCTCTCGCCGACGCGCGAACTCCTCGACTGCGGCGTCGACGACTTGGGCGGCGTCTCGCCCGTGACGGACGACTACATCAACCCCGACTACGAGTGGCCCGCCCTGCGGGAACTCCGCGACATCGCCGACGGGGCGGGCGTCCCCCTGTACGAACGCCTGCCCGTCTACGACCGCTACCTGCCCGAGGCCCACCGACGCGAGGACTTCGACGGCCGCCCCGCGCCCGGCGAGTGGCTTTCGCCGGCGGTGCGGGACGCCATCGGGGCGGACGACGTGCACGGCGAACGCTACCGCGGCGTCGCGCGCCGGGACGGTCCGCTCGCGGTCGGTGCGGACGACTGACCGCGACGGCGACGCTGGGCCGTCGCGGACGACTGACGGCGGGCGTCCGTCGGTCCGGTACCCGCGTTCTCGGGGCGCGAGAACCACCGACGACCGTCTATCCGCCGCCCGCGAAGGGTACCGTATGTGTGAGATAGACGCGCCGTGGGCCGTCGCAGTCCCCGGTTCGACCCCGATTCACGAGGTGCGCCGCCAGTCGGTCACCGACCGCCGGCGCGGCGGCTAAGCGGCGAAGATACCGGGTTTTGCGCGTCAGCGACGGAAGAACGAGACGACGGTCACGACGGCGGTCAGAACCGGCGGCACGGGGAGTTCGACCCGGCCGGACAGTTGCGGGATGCGCTTTCGCGCCAGCGTGTAGAGTGCGCCGACGACGAGGAGTGCGACCGTTCCCGCGCGCACGGTCGGTCCGTAGAGGACGAGGCCCGGTACCGCGAGGACGACTGCGAGCGCGAAATCCGCCGGCGCGCCGTCGTAGCGAATCCAGCGACGCGGCGCGACCCACCCGCCCGCGGACCGGAGGTAGACGCCGCGGTTCGTCGCCGCCTCCCACGGGCGCGCCTCCGTACTGCCGCCCGCCAAGTCGAATATCGGGTGGAGCGTCGCGGCGACGAAGAACGCCGCCGCCGCGGTCGAAAGCGCCGACGGGACGACGGCCGCGAGGGCGAGACAGACGACCGCCGAGAGCGCGTACGCCTCCGCGACGTGGAGCGTCCGTCTGTGTTCGCCGACGACCATGTCGAGGTCCGGAAACACGCCCCCCGCGAGCGACCCGGCTAAGGCGGCGGGCGCGAGGTCCGGCGCGACGAGGGCGACGGGCGCGGCGAGGGCGAGGCCGACGGCGACGTGCGTCATCGCCATCATCCGCGACCACCCGAACCCGCGCGATGCCTCTCGGTACTCATCTCACAGCGAATCAACCGCTACCGACGTATATCTCTTGCGCGACAGCGTTCGTCGGGGACCGCCCGCCGGTCAGATTCCGAGCACGTCGGGCACGCGCTTCCTGAACGCCGTGTAGACGAGAGCGAGGAGGACGCCGGCGACGACGAGGACTCTGACGCCGCCGTCGAAGACGTAGGCGGCGGGGGCGGCGAGGACGACGGTCAGGAGGAAATCCTCCGGCGCCCCGTCGTAGCGGACGACGTACTTCGGGCGAAGCCACCGTCGGAGGGGGTGGACGTAGACGGCCCGCGGCGACGTTCGCTCCCACGGGCGGAGTTCCTCGCCAGCGCCGAACCAGTCCGAAATCGAGTGGAGGCCCGCAGACAGTAGACAGAGGGCGAGAGCGACCCAAAGCGGCGTCGGCGCGGCGGAGGCGACGATAGCGGCGAGGACGCCACAGAGCGTGTAGTACACCGGGAAGTGGAGCGTCCGGCGGTGGACGCCGACGAACAGATCCACGTCGGGGAGGACGCCCCCGACGAGTGCGCCCGAGGCGGCCGGGGCGGCCAGTTCCGGGGCCGCCGTCGCCACCGGAACCGCCAGAAGGAGTCCCGCCGCGGCGTGCGTCGTCACCATCACGGGTCGGCCTCAGTCGTCCGCGCGGGCCGTCGAACCGGTCCCCTCGGTGCGACCCGAGAGCATCGGCGTCCCGTCGGCGCGGGGGCCGAGCATCGGGCCGTGCGGGCCGTCGTCCGGGTCGATGCGGCGGCGTTCCCTGTAATCGGTCGAGCGTTCGACCGGCGGGCGGCCGATGGCCGATACCATCTCCACGTAGTCGTCGAACGACCGGTACTCGCCGTATCCGCCGCCCGCGCGCTTGGTAATCTCCTCCGAGAGGATGGTGCCCATGAAGTCGTTCGCGCCGCAGTTCAGCAGTTTCAGCGACTTCGCGTTCCCGAACTTCACCCACGACGACTGGATGTTCTCGACGTTGTCGAGGAACAGGCGGGAGACGGCTATCATCAGTTCGTCCTCGTCGTCCGACGCGCCGCCGGTGACGAGTCCACGGTCGTAGAGCGGGGTGTTCTGGTGGACGAAGGAGAGGGGGACGAACTCCGTGATGCCGCCGGTGCGGTCCTGCAGGTCCCGAATCACCTTCAGGTGCATGACGCGGTGGGCCTCGTTCTCGACGTGGCCGTACATGATGGTGGCCGTCACGTCGAGTCCGGCGGCGACGGCCCCTTCCATGCCTTCGACCCACTCGTCGGTGCCTATCTTCCCCGGACAGATGACCTCGCGCACCTCGGGGACGAGAATCTCCGCCGCGGTGCCGGGCGCCGAGGAGAGACCGGCCGCCTTCAGTTCGCGGTAGACGTCCTCGTAGGACCAGTCGGTGCCGCGCCGCGCGTGGTACGCCTCCTCGGGCGTCATCGAGTGGAGGTGCGCGCCGCCGACGGACATCGCGCGCATCTGTTCGACGTACGTGCCGGGGTCCGTATCGTACGCTTCGGGCGGTTTGTAGTCCACCTCGGCGTAGGGGTCGTCGTAGCGCTCCAGAATCTCGCGGTGTTCCTCGTTCAGGACGAACGCGGGGTGGAGGCCGGAGACGGAGGTGACCTCGTAGATGCCCGTTTCGAGGGCGTCTTCGACGATTTCGCGGGACTCGGCGGGCGTCTTCGTGAACCCTGTGTGCTCGCCCTCGTAGTCGGACTCGAACTGGTGGGCGGTGTTCTTGAAGTTGCAGAACAGACAGCCCGTGTTGCACGCCGTCGTGACGTTGTTGTTCAGGTTCGCGACGAACGTCACGTCGTCGCCGACCATCTCCGCCCGGCGGCGGTCCGCGGCTTCGAGCACCTTCTCCTTCCGAACCGGGTCGATGCCGGAAACGTCCGTCCCCGTCGTCATCAGTTCGATGCCGTCGGCGACGGTGAGTCTGTCGCCGTCTCGCGCCTTCGCCAACGCGTTCTCGAACGACTGGTCCGTCTCGGGCGTGTGCTCGAAGTCGAACTGGTCGTCCGAGTCCGTCGCCGGCGCGTCGGTCATGCTACGACTCCACAACCGGCAGACACAAAAGTGAGGCGGTCGCGGCGGGGGTGACCGACGGACGGCGGCGCGGTAGGCGGCGACTCTGGGCCGACCCGCCGATGCCGAACGGCGTACGGCGGGCGCGCGGCGCGACCCTCGTGAGAGCGATTATTACCGCGGCGCGCGTACTGTGGGGTATGAAAACGGAACCCACGATAGAGACCGACTGGTCGGACGTGGACGGTGGGCCGCGTCCGTCGGGTCGTCGGGACCGGTCCGACGACGGGACGAGTTTCTGGGTCAGCGCGCTCCTCGGCGCACTCGTGAGTATCGTCGCGTCGTTCGTGCCGTTCTCGCCGGTCCTCGGCGGGGGAGTCGCGGGCTACCTCCACTACGGCACCCGCGAGGAGGGCGCGAAGGTCGGTGCCGTCTCCGGCGCACTCGCGGCCGTCCCTCTCGTGGCGGTTCTCACCCTCGTCCTCGGCGCGTTGGGCTTTCTCACCGTCGTGGAGAACGCCGTCGCCGGAGCGCTCGTGTTCTTTACTCTCCTCCTGTTCGTCGTCGGCGCGACGCTGTTACTTTCGGCGGGACTTTCGGCCCTCGGCGGCTATCTCGGCGTCTACGTGCGCGAGGAGATGGACGGCGGCGACGCCGAAGCGACCGTCCGGCCGCGCGAGTAACTGTCCCGTCTCTCCTCAGTGCCCTCGCTCTCCTCTCCGTACCGTCACTCTCGAACTAGCGCCCGAGGGACGACGAGGACGAGGACAACGGCGGAAGGGTAAAACGAGAAGGCGGGCGCGCCGTGCGTCTCGGCCAACACGTCCACACAGAGGAGGACGACGACCAACGTGAGGAGAAACGGCGTCGAGTAGAATCGGCTCGGTTCGTTCATCGCGCCGAAAGGGTCCGTCCGCGTAATAGTCGTGTCTATCAGTCCCGTCCGCGGACCGCCCGTTCAGACGGACTGCTTCGCGGCCAGTCGCGCCTCGACCATCTCGACGAGTGCCGGAAGCGCCTCCGTCGCGTCCTCGCGGACGACGTGGTGGGCGACTCGGTCCTTCTCCGTCTCCTCCAGATTGACGACGGCGAGTTCGCCGCCGAACCGCGACGCCTCCTCCGGAAGCGACGCGGCGGGGTCGACGGTCAGAGACGACCCGACGGCGAGGAACAGGTCGCCCTCGCGGGCCATCCGGCGCGCGGCGTCGAACGGGTGGTACGGCAGTTCCTCGCCGAACAGCACCACGTCGGGCTTCATGAGGCCCTCGCAGGCGGGACACCGCGGCGTCTCGCCCCCGCGGACCGCCTCGAACGCCTCCTCGGCGGGCACCGTCGCGTCGCACTCCACGCAGGCGGCGCGGGAGGCGTTGCCGTGGAGTTCGATGAGGCGGCCGGAGCCCGCCTCCTCGTGGAGGCCGTCGGTGTTCTGCGTCACCACGGCGTCTACGACGCCCATCTCTTCGAGTCGGACGAGGGCGTCGTGGGCCGGGTTCGGTTCCGGGTCGGCGGCGAACATCCGCTCGTGTAAGTCGAGGCGGTCGCGCCAGAAGCCGTCGGGGTCGTCTCGGAATCGGTCGCTGCTGAAGTCGTCCGGGTCGAAGTCGGTGTTCCAGATGCCGTCCTCGCCGCGGAAGGAGGGGATACCCGACGCCGTGCTGACCCCGGCCCCCGTCATCGCAGTTGCGCTCTCGGCGGTGGCCAGCGCGTCCGCCACGCTGGCTAACTCGTCGTCCATACTACCCGTAGTAAGTCCTAGATGAAAAGTGTCGCGCCGATCCGGTTAGTACGCCTATAACCACGAACGTGCATATGAAATGCCCCATTAACGGGGTCGGTGGGCACGGAAGTGGAAGGTTACTTGTGCGATGGGTGGCCACGGAGGCACATGACCAGCGTGAAGGAGTTCCGAGTCGAGGAGTCGCCGACGGCCGACGAACTCGGACGGGGGCGGTTCGTCTTCACCGACCAGTACTCCGTGTTCGACTGGGGGGAGATGCCCGACCACATCCCGGGGAAGGGCGCTTCCCTCTGTACGATGGGCGCGCACAACTTCGAACTCCTCGACGTGAACCACGTCCCGACGCACTACCTCGGCGTCGTAGAGCGAAGCTCTACGGCCCGCCAGACGTCGTCTGGCGACGTCGTCGAGGACGGCGAGGTGAAGGAACTCGCGGAGTGTCGTGAACCGCCGACGGAGATGGCCATCGAACTGACGCAGGTGCCGGACCTGCCGTACGTGGGCGACGGGACGTACGACTACGACGCTTACCACGAGGCGGCGGGCGAGAACTACCTGATTCCGCTCGAAATCGTCTTCCGCAACACCGTCCCGGTGGGGTCGAGTCTCCGAACGCGGGGGTCTCCGGCGGAGTACGGCCTCGACGTCGAGGAGTGGCCCGACGAGGCGGTCGACCTCCCCGAACCGGTCGTCGAGTTCTCCACGAAGTACGAGGAACGGGACCGCTATCTGGACCGCGAGGAGGCCGACGAAATCGCCGGTGCCGTCGATATCGGCCGCCTCGAAGAGTTGGCGCTCGCCGTCAACCACGTCCTCAACGGCCGCGCGGAACGCGGCGGGTTCGTCCACGAGGACGGGAAAATCGAGTGTCTCTACCACGATGGCACGGTCAAAGTCGCCGACGTGGTCGGCACGTTCGACGAGAACCGCTTCTCCTACGAGGGCCAAGAGGTGTCGAAGGAAGTCGTCAGGCAGTACTACAAACGCGCCGACCCCGAGTGGGTCGAGGCCGTCTCGGAGGCGAAGTCCCGCGCGGACGCCGAGGGCGTCGCCGACTGGCGGAGCCTCTGCGAACGCGACCCGGAACCGCTTCCAGAGAATGTCCTCGACGCGGTGGCGGAGATGTACGCCGCGGGGACGAACGCCTACACCGGCGCGGAGTGGTTCGACGCGCCCGACGTCGAGGCGGCCGTCGAACGCGTCCGGAACCTCTGACTACTCCAACCACGAGAGGACGACCCGAACCGCCCGTTCGCCGAGGCCGGCGGCGCCGACGACGGTGAGTATCCCCGCGCCGGCGAGGGCCGCCCACGACAACACGTCGAGTCGGGGGGCGAACCCGACGCGGGCGGCGACGAGAACCGCGGTGGCGAACGCCCATCCGCCGTAGAGGACGTACGCGAGGCGGCGGAGTCCGGAATCCACGGCGGACAGTAGCACGAGACTCGGCAAATGCGTGGCGGCGACGTCGACGAGACGCGAAGCGTCTCGTCTGCCAACCGAAACGCGAAGCGTTGCGGTGACGTGACAGAAGACCTTTAAGTCGGTTTTTCGAGCGTTTTAGCGTGCGCCCTCCAACCCGCAGATGCGTCCTCGCCGCCCTCGGTTCCGCCGCGACGCTCGGAACCGCCGGGTGTACCGGACTCAGAGCGCAGTACCTCCCGCGAACGCACCGACGAGATGCGGACCCGTCCGGCGACTCCGGCCCGTGGCCGACGCTGGGGCACGACGCCCGCCGAACGGCGTCCGCCGACGGACCGGGACCCGACGCCGACGCCCGACTGACGCGTCTCCACGGGGCGAATCACTTTCCCGAGCGACAGGTCGTCGTCGGCCCCGATTTCTTCCTGTTCGTCGTCCGCCGGTGGTTCGAACGCGGCGAGGACGGAGACGACCCGTTCTCGGGCGTCGTCGCGGTGGACAAAAGCGGGGCCGAGCGGTGGCGGTTCGGCACCGAACCGGACGTGGGGGTACCGACCGTCGTCGGTAACGCCGTCGTCGTCGAGGACACGAACGGGACTCGCGCCGTCGACGCGGAGACGGGCGCGGTGAACTGGTACTACCGGAGCGGATACGGCTTCCCGCACGTCTCGCCCGCCGTCCGCGACGGGCGCGTCTACGTCGGCGGCCGTCGCTTCCTCGCACTCGACGCCGCCACCGGCGAGCGTCTGTGGCGGACCGAGGAGGAGATGCCCGCCGCCCAGACGTGTTCGGCCACGGCGGACGGCGTCGTCGTCTCGAACGGGTACGACGGGAACGGCGGCGGCCTGTTCTGTCTCGACGCCGAAGGCGGGAGCGTCCGGTGGGAGGCCGACGTGGCCTCCACCTACGACCCTGCGGCGGTGGGCGAGCGTCGGTGCTTCTCGGTGGACGAGGAGGGCGTCCTCTCGGCCGTCTCGATGGCCGACGGGAGCGTGGAGTGGACGCGGAACCGGACGACGGACGGCGAGCACCTCCGGTACGAGCAACCCGTCCTCGCGGACGGACTCGTCCTCGTCGGCGGGTGGAACGCGCCGCTTCGCGCGTTCGACCCCGCGACGGGGGAGACGGCGTGGACGGCCGGCCCCGCCGACGAACGCCACTACGCGCCCGTCGCGGCCGACGACGGTATCTACGGCGTCACGCGGGAGGGAACGGTCTACGAAGTCGGGTTCGACGGAACGGAGCGCTGGCGTCGGTCGATAGCGCGGACGGTGACGTGCGCGCCGTCGCTGGCGGACGGCGCGCTCTACTTCGGGAGTCGAAGCGGCGAGACGGTAGAAGAGTGGCGGGGCGGGTTCGACCGCTTCGGCCCCTGAAGCGGTTCGGGGCGTCGGTCGTCAGTCGTCGGAGGGGTCAGTCGTCGGAGGGTTCCGGAGTCGCTTCCGCCTCGTCGTCCTCGTCCGCCGACTCGGGCGCGTCGGCGAGTGCGTCGCCGAGGCCGTCGACGGGCCGGTCCGGGTTCGCCTCGCGGGCCTGCTTCGTCATTCCGAGTTGGTACTCGGACTCGTCTGCGTCCTCGCGAACGCTGGTCCGTCCGCGGTGGACGCTGACGGCGCCGTCGAGGTGGAGTTGGACCGCTTCGAGGAGCGCGTCGGCTTCGAGCGGTTGGCCGAGTTCCTTTATCTCCTCGACGCTGGCGTCGTCCGGCACGTCGAACGCCCGTTGGGTGATGATGGGACCTTGGTCCAAGTCCGTCGTCACGTAGTGGGCGGTGACGCCCGCGATGCGGACGCCCTCCTCTTTGGCCTGCCGGTAGGCGGCCGCGCCGGGGAACGCCGGCAGCAGGGAGGGATGGATGTTAATGATGCGGTCCTCGTAGCGGAACACGACGTTCGGGCTGAGGATGCGCATGTAGCGCGCGAGGACGATGAGGTCGACGTCGTACTGCTCGAGCAGTTCGAGCAGTTCGTCCTCGTCGGGCGACCCCTTCTCGTCGCCGATGTCGTGGAACGGCACGTCGTACTGCGAAGCCAGCGGTTCGAGGGAGTCGCGGTTCCCGATGACGACGGAGATGTCCGCGCCGAGTTCGTCGTTCGTCCACGCCTCGAACAGCGCCTCCAGACAGTGCGACTCCTTGGTCGTGAGCACGGCGATCTGCTGCGTCTCGCGGTCCGACGGGAAGCGGACCTGCACGTCCACGCCGAGTTCGTCGCCGAGTTCCGACAGCGCGTCCCGGAGCGTCTCCTCGGTGCAGACCATCTCGGAGGTGTCCGCGTGGAGCGTCATCCGGAAGATGCCGTCGCGGACCGCTTGGTCCAAGTCCTCGACGTTGATTCCGCGCTCGAACAGCAGGGTGGTGACGTTCGCGATGAGTCCAGTCTTGTCTCCTCCGATGACGGTAATCTCGGTCAGGTCTGTCATCGGTCCCACCTCCAGCTGCTTTCGAACGGAGTCATCGGCGGTTCGAGGGTGTCCGAACGCAAAAGGGTGTCCATCTTCGGTCGTCTCTCGGCCGTCGTGGCCGCGAAGCGGCCGTCTCTCCCGTCCGCCCGGGTCGCCGACGGACGCCGCTCGCCGCGGCATCGATACCCACGTTCGTGCATATCGGAGGCAGTCCAAAACGTCTTTTGCCCATGACCGCGCACCCCAACACGATGACGACCTACACCGCGACGGTGACGGTTCGCCTGAAGCGCGGCGTCCTCGACCCGGAGGCCGAGACGACGAAGCGAGCGCTCGAACGCCTCGGTTTCGAGTTGGAGACGCTTCGCTCGGCGGACCAGTTCGAGGTGGACTTAGACGCTCCCTCGGCGGACGAGGCCGAGGACCGCGCCGACGAGATGGCGCAACGACTCCTCGCGAACCCGACCATCCACGACTACGACGTCGAGGTGGCGGAAGCGTAGATGTTCCGTAGATTGACGACGCACGGAGGCGTCTCCCGATGACGGTCACCTTCTCGACGCCGACCGTCGAGGCGTCACACGGAGGTGACTCCAGATGACGGTCGCCGTCGTCCAGTTCGGCGGGTCGAACTGCGACAGAGACGCCGTACGGGCGCTCTCGCACCTCGGAATCGACGCCGAACGCGTGTGGCACGAGGACGGCCTCCCGGACGACGTGACGGGGGTCGTCCTCCCCGGGGGGTTCTCCTACGGCGACTACCTCCGCGCCGGCGCGATGGCGGCGCGGTCGCCCGTCATGAGCGAGGTTCGGGAGGCCGCCGAACGGGGCGTCCCCGTCCTCGGCGTCTGCAACGGCGCGCAGATAGGCTCGGAGTCGGGCCTCACCGACGGCGCGTTCACGACGAACGAGAGCGCGCGCTTCCAGTGCGAACGCGTCCACCTCCGCGTCGAGAACGCCGACACGCCGTGGACCGCGGCGTACGAGGAGGGCGACGTGATCGCACTGCCCATCGCCCACGGCGAGGGTCGATTCGAGATAAGCGACGAACGCTACGAGGAACTAGAAGCGGCCGACCGCGTCCTCTTTCGGTACTGCGACGCCGACGGGAACGTCACCGAGGAGTCGAACCCGAACGGTTCTCGCGGCAACGTCGCGGGCATCCTCGGCGAACGCGACACCGTCGCCGTCCTGATGCCGCACCCCGAACGCGCCTGTCTCCCCGACCTCGGGGACAGCACCGACGGTCAGGGCGTCCTCTCGGGGTTCGAGGGCGCGTAATCGGGGAGTTCGAGAGGCTCTGTTCGGTCGTCTCAGGGGACGACTTCGCTCGGCGAACTGGTGGCTATCCACGCGTCGGCGTTTTCTTCTGCGGAGATTTCCAGCCAACCGTCTTCGTAGTAGACCGTGTTGTACGTGTACATCGTTTTGGGGCGGGCGACGCCCTCGCGGGGAACCGTGCGCGGAAGCGTCGCACTCTGTCGAGGGCGAGGACGGGGGAGAACAAGACTACGCGCCGCCTTCGCGGACGGTAGCGGACGCCTACCCGAGTTTGAAGCTGCTTAACTCACCGCGTCAGCGGCATCGAGTAACTGGTCTCCTCCGCTAAGACGACTTCCCACGTCCCCTCGCAGTCGCAGGACACCTGCTCGAACACCGAGGGATCCTGCCGCAGGTCGAAGTCCTTGATGGCCTTCTGCACCAAGTCGTCGCAGTCGCCGCAGTTGTGCGGGCCGCGGTCCGAACCGTGTCCGACGGGGTCGGAGACGACGATGGCGTCCACGTCGGCGGTCGATTCGAGCACGTCGGCGACCGACCAGAGCCACGGCGGGCGGTAGCCGCCGTTGAAGTAGAGTTCGTCCACCATCGTGTAACGCTGGACGTTCGTCGGGTTCATCGAGACGGTGTGGCAGTTCTCCACCTCGGCGCACCGCCGGACGGAGGACTTCATGTCCTCGAGCGCCTCCGACTCGGTGAGGAACGGCGGCTTCATCAGCAGGTACGCCTTCACGCCCGCGCCCGCCTCTGCGGCCTCCGCGCAGGCGTCCTCGAAGTCGGCGAAGTCGAAGTACTTGTTCACGCAGTCGTGGCGCACGCGGTCCGTCGCCGTCTCCAAGCCGACGGCCACGTCCGTCTCCAAGCCGACGCCGGTGAAGTCTTCGAGTTTCTCCCGTTCCACGAAGTCCGGGAGCGACTCGACGACGATGCGCTCCCGGTCGGCGAACGTCTCGCCGATGGCCGCGCGCGTCTCCGCGCCGACTTCGCGTTCGTCGAGGAACGAGCCCGACGTGTATATCTTGACGAGTTCGGAGGGTTCCTCGGCGTTCTCCTCCTCGTGGTCGAGACAGACCTGAATCTGGTCCATCAGCGCCTCGTGGGCGACGCTGCCGCCCTCGACGGACTCGGCGACGTACCCGCACATCGTACACCCGCCGGCGCGCGCCCAGCGACAGCCGCCGGTGTTGAGGATGATAGTGAGCGACTGCTTGACGCCGTCCGGCGTGTTGTCCTCGTCTATCCAGACGCGCGTCGGTTCGTGCGGGTCGTAGGTCTCGTCCTTCTGCGACCGGATCTCGCGCATCACCTGATTGTGGGCGTCCATGCCCTTCCCCCGCTCGTACACTTCGGGGCTCGGCTTACTCATTACGCTCTCGTACCCGACGAGTCCGTAAATCCGCTTCGTCTGCGTCGCCGCCGCAAGCCGGGGGGAGTCCGCGCCGCTCTCCCCGGCGAAACCGGACGACGTGACGGACGTAACTGCTCGCGGTTACTCTCTCGTGGTAACGACTAACAGGGTACGGGGCGTACTTAACCACGAACGACCATGACAGAATTAGGCGGATTCCAAGACCACGTCGCTCGGGTGGACCTCTCGTCGGGCGAGGTGCGGTACGAGGGGGTAGACGACGAGGACGCCAAGAAGTACATCGGCGCCCGCGGACTCGGCGTCAAGTACGTCTTCGACAAGGGGCCGGAGGTTGACCCGTTGGGGCCGGAGAACCTCCTCGCGTTCATGAACGGTCCGCTGACGGGGACGCAGGCCCCGATGAGCGGTCGGATCGCGGTGTGTACCAAGTCGCCGCTGACGGGGACGGTGACGGACTCCCACCACGGCGGGTGGTCCGGCGCGCGCCTCAAGTGGTCCGGATTCGACGGCTTGCTCTTCGAGGGGCAGTCCGACGAACCCGTCTACGCCGTCGTCGAGGACGGCGAAGTCGAACTCCGGGACGCCTCCCACCTGTGGGGGAAGGGCGTCCACGAGACGCGGGACACCCTCGAAGAGGAGCACGAGGGGTCGTACGGCAAGAACATGAGCCTCATGGCCATCGGTCCCGGCGGCGAGAATCAGGTCCGCTACGCCGCCATCCTCAACGAGGACGACCGGGCGTCCGGTCGCGGCGGCACGGGATGCGTCATGGGGTCGAAGAACCTCAAGGCCATCGTCATCAAGTCGGGCACGAAGATGCCCAAGCCCGCGGACGCGGAGACGTTCACCGAGGGCTACCAGCAGGCGATGCAGCTCATCACGGAGTCCGACGTGACCGCGCCGAACGAGGGCGGCCTCTCGATGTACGGGACGAACGTCCTGATGAACCTGACCGAGGAGATGGACGGCCTCCCGGTGCGCAACGGGAAGTTCACCTCCGGGCACAGCGAGGCGGAGGCGATGCCCGACGACGTGAACGTGGACCCGGAGAACGTCTCGGGCGAGAACGTCCGCGAGAACATCCTCGTGGACGAGCCGACGTGTCACTCCTGTCCCGTCGCCTGTAAGAAGGAGACGGAGGTCACCATCGAACGCAAGGGCGAGGAACTGAACGTCCGCGGCGAGTCCTACGAGTACGAGTCGGCGTACGCCCTCGGCCCGAACTCGATGAACGACGACCGCGACAAGATTGCGGTCATGATTGACATGTGCAACGACCTCGGTCTCGACACCATCGAGGCGGGCAACATGATCGCCATGGCGATGGAGATGACCGAGGAGGGCAAACTCGACGACTTAGACGAGGTCGACGGGCTACGCCCGTCTGCTAGTGGGACGGAGTCACACTCTGGCATCGAGTGGGGCGACGCAGACCACATGATGGACGTCTTGGAGGATATCGCCCACCGCGAGACGGAACTCGGCGACCTACTCGCGAAAGGTGCAAAGCGCATCGCCGACGAACGCGACGCCGAGGA
This sequence comes from Halopelagius longus, assembly GCF_900100875.1. NCBI lineage: Archaea > Methanobacteriati > Methanobacteriota > Halobacteria > Halobacteriales > Haloferacaceae > Halopelagius > Halopelagius longus. Next base: position 349,579 of record NZ_FNKQ01000001.1, on the reverse strand, counting down.
CAACTCGCTGGCCGTCAAGGGCCAGACGATTCCCGCCTACGACCCCCGCTGCATGAAGGGGATGGGAATCGGGTACGCCACCTCGAACCGCGGCGCGTGCCACCTGCGCGGGTACACGCCGTCGGCGGAGATTCTCGGCATCCCCGAGAAGGTGGACCCCTACGAGTGGGAGGGGAAGGGCGAACTGTGCGCCCTGTTCCAGGACATGCACGCCATCTCCGACAGCTTCGACATCTGCAAGTTCAACGCCTTCGCGGAGGGTATCGAGGAGTACGTCGCCCAGTACAACGGCATGACCGGCCGCGACCTGACGGAGGACGAACTGATGGAGGCGGGCGACCGCATCTACACGCTGGAGCGGTACTACAACAACCTCGCGGGCTTCGACGGGTCCGACGACTCCCTGCCGAACCGGTTCGTCGAGGGCGACAACGCCATGCCCGGACAGGGAGCCACCGAGGGCGAACTGTGCGAACTCGACCAGATGAAAGAGGAGTACTACGAGCGCCGCGGATGGGTCGACGGCGTCGTCCCCGACGAACGCCTCGACGAACTCGGCATCGACGTCGGGCCCGGAACCGGCGTCTCCCGCGGCGGTGGCGGCGCGACGCCCGCGGACGACTGAACGCACCGACCGTGGCGGCGGAAATCGTCGCCGCCAACGACTGACCACCCCGACCTGACGCGCCCGCGGGCGGCGTCGGACCGCCCGCACCACGTTTTCGGATTCCGTTTTCGCGCCTCTCAGACCACGAAACGCAGGAGCCACAGCGTCACCATGCCGACGGAGATGGTGACCAGTAGGCTGTCGGCGTACCACGTCACGGCGGCGGCGACGACGCCCGCGAGGAGGCGTTCGTTGCCGGGGCCGACGGCGACGGACCCCTCGACGACGATCAACGAGGGCGCGACGAGGGCGGCGAACACCGCGGGCGGGACGTACCGGAGTGCGCGCGTGACGGACGCCGGCACCTCGTCGATGCGACCGAACAGGTAGACGAACGACCCCCGGATGGCGAACGTGGCGACGCCGGCGGCGACGATGACGGCCCAGACGGGGAGCGGTCCGTAGTCGGTCGCCATCAGCCCTCCACCTCCTCGGGGCCCGCCTCCGGCACCTCACCGGTGAGTTCCTCGGTGGCGACGCCCGCGAGGACGCCCGCGACGGCCCCGGCCATCAGGCCGAGGTTGAACGGGACGGCGAGGGCCTCGCCGACGACGGCGACGGACCCGCCGACGACCGCCGCGGAGACGGCCGGCGCGTTCGAGACGACGGGGACGAGGAGGCCGAGAAAGACGAGGGGGACGGCGAACTCCAACCCCCACGAGGCGGGGACGCCCGTCCCGAGGAGGACGCCCGCGACGGTGCAGACCTGCCAGACGAACCAGATGAAAAAGCCCGCGCTGAGGAAGTACCGCCGGCGCGCGGCGGGGTCGAGTTGCTCCTCCGCGTACCGGGCGATGGCGAGGGCGTACGCTTGGTCCGTCAGCACGTACGAACAGAGCGCCTTCCACCGGGCGCTGAACGACCGGAAGTACGGCGCGATGGAGGCGGAGTACATCGTCATCCGGAGGTTGATGACCACCGCCGTGAGGACGACGACGGCGAGTTCGGCGTTCCGACCCAACAGGTCGATAGCCGCCAACTGCGAGGTACCCGCGTACACGAGGACGGACAGCCCCATCGCCTGCGCGAAGGAGAGTCCGGCCTCGACGGCGGCGACGCCCGAGACGAGGCCGAACGGGACGAGTCCGAGAGCGACGGGCGTCGCGTCGCGGACGCCGCGTCGGACCTCGGGGGGGACGCGGAGGTTCATGAACTGTGGATTCGCCCTCGCCCACACAAACAGGTATCGTTTCGAAAGTCCGGACGGGTTTTCCCCGGCGCAGTCGGCGGATTATCGCCGGTTCGAGGACCGCCGGTCAGGCGGAGTCGCGGCCGACGACGAGGGCTTCCCGGATTTCGAGGGCGGTGACGAACTCCTCTCTGCGGTCCGCCTTCGACCCGATGCGCCGGAGTTGCTGGCCGTGCGCCCGCCTGAGGGCGTCGGCCTCGCGCGATTCGAGGCCGAGTTCCGACCCCACCTCGTCCCAAAAGCCCGTCGGGACGAGGAAGACGGCGCGTTCGCCGTCGTCCTCGACGGTCTCGTAGGTGCGTTCGTACTCGTCGAGTCTGGACGCGAGGAATCGTTGCGCCCGGCGGACGAGTTCCGGGAGTCTGTCGGGTGCGACGCTGGCTTTCGCCCCCGCGAGGACGAGTACGTCGCCGTCGAGGGGGAGTTCGGCGTCGTCTACGGCGTCTTCGTCCACGTTAGCCCCCGGCGCGCATGGCCTTCTGCGAGAAGCGTTCGACGAGTCCGTCCAGCACCTCGGGGTCGCCCTCGAACGACACCGTCACCTCCGTCAGCGACATCGTCGGCCCGACGGACACCTTCCCGGAATCGAGCGTCGCCCGCCAGTCGTCGGCGACGACGGTGTCTTCGTCTACCTCTTTGCCGCCCAAGTTTCCGAGGTAGTGTCTGGCGAGTCGCTTCGAGATGCCGCGGAAGGACTTCTCGCGCGTGGCCGTCGCCGCGTCGTCGGACACGGCTATCCCCCCGCGACGGGCGGGAACACGCTGAGCGTGTCGCCCGACTCGAATCGCGTCTCCGCCCCGTCTTGGTACTCGACGTCCCGTCCGTTCCGGAGCACGTTCACCTGCGAACGGACGTGCCCGTCTTCGAGCAGTTGGCCCGACAGACCGTCGAACTCGTCTTCGAGGGCGCGGAGGACGTCGCCGACGGTGGCGTCCTCGGCGTACTCGCGTTCGATGGTCTTCGAACCGACGGCCTCGCGGAACGTGGCGAAGAACCGTAGCTGTACGTCCATACGTCTCGATGCGTCTCGCCGGGCAAAAAGGTGCGCGCCGTACCGTCCCGCCGTCGCGCAGTCTCGCCGTCAGCGCTTGCCGAACCGGATGCCGTCCTCGACGAGGCGGTAATTCCGTTCCCGGTCGATGTGGTCGGCCAACCACTCGTGTTCGTGTATCTGCATGATGAGGTCGGCCTGCAGGTTGCGCCACGCGATGGCGTAGATGGGCGACTGCCCCCACGCGCGGAGTTCGGGGACGAACTCGTCGTACGTCTCCATCCGGTCTTCGAGGTGTTCGACGAAATCGACGACGTGACCCGCCGCCTGCGCGTCGCTTTCGGCCTCCACGAGGAGTCGGTTCAGCCGGGATTCGAGGCCGCCGACCGCTCGCTTCATGTCGGCCTCGGCGTTACCCCCGTCTTCGGGGAGCGAGTCGAGTATCTGCTGGGGAACGCCCAGAGAGAGTTCTCGCTCGGAGTCCTCAACCATACGCGGGTACTCGGCCCGCCGGATGAAAAAGTCGCGGGACGGCGGAGAGAGTTGGAAGACGGTACCGCCGCCACACAGTCTAAAAACGGGGACGCCGCCCGCGGACGGTCCGTAGCACGACCGGTGCATACTGACGGTAGGACGGCGTTGATGAAAGGGGGTGAAGCTGGCAGTGAGTCGTTCGCGGGCGCACCCGCCCGCCCCGCAGAAGGGTTACTCGGTTCGCTCTGCGAGTCGTTCCGCGACGAGTTCGTCGAAGTCGACGCCGTCGGTTCGGTACTTGTCGCGCAGTTCGACAACGACTCGCCCCTTCTCGGTGATCTCGTAGAGCCCGGAGTTCGGCGCGGGACCAACACGCTCCACCAGTTCGTAGTCCGCGAGGATGGGGAGACGGGTGTTGATGTACGACCGATTTTTATCGAGCACGTAAGAGAGGTTGACGGCGGTGTTCCGTCGTCCGTCGGAAAGGGCATCCAAGATATCGAAATCCGTAGGGACCGCCAGCTTCATACGAGCGAACAATCTTCGGCCGGGGATAAATAGGCCTTGTTTATCTGAGTGTCATGAACGGGAGTTAAACCCTTGAAAAAGAGTATAAAATCCGACCGGGGCGAGGGGGACGGGGCGGCGACCCTAGGTCACTCGTCGAGTCGTTCGCGTTCGTCGGCGGCGGCGAGAGCGAGTTCGAGGTTTTCGACGATGGACTCGTGGCGGTCGATGGCCTCGCGAATGTGCTCTTTCGCGGGCGAGAGGTCGGACGAGTCGTCGTCGCGGTACTGCGCGCGGACGAAGTACGCCTCGAGGGCCCGCGTGGTTTCGGCGTTCGCAGTCAGGAGGCTCCGAACGGCGGTCCAATCGAGGGCGTCTCCGTCCGGAAGTTCCTCCAGGAGGTCTGCGGTCGCGTCGGAACGGTGGCTCATCGTGTCAGGCTGGTAGTCTGTTGGTATTGAATGTTGTGACTGTTCAAGGAAAAGCAACGAAATCGCGGAGAAGAACGGCCGGTTTAGGTCCGCGGACTCGGCTTAATCGGGCGTTACCCGTCTGATTCGTCCGCGAACGTGTCCACCGCGTCGTCGACGAGGGCGTCGCCGTACCTCGCCCGCGCCGCCGCCTCCGTCACGTTCCCGAGGCGGAGGTCCGCGGCGAGGGCCGCCGGGTCCCGGTCTTCGGGCGCGCCGTACCCGCCCGCCCCCGGCGTTCGGATGCTGACGACGCTTCCGGGCGGGAGGGTTCGGGTGGTCTTGCCGGGGAGTCGCTCTACAATCTCGCCGTCGTCGTCCACGAGGGCGTCCAGTCCGGACGCGCCGTCCTCGCCGCCGTCGAGTCCGTACGGCGCGTGCGTCCGTCGGTCCGCCAGCAAACTGAACGTCGCTTCGTGGTCGCGGACGCGGATGTCGCGCCGGAGGCCCAATCCGCCGCGGAACTCCCCCGCGCCGCCGGAGTCGGGGCGGAGTTCGTACCGTTCGACTCGGAGCGGATACGCCGTCTCCAACACCTCCGCGGGCGTGTTCATCGTGTTCGACATGTGGACGTGGACGGCGTCCAACCCGTCGCTTCCGGCACGGCCCCCGAACCCGCCGCCCTGCGTCTCGTAGAACGCGTACGGCGTCCCGTCGCGAGGGTCCGTCCCGCCGAAGGTGACGTTGTTCATCGTCCCCTGGGACCCGGCGACGACCCGGTCGGGGACGACGCTTCCGAACGCGCCGAGGACGGCGTCCGTCACCCGCTGACTCGTCTCCAAGTTACCGCCGACGACGGCCGCGGGCGGCGTCGGGTTCACGATGGTCCCCTCCGGCGCGTCGATGGTCACCGGGCGGTAACAGCCGTGATTCGGCGGGATGTCGGGGTCCGTCACGCACCGCACGGCGTAGTACGTCGCCGACGCGGTGACGGCGAAGACGGCGTTGACCGGCCCTTCCGTCTGCGGCGCGGTTCCCTCGAAGTCCACGACAACCTCGTCGCCGTCGACGGTGACGGCCACCTCGACGGGCAGGTCCTCGTTGCCCCGCCCGTCGTCGTCCAGTACGTCGGCGAACTCGTAGGTGCCGTCGGGCAACTCGGCTATCTCCGCCCGCATCCGCCGTTCGGAGTAGTCCTTGACGGCCTCCAACGCCGCGTGGAGTTCGTCGCCGCGTTCCGCCGCGAGGTCGGAAAACCGCCGTCGGCCGGTGGCGTTCGCCGCCTCTTGGGCCCGCAGGTCGCCGCGCCGTTCCTCCGGCGTTCGCACGTTCGCCAGAATCAGTTCCAGTACGTCCTCGTTCGTCTCGCCCGCCTCGACGAACTTCACCGGCGGGATGCGGAGGCCCTCTTGGTATATCTCCGTGGAGTCGGCGGCGACGCTTCCGGCCCGCGCGCCGCCGATGTCGGCGTGGTGCGCGCGGTTGGCCGCGTACGCGATAACCTCCCCGCCGCGGAACACCGGCGAGACCAGCGTCAAATCGGGGAGGTGCGCCCCGCCGCGGAACGGGTCGTTCAGGAGGACGGCGTCGCCCGGTTCCAACGTCTCGGGCGGGAAGCGGTCCACCGCCGCCCGGACCGAAAAGGGCATCGCGCCGAGGTGGACGGGCATCGTCTCCGCCTGCGCTATCATCTCGCCGTCGGCGTCGAACAGGGCGGTCGAACAGTCGCGGCGTTCCTTGATGTTCGGCGAGTAGCCCGTCCGCACGAGGTTCGCGTTCATCTCCTCGGCGATGGCCTCGCAGGCGTTGCGGACGACTTCCAGCGTCACCGGGTCGACGCCGTCGGAACGAGAGGGAGACGATTCGTCGCTCACTCGCCCACCTCCACGACGAGGTTGGCCGCCTCGTCGACCCGCACGGTCTGGTCGGGGTGGACGACGGTCGTACTCTCCTCGCCCTCGACGACGGCCGGCCCCTCGAAGGCGGCGTCCGTCGGGAGTCGCGTCCGGTCGTACACGCGGGCGTCGAACGCCTCGCCGTCGAGGACGACGCGGCGCGTCTCGCTCACCGCGTCCGCCACCGACCCCTCCCGCGCCTCGGGGTCGAGGTCCGGCGGCGAGACGAGTCCGCGCGCGCGGAGTCGCAGCGTGACGAGTTCGACCGGTTCCTCCGGATAGGCGTGCCCGTAGCGCCGTTCGTGCGCCTCGTGGAACCGTTCGCGGGCGTCCGCGAGGGAGTCGGCGTCGAACTCGGGGTCCACCGGAACCGAGAGTTCGAAGGACTGCCCGGCGTACCGCAGGTCCACGGACGCCTCGAACCGCGCCGTCTCGCCGGCGAACCCCTCGCTCTCCAGTCGTTCGCGGCCGTCTTCGACGAACTCCGCGAACGCGTCGCGAACGTCGCGGGGGTCGACGTCCGAGAAGGGGCGGACGCGGGAGGTGCTGTAATCGTAGAGCACGTCGCTGATGAGGAGTCCGAGCGCCGAGAGGACGCCCGCCGTCCGGGGGACGACGACGCGCGGCACGTCGAGGGCGTCCGCGAGTTCCGTCGCGTGGAGGGGTCCCGCCCCGCCGAACGCGACGATGGCGAACTCGCGGGGGTCGTAGCCGCGTTCGACGCTGACGACCCGGAGCGCCCGTTCCATGTTCGCGTTCGCAACGTCGAGGACGCCCTGCGCCGCCGCCTCGGGCGTCGTCCCCGTCTCCTCGGCCAGCGACTCGAACGCCGACTCGACCGCCGAACGCGCCCCCGAGAGGTCGTCCGCGAGGAACGCCTCGGGGTCGATGCGCCCGAGGAGGAGGTGCGCGTCCGTGATGGTGGGGTCGGTGCCGCCCCGCCCGTAGCAGATGGGGCCGGGGTCTGCGCCCGCCGAACGCGGGCCGACGCGGAGTGCGCCGCCGGCGTCCACCCACGCGATGGACCCGCCGCCCGCGCCGACGGTGTGGACGTCCACCGTCGGGACGGAGACGGGGTAGTCGCCGACGTCCGTCTCCGTCGTCACGAGGGGGTCGCCGCCGGTGACCAGGGAGACGTCGCAGGAGGTGCCGCCCATGTCCATCGTCACCACGTCCTCGAACCCGCACTCCGTCGCGACGTGCGTCGCGCCCTGCACGCCCGCCGCCGGGCCGGAGAGGAGCGTGTTCACCGGGCGTTCCCGCGCCGCCTCGGCGGTGATGATGCCGCCGTTCGACTGCATTATCTTCAGGGGCGCGGAGACGCCCGCCTCGCGGATATCCGCGGAGAGGTTGCCGATGTAGCGGTCCATCACCGGCTTGAGGGCGGCGTTCAGCGCCGTCGTCAGCGTGCGCTCGTACTCCCGAATCTCGGGGAGGACCGAAGACGACAGGGAGACGGACGCGTCGACGCCCTCCTCCCGGAGAATCTCGCGGACGCGACGCTCGTGGGCGTCGTTCTCGAAGGGAAACAGGAGGGAGACGGCGACGCTCTCGACGCCCGACTCGCGCAGTTCGGCGGCGACGGCGCGCGCGTCGTCCTCGTTCAGCGGTTCCAACTCCTCGCCGCGTTCGTCCACCCGGCCGCGCACCTCGTATCGCCCGTCGCGTTCGACCACCGGGTCCGGTTTCTCCACCTGAAAGTCGTAGATGTCCGGTCGGTTCTGCCGACCGATTTCGAGGGCGTCGCGGAACCCCGCCGTCGTCACGAGGGCGGTGTCGGCCCACTCGCCTTCGAGGACGGCGTTCGTCGCCACCGTCGTCCCGTGGCCGAAGAAGCCGATGTCGGACGCGTCGACGCCCTCCTCGTCGCGGGCGGCGTCCAGTCCGTTCGAGACGCCGCGTTCCGGCGCGTCGGGCGTGGAGGGGACCTTCCTGACGCCCAACCGCCCGTCGCGGACGGTGACCACGTCGGTGAACGTCCCGCCGACGTCGACGCCGACGCGCGTCTCCTCCGTCACCGGGAGCCACCTCGACCGTTCGTGTCGTTCGCTCGCATACGTCCGGTGTGTGCGGCGACGCAACTGAACGTTCGCATCTCGGCGACCGGCGAAAGCCCTCAAGCGCGTCGAGGGAGAAGACCGAACGATGACCCGTCACGAGGGCGGCGACGACTTCGTCACGTTCTACCGGCAGTACACGAAGACGTGGGTCCACGCCCTCGCGACCGTCGCCCTCACGGCGTTCGGGACGCTGACCACCCTCCACCGCCTGTTCGCCGTCGTCGCCATCGCGGCGTACCTCGTCCCGTTGGTCGTGCAGTACCTCCGATACTCGGCGGAACCGGAGGCAGAGGCGGAGGCGTCGGACGAGACGGACGCACGCCCGACTGGGAGAGGCGCGGGGGGAGCGACGGGGACGAACGGCGGGGCGGAGGCGAAGGCGACGGCAGGCCAGTCGGCGACCGAACAACCGACGGCGGAACGACCGACGGCCGAAGTCGCGAGGACGACGGAAACCGCGAGTTCCGACGAATCCGAACCGGCCGACCGCGCCGACCGCGCCGAACCGGCCGAGTCGGCCGACCCGGAGTCCCCGGAACCGTCCACCTCGGGCCCCGAGTGGACCGCCGTCGACTCCCCGACGGACGAAACGCTGTTCGACGCCGCGATAGCGGGCGGGGACGCCTACGCCGTCGGGTCCGGGGGCGTCGTCGTCGCCGGGTCCGGCGGGGACGACTGGCGCGTCGTCCTCTCGGACGGCCCCGGCGCGGGAGGCAACGCGCTTCGCGGCGTCGATGCCGTCACCGACGGCGGCGTCTGGGTCGCGGGCGACGGCGGCGCGGTCGGTCGTATCGACCCCGAAACCGGCCGGCACGTCGATTACTCCGCGCCGGACGGCGACACGTCGAACGTGGCGGCCGTCGCCGCGGCGGGCGAATCCGGCGTCGAGACGGTCCTCCTCGCCGACGGGTCCGGGCGAATCCGCCGGGGGCGCTACCGGGAGGGAGAACTCTCGTGGGACGACCCGGTGAAGCCCGGTAGCGGGTCGAGCATCGCGGGCGTCGTCCTCCGCGACGACGAGGTAGGCTACGTCTGCGACACGAACGACGGCGCGTACCGGACGGAAGACGGCGGGCGGACGTTCGAGTCGGTCGGTCCCGTCGGGGCGGACGGAACGCTCGCGGACGCGGCGGCGACCGGACCCCGGACGTGCCTCGTCGCCGCCGACGACGGCGTGGTACACCGGAACGACGGGACGACGTGGACGCCCGAACGCGCGGGAGAGAGGACGCTCACCGCTGTTGCCGCGTCGGAGGTACTTGCGGTTTCCTGCGCGGACGACGGGTCGGTGTACGAACGGGTGCGGGCGGGCGAGTGGGACCGACGCGACGCGCCGACGTCGGCGTCGATGCGCGGGGCGGCCGTCGAGGCGTCTGCGGCCGTCGTCGTCGGAGACGGAGGCGTCGTTCGGCGTCGCGGGAGTCGGACGTAGCGCGCGAGGACCCGCCTCCGAACGACGGACTCGCGACTACGGGTCGCTTTCGTCCGGCGGGCCGGCGTTCGACCGACGCCGAGCGTACATCAGGGGAACTCCCGCGAGGGTGCCCGCGACGGCGGCGACGCCGAATAGAACGGCGACGAGGAGAGGGACGTAGCCGACCGTCACCATCTCGACCCCCCAGACGCTCACGAACCGGAGCGTCCAGACGAGTCCCGTGAGCAGAGCGGTGAGTAGCCCGAACGCGCCCCCGAAGCGGTACGCGTACGACTCGCGGCGTTCGACGACGACCCACCAGACGACCGGCCCGACGACGAGCGTCGGAGTCGCGAACGTGGCCGCCCACAGTTCCGTGGGGATGCCGACGATCGCCGCGAACAGCGACAGTATCTGGTCGAGGAGCAACGCCGTCGCCGTCGCGAAGGCGAACGTGTAGAGACCCGCGTACGCAGACCACCTCCCGGAGGCGGAGACGGAGACGGGAGAACGGAGAGTACCCATGCTCGGGCCGACGAGTAGATTCGGTAAAGCCTTTCTCGTCTCGTAAGCCGGCTGACAGCCCGAGAGTCGGTCCGAGTGCCGTCAGCGTTCTCAACGTGAAGGCGGCGCGCGGGCTACCTCTCTTCGACGTGGCGAATCTGGACGGCGACGCCGCGGGTGCTTTCCGCCATCTCGCGGCCGAACATCTCCGCGCGGCCGACGGCGAACGCCTTCGGCCCCTCGACGACGACTTCGTCGCCGACGCGGATGTCGTCGTCCGCGTCCACGACGCCCGGCGCGAGGACGCTTCCGTGCGGCGCGAAGTTGTCTATCTCGACGCGCTTGGTCGGCGCGTCCGACTCCACCCACGTCCGCGCGCCGCGGAGCGTAAAGGAGAGGACGCCGTACTGCGGCACCATCGTCGCGAGCTGTTCGCCCTCGCCGTCTCGAACCTGCAGTTTGGGGTAGCGACTCGTCATCGACACGTCCGCGTCGGCGAACAGGTCGTCGCCCGCGCCCGGCCCGAACTGGTAGTCCGCGAGGGCTTTGACGGTGTTGTGTTCTCGCTCCCGTTTCGAGTACTTCAGTTCGCCGTCGAGGGCGGACATCAGGTTCGAGATGGACTCGGTCGCCGTCGGGTGGTCCTCGACGGTGTACTCGAACGGCACGTCGACCGCCGCTTCGACGCGTTCGCAGATGTCGCGGTAGCCGTGGTCGGGGACGTGCGCGATGACCCGCGGGTAGTCGTTGCGTTCGAGGTATCGCCGCAGAACCGTCGCGACGAACTGCTTTTCGTCCTCGGACCACCGGCCGGTCACCACCGAATCGTAGTGCTGGGCGGGGTAGGTGAGTTCGAGTTCCTGCGGGACGACGCCGATGGGAGAGGTCATCGAGGCGAGGTGGCCGCGGAACTGCACGGCGTCGTGGAACTGGCCGTGACTCTGGGACTCGCTGTAGGGCTTCTTCGCCGAACAGGGGACCAACACGAGGGGGTTCCGGAAGCGGTTCCTGTACCGCGTCGTCACCCGTTCGGCGAACCGCTGAATCTCGACGCGGCGGATGGTGTCCGAGGTGGCCGCTGAAAGTTCGGCGTTGCGGATGAGCGGCGTCCGCTCTTCGAGGTAGCCGTACTGCTGGTCGAACTCGCGGAACGCCGCCGTGAGCCACTGGTCGTGGCGCGCCTGCCCCTCGACGTAGTCGCGGAGGCGGCCGTCGCGGACGCGGCGGCGAACCGTCGCCAGTTCCGTCCGGAGGGCGTTGACGTTGTGTTCGGCGCAGTCGGCGCGCGTGAACTCCTCTCGGGGCGTCCGACACGCCGAACAGGAGCAGGGGAGTTCGTCCAAGTCCTCGAGGAAGTACTCGTTCTCGCTGGTGAGATAGAACCCCTCCCGTCCCTTCACGCGGGCGAGTTTCGAATCGAGGAGGTCCACGCCGGCGTAAATCAGCGTCGCGGCGTTCCGCGGGGTGGCGACGCCGGAGAGGTAGAGAGCGGTGTCGGCGGGCGTCGCCTCCTTCACGGCGCGAATCTCCTCTTCGAAGGCGGCGGCGTGGCCGACGAACCCCTGCGCGTCGGCGACGATGTACGCGTCCGCGCCGTAGTCGTCGGCCGTCTCGGCGGTGACGACGGCGGCGTGCGGGTAGTCCACGTCGGGATACTCGACGGCGAACGACTCCTGGACCCGTTCGTCCGTCCCGGCCGGGAACGCCCGGTGGGGGAGGACGGTGAGAACGTCCTCGGACCCCTCGGGAACCTCCCGTTCTTTGGCCCAGAGACTACCCGCGTCCTCGACGTACCCTTCGCGAGACTGCGTCTCGCGGGCTTCCGAACGCGGTTCGGAAACGTCTACGAGGGCGGGCGTCGTGACGGGGTCCGACAGGCGAAGTTCGCCGATGCGGGCGGCCCCGTCCCGCGAGTGAACCTCGAAATACTCGGTCATGGGTCGGAGTCGGCCGCGGAGGGTGAACTATCTTCCTTTCTCCGACGACCGGCACCTCGCGGTTTTTTCCGCATCCCGCCCGTACCGACGGCCGTGAACCTGACCGGCCCGTGGTCTAAGTCCGAGGCGGCCGAGTACCTCCGCGAGGCGACGGTTCCGGTCCGAATCTCCTGTCGGACGCCCGAGGGCCACCCGTGGATGCTGTCGCTCTGGTACGAGTGGAGCGACGACCCCGACGGAACGCCCGAACTGCGCTGTGCGACCGGTGCGGACGCGGACGTGGTTCGGTACCTCCGGAACGACCCCGAGGTGGCGTTCGAGGTGTCCGAGAACGACCCGCCGTACCGCGGCGTCCGCGGGCGGGGGACGGCGACCGTCGAACCCGACGAGGGGAAGGCGCTGCTCCGGTCGTTGCTGGAACGGTACCTCGGCGGCACCGAAAGCGAACTCGCCGGGCGGTTGCTCTCGAACGACCGCGAGGAGGTGCGCATCCGCGTCACCCCCGAACGACTGCACGCCTGGGACTACACGGCCAGAATGCGGGGCGCGGACCCGGCGGACGGCGCGGGAGAAAGTAAGAAAGACTGATATTTCGTACCGCGAAACGGTCGGGCGATGTCCGCCCTCCCCGACCCGTTGATCCGACTGTTCCTCCCGTTCCGCGCGGACGACCCTGCCAACCCGGCGCTGGCCGCAGTCGTCGTCTTCGCCGTCGCCGTCCTCGTGGGGTGGAGCGTCTCCGCCACCGTCCCCGTCTTCGAGGCGCACGTCTCCGGCACCGTGACGGTCGATAACCCCGAACGGCCCGCGGACGTGTTCTGCGACGGCAACGACTTCGAGAGCGAGATTCTCAACGGGACGCCGTCCGCGTGCGACGAACCGCGAACCGTCCAGAAGAGCCTCGGAGCGCGCGCCGCGAGTACGGCGTCGGGCCTCGTCGTCCCCTTCGGCCTCGCCGTCGCGTTCTCGTGGCCCGTCGCCGCGGCCGTCCTCTGGGCACTCACCGGCGCGTCGAAGGCGTCGGGGTCGTTCCGGGACGTTCTCGCGGGGACGGGGTGGGGGTTCGTCCCGTTCCTCCTCCCCGCGGCCGCCCGCCCGTACCTCGTCGAACGCGCCGCCCGGACGTTCGCGTTCCCCGGAACGCTCGACGGCGTCGCCGCCGCCGTCCGGTCGATTCTCGTCGGGTTCGGGAGCGAACCGCTCACCGCCCTCTCCCTCGCCGCCCTCGCGTGGTCCGCGTACGTCTTCGCGGGAGTGGCCCGGCGGGTGCGCGGCGTCTCGCGCGGGCGGGCCGTCGCCGCCGCCGTCGGCCCCGCGATACTGCTCGGCGTCGCCTCCGTCGTCGGCAACTCGCTCGGACCGATGCCCGCGCAAGCGGTCGGCTACGGCGTCGTTCTCGCCGCCCTCGGCGCTCCGTTCCTCGTGGCACCGCGAGAGGTGATAGAGTTCAACAAGCAGTTCGAACTCATCGGCTTCAGGAACACCCGGTCGGTCGAACCCGAGGAGTGGTACGTCGCGCTCCACCGGTTCGGCGGACTCGCGTTCGTCGGACTCGGCTACGTCCTCACCGGCGGCCCGGCGCTTCTGGTCTGAGGCGGCGGTTCGGCCCTCAGTCGTCGTCCGACGGCACGCGTCCGAGCAGTTCCGCCGTCACCGAGTCCGGAACTTTCGAGAGGGCCGTCTCGGGCCACCCGTCGTGCGCGAGGACGAACTCCGTGTCCGGGTGCGACTCCGCGAGGCGCGCGACGCCCTCGGCGGCCATCTCGTACGCTGCGGGGTCGGTTCGCTCCGGCACCTCGGCGGTGAGCGGGTACGTCTCCGAGAGGGCGCGCGGGAACGGCCCGAACGGCGGGACGACGCGCCAGGAGGCGTCGAACCGGTCGCCCGAGGCTTTCCCGCCCTGCGTGAGGAGGATTCGCCCCTCCGCTTCGAGGCGTTCGAGGCGTCGGTGGTGGCGGAGGACTTCGGGACGCCGAGCGCTCTCCGAGGAGAGATAGAAGAACGACCCCTTCGAGGCGGGGTCCTCGCGTTCGAGTTGGTCGGCGTGGTCCAAGAGGGCGCGGTAGCCGTCGAGCATCGCGGGGTGCGACCGGGCGCGTTCCTCCACGAGTTCGAGGAGTTCGCCCGCGCGAATCGCCTGCTTGACGCGGCGAATCTCCGCGAAGGAGACGTGCAGGTTGTGTTCCGCCAGCAGTCGCTCCCGTTCCTCGCCCTCCGTCTCGCGGAGTTCCTCCGGCGAGTACGCCGAACAGACGGCGCAGGAACAGGGGAAGTAGTCGAGTTCCCCGAGGTGTTCGGTGCCGTGGACGGTGAGATAGCGGCCGTCGCGGGCGTAGAGGGCGTAGGCGGCCGAATCGAACAGGTCACAGCCGAGAGCGACGGCGAGGGCGAACATCATCGGGTGGCCCGCGCCGAACAGGTGCACCGGCGCGTCCGCGCCGAGTCCGCGTTTCGCGGCGGCGACGGCGTCCACCATGTCGTCGTAGCGGTAGGCGTTCATCAGCGGAACCACCGCGCCGACGGGGAACACGTCCAGGTCCGTCGCGTCGGCGGTCCGACCCCCGCGTTCGCGCAGGTCGGGGTACGTCGAACCCTGCACGGGCGCGTTGACGAGCATCTCGCCCGTCTCGGCGTCCTCGGCGTCGCGGAGGGCCTCCTCCGTCACGTCGAGTTCGCGTTCCGCCTGCTCTCTCGACACGTCCGGGGGCGTCGGGATGTCCACCGGCGTGGCGATGTCCGTCCCGATGTCGCGTTGGAACTGCAGAATCTGCTTGGTCGTCACGTCGATGTCGCCGTACTCCGCGAGTTGGAACGACCCCGAGTCGGTCATTATCGCGCCGTCGAAGTCGAGCATCTCGTGGAGACCGACGTCTAAGGCCTCCTCGCGCAGGTGCTCGTTCGTCTTGATGATGTAGGAGTTGGTGATGAGAATCTCCGCGCCGAACTCCGATTCGAGTCGGGCGGGAGAGACCGTGACGATGTTGGGGTTGACGACGGGCAGTAACGCCGGCGTCTCGACCGTCACCCCCGCGCGGGGGACGGTGAGTTCGCCGATTCGACCGGCGACGTCCCCGTCGCGTATCTCGAAGTGGTCGCGCATGGAGTGGGATTTCCCCGGCGCGTTGCTAAGGGTTGCGTTCGGTCGGCCCGGCGCGTTGCTAAGGGTTGCGTTCGGTCGGCCCGGCGCGTTGCTAAGGGTTGCGTTCGGTCGGCCCGGCGTGACTGCCGACCGAAGGGTTGCGTTCGGCCGGCACGGCGTGATTGCGCTACGAGTCCGCCGACGCCTCGACTATCGACCGAAAGTTCTCGAAGAGTCGGGCGCCGTTCGCGTCCTCGAACCGCAGGCCCGACTCGTCCCACCCGAAGTCGTTCGCCAACCGGCCGCGGAGTTCGGGGGTGAACTCGGGGTGGAACTGGACGGTCCAAAGCGGCGCGTCGCGGTGTCGCGTGCCGAACGCGCGGTAGTAGTCCGCCGAGGCGATAACCTCCATCTCGTCGCCGGTGTCGGTGACGACGTCGGCGTGGGCGACGGGGACGACCGGCGAGACGCCCTCGAAAAGCGGGTCGTCGGCGAACTCGGCTTCGACCAACCGGGCCGTGGTGCCGACGTTCTCGACCGTTCCGCCGAGGGCGCGGTTTACGAGTTGGTGGCCGAAGCAGACGCCGAGCGTCGGAATCTCGCGTTCGACCGCCGCCTCGACCAATCGCCGTTCGTCGTCTATCCACGGCCGGTCGTCGCGTTCGTAGACGCCCGCGGTGCTCCCCGTGAGGACGAGTCCGGCGACGCG
Organism: Halopelagius longus; assembly: GCF_900100875.1. Classification (NCBI taxonomy): domain Archaea; kingdom Methanobacteriati; phylum Methanobacteriota; class Halobacteria; order Halobacteriales; family Haloferacaceae; genus Halopelagius; species Halopelagius longus. Next base: position 333,743 of record NZ_FNKQ01000001.1, on the reverse strand, counting down.
GTCCAAGTCGGGGCGTTCGCCGGCCGGAAACTCCACCTCGCGGGCGTCGGGGAAGTTCCCCGAGAGGGCGTCGCAGTGGTACTCGTACTCCGAGTGCACCTCGTTGCGGACGACGGCGATGGGTGGCGAACTCACGTCGGAAGCGGTACGCACCGGCGAGGAAAAACGGTACGGGTGAACGACCGTCCGCGCGGAAACCGAGGACGAGCGGTCAGAACGGCACGAGGAGGCCGCTCTGCGGCATGGAGTCGGAGAACTTGATGCCGAGGTAGAGAATCGAAAACAGCGTCGCGTTGTAGATGCCGTGGGTCAACGCGGGGACGACGATGTTGTCCGTCAGTTCGTACACCGTCCCGAAGACGAGGGTCGGAAGCACGAGGACGCTGATGGTGACGAGTCGCGCCGATGGCGCGCCGATGAGAGAGGTGTAGTGTATCGCCGCGAAGATGAGGCTCGCGAAGGGGATGGCGATGAACGGGGAGAACACCTCCCGGAGGCGGCGTTGGACGACGCCGCGGAACAAAAGCTCCTCGCCGGGGCCGATGATGAGTATCGCCGCGGGGATGAGGAGCAACAGCACCTCGGGGTTCTCGAAGCCGGTCTGTGCCGCCTGATTTTGCGCCGTCTGAACGCCGAGCGTCGTCACGACGTACGAGGCGGAGATGGCGAGGCCGAACGCGCCGAGGAATCCGACGGCGACGAACACCAAGTCGCGGAACGTCGGGACGCGGACGCCGACCCACGACCAGCCGTACCCTCGATACTTGAGGTACGCCGCGGCGACGCCGCCGAATCCGACGCCGGTGGCGAGGGTCAACGAGAGGACGATTTCCACCAACGGAGTTATCTCGACGCCGAGAACGTTCAGACCGAGTACGCCTGCGACGACGAGAACCAAACCGAGGCCGATTCCGACACCGGACATGAGGAGGGCGACGAGGACGGCGCGAATCGGACTGCCCGACGGGTCGGTCGGGCCCGAGTCGCCGTCGAGGCCGGATTCCGGGGTCTCCGTGGAAGATTCCGAGGACACACCCTATCTTCGTTCTCATCTGTCAAAATGGTTCGTTTTCGCGACGGTGACCCGCTTTCTTCGGGCGAGTAAGAGAGGGCTTATCTTGGTCTCGTTGTTAGTGGCTCTGTGTCCACTCCAAACGACCCGCCGAGGTCAGACGGAGAGCTCGTCCCGCTCTCCGGCGTCCTCTCGCTTCTGACCCGAGCGGAGTTCGGATTCGTCCAACTCACTCCGAACGGAGACATCGGCGCCGTCAACGACGCGTTCGTGGCGTTTTCCGGTTACAGTCGGGACGAACTTCTCGGGACCCCGATTACGGACTACCTCGCGACCGTTCCGTCGCCGCTCGAATCGCTGTTCGGACGCGAGTTCGGTGCAAGCGAGCCCGTCAACTCGGTACTTCCGCTCGAAACCGCAGACGGCGATATCCTCGTCTGCAAAGCGCAACTCACGGCGCTTCCCGAGGAGGACGCGGTCGTCGGTCTGTTCTCTCCGCAGTCGGACCGTGAGGCGGACAGTCCGCAGCTGAACCCCGAGCACGACGAGGAAACCGCCGCGAAGGCGTTCATCGCCCTCGCGGACTCGCTCTCCGACGGGATCACCGTCCTCGACACGACGAGCCGAATTCAGTACGCGAACCCGGCGGTCGAAAAGATTCTCGGCTACTCGTCCGAGGAGCTCGTCGGGCAGAGCAAACTGAGTATCATCCCCGAGCGTCTCCGCGAAAACCACCTCGAGGGAATCAGCCGATATCTCGAAACCGGCGAGAAGAATATCAACTGGCAGTACGTGGAACTCCCGGGACAACACAAAGACGGTCACGAGGTACCGCTCGGCATCTCGTTCAACGACTTCATCTTCGACGGGGAGCGCTACTTCGTCGGGCTGTTTCGGGACATCTCGGAGCGAAAGGAGGTCGAACGGACCCTCCGCGAACGCGAACGGCAGTTAGAGGAGTTAGTCGAGAAGTTAGAGGAGTCCAACGAGCGCTTAGAGCAGTTCGCCTACGCGGCGTCGCACGACTTACAGGAACCCTTGCGGATGGTCACGAGCTACCTCCGGTTGCTCGAAAAGCGCTACGAGGGCGCCCTCGACGAGGACGGCGAGGAGTTCCTCGAATACGCCGTCGACGGTGCCGACCGCATGCGCGAGATGATAGACGGGTTGTTGGAGTACTCGCGGGTGGACACGCGGGGCGACCCCTTCGAGCCGACGGATTTGAACGACGTGCTCGCGGACGTCCGGACCGACCTCACGGTGAAAATCGAGGAGACGGACGCCCGAATCGAGTCCGAGGAGCTACCCCGCGTTCGGGGCGACGAAAACCAACTGCGGCAGTTGTTCCAGAACCTGTTGGACAACGCGCTCACCTACACGGCCGGGGACTCGCCGCGCGTGGAAATCACCGCCGAACGGAACGACGACGAGTGGACGATATCGCTCAGCGACAACGGGGTCGGCATCGACCCCGACGACACGGACCGCATCTTCGAGGTGTTCCAGAGCCTCCACACCCGCGAGGAGGGCGGCGGAACGGGTATCGGGCTGGCGCTCTGCAAGCGTATCGTCGAACGGCACGGCGGCGACATCTGGGTAGAGCCCGGCTCCGACGGCGGGACGACGTTCTCGGTGACGCTCCCGGCGGCGTCCGACGGCGACTGAGAGTCCGGCCGACTCAGCCCGACCGGTCGGCCAGTTCGTGCCGGGTGAGGCCGACGACGGCGCGGCCGTCGCGGAGTTCGCCGTCCAAGGCCGCCGCGAGGAGGTCGTCGTAGTTCTCGACGGTGACGCGGATGCTCTCGTTGAAGTCGAGTTCCTGTTCTGCGGTCGGTTCGCAGTCGCACGCGACGAAGAAGTGGTGGACGCTGTCCAGCAGGCCGTTTGCGGGTTCGACCGTGCAGAGGCGTTCGACCGCGCCCGCCTCGTACCCCGTCTCCTCGGCCAGTTCTCGCCGCGCGGCGACGGTCACGTCGTCGTCGTCCTCCTCTACGGTCCCCGCCGGGAGGCCGCGACTGACGCGGCCGACGGCCTGCCGCCACTCCTCTATGACGACCACGTCGCCGTCGGGCGTGAAGGGTAAAACGACCACCGCGGGCGGTTCCGACACGTAGTGGAAGTCCGTCTCCGTCCCGTCGGGCAGCACCACTTCGTCGCGGCGAACGTCGAACCCCGGACAGGAGTAGTCCACCGCGGAGTCCGTCGTCTCCCACGCCAACTCGTCTGGGTCGTCGGTCATGGCTCCGCCTCGGAGCGGCGAGTGCAAAAAAGCGCGTGGTCGCCGCCGCCTCAGTCGCGGACGGTTCCCCAGACGACGAGAGCGCCGCCCCCGAGGACCGAAAAGATGGAGATGAGGGAGACGGCGACGTGGAGTTCGTTGAACCAGAACGGCACCTGCAGGCCGGTCTGGGCGACCATCAGGAGGAACGACAGCACCGGAATCTGCCCGTCGCCCACGTCGCCGTCGTTGCTATCGGCGTAGGAGACGCCGCCGACGGTTTCACCCTCGGGGAGTCGTTCCGCCTCGTAGGGGACCTGCGGCGTCTTGTAGCTCCAGACCACCTCCCCCGACTCGTTCACCTCGACGATGCGCTGGTTGAGCGAGTCGGTGACGAGGGTGTTGCCGTTCGAGAGGCGGTCGGCGTCGCGCGGCCAACTGAACGGGACGCCCTCCGCCCCGTAGAGCGCCCACGCCTCCTCCCACTCGCCCGTCTCCGCGTTGCGGTGGAGTTCGACGATGCGGTCGTTGTGGCTGTCGGCGACCAGTACGGACCCGTTACCGAGCCACTGGGGGTTGTGCTGTTGGCGCAGGAGCGTCGGGTCGCCCTTCCCGTCTCCGTCCTCGTCTTTGTTTATCACCTCGACGACGCCCTCGCCGCGTTCGACGACGACGAGTTGGTGGGCGTTACGAACGGAGACGAGGTAGCGGTCCTCGCCGATGGCGTCCACGTCGTTGATGTGGAGCCAGTCGGTCCTCGTCGGGTCCTCGGGGGCGTCGTACTGCGAACTCGCGTTCCACTGCCACGTGATTTCGCCGTTCTTCACGGTGAAGATGCGCTCGTACTCCATGTCCGTCACGAGGAACTCTCCGGAGGGGAGCAGTTCCACGTCGTGGACTTCGCTGTTCACGCGCGTCCGCACCGGGAAGGAGTACTCGTAGACGACTTCGGGTTCGGCGCTGGAGTCGTTCGCGTGCGGGTCGATGACGCGGAACCCGGTGTGCGTGCAGGGGGACTCGTAGGGGCCGCACTCCTCGTACCCGGAGTCCATGAACCCCGCGAGGACGCTCCCGTTGTCGAGCATCGTCACGTCGAAGTAACTGTCCGTGCCGTCGGCCCGCCACGCCGTCTCTTTTCCTTCCAGCAGGTAGACCGAGCCTTTCTCGTGCAGTCCCGGCCCGCCGCCTTGCGACCCGACGAGCGTCTGTTGCGTTCCGTTACCGGCGGACGCCGACCCGACCTCCGGCGCGAGGGCGGCGCTGACGCCCAGCGTCAGAACGAGGATGAGGACGCCGAAGACGGCCAACGCCGCACCCGCGCTCCGCGGCGAGGCGGGGAGAGATGGTGCCATGAGTTGGGTATCTCAATCGGATGGCCGACGAAAAAGCGTTCGGAACGGCTCGCGTCTGTCAATCGACTTTCAGTTCGAGCGTGTAGCCGAAGGGGTCAGTCACGTAGACGGCGGGGTTCGTTCCCGTCGCGCCCAACGGTTCGAGTTCGCGGTCCACCTCGATGCCCGCCGCGTCGAGTTCGGCTTTCAGCGACTCGAAGTCCGTAGAGACGGTCAGCGCGAGGTGGTCGAAGTTCGCCCCACTCGGAGGCTCGAACTCCGGGTCCGGTTGGACGTGGACGACGTGGGTCGGGGCGAGGCGGACCGAGAAGAACGGTTTCTCGCCCGACTCGAACAGGTCGAGGTTCTCCACGTCGAGGCCCAACCCGTCGCGGTAGAACGCCACCGCCGCCTCGACGCCGTCCTCGGGGATGTGAAGGTTCGCGTGGTCTATCGCTTCGACGTCCATACCGGGCGTTCGTCCGGCGGCGTGAAAACGGTCCCCCCGACGACGCTCGCTACGGGAGGCTCTCCGCGCCGGGGTTCAAAAACTTCGCCTCCGCCTTCTGGAGATGTTCGCGCACCTCGTCGTGCGTCTCGGCGAAGGCGTCACGTTGCTCGGCGACGCTTCCGCCCTCGAACGCCGCCCGGTCGAGTCCACCCGCGACGAGGCGCGTCGGTTCCCCGCCGGTGTGCGTATCGACCGTCTCGAATCGTGCGTCCGAAGTCATAGTTTCTCGAGCGATTCGACCTCCGCCTCGTCCCAGTCGTAGAACGGTTCGTCGACGCTCCGAAGGGCGTCCACGCACTCGTTGTGCCGCCGCACCGCCTCGTCCCTGAGGGGGTCGTCGGGGTTCGCCCGAATCCACGACCGTAACTCCGCCAGTCCGCGCGGCGAGTACGTGTCGATGCGGTCCTGCTTCTTCAGCAGTTCGAGCTTCCTGTCTTCGTCCCGGAGCGACTTGACGAGTGCGACGCTGGCGGTGCCCATCAGCACCGCTATCGATGCGAGCATGACCGTCCAGGTGACTGTCGTGAGCGCCATGGTCAGTTCCCTCCGTCGGTCGCTTTGGGGACCGACTCCGTTCTGCTGTCGACGAACTTCATCAGAAGCGTGCTGAGGACCAGCAACGCGAGCATCAGCGCGATGCCGCCGAACATGAGCAGTTCGTTCTCGGTGCCGAGACTCGTCACCGCGCCGTACGCCATGATGAACACCATCACGACCGGAATCACGTACTTGACGATGCCGTTCCACCACGACCCGACGAACAGGTCCGAGTTGCGGTTGAGTTCGAGGACGCGCATGCGTTCGGCCCCGAACTTCCACCCGACGAGGCCGATTATCGCGAGGGTCGCCAGCGGGAGCCCCCAGTTACCGAACACGAAGTCCATCTGGCCGAGGAACTCCGAGGAGTAGGCGCTGGGGACGCCCAGAAGCCAGACGAGGAACGAAACCGCCGCGACGGCCCCGCGCCGGTCCAAGCGCGTCTCCTCGGCCACCGTCGTCACGCCCACCTCGGTGATGCCGAGGCCGGAGGTGAACGTGGCGAAGAAGAAGCCGAGGAAGAAGGCCATCGCCCAGATTTGACCGCCGACGAGTTCGGGGAACACCTGCACGAGCGAGATGAACATGAGGTTCGCGCCCGCCGTCGGTTCGAGGCCGAACGCGAAGACGACGGGGAAGACGGCGAAGATGGCCAAGAGGCCGATGCTCGTGTTCCCGACGGCGGTGAACACGCCCGCCCCGAGGGGCACGTCGTCGTACTTCCGGAGGTAACTCCCGTACGTGAGGGCGATACCCCACCCGAGACCGGTCGAGAACAGCGCCTGTCCGAGTGCGGCCACCCACGTGTCGCCCTGCACGAGGTACTCCCAGTTCGGCGTGAACGCGAACGCCAGCCCCTGCATGCCGCCGTCGAGGGTGACGCCGCGGATGGCGATGGCGACGAGGGCGACGACCATGAACGGAATCATCCACTTCACGACGCGTTCGATGCCCTGCCGGATGCCGAACAGGAGGACGACGCCGATGGCCGCCACCGTCACGGTGTGCATCCCTATCATCAGTAGCGGCGACCCGGCGAACGACTCCCAGAACGCCGTCGCGTCGAAGCCCGGTTGGAAGAAGGTCAAGAGCAGAGAGTGGGCGGCGTAGTACAACGCCTGCCCGATGATGGGCGCGTAGTACGACATCAACGCGATGTTCACGAGGACGACGACGAGCGAAACGCCCCGAAACCGGCTGTCGCCCGCGACCTGTTTGAACGACCCGATGACGCCCTTCTGCGTGTACCGCCCGAGTGCAGTCTCGGCCATCAACCCGGGCACGGCGATGAGAAACAGCAACAGGACGTACGCCAGAAGGAACGCCCCGCCGCCGTTCTGGCCCGTCGTGAACGGCATGCGCCAGATGTTTCCGGCACCGACCATGGCGCCGACCATCGCCATGAGGAACCCGAATCGACTCCCCCACTCCTCTCGTGCGGTTCTCGGTTCGTTGTCTGCCATTGTTTCACACATTTAGACGACGACCGGAAATCCCACTATAGGATGCCCTACCATGGACGGTGATGTCGAGAGGGAAGAACGTGACTGTCTCTAGTCAGTACGTCGGCGGGTGGTGACCGGCGACTGGAGCGGGTAATGACTACTCTGCGCGGGCGCACGTGGTGAAATAACATACCACGGTCGCGGCGAAGTCAGTCCGCGGCCGTCTCCTCGCCGAGACTCACCGTCGCGAGGTCGGATTCGAGTTCCTCGACGTGGTCGTTGTACGCCTCGACGAACCCAGCGAACTCCTCGGCGAGACGGCGAACGTCCGGCGCGGAGGGCGGTTCGTACTGCGAGAGGAGGTAGATGCCGCCCTCGCCGCCGACGCGGAGGTACGACGCGCGGCCGTCCTCCCACTTCAGTTCCCACCGAGTTCCCGACACCGTCGTCGAGAACGACCCGTAGTTGCTCCCCTCGTAACGGTAGAGTTCCGAGGCGATGGCGTCCGAGACGTCCCGGATGCGCCCGACGATTCTGTCCCGTTCGGCGACGATGCTCTCGGTGGAGACGGCCTCGGGGAACTCCTCGGGTACGCCGTCTAAGACGCCGTCGAGGGATTCGACGTGGTCGTTGTACGCCGCCACGAACGCGTCGTAGTCCGTCATCGCTTGCGCGAGTTCCTCGGGGTCCGGCGGGTGTTTCGTCGAGACGACGTACGTTTCGCCGCCCGACCGGCCCTCGTACCGGAGATACTGCAGGTCGCCGCCCTCGTACTTCACCGTCCACTTCCCCTTGTCGGTCTTGAAGGTGGACTGCCCGTAGTCGCCGCCCTGTAGCAACGCGAGTTGCCGCGCAATCTGTCCCGCGTGGTCCGTGACCCACGACACGACTTCGTCTCTGTGCGAAACGACCTCGTGGGCATCGGTAACGTCGAACTCAGGTCCCTCGTTCATCTGCCGTCCCTAGCCGCGGGACGGGTATAACGCCTCTGCTGAACGATCGTTAACTCGGAATGAACCGCCGCCGTCCTGCGATTAGAACGGTAAGAAACAGTTACCATCCACTGGAAGGTAGTTATTGCTATTTACGAATATACATATCAGGTTAGTGTATTTATTGCAACACACTTCAACAATCCGCCAACGCGTATTTTAGGCAGACACGAGTAAGAACTGTCTGCACGACAACTTATGTCCCGAACAACCAGACGGTCACTATTGAAGACACTTGGTGTCGGAGGTACAGTATTCGCGTTCGGTGCCGGTGCGGGGTACGCACAACAGAGCGAGAGCGGTACGGAGAGCGGAAGCAGTCCGTTCCCGCCGAGCGAAGACACGGCGCTCGTTCGCGCGCTCCACGCGTCGCCGGACGCGCCCGCGGTCGATATCTACGTCGACGGCCAGCAGGTCGCCCAAGGCGTCCAGTTCGGAAACATCACCGGCTATCTCGACCTCTCGCCGGGCGAGGTACAAGTTCAGGTGTATCCGTCGCAGGACGGCGGCGAAGGCGGTAACCAGACGGCCGCCGGAGCAGGCGCGACTAACGAGACGACGACCGAAGGCGGCATCGGTGCCACCAACGAAACGACGACCGAAGGCGGTGCCGGCATGACCAACGAAACCACCACGGAAGGTGGCGTTGGTGCCGCTAACGAGACGACCACCGAAGCTGGCGTCGGAGCCACCAACGAGACGACGACCGAAGGTGGCGCCGGTGCGATGAACGAAACCACCACCGAAGGTGGCGTCGGTGCCGCTAACGAGACGGCCAACGAAACTGGCGCCGGCGCGGCCAACGAAACTGGCGCCGGTGCGGCCACCGAAACCGGTGGCGGCGCGGCACAGACGCCGTCCTCGGAGCCGCTCATCGACGAGAGCGTCACCGTGGAAGGCGGTCAAAGCTACACCGTCGCGGCCGCCGGCCGACTCCAGAACATCGAGGCGCTCGTCTTCGAGGACCAGCCCGAGGGCGAGCAGACCGAGGACGAACAGGACCAGAACACGGACACGGCGCTCGTTCGCGCGGTCAACGTCTCGCCCGACGCCGGCGTCCTGAAGGTCCGCGCCGGCAGCTACGTCGTCGGCGGTGCGATAGAGAGCGAGGAAGCGAGCAACTACGCCGACATCCAGACCGGCACCACGCAGGTCGAGGTGCTCCAGACGGGCGACGCCGACCCGATAGCCTCCGCCAGCTACCAGTTCGAGGCGGGCGAACGGTACAACCTGTTCCTCGTCGGGATGGTCAACCCCGAGACCGCCGCGGCCGAAGGCGGAATCGGTAATCAGACCGGCACCGACAATCAGACGACGGAAGCGGCTGCCGCCAACGAAACGACGGAAGGCGGCGTCGGAGCGGCCAACGAGACGGCCACCGAGACGGGCGCCGGTGCCGTCAACGAGACGACCACCGAAGCTGGCGTCGGCAACGAGACGGCCACCGAGACGGGCGCTGGTGCCGTCAACGAGACGACGACCGAAGGCGGCATCGGTGCCACCAACGAAACGACGACCGAAGGCGGTGCCGGCATGACCAACGAAACCACCACGGAAGGTGGCGTCGGTGCCGCTAACGAGACGACCACCGAAGCTGGCGCCGGTGCGATGAACGAGACGACCACCGAGAGCGGCGTCGGTGCCGCTAACGAGACGACCACCGAAGCTGGCATCGGCAACGAGACGGCCACCGAGACGGGTGCCGGTGTCACTAACGAGACGACGACCGAAGGCGGCGTCGGCAACGAGACGGCCGACACGCAGACGCAGGGAGCCGGCGGCCAGACGCAGGCGGCCGAGTTCCAAATCGTCGGCGTCCAAGACAGCGACGGGAGCATCCTCGAGGAGGCGGAGCAACAGACTCCCAGCGCGGACGACCTGCTGCCCATCGACCTGAGCGGCGGTAACGACACCGCTCAGAACGACACGGCCGCCAACGCCACGGCCGAGAACGACACGGCCACCAACGCCACGGCCGAAAACGACACGGCCGCCAACGCCACGGCAGAAAACGAGACGGTCACCAACGCCACGGCCGAGAACGACACGGCCACCAACGCCACGGCCGAAAACGAGACGGTCACCGGAACTGCCACGAACGGCACGGCCACGGAAGCGGGCAACACGACGACGAGTAGCTAACGACGCGACGACGAGGCTCCGTCGGAACGCGTACCGACCGGCATCACGGAGGTTGGTGACCTCCGAAAACGGGGCATAGTGGGCTCGACCCGACGGCGGCGGACCGACTCCGTCGCCGTCGGGGACGCGGGTCCACGGGAGTGAACGGGTGATTCTTCTCGACGTATCTCGCAGACTCGACGGAGCGTCGCGAACCGTCGGTGTCGCCGAGACGAGCGGAAATTCGCTTGGCAGTGAAATCCGTACTAACGAGTGTTTCAGGCTTCTATACCCCAGATTCGCTCGTACCGACCGATTAGACGGTCGATTAGACGGCGGCGAACCGAGTTATCACGCAGGTAACAAGGTGGACGTGCGGCGGGCGTCTACAGCGACGGCCGTTCCGGCCTCGAGGGTGTACCGGGCGGCAGTATCTTCAACCATGACTAGATCGAGAAAGCGGAGTAAACAGTCGGACGGAGAGGACGCCTACGCCGTCCGGCCGTATCGGCCGGGAGACAGAGAGGGCTTTCTTTCGCTCTACGACACCGTGTTCGGCGCGACGAGCGAGGAGTGGTTCCGCTGGAAGTACGCGGACAACCCCTACGCGGGCCGAATTCCGATGTACGTCGCCGAATCTGAGGGAGACATCGTCGGCGCGTCGCCGTTCTTCGCTCTCCGGGTCCGAGTGGGCGGCGACTCCGCGTTGGCGCTACAACCCGCCGACGCGATGGTCCATCCCGACCACCGGCGGCGGGGTCTGCTCACGCGGATGACCGAGGCCGCGATAGACGACTACGAGGAGGGCGACCCGGCGATGTTCTTCAACTTCCCCAATCCGACCGCGAAGGGGGCGTTCACGAAACTCGGATGGGTCGAGGTGGGAGACGTGACGACGCACTACCGCGTCCAGAACCCGGCGAACCTCACGCAGACCGAGAGCGCGTTCAACCGACTGACCGCTCCGGGGACGGCACTCGCGCGGGCGTACTTCGCCGTCCGGGACCGCCTCGTCCCCGCGGAGACCGGACGGGTGACGGTCGAGCGGCGCGAGGAGGTGCCCGCCGCGGAACTGGCGGCGTTGTACGCCGCGGACCCCCCCGAGGAGATACACGTCGTCCGCGACGAACGCTTCTACCAGTGGCGGTACGAGAACCCGAAGTGGGAGTACACCTCCTACCTCGCCCGGCGCGACGGCGACCCGGTCGCCGGCCTCGTCGTCGGAACCCGCACGTCGGACGGAACGCGGGTCACCAAACTGGTCGATGCGGTTCCGTGCGCGGCGGGCCGGGAGGCGACGGCGTTGTCCCGCCTCGTCCACCGGGCCATCGACGACCACCGCGACGCCGACCTTATCGGCGCGTGGGACGGAACGCTCCCCGACGACGTCCTCGACCGGTTCGGCTTCCGCGCCGACGACCACTTTCCGCTCTCTCGGGTCTCGACTCGGACCGCCGTCGTCGCCCGGGCGTTGGAAGGCGACGACACGGACGTCCTGCGCGGCGTCGAACTCGACGCCCGGACGAACTGGCGGTTGATGTTCGCCGGGAAAGATACTTGTTAACAGGTACCTCGGCGTTCCTAGAAGCTTAGGCGCGGTGCACTTGTCGTCCGTTACGGAAGCAAGTGCCATGAACTCGAAGAGGGGGACTCGGCACGCCGACTCGCGTACTCGGACGCTGCAGTGCATCGCCGACGGGCGACGGCGGGCCGCCCTTCGCATCCTTCTCGACGCGGAGGAACGGCTACCGGTGCGGGAGGTGGCGTCGCGTCTCGCCGACGCGGAGCGTGGAGTCCCGGACGCGGCGGCCGCCGAGACGGGACTCGTTCACGTCCACCTCCCGGCGCTTTCGGACGCGGGCCTCGTCGAGTGGGATCGAGACGACGAGTGCGTGGAGACGGCGACGCACCCGGTCCTCGACGACCCACGGTTCCGGGAACTGCTCGAAACGGACGGGGACGGCGCGGACGAGGCGCTCTCGGCTCTCTCGGACGAGCGTCGTCGCCTCGCCCTCGCGGTTCTCAGAGACGACGGGACGACGGTGTCTCGGTCCGCCCTCGCGGGCGAGGTACTCCGCCGCGAGGCGGGCGACGCGGACACGAACCCGGACGCCGACGACGTCCGGCGCGTCGAGTTCCGACTCCACCACGTCCACCTGCCGAAACTCGACGACGCGGACTTCGTCGCGTACGACCCGGAGAGAGGGCGCGTCTCGTACGCCGACCACCCGGCGCTGGAGACGGTGTTCGCGGCGGTTCACGAAGCCGGAGTGGACCCCGCCGACGGGTTCGACGACCTCTCCGCCGAGTGCGGGCTCTCTCGCAGGTAGGGTCGGAGGGGCACAGGCGGTCGAGCGGTCCTCCCCAGACGACGGGGACGACGGACGGCTTCGAGCGGAGGCGCGTCACTCCTCGTCGGAGGGTAACCGAACGACGGAGAGCCAGAACCGCTCCAGCGTCTGAATCGTCGAGATGAACTCGTCGGGGTCGACCGGCTTCGTGAGGTAGGCGTTCGCACAGAGGTCGTACGATTGGACGATGTCGTCGTGCGCCGTCGAACTCGTGAGGACGATGACGGGGATGCGCCTGAGTTCGTCGTCGTTTCGTATCTCTTCGAGGACGGCGTCGCCGTTCTTCCGCGGGAGATTCAAATCGAGCAACACGAGGTCCGGCCGGGGGGCGTCCTCGTAGTCGCCGCGCCGATAGAGGAAATCGAGGGCTTCGACGCCGTCGGTTACGACGTGCAGCGTGTTCTGGATTCGACCGTCCTTGAACGCCTCCTGCGTCAACCGCACGTCGCCGGGGTTGTCCTCCACGAGCAGAATCTCCGCAGGGTCGCTCCGCTCCGTTCGGTCACTCATCGCTCTCACCCGCCACGGGGAGGGTAAAGGAGAACGTCGACCCCTCGCCGGGTTCCGACTCGACCCAGATGTCGCCGCCGTGTCGCTCGACGATTCGCTCGCAGAGCGCCAACCCGATTCCGGTGCCGGGGTGTTCCTCCCGTCCGTGGAGTCGCTGAAACACCTCGAAGATGGTGTCGGTGTCCTCCGGGTCGATACCGACCCCGTTGTCGCTGACCGAAATCACCCACTTCCCGTCGCTCCGTCGGGTGGTGATTTCCACGCGGGGCGGCTCCTCGCCGGAGTACGTGAGCGCGTTGTCCAGCAGGTTCTGGAGGAGTTGGCGCAACTGGTTGGCGTCGCCCTCGACCCGCGGGAGCGACTCCGCCGTGATGTCCGCGCCCGTCTCCTCGATGTGTAACTGGAGATCCGTGAAGACGTCGTCGAGCACCTCGTCCAACTCTATCGGTTCTAAGGGGTCGCCCTTCGTCTCCACGCGGGAGTATTTGAGGAGGGCGTCTATCATCTCTCGCATCCTGTCCGCGCCGTCGACGGCGTATTCGAGGAACTCCTCGCCGTCCTCGTCGAGAGCGCCCTCGTAGCGCCGTTCGAGCAGTCGGAGGTAACTCGAAACCATCCGCAACGGCTCTTGGAGGTCGTGCGACGCCGCGTACGCGAACTGCTCTAAGCGCTCGTTGGACTCCTCTAACTTCTCGATTAACTCCTCTAACTGTCGTTCGCGTTCGACCTGTTCGGTGATGTCCTGCGTGAAACTCAGCCCCGCGAAGACGTCGCCGTCCACGTCCCGCAGGGGCGTGACCCACACCTGCCAGTTTCGACCGCCGAACTCGGTGGTGGTGTTGTCCGTCTCGCCCTCCTCGACGGCGGACCGAAACAGCGGTTCGAGGTCGTCGACGGTGTGTTCGGGGAAGACGTCCGGCATCCGCTGGCCTTCGAGTACGTCCGAAGTGGGGAGCTTCTCGCCCAGGAGACGGCCCGCGGTCAGCGTGTACCGCAGGTCGCGGTCGTAGACGCCGACGGCGCCGTTCGGGAAGTGCTCCGCGAGCGTCCGGTACCGGCGCTCGCTCTCCGCGAGTCTGCGCTCGTACTCCTTGCGATCGGTGATATCCTGCGCCATCGTCATCCCGGCGAAGACGTTGCCGTCCGTGTCGGTGATCGGTACCGCGTAGACGACCCACTCGCGGTCGACGTACGACACTTCGACGGCCCTCTCCTCCCCGTCGAGAGCGTCGCGCAGTGCGGGGCCGAGTTGGGACCCCACCTCCTCGCCCCACACTTCGCGCGGCGTCCTGCCCTCCAAGTCGTCCTTCGAGACGGGCAGGTACTCGAAGGCTCGACCCTCCGCGAGCGTGTAGCGGAGGTCGTCGCCGTACATGGTGACGATGCCGTTCGGGAACGACTCCGCGAGCGTCCGGTACCGTCGCTCGCTCTCCTCGAGTTGCCGTTCGTACTCTCGGCGTTCGGTCACGTCGCGGTCGGAGACGATGACCGAGACGACGTCGCCGTCGTCGTTCGTGACGGGTCTGAAGACGCCGCTGATGGCGTACCGCTCTCCGGACGGGTGAGAGAGGTCCGCCTCGAAGTCCACGTACTCGCCGGACGCGGCCCGTTCCGTCCACTCTTTGACGTCGGCCTGCACCTCGTCTCCATCGCCCCACCACGGCGTCTCCCAGAACGGTTCGCCGGTCACCTCCTCGAGGTCGGCGTCGATGTACTCCATCGCCGTCCGGTTGATGTCCAACACCGTCCCGTCGGTGTCGAGGAGGCCGACGAGGATGTTCGGGTCCTCGAAGATGGCCTCGAACCTGCGCTCCGTCTCTTCGAGTTCCCGTTCGCGCTTCTTGCGGTGGGTCGTATCCCGGAAGTACACCGACAGACCGGTCTCCGAGGGGTACGCGCGCACCTCGAACCAACTGTCGAGCGGTTCGGGGTAGTACTCCTCGAAGGCGACGGTCTCCTGTTCGTACATCGCTCGCTCGTACTCCGGCTTGAACTTCCGTTCGGTCGCCGCGGGGAACACGTCCCAGATGTCCTCCCCGAGCAGCGTCCGCCCGTGGGGGTTGATCAGTTCGTGCGCCTGTTCGTTGACGTACGTGAACCGCCACTCCTCGTCTAACGCGAAGAACGCGTCCGAGATGCGACCGTAAATCTCCTCCAGTTCGCTCTTGGTCTGTTGGTTCTCTATCGCCGACGCGAGGACGTTCGCGACGCTCTTGACGAAGTGGGCGTCGTGTGGGGAGAACTCGCGTTCCGCCGTCGTGTGCGTTCCCAGCACCCCCCACGGCTCCGCGACGGACCCGATGACGACGCTGATACCGCTGACGACGCCGTGGCTCGTGAGCAGTTCGGGCCCGGAGAACCGCTCCTCGGTCCGAAGGTCGTCCACCACCACGGGCGCTTCCGAAAGCAGCGTGTAGCCCGCCTGCGAGTCCCGGTCGGTCGGAACCGTCGCCGACCCGACGAGTCCCTCGCGCCACCCGACGCCCTGTCGGAGGAACACCTCGTCGCCGCCGGGCAGCAACTCGAGAACCTTCGCGTACTCGTTGTCGAGCGTCTCGGCGACGGCGGCGGACGCGTCGTGCATCAACTGGTCGAGGTCGTCAGTTTCGAGGGCCTGCTGACCGAGTTCCGCGACGACCTCCTGCTGACGGATACGAGCGTCCGGTTCCGTGTCGGACCCGGTGGAGGAGTGCATCTATGCGTACATCGGTTGAGCGAGCCTAAAGCCTTCTGCGCGAAACGGCCGTCGCTCCGTTCGCGACGACGGCGCAGATTCCACAGACACCGCTCGAAGAGCGAGAATGCGGGAGAAGTGGGCCGGCGCAGATTCGAACTGCGGTTACGGCCACCCGAAGGCCGAAGGATACCAAGCTACCCCACCGGCCCGCATGTCTGTTTGAGTCCTGCGCCGCGTTTAACAGTTGTGATTCACCTTCGAACCGGGCCTGGACGCGTCAGTACCGCTGGAATCCCTCGGTGTCGAGGTAGTTGTGCGCCACCGTGATGGCGTGGTCCGCGTGCAGGAGTTGCGGCCCAAGGCGGACGCGTTCGTCCGCCGCCTCCGCGAGGAGCGACTCCTCCTCGTCGGTGAAGTCGTGGTGGTCCGAGAGGACGAAAAGCGGGCGCTCGGGCGGTTCGACGTCCACCACCGGGTCGCCGTCCTCGTGAAGTTGGACGACGGTTGCGTCCGTCGCCGCCTCCCGTAACGTCTCTTCGAACCCCATCCGGCGGATGCTCACACCGGGGGAACTCTCGGCGGCCATGTGGCCGATGGCCTCGTCGCGGTGCTCCAAGGCCTTCCGAATCAACGCCGCCGTCGTCCGTTCGTCCGGATTCAGGCGGCGGAGTTCCGACCCCTCGAATCGGACCGTGTACTCGTCGCCGAGGACGAGGTGGACGCGCACCGCCTCGCGGATGTCGTGCGACAGGAAGAACGCGGAGTTGACGCACCGACAGAGGACGTCGAGTCGGCCGGCACCCCCGGCGATGTCGTCGAGCGAGAACTCCGGCGTCGTCGGCGCGTCGTGTCCGGCGATGAGGAACTGGCGCATATCTACCCCGTGGACCCTCGGGGTGTTGGGTCTGTCTCATTGCGGCAGCCACAACCTTAACCTTCGATGCTGATTTACGCCGAGTAACGTTAACGAACGTTCACAAGAGTACTGAAGCGCTCAATCGTGTCTTAATTTGGTGAAACGGAGTACGTTCGTCCAACTATATCTGAAAACCGTACCTCAGACGCGAAAAATTATCGGCGGTCGGATAGTTGTTTCGGATGTTTGTTCCAGCATATGTGGTATGAAAAATGTACTCTGTGCGGCCTACAAGCGCTGAGTCGTAATTATTTCCTGATTCGAGAGCTATTCGTCAGTTATTTATCCAACGGGAGATTGAATCACGGTATCCCTCAACAAAGGGCGTACCAAGTCAATGTCTGACGAAAAAACCTTCCACAGCAAGATGAACCGTCGCCGCGTCCTGCAGGGACTCGGTGGCGTCGGCCTGGCCGGCATCGCGGGATGTTCCGGTCAGGGCGGTAGCGGTACCGGCACGGGCAACGGAACCGAGGGTGGCTCTTCGAGCAAGCTCAAAATCGGGCAGACGAAGAGTCCCATCGAGTTCGACCCCATCGTCCTGAACGACGTCCCCTCGACCGAAGTCGTCGACCGAATCGTCGAAGGCCTGTACTCCTACGACGAGAGTACCGGTCTGGTCCCCGTCCTCGCCACCGGCGAGCCCGAAGTGTCCAAGGAGGGCACGCGGTACGTCGTCGAGATCGAGGAGAACGCGACGTTCTCCAACGGCGACACCGTCACCGCCGAGGACGTCAAGTACTCGTTCGAGGCTCCGGTGAAAGAGCAGACCGAGAACGCCTCGGAACTGAACATGATCGACACCATCGAGGCGGTGGACGAGAAGACCGTTCAGTTCGACCTCAAGTACGCCTTCGCCCCGTTCCCGAACACGCTCGCGTGGTACGTGGTCCCGAAGTCGGTCCGCGAAGAGGACAAAGACGCGTTCAACACCGGCGGCAACCTCGTCGGGTCCGGCCCGTTCACGTTCGAGGAGTGGTCGGAAGGCCAGTTCGTGCGCATCAAGGCGAACCCGGACTACTGGGGCGACCCCAAACCGAAGCTCGACGAAGTCGAGTTCGTCCCCGTCGAGGAGTCGACGACGCGCGTCACGACCCTCAAGAACGGCGAGAACGACGTCATCAAGGGTATTCCGCCGAAGCAGTACTCGACCATCCGCAACATGGGGGACGTGAACATCAACGAGGTCCCCAGCATCGGGTACTACTACGCCGCGTTCAACTGCAAAGAAGGTCCGACGACCGACCCCCTCGTCCGCGAGGGCGTCGACTACGCCTTCAGCATGGACCAGGCGGTGTCGAACTACGTCGAACCGACCGGCGTCCGCCAGTACAGTCCGTACCCGAAGGCCGTCGCCGAGGAGTGGGGCTTCCCCATCGACGAGTGGAAGCAGATCCCCCACGACAAGAACGTCGACAAGACGAAGGAACTGTTCGACGAGGCCGGCGTGCCGGACGACTACTCGTTCAAGATCATCGTCCCGCCGGACGACATGCGCGAACAGATAGGCATCTCCATCTCGAACGGCCTGAAGGAGGCCGGATGGGAGGCCACCGTCCAGCGTCTCGACTGGGGTAAGTTCTCCGAGAAGTACGTCACCGGCAAGGAGTCGGACTACAACATCTACACGCTCGGGTGGTCCGGCACGCCCGACCCGGACGCGTTCACGTACTACCTGTTCGGTGCGACCGACGACACCATCGGCGTCACCGAGGGGACGTACTACCACGACAGCAGCGACAAGGGCGCGACGGCCACCGAGAAGTTCGTCCAAGCGCGCAAGGAGAACGACCAGAAGAAGCGCAAGCAGCTCTACGTCGAGGGAACCACCACGGTTCTCGAAGACCGCGCGCACCTGCCCGCGTACAACCTCAAGAACAGCTTCGGTGTGAAGGACTATGTCAAGGACTTCGCATCCCACCCGGTCCTGCAGTTCACGCTGTCGACGGACCACAACAACGTCTCCGTCCAGAAATAATCTGATAGACGGAGGCGGTTACGTCATATTTATGTACAAAACGGCCGCAAAACGGCGATTAGAGATATGAACGCCTCACAACGTGTGGTGCAATAATGGGACGGCTTCGGTACGCGATCAGGCGACTACTCCAGTCGATCCCGGTGGTTATCGGCGTGATTACCATCACGTTCTTCCTCACCGACGCGATTCCCGGGGACCCGGTATCGATAATGTTGGGACCGTCGCCGAGCGCACAGCAGGCGGCGGCGATTCGGGCGAAGTTCGGGCTCGACCAACCGCTCCACGTCCGGTACTTCAACTACCTCATCGACGTGGCGCAACTGCAGTTGGGCACGAGCATCTACTACCAAGTTCCGGTGACGCAGAAGATAGCCGAGCGACTGCCGATAACGCTGTACCTGCTGCTTTCGAGCTTCGCGTTCGCGCTCGTGACGGCGGTACCGCTTGGTATCGTCTCCGCGAAGCGCCGGAACAAGCCGACCGACCACGTCTCGCGAGTCGTGGCACTGCTCGGCGTGAGCACGCCCTCCTTCTGGATCGGGCTGATGCTCATCATCGTCTTCTCGTTCTGGTTGAACCTCTTCCCGTCGACGAACCTCGTCTTACCGTGGGCGTCACCCGCCGGCGTGGACGGGGCGTCGAACCAGTTCGAGGTCATCCTCACGTCGATTCACCACCTCATCCTTCCGATGATAACGCTGGGAACGCTGCAGATGGCGGCGTTCACCCGCATCGAGCGCTCCTCGATGCTGGAAGTGCTCGGCGAGGAGTACGTGAAGCTCGCCCGCGCCTACGGCGTCAGCGAGCGGAAAATCGTCCGGAAGCACGCGTTCAAAAACGCACAGCTCCCGCTCATCACGCTCGTGGGACTCAACCTCACGTCGGCGCTCGGCGGGGCCGTGCTGACCGAGACCGTCTTCTCCATCAACGGGATGGGTCGGCTCATCATCACGGCGATTCAGAACCAAGACTACCCGCTCGTCATGGGTACGACGCTCGTGTTCGGCCTCGTGTTCGTCATCGGGGTCATCATCACCGACCTCTCGTACGCGTACGTCGACCCGCGGGTGTCCTTCGAGGGGAGTGAGTGACAATGAGCGACCAACCAACGACACGAACCGACGTGGACGCCGGTGCCGACGCCGGCGCGGACGCCCCCGCCGGAGAGGACGAAGAACAGCCCGAAGCGCGAGTGGGGTGGCGGTACACGCTCTCGCAGGTGAAACGCGACCCGACGGCGCTGGCCGGGTTGTGTATCATCGCGGTGATGGCGGTCATCGCCGCCATCGCGTTCGTCGACGGCGTGCTCTTCGAGTATCTCGCCGACTATCAGGTGTTCGCGAACATGGGCGTCCACCAGTACGTGCTGGCGGAGACGTTCTGGGTCAACCCGGCCGTCGACCCGGGCAACGCGCAGATTCTCCGCCCGCCGGTCGGACTGACGAACCAGCTGTACCCCGAGCAGCCGGGGACGTGGGCGCACCCGCTGGGAACGGACCACCGCGGCCGCGACATCCTCGTTCGGCTGTTCTACGGGACGCGCATCGCCATCACCGTCGGCATCGTCTCGACGGGCCTCGCGCTCGTTCTGGGGACGCTCGTCGGCGCAGTCGCCGGCTACTACGGCGGATGGATAGACGACGCGCTGATGCGTACCGCCGAGACGCTGTACGCCATCCCGTTCCTCGTGTTGGTCATCGCGTTCATGACCGCGTTCGGCGTGAACCTCATCTACGCGATGGTCGGCGTCGGTATCGCGACCATCCCGACGTTCGCCCGCCTCATCCGCTCTCGCGTGCTCTCGGTGCGCGAGGAGGACTACGTCGAGGCGGCGCGTGCGGCGGGCGTCCGCGACCGGAACATCATCCTCCGACACGTCATCCCGAACAGTTTCGCTCCCGTGCTCGTGCAGGCGACGTTGCAGATCGGCGTGAACATCCTCATCATCGCCGGTCTCTCGTTCCTCGGGTACGGCGCACAGCCCCCGACGCCGTCGTGGGGACAGATGCTCTCGAACTCGCGCCAGTACATGCTGCCGAACCCGTGGTTCAGCATCTGGCCGGGCATCGCCATCCTCGTCACCGTCATCGGCTTCAACCTCATCGGTGACGGGCTGAGAGACGCACTCGACCCACGGATAAACAACTGATGAGCGCAGAACCACTACTCAAAGTAGAGAACCTGAAGACCCAGTTCTTCACCGAGGAGGGGACCGTCCGCGCGGTGGACGGCATCTCCTTCGAGGTGAACGAAGGCGAACTCATCGGCCTCGTCGGCGAGTCCGGTGCCGGGAAGTCCGTCGCGACGAGTTCCATCATGCGACTCGTGGAGGACCCCGGCGAAATCGTCGGCGGGACGGTGACGTACAAAGGAAAGAAGATAATCGACATCGAGGAGGGGCCGGACGGCGAACTCCGGCGCTCCCCCGAGATGCTCTCGAACGCGGAGATGCGCAAGCAGATTCGGGGCAAGGAGATAGCCATCATCTTCCAAGACCCGATGGAGGCGCTGAACCCCGTGTTCAAGGTAGGCGCGCAGCTCCGCGAGTTCATCGAGATAAACCGCGGCGTCTCCGAGAAGAAGGCCAAGGAGATCGCGGTGGACATGCTCCGGGAGGTCGGCATCCCCGAACCCGAGAAGCGGTACGACAGCTACCCCCACCAGTTCTCCGGCGGGATGCGCCAACGCGTCCTCATCGCGATGGCGCTGTCCTGTCAGCCCGACCTCATCATCGCCGACGAACCGACGACGGCGCTCGACGTGACCGTCGAGGGCCAGATCATCGACCTGGTGGACGACCTCAGAGAGAAGTACAACACGTCGTTCATCTGGGTGACGCACGACTTGGGCGTCGTCGCGGAGATATGCGACCGGGTGAACGTGATGTACCTCGGCGAAATCATCGAACAGGCCGACGTGGACGACCTGTTCCACAAGACGCGACACCCCTACACGGACGCGCTGTTGGACTCCATCCCCCGCCCGGACCAGACGGTGGAGGAGCTTCAACCCATCAAGGGCGTGATGCCCGAGGCCATCAACCCGCCCTCCGGGTGCCGCTTCCACACGCGGTGTCCGGACGCGCGAACCGTCTGCCCGGAGGTCCGCCCAGAGTATCAGGACGTGAGCGACCCGGACGAGGCGCGGCACATGGTCTCCTGTGTGAAGTACGAGAACGTCGGCTACGACGACGCGGAACCGTTGGAGACGGAGGCCACGGAGGCGTTCGGCGGCGGCCTCGTCGAAGCCAGAGGTGACGACGAATGAGCGAAGTAATAACCAGAGAAGAGACGGACTCGGTCGGATTCGGCGAAACGCTCATCGAAATCGACGGGCTGACCAAACACTTCACGCAGGGGGAGGGACTGCTCTCCGCGTTCTTCGAGACGGAGACGGTCAAGGCCGTAGACGACGTGACGTTCGACATCGCCAAGGGCGAGACGGTCGGACTCGTCGGCGAGTCCGGGTGCGGCAAATCGACGCTCGCGCGGACCATCCTCAGACTGCTCGAACCGACCGACGGGTCCGTCCTGTTCAAGGGCAAGAACCTCGCGGAAATCGGCGGCGAGGAACTGCGGTCGATGCGGAAGGACATGCAGATGATCTTCCAGGACCCGCAGTCGTCGCTCGACCCGCGGATGAAGGTCGGACCCATCGTCGAGGAACCGATGAAGGCCCACGGACTGTACGAGGGCGAACGCGAGGAACGCGCCCGGATGCTGTTGGAGAAGGTCGGACTCGACCCCCAGCACTACAACCGGTACCCCCACCAGTTCTCCGGCGGGCAACGCCAGCGTGTCAACCTCGCGCGCGCACTCGCGGTCAACCCGGACTTCATCGTCTGCGACGAACCCACGTCGGCGCTCGACGCCTCCATCCAAGCGCAGGTGCTGAACACGATGCGCGAACTGCAGGACGAGTTCGGGCTGACGTACCTGTTCATCAGTCACGACCTCTCGGTCATCCGCCACATCTCCGACCGCGTGGCCGTGATGTACCTCGGTCAGTTGGTCGAACTCGCCGAGACGGACGAACTGTTCGAGAACCCCCAGCACCCCTACACCGACGCGTTGCTCCAGTCGATTCCGGTGCCCGACCCGCGGGCGCGGGGCCAACGCGGCGTCCTCGAAGGCGACGTGCCGTCGCCCATCGACCCGCCCTCCGGATGTCGCTTCCGCACGCGGTGTCCGAAACTCATCTCGCCCCCGGAGTACGACCTGACGAAGAGCGAGTGGGAGGACGTGCGTCGATTCATGCGCGCCGTCGAGCGCAAGACGTTCGAAGTCGAGGGCGAGGCGTCCCTTCGCGCGGAGTTCTTCCCCGACGGGACGCCCGGCGGCGAGGCCGGACGCATCGTCGAGACGAGCATCGACGAGGTTCTCGAAGACGAGTGGGAGACCGCCGCGGACCGACTCGTCGAGTCGTTCGCCGAGCAGTCCATCTGCGCGAAGGAACTGCCGGCGTACGAAGTCGACCCCGAGTTCGGAGACGGACCCCACCTCGCGGCGTGTCACCTCCACCGCGAGGGCGGCGGCGAAACCGCCGACTGACGGCCACCTCGCGGTAGCCGTTCGCGTTACTTTTCGACCCGTATCTCGACGCTGTCGCTCGGTCGCGTTCCGGGCACGGCGACGAACGCACCGACCTCGTGGACGCCCGGTTCCGCTTCGACCCACCGGGTCGGTTCTCCATCCCCGCCGACGCGCTTGAACCGCCCGTCCCACGTGTGCGTGAGGACTTTCCGCTCTCTCGCCCGGAAGGCGAGCGTTCCGGTGGCGTCGCCGAGGTACACCCGTTCGTCGCTGGCTTCGAGTTCGCCGTCGACCGTCCACCCCCAGAGCCGTCGCGTCTCCGTCTCGACGGCGACGGGCAGGGGAAACGAGTTCTCGATTACGACGGTCAGTTCCACCGGGTCGCCGCGGGCGTACACCTCGCGGTCGGTCTCGACGGTCACCGAGAGCGACCGGCGGACGACCGACTGCGGGACGAACTTGCCGAGGGCGGCGGCGACGGGGTTGCTCACGTCGTCGAGTCCGTAGCGGTCCTGCCGTTCGGTCGCTCCGTTCGATGGCGGCATCGTCTCGTTCGGAGTACGGCGAGAGCGCGTTTACTTTCGTCGGTTAGCGGGCGAGCACCGCGAACGCGAGGCGCGACGGCCGGTTCGGGCCGAAGAAGAGCGGAGACGTCGTCGGACTACCCCCGCCGGCGAGAACTGACGCGATTCAGTTCCCGTACCGGTGGACGAGGTACCCGCCGAGGGCCGCCCCGCCCGCCGCACCGCCCACTGCGCTCGACGGGTCGACGGACCCCCGAAGGCCCGCGGAGAACGCCGTCCCGGCGCGCCGAATCGACCCTTCGGGCACGCGGACCACGTACTCGTGGACGTCGCCGGCGCCGACGCGGCCCGAGACGGTCCGGTCCAACGCGCCGCCGTCCGTCCCGGCCACCTGCGCGCGGAGTTCGTACGCCGTCGCTCGGCGGCCGACGACCGAGAGTCGGTACGTGCCGTGCGACGCGCCGTAGCGGTACCGGGTCGCGTGCACGTCCGAACGGGTCCGGTCCGTGAACGCGCCGTGGGTCCGTCCCACCGGGTCGCCGTCGGGCCCGACGGCGGTGAACGCCACGTCCGCCGAGTCCACGGAGAACCGAACCGCGCAGTCAAGGAGGTGGCCGAAGTCGGCCTCGTCGTCGGCGCGTCGCGGCGCGGTCACGGACGCCCCCGCGCGGATGGCGCGGTCCCAGCGGTTGAACACCAACGCGTCGTACGTCGGGTGGCCGACCACCGGGAACTCCTCTGTCGGTCGGACCGAGAGGGTGCGCCGCCGTCCCTTTCGGTAGCCCTGCGCGGGGACGTTCGGGTCGTACAGGCGGAGTTCGACGCCGCCGCCGGTCTCCTCGTAGTCGTAGACGAGAACCTGATGGGAGAGGCGCGTCTCGGTGTCCACGAGGGTGACCGTCGCGGTTCCGAAGGCGTCCACGCAGGCCGTGAGCGCCGACATCTCCGCGGTGTAGTCTATCTTCGCCGGGGTGAGCATCCGCCGGCGGCCGAGCCACGCGTACACGTCGAGAATCTGCGACGACTGGTAACGGTCGATTCGACGCCCGACGGTCGTCTCGCCGTCCGAAAGCGTCACTTCCGGGCTGTGCAGGTCGGCGGCGGCGTCGGCGTCCGCGGGGAGCGACTCCGGCCGTTCGAACAGTTCCTGTGCGGTGAATATCATCCCGTAACAGTGGCCGTTCGTCGAGGCCAGTTGGGCGACGCCGACGCGAATCTGCGAGGATATGAGGTCAACGAGCGACGGCGGGAGTTCGCCGACGCCCACGCCGAACAGGTCGGCGAAATCGCCGCGCCAGTCGTTCCGGATGCGCTCTTTGACCGCCTGGTTCGAGACGGCCCGGTGGTCGTGACCGGGGTAGGCGTCCCTGTCGCCGCCCGCCCAGTTCGGGAAGCCGAACCCGTCGCGCGCCGGGTCGAACCCGCCGTCGGCACCGCCGCCGCCCGCACGCTCGCCGCCGTCCGCCGTCTGCGCGCCCGCGACGCCCGAACCGGCGGCCACTCCGAACGCGGCCGCCCCGACGCGCGAGAGAAATCCCCGCCGACCCAGATTCGTCATTGTACCAACGTGACACGTCCGATGACTTGACTGTTTCCCGTCTCAGTAGCCCTGCGCGTTCCCGTCCTTCCGAGGTTCGGTCGCCGCGGAGAGCGTTCCGTTATCGTTCCGCGCTATCTGCGCGCCGCCGAACGTGCCGGGTGAGAGCAGACGCACGTCGTGTCCCCGCCGGACGAGTTTCGTGCCGAGACTGTCGCTGAGGCGTTCCTCGACGGCGAGCGTGTCGTCCTCGCGGTAGCGCCACCGGGGGTAATCGAGGGCCGCCTGAAGCGGCATCCCGTAATCGACGACGTTCGATATCACCTGCACGTGCCCCTGCGGTTGCATGTACCCGCCCATGACGCCGAAGGCCGCCCAGTCGTCCTCGTCGAACTTCGCGAGCGCCGGAATCAGGGTGTGGAACGGCCGCTTGCCCGGTTCGAGGCGGTTCGGGTGGTCGGGGTCCAGAGAGAAGGAACTCCCGCGGTTCTGGAGGGCGATGCCGGTGTCGCCGGCGACGAGGCCCGACCCGAACCCGGCGAACCGGGAGTTGATGTAGGAGACGACGTTGCCCTCGTCGTCGGCGACGGTGAGGAGGACGGTGTCCGCGTCCTCGGCGTTGGCGTCGGGGACGCCGAAGGAGACATCGCGGTTCGCCTCCTCGCTCACCTCCTCGGCGCGCGTTCTCGCCCACTCCTTCGAGGCGAGGGGCGGTATCTCCTCGTACTCGGGGTCGGTGACGTAGCGGTGACCGTCGCGGAAGGCGAGTTTCGTCGCCTCCGCGAAGTAGTGGATTCGGTCAGGCGAATCGAGGGGGTACTCGCCCGCGCCGAGTTCCTCCGCGACGTTCAGCGCTTCGAGTGCGACGAAGCCCTGATTGTTCGGCGGGAGTTCGAATATTTCCGCGCCGTTGTACGTCGTCGAGACGGGGTCGGGAAACTCCGGTTCGAAGTCCGCGAGGTCGGAGACGGTCAGGAAGCCCCCGGCCTCCTGCACCTCGGCGGCGATTTGCTCGGCGATGTCACCCTCGTACACCACGTCCGCGCCCTCCTCGGCGATGCGTTCCATCGTCGCGCCGAGTTTCGGCAGGGTGACGGTCTGGCCCACGTCGGGCGCGTCGCCGTCGAAGAGGTACGCCTCGCGGGCGTTGTCGCTCTCGAACAGGTCCTCGCCGTGTTCCCACTGGCTGGCGACGACCTCCGAGACGGGGTAGCCCTCGGTGGCGTAGCGAATCGCCGGTTCGAGGGCGTCCGGGAGCGTCAATCGCCCGAGTTCCTCGACGGTCACCTCCCACCCGCGGGCGGTGCCGGGGACGGTGACGGCGTGGGGGCCGGTGTCGGGCATCTCGGCGTCTTCGGGGTCCACGCCCTCCTCCTCGGCGACGGCTTCTCGGACGTTCTCGATGGTCGCGTCCGCGGGCGCACCGCCGCAACTGCGCATCGCGCCCACCTCGCCGTCGGCCGTCCGGTAGAGGGCGAACACGTCGCCGCCGAGTCCCGTCGAGGTGGGTTCGACGACGTTCAGGGCCGCCGCGGTGGCGACGGCGGCGTCGAAGGCGTTGCCGCCCTCCCGAAGCGTCTCGATACCCGCCTCGGCGGCGAGGGGTTGGCTCGTCGCCACGACGCCGCGTTGCCCGTACACCGTCGAACGACGCGAGGTGAACCTGTCTAAGTCCGCGTTCCCGTCGATATCCATGCGCGACAGTTCGGAAACGGCGGCCAAAAGTCCACCCGAAGGGGAAAAGGGGAAGGTATCGCTCGCGGCGGATTCGACTCCGCTACTAGGACCGGAGGACGAACGCGGGTACGGCGTCGGGGAACGACGTCGCCGCACTCCACGCGAAGAAGGCGACGAAGCCGACGACGAACGAGAGGGCGGCGACGAAACAGAGCACCGCCGTCGTTCTCGGGCGTCGAACGTGAGAGAAGCCGTATCCGACCACACAGACGAGAAGAACGGCGAGTGCCGCCGCCGGGGCGGGAGGACCGTCGAGGGCGAAGAGCGTCTCGAACGCTTCCGTTCCGACGACGCTCCACGCGGCGCTAACCGCCGCGACGACGAGTATCCGTTTCGAGGGGACCACGACCGGCCATCGCGGACGGTCGATAAATGCTTTCTCGGTGTATCGACTCCGTGTGAGAGACGCACAGCTTCTGCGGAAGAACCTCTCGGAGGGCGGTGTCGTCGGGGAGACAGCGAATCGCCCGGTATAGAGAACGTGACCAGCATTGCTGGTGCTGCCCGCCCGTTCAGACGTCCTATCTCCGAAGTAAGAGGAGGAGGAATCCGACAAGTATCAGAAGTAACAGCGCGACGATAACGAGATTCATCACCGTCGCTTGCCAAATCGGGGCGGAGTCACCTGCTGGAGCAAGCGTGGTGGAACGAATAACAGTAGCAGCGAGGGACAAAAGGAAGGAGGACTCTTGCATACAGATGGTTCTCTAACTGGGCTATATGCTTTCTCGTGTAGACCGATTTTCTTGGTAAGCAGTCTAGGGGACCGAAGAGAAGGGTCCGAGTCAGTCCGTCAGGCCGTACCCGCGGCGGAAGAGGGCGACGTTGAACGCGGTGACGACGGCGGCGAAGACGACGAGGACGGCGAGCGAGGTGTTCGGGTCCACCTCGCTGACGCCGAGGAAGCCGTACCGGACGCCGTTGACCATGTATATCATCGGGTTCAGGAGCGACACCTGCTGGAGCGTCTGCGGCAGTTCCGCGATGGAGTAGAAGACGCCGCCGAAGAACACCAGCGGTCGGAGGATGAACTGGTTCAGCATCGTCAGGTCGTCGAAGTCCTCCGCCCAGAGGCCGCCGAGGACGCCCAGACTCGCGAAGAGCAGGGTGATGACGAGCATGAACGCGACCAGATAGAACGGGTGGGTGACGCCCACCGACGTGAAGAACGCGCCGATGATGGCGACGAGTGTGCCGACGATGACCCCCCGGAGCGCCGAGGAGAGGATGTACGCCCACACCATCGAGGAGTAGGAGAGCGGCGACGTCAACGCCTCCTCGATGTAGCGGTTCCAGCGACCGTGGAAGATGGAGAAGGAAGCGTTCTCGAAGGCGTTCGAGATGGCTCCGAGGACGATGAGACCCGGCAGGATAAAGAGGATGTACGGGACGCCCGCGATTTCGTTGATTCGCTCCCCGAGGATGACGCCGAAGACGGAGAAGTACAGCACGTTCGTGATGAACGGCGGGACGAACGTGTTGCGGGGGCGGCGGAGGAACCGGAGGATTTCGCGCCGCAGGAGGGCGACGAACCCGGTCATATCGACGCTCGACATCAGTTCGACACCTCCATCGTCTCGCGGTCGTCCTGCCGCGTCATCTCGACGAACACCTCTTCGAGTGAGGTTCGGGTTATTTCGAGGTCCACAATCTCGTGGCCCGCCCTGTCGAGTGCGCGGACGAGGTCCGGGGCGACCAGACCGCCCTGCTGGGCGGTGACCGCGAGGCCCGACTCCGTGAGTTCGGCCGCCTCGTACTGGCCGTCGAGGGCCGAGAGGTCGGGCACCGCGGCGGGCGGGTCCCGCAGGGAGACGGTGATGCGGTCGGTCCCGCGGTCCATCAGTTCGTCCGGACTCGCCACGTCCACGACGCGTCCGGAGTCTAAGATGGCCACCTCGTCGCAGAGGCGTTCGGCCTCCTCGATGTAGTGCGTCGTCAGGAGGATGGTCGTCCCGTGGTCGTTGAGGTCGGTGATGGTCTCCCACAGTTCGTGGCGCAGTTGCACGTCGACGCCCGCCGTCGGTTCGTCGAGGATGAGCAGGTCCGGTTCGGTGATGAGGGCGCGCGCGAGCATGAACCGGCGCTTCATTCCGCCGGAGAGCCAATCGAAGCGGGTGTCGCGCTTGTCGTAGATGCCCACTCGCTTCAGCACCTCGTCGGCGCGCTCTCGGGCCTCGCTCTTGGGGACGCCGTGGTAGCCCGCCTTGTGTTCCAGAACCTCCCGGATGGGAAAGAAACGGTCCACGTTGAACTCCTGCGGGGCGAGGCCTATCTTGTCCCGCGCCTCGCGGTAGTCGTCCTCGACGTCGTGGCCGAAGACGCGGGCCGTCCCGCCCGACTTCCGGACCAGACCGACGAGGACGTTGATGAACGTCGTCTTCCCCGCGCCGTTCGGTCCCAGCAGGCCGAAGAAAGAGCCCTCTGGCACGTCGAGGTCCACACCGGAGAGCGCCTGCACGTCGCCGTACGACTTCCGTAGATCGCGTATCTCTATCGCGGGAGGCACTACCCGCCAGTCGGCAACGGACGGGATTAAGCGCTCCGACCCCGGAACTGGGTGTCACGCAGTCGCACGGTCCCGTGCGCCCGTCTCCGGTTCGGTCGCCGCCTCGACGGGTCACTCCAGGTGGTGGTAGTCGAGTTCGTACCCCGCCGCGAGCGCCTCCCGAACCGGGTCGCTCGGTTCGGCCACCGACCGGGTCCGAACGTTCGCGTCCGATCCGTCGCGTTCGACGAGGACGTTCACCCGCCACTCCGCTTTCGTTTCGGGGTGGTCGTCGCGGAAGTGCGCCCCGCGGGACTCCGTTCGGTACCGGGCGGCGACGAGCGTCGCCTCCGCCGCGGTGAGCATGAACGGGAGGTCCACCGCGAACTCGAAGTCCCTCCCGGTCCTGTCGCCTTCCACGCGCAGGTCGTCCATCCGGTCGCGGAGTTCGCGCACTCGGTCGATGCCGTCGCCCAGTCGGTCCGCGTCCCGGAGGATGCCGGCGTGTTCCCACATCGTCTCGCGGAGTTCCGCGACGAGTTCCCGCGGGCGCACGTCTCCCTCGGCCCGTTCGAGTCGGTCGAGGCGGCGGTACTCGCGTTCGGCGGCGCGGCGGGCGTCCGCGTCGAGTTCGTCGTCGGTCTCGCCCGCGGCGATTCTCTCGGCGACGTGGCGACCGACGTACGGTGCGATGGCGACGGTTTCAGCCAGCGAGTTCCCGCCGAGTCGGTTCGCGCCGTGGACGCCCGCCGCCGTCTCGCCGACGGCGTACAGTCGGTCGACGCCCGTCTCGCCGGTCGTCGCGTCGATTGCGACGCCGCCCATCGTGTAGTGGGCCGTCGGCGCGACGACGACGGGGTCTTCGGCCATATCGACGCCGAGCGACTGGAATCGCTCGTACATCTTCGGCAGACGCTCGCGGATGAACGACCCGTCGCGGTGGGAGATGTCGAGGTGGACGCCGCCCGCCTCCGTACCGCGGCCCTCGCGTATCTCTTGGGCGATGGCGCGGGCGACGACGTCTCGGGCGTCGAGTTCCATCTGGTCCGGCGAGTATCGCTCCATGAACCGTTCGCCCTCGCCGTTGTACAACCGCCCCCCTTCGCCGCGGACGGCCTCCGTCACGAGTTCGCCCGACCAGTCCTCGTCGTACCGGTCGAGTTGGACCATCCCGGTGGGGTGGAACTTGACGAACTCGACGTCCAACAGACTCGCGCCCGCGTCGTAGGCGAGGGCCGGACCGTCGCCGGTGTTCTCGTCGTCGCGCGAGGAGTGGCGGTCGTAGACGGCGGAGAACCCGCCCGCCGCGAGGACGACGTGGTCCGCGACGAACAACAGGAAGCGGCCGTCCTCCATGTCGAACCCCGCCGCGCCGTAGACGCGCGACCCGTCGGAGAGGAGCGTCGTCACCATCACGTTCTCGCGGTAGGGAACCTCCAACTCCTGCGCGCGCGAGACGAGGGCGTCGAGGACCGCTCTCCCCGTCTCGTCGCCCCTGAATACGGTTCGACGGAACGACTGCGCGCCGAAGTAGCGCTGGTTTATCTTCCCGTCTTCGGTCCGGTCGAAGTTCGCACCCCACTCGTCGAGTTCGCGGATTCGGTCGGGCATCGTCTTCGCGACGAGTTCGACCGCCTCGGGGTCGTTGACGAAGTGTCCCTCGTTCAGGGTGTCCGCGGCGTGAATCGCCCAGTCGTCCTCGGGGTCCAACGACCCGAGTGCGGCGTTGATGCCGCCCGCCGCCCACGTCGTGTGGGCGTCACCGTGGTCGCGTTTTCCGACGACCAACGGTTCGACGCCGCGTTCCTGCAGTTCGATGGCCGTCCGGGCGCCCGCCGCGCCCGCACCCACGACGAGGACGGGCGCACGAACTTCCTCGTACGCAGGTGTCGGTGCACTTTCGTCGTCC
This sequence comes from Halopelagius longus, assembly GCF_900100875.1. Taxonomy (NCBI): domain Archaea; kingdom Methanobacteriati; phylum Methanobacteriota; class Halobacteria; order Halobacteriales; family Haloferacaceae; genus Halopelagius; species Halopelagius longus. The sequence goes on along the minus strand of NZ_FNKQ01000001.1, from coordinate 302,417 downwards.
GGTCGGTCCGCGTTCGGGTTCACGAGCGGAGGTTAGGACTACCCCGACTTCAGGTCTATGCGGGAGAATCGACGGGTGAGACGCCGAGAACGTCGTTTTTCGGGGAAAAACGGACCGTGGCGAACGCGGCGTCTCGGCCGGGTGCGTCGTCGGTACCGAAGACAATTAAACTCATTAAAGAATATTATCACTATCAATCATTATGTTTATTCGTGCGATGGTCCTCCGTGGGAGTGAGGCGACGACGAATGAACGTACGCACCACCAAATCCGACGTAGCAGGCGTCCGCGCACGAACGAACGCGACGACACCGACGACCGACCGACCCGACCGACCGATACGCGACATAACATGACACGAACGACCCGACGAACCCGACGGACTCGAACCGCCGAACGAACGCGCCGACCGACCGAAGAAGAAGACAGAGAGGCACCTTTGGTTCCCATCATCGACACGACCACCGGACGGTATCGACAGACCGAGCAGAGGCGGCGACCGACCGACGAGGAGGACGCGGAAGCGCCGTTGGTCCCCCTCATCGAGACGGACACCGACCCGGACGCGGAGTACGACGACGTCCGCCGCGAAATCGCCGACCTGAAGACGCAACTGAATCGCATCGAATCGACGCTGGGGGGAAGCCGATGAGCGAGGAGACCATCGGCGGCGACGAGATGGGAGCCGAGGAGGTGTTCACCCGCGACATCGACAACCCCGCCGGCCGGGAGTTCCGCCGCCTTCTCGACGAGCAGAACTTCACCTTCGCGCCGGGCATCTACCACGCTCTCGACGCCCGCCTCGCAGAGATGGCCGGACTCGACGCCGCGTACATGAGCGGCTACTCCACGGTCCTCGGCCAGTTCGGCTTCCCGGACTTGGAGATGGTGACGATGACCGAGATGGTCGAGAACGCAAAGCGGATGGTCGAGGCGACGAACCTGCCCGTCGTCGCGGACTGCGACACGGGGTACGGCGGCATCCACAACGTCCGCCGCGCCGTCCGCGAGTACGAGAAGGCCGGCGTCGCCGCGATTCACATCGAGGACCAGACGACGCCGAAGCGGTGCGGCCACATCGCCGGCAAGCAGATAGTCTCCCGCGACAAGGCCCGCGCCCGGTTCGAGGCGGCGGTGGACGCAAAGCAGTCCGAGGACACGGTCATCATCGCCCGGACCGACGCCTACGGCTCCGCGAACGGCGACTGGGAGGAACACCTCGAACGCGGCCGCATCTACGCCGACGCCGGGGTCGATTTGGTCTGGCCCGAGATGCCGGACCCCTCCCGCGAGGACGCCGTCGAGTACGCCGAGACCATCCACGAGACCCATCCGGACCTCGACCTCGCGTTCAACTACTCGTCGTCGTTCGCGTGGTCCGAAGAGGAGGACCCGCTAACGTTCGAGGAACTCGGCGACTTGGGCTACAAGTACATCTTCATCACCCTCTACGGCCTCCACTCGGGCGCGCACGCCGTCTACGAGGACCTCAGCAACATCGCCGACAACGACGAAGAGGCGCAGTTCGACCTCGAATCGCGCTACATCGGCCACCCCACGGAGTCCCACCACGAACTCTCGTTCGTCAAGGACTTCCAAGACATCGAGACGCGCTTCGACAGAGAGGCCAAAGAGCGCATCGAACAGTCCGAGGGCTTCTCCGAGGAGGAGTCCGACCCGATAAAGAGCGACGACGACTGAACCGGCCGGGTCCCGTGGGCACGACACCCCGCCGGAGAGCCGCCGCGAACTCGCCGCGCCGGACCGCGGCAAACGTTCGCACACCCGGACAATCGTTAAGTAGCGACCGGGTGACTCATCGACCGAGTCCCGCGACCCCGCGGGCGGAGCATCCGATGACCGACACCACCACCACCACCCGTCGCGCACCCGCCGCGGCGTCCGCATCTCTCGCGGCGTCCGCACCAAGCGACGGGTCCCGGTGTCCGGTCGTCGGAAACGCCGGTATCCTCGGTGTATCCACAGTATCCGCGGCACCCGCCGCATCCGATGCACCCGGGGTACTCGGCCCCCTCCGCGTCCGGTCCGCGTTCGGCGCGTAACGTCGCGCCGCGCGGGCGGGGTCGGGGGAACCCGATTCCGTCGCGCACGCCACGGAATCGGCCCCTCACTCTTCTCGCGTGACGCACCTCGCGCCGCCGCGGAGCGACCGGACCGCTCCCGTGTCGGCAGTCGTCTTCGACGCGCGTTCGAGTCGCGCCGGGAGCCTCATGGCGATAAAGCAGTCCAGCCAGAACGAATCGCACCCCGACCGCCCCGCCGCCGTCCGCGCGTCGATGACGGTGCTCGTCACGCGCGACGCCGACGGCGACTTGGCCGCGGGCGTCCGAAAGCGCCTCGCCGCCGTCGAGAGCGTCGAGGCCGTCGAGTCGGTGGAGATACGCGGCCTCAAGCCCGCGCTGAACGACCTGCGCGTCGGCGTCGATGCGGCGCTTCTGGTCGACGTCCCGCCGGACGACCGAGAGCGGGCGGCGGAGTCGTTAGCCGACGGCTTCGGCGTCAAGGCCGTCGAGAGCGTCGAACTCCGGTAGCGTCCGTCGCCCTCCTCGGCGTCACCCCCTCGCGGCGACGATGCCCCCGCCGGGCGTCGCTACGGGCGTCCGGCGGCCCTTCGCGGCGGCGGGACTGCCCTGAAAAGGCAAGACAGAAACCCAATCCGCGTCACGAGAGGGTATGAGCATCCTCGAGGACGCCCGAGCGTTGGCGGAGAGCGGTCCCGTCTGCGACGCCTGTTTGGGCCGCGTCTTCGCCGACCGGAGTTTCGGACTGACGAACGCAGAGCGAGGGCGGAGCCTCCGCGTCGCCGCCGCACTCGACGACGACGAGGCGTTCGAGGCGACGGACACCGCCGAGTGCTGGGTGTGTGAGGGCGAGGTGGCCCGCTTCGACGAGTGGGCCGAACGCTGCGCCGAGGCCGTCGAGGACGTGGAGTTCGACACCTACCAAGTGGGCACGCGCGCCCCGCCCCTCGTCGAGGAGAACGAAGTGCTCCTCCGGGAGGGGGCCGGACTCCCCGAGGACGCCGGCGAACTGTTCAAATCGGAGTTCAACCGCGAGGTGGGCAAGCGACTCGGCCGCATCACCGAGACGGAGGTGGAGTTCGGCCGACCGGACGTGATGTTCCTCCTCGACATCGAAGCCGACGAGGTGGAGGTGGACGTCCACTCGGCGTTCGTCTACGGTCGCTACCGCAAACTCGAACGCGACATCCCGCAGACCGAGTGGCCCTGTAACCGGTGCGACGGGTCGGGCTACGTCGGCAAACAGGTCTGCGAGAAGTGCGGCGGGTCGGGCTACCTCTACGAGGAGAGCGTCGAGGGACTCACCGCCCCCGTCGTCCGCGACGTGATGGACGGGACGGGCGCGAAGTTCCACGGCGCCGGGCGGGAAGACGTGGACGCGTTGATGCTCGGGACGGGCCGTCCGTTCGTCATCGAGATAGTCGAACCGCGTCGCCGCCGCGTGGACACCGACCGACTGGAGGGCGACATCAACGTCTTCGCCGAAGGGAAGGTCGAAGTCGAGGGCCTCCGCCTCGCGAACTACGAGATGGTCGAACGCGTCAAGAAACTCGACGCGAGCAAGCGGTACCGCGCCGCAGTCGAGTTCGACGCCGACGTGACCGAGGCCGAACTCGCCGCCGCGATCGAGGAACTCGACGGCGCGACGGTCGAACAGTACACGCCGCACCGCGTGGACCACCGGCGCGCGAACCTCACGCGGACCCGCGAGGTGTACGAGGCGACGGGCGAACTCGAAGACGCCCGCCACGCCACCGTGGAGATTCACGGCGCGGGCGGCCTCTACATCAAGGAACTCATCTCCGGCGACGAGGGGCGGACCGAGCCGAGTCTGGCCGACATCCTCGGCGTCGGCGCGGAGGTGACCGCCCTCGACGTCGTCGCCGTCGAAGGCGTCGAAGAACCGTTCGAGGACGAGGAGTACTTCCGCGACTGAGCGTCTGCGCGGACGCCGACGTCGGAACCGACGCTCGCTCGGCCCTTCTCCGCCGGAACCCGCACAACGCTTTTCAGACCCCGGTCGCAATCTCACCGTGAGGAGAGATACCATGTGCCACCACTACGAGTCGACGGGCGAGTGGGAGGCACTCGTCCGCAAAGAACTGGAAGCGCGCCGCGAGGAGTCCGACGACGAGGAGGCGGAACCGGAAGTCGAACGCGTCGAACCCGAAGCGCCCGACGTTCCGACGGCGGACGACTGAGTCGGAGAGACCGGAAGCGCAGACGCCCTCGGCCCGCCTCTTTCTTCGAACGGTCGCCGCGCAGTCGCCTCAGGAGGATCGCGTCTCGGCGGCGGTTCGTCCCGCCTCGCCGGGAGACAGCGACGGAACCCGCACGCTGACCACCGACCCGGTCGGGTCGTTGGCCTCGAAGGAGACTGTTCCGCCGGCGACGCCCGTCGCCCACGTGACCAACCAGAGGCCCAGACCGCTCCCGTGGACGAGGGGGGACTCCGTGCCGCGTTCCAACACCGAGCGCTCGTACTCGTCGATGCCGGGGCCGTCGTCGGCGACGGCGACGCGGACCCACTCGTCGGTCACCTCGACCGTGACTCCGACGTGCGGGTGGTCGCTCGGGTTGTGTTCGGCGGCGTTTTCGAGGAGATTCGAGAAGACGGCGTCGAGGACGGTGGCAACGTACACGTCCTCGGGGAGGGGGTCGCAGGTGACCGTCGCCTCCGGGTACGCCTCGCGGACGTCCGCGACGTGTTCGGAGAGGAGGTCCGCAAGCGGCGTCGCCTCGGTCGGTTCGCGCCCCTGTTCGAAGATGTCCGAAATCTCCCGCGCCTTCTCCCCTATCTCCGCGATGTTCGCGGCGTGTCGCTTGACGGTGGTCGCGCGCGGGTCGCCCGCCTCCTTCTCTATGAGGTCCGCGTATCCGGCGATGAGGTTCGTCTCGGTGCGGATGTTGTGTCTGAGCACTCGGTTCAGCACTTCCAGACGCTGTTGCTGTCGGATGTGCTCGCTGACGTCGTGGAGGGTGATGACCCGGCCGATGGCCCGCCCGCGGAAGTCGGTGATTCGCGTGACGGTGGCGTCGTACAGCGCCTCCCGGGAGTCGCCGTCGAGGGTGACGCGGCCCGTCGCCGCCCCGTCCTCGGGCAACTCGTCGTACTCCGGGAAGAACTGCGCCGCCGGTCGTCCGAGTATCTCCCGCGGCGCGACGCCGAGGGTCTCGACGGCGCTCTCGTTTACGTCCACCACGTAGTCGTGGCTATCGACCACGATGGCGGCCTCCTGCATCCGTTGGAAGACGAGGCGGCGCGCCCGCCGGTTCGGCGAGGGGTTCGTCCCCAGCAGTCGGAACCGCGTGAGCGCACCGAGGTAGGCGACGCCGGAGACGGCGAAGGCGATGGGCGTCGGGTCGAGCCCGGTAATCGGAACCACGCCCGCGACGAACAGGGCGTTGCTCGCCCACGGGGCCAGCGTCCCGACGAGGAGCGCGGCGCTCTGTCCGCGGAACGGGAGCGAGTCGCTCCGGATGAGGCCGAAGAGCGGAATCGACCCCAGCAGTCCGAGCAGGTACGTGTACACCGTGATGAGCCAGAACCACGGGCCGGGGGTTCGAGAGAGCGTCGCGACGCCGTTGCGGCGGACCAGCGTCGATTCGACGTACAGCAGGTCGTGGGACTCGCTGGTCACCGCGAGGACGACGGTGAGAACGGGGACGACGGAGAGGAGGGCGACGTACCGGAGGCGGACGTACTGGTCGTGTCCGGTGTACTCCAACGCGAACAGGAACCACGCGACGGGGATGACGACGACGCCCACCCACGAGAGATTCATCCAGAACAACTTCGAGTCGAGCGTCGTCGCCTGCAACTGGAAGATGAGGAAGGCGGACCACCAGCACTGCCCCGACAGCATGGCTACGAGGGGAACCGACCCCGGTTCGGGCCGTTCCCGCCACGCGAGGAACGCCGCCGTCGTTCCGACGGTAATCGTGGCGAACAACACCGGCGGTAACAGGGTGACGGGGAGCACCGCTTTACAGAGAGACGTGTCGCATTACATATTAACTGTCCGGTGAAAGTTTCGCAAAAGTGGACGTGCCGCCGGTCGGTTACTCAGACGGGGAGCAGACGGACGATGCCGAGCGTGACGAACACGAAGAGGAACGTGCACTCGGCGGCGAGGACGAGAGCGCCCTCCCTCTCGGTCCGACCGAGCAAGGAGGTGACGGCGCAGGAGTAGCCAGCGCCGACGAGCAACGCGAGTGCCGCCGCGACGGAGACGTACCCCGAGAAGGCGGCGTATCCGGCGAGTGCGACGACCGCGAGGTTGACGCCGTAGAGAGCCTGTCGCGTCCGACGCACGCCGAAGACGACCGGGAGCGTCGAGACGCCGATGGCCGCGTCGCCCTCGACGTCGCGGACGTTCGGAATCTCGGCGTTGACGAACGTCGCGAGGAAGAAGTACGCGAAGACGACGGCGGCCGTCGGCGTGAACGCCGCGTCCGCGAAGGCGAGGGGGAGGAACGTCAGCGTCGCCGCCCACGCGAAGGCGACGACGGCGGAGTTGACGAGGAGAACCTCCTTCAGGCGGTGGAACGGCAGGCCACTCTCGGGCACCCAATCGGAGGCGTAGAGGACCCAGAACGCCCCCGGGAGGAGCGTGATAGCCAGCGCCACCGGTCCGCCGAGGACCGAGAGCGCGACGGCGAGCCCGTACGCGAGCGACGCGAGCACGTAGAGTTCGTCGCGGTGCCGGCGGACGAACGCGGCCTGCCGGGGGTTCGAAACCGCGTCGGTGTCCGCGTCCGCGATGCGGTCGCTCGTGTAGACGGCGAAGGTGACGAGTCCGACGACGACCGGCGCGGCGTTCGACGGAAGCGACAGGAGAGACATCACGACGGCGACTTCGGCCATCGCGATGAGTGCGAGATACGCCGAACTGTACACCAGCGCGTCCCACCACGATTCTCCCCGTCTCCTCGCCCACTCGGTCAGTCTGCTTTGCATCGACGCCGCTCTGTCGGGGTCGTTCGACAGCGACTGTGTGTCGTGTACCATTGATTGTCTCCGCGACAGCGGGGACGACCGAAACGCCGCGGCTGTCGCTACGACGTATCGTCGGAATGGGGTGAATTAAAGACGAGACATTAACCTGTCATTTAGCGGCGGTCGAACGGCCCGAAAACGCGGTTCGAGCGGTCGGCGTCCCCGCGGACCACAACCGCTTAGTCGCCGCCGGGTCCTTGCGGCGTACATGGGAGACGGACGCGGCGAAGGCGAGAGACGCGCGTTTCGCGTCGGATGCGACGAAGCGGGGAAGGGGCCGGTTCTCGGCCCGATGGTCGCCGCCGCGGTGCGGGCGGACCCGGCGGCGCTTCCCGAGGGCATCGACGACTCGAAGCGTCTCGCGCCCGCCAGACGGGAGGAGATAGCCGCCGCCCTCCGCGATGACGACGCGGTGGCCGTCGGCGTCGCCGTCGTCCCGCCGTCGCGCATCGACGCCCCGGAGACGGACATGAACTCCTTGACCGTCGCCGCGCACGCCGAGGCAGTCGCCGCCGCGGCGCGGGACGGCGACGCCGTCGTCGCGGACGCCGGCGACGTTGACGAAGCGCGGTTCGGACGCCGCGTCGCGTCGGACGTCGGCGACGCCGGCGTCGAGGTGAGCGTCCGGGCGGAACACGGCGGCGACGAGTCGTACGCACTCGTCGGCGCGGCGAGCGTCGTCGCCAAGGTGGAACGGGACGCGCGCGTCGCCGCCATCGCCGAGGAGTACGCCGAGTACGGCCCCGTCGGAAGCGGGTACCCCAGCGACGGGACGACGCGGAAGTTCCTCCGCGAGTACGTGGGCGAGACGGGGGAACTGCCGGACTGTGCGCGCGCGTCGTGGTCCACGTGCGACGACGTTCTCGCCGCCGCGGCGCAGTCGTCGCTCGACCAGTTTTAGCGCAAAAAAGAACCCGTACTGTTCGACGGCCGAACTCAGCGCATGTCGGCGAGGGAGACGAACGAACCCGATTTGGCGGATATCCACGTCGTTACCAACTCGTCGTCGTCCGCGTCGGCGGGATAGATAGTGCACTCGTCGGGTTCGTCGTCGTACGAGACGACGGTGGCTTCGTACGCTGGCGGTGACGCCGGTTCCCCGAGTCGCGGCCGGGGACCGACGCGTCGCGGAACCTCAGCGTCGTTCGTCGCACCGATGACGTCGCCCGTGAGATGCCGATTTGTATCCATCGTTGTGTCTTCGAACCCCGTTCGAAACCGACGGGGGGCGGCTTCGGTCGTCTCTCGGTACGCCTACCCGTACCTCCTACGAGGATATTTAGGTAATGGCCGATTCTACGCTCCTGAGAATTACGCCGGAGGTTTGATAGAAGCTCTAAACCCGCGTTTTACCGACGAGCGAAGGGCGATACGGCCGATGAGCGATCGATCCGAGCGGACGGGAGTCGGCGGAAAATACCGTACGAGCGATACGTATAAATGACCGAACGTCGGCGGTTCAGCGCTCCTTCGTCGTGAGGGCGCGCAGGATGTCGCCGTACGCCGGTCGGGTGATGAGGACGCCCACGAGGACGCCGAGGATGGTGAAGATGGCGAAGCCCTGCAGGTCGCCGAGCGACAACACCGCCAGCGGAGACATGGCGATGATGGTCGTCGCCGCCGCCGCGCCGATGACCCAGAACGCCTTCTTGAAGCGCGACTGGAAGACGCGTCGGGAGTTTATCTGCCCCTCGGCCATCACCTCGTCGGCGATGATGATGAGGTCGTCCACCCCCGTCCCGATGACGGCGATGAAGCCCGCGATGACGGAGAGGTCGAGGGCGTAGCCGATACCGGCGGCGAAGCCGAGGAGGATGAACACCTCAGAGAGGGCGGTGACGACCATCGGCGCCGCGACGCGTATCTCCTTGTAGCGGAAGAACACCACGCCGCTAACGGCGAGGACGGCGACGATACCCGTCAGAAGCGAGTTCGACTTGAAGTCCGCCCCCTGACTCGGCGAGACGTACGAGGAGGTGCCGCCGTCGGGACCCGTCATGTCGAGTTTCGCCGGAAGCGCGCCCGCGCGGAGGTTGATGGCGACCTGTTGCGCCTCGGTGAGGTTCCGCGTCCGGAGCTGGAACTCGGGCGCGTTCGCCCACTCGCCGGAGCGCATCCCCTGCGCGAGGCCGGGACTCATCCCGAAGGCGTTGACGACCTCTCCGTTGACGACCAGCAGGAGGCACGGTTCGGTGCCGTTGGGGTTCTCCCGGTAGGTACAGGTCGTGCCGCCCGGTTGGGCGATACCCGTCTCGACGGCCGCCTGTTGGAAGTCCTGCGCCGCCGACTGCTCGACGGTCACCGGAACGAACGCGCCGCCTCCCTGACTCTCGGAGGCGGTGCCGATGCTCTGGAAGTCGTCCTGTTGGAGTATCTCGCGCGTCTGGTACCCGCTCCCGTTCTCCGCGGGGTAGTACGCCTGAATGGAGACCGTCCCGCGTTCGCTCACGAGTTCGAGCACCTCCGAGCGGTCCCGGTTGGGCACTTCGATGAGGATGAAGTGCTCCCCGGTCGCCGTCCGCACCGTCTGGACGGTCCCGCCGGAGAGTCCGGCCTCGTTGATCTTGTTTTCGAGGACGGAGACGGCGTCCTGCCGGGTCGTCTGGGTCACGCCGTCGCGGACCGTCCCGTACTCGTAGCCCGCTTGGCCGAGCGCCGTTTGAAGTTCGGCCTGCGTGACGTTCTCGACGGTCACCTCGACGGTGCCCGTGTTCTGACTAGTCGGTCGCGCGATGACGTCCGAGGGCGTCGCGTTCGACAGTTGGGAGGCGACGTTCCGTTCGACCGTCCGCGGTTGGTCGCCGCCGAACTGCACCTCCTCGGCGGTGATGCCGACGAGTGGCGCGCGGACGCGCGTCCCGCCGGACAGTTGCAGGCCGTACTGGAGGTTCGTCATGCCGCTATCGTTCGCCACGGCACCGCCCGCGCCGCCCGTGTCGTCCGGGGCGAGCGTCGGCGAGAACAGCGCGAACGCCGCCACGAGGACGAACACGACGAGCAGTGCGATGCGCCAGTTGTCGCGGAGTGAGACCATTATCGGGCCACCCCCTCGTACTTGTACCAGCGGAGTAGGCTCAGGTTCAGCATGTAGGTGTTCATCAGGTCGGCGGAGAGACCGAAGACGAGGACCGTCCCGATGGCAGCCAGCAGTTGGATGCCGAAGATGGTCGCCGTCACGGTCATGACTATCATCGCCGCGATGGACGTGAGCGTCATCGTCACGCCCGTCCGCATCGCGCGGTAGGTGGACTCGTAGAAGTCACCCGACCGGCGGAGGACGTGGTTGTTCAGCAGGATGTCCGAGTCGACGGAGTACCCGATGAGCATCAGAAGCGCCGCGACCGTCCCCAGAGACAGCTCGATGCCGAGGACGTTCATCAGCGCCAACGGGATGACGATGTCGGAGAACGCCGAGATGACGACGGCGATGGAGGGGACGAACGTCCGGAACATCGCGAAGACGAGGAGGCTCATCCCGAGGAACGCCGCCACCACGCCGCCGAGGGCGAGCGTCTGCGTGTCACCGCCGAAGCTCGGCGAGACGGAGGAGATGGCTCGTATCTCGAAGCCGGCTTGTTCCGCCTGGCGTTCGAGCTCCGAGGGGTTCACCGACGACCCGTCGTTCGACTGGAACGTCACGATGTACGTGTTCTCGGTCGGAACCGAGCGGATGGACTCGGGTTCGGCGGTGAACGCCTGCCGTATCTGTTGTTCGGCTTGCGCCGGCGGTGCATCGACCGCGACCTGTATCTCGGTACCGCCGGTGAACTCTATCCCTTGGTTCACCGGTGCACCGGTTGCGACGTACCATCCCGCGATGACGAGGAGAGCGACCACGAGAACCGCAAGCGGGACCGCCGCGAGTTGGCGATTCGTGTACCGGGTGTAATCTACCTCCGGTACAGTGAACTCGGCCATGGAATCCGTTCATCTTGGGTGCCGAATAAGCCTTCTTATACGTTCGCGGGGTTCGGTGAACCGTCTCCCCTGCGAGTGCCGGCGGGAGTGCCTTTGCGTTCGAGCGCGTATCCGAGGGCATGAGCGCAGACACCGCCCGCAGAGTCGTCGTCTCGTACCCGGACGAACTCAGCGCGTGGGGCCGCGACCAACTGGAGACAGACCGGTTCAGGTCGTACCTCCGGCGGGTCGTCGAGGACCCGAGCGTCGGCGACACGTACGAGGAGTTCGTCGATACCGGCTGTTGCGGCGACTCCTTGGACGTTCCCCTCCGCATCGAGTCCGTGGAGGGGCCGTCGGCGATGGGGGCGGAGACGGAGATAGCGTACACCGCCCGCGACACCGAACCCGGCGAGATAGCGGGCGGGTGGAAGGTCCAGAGCAACGGCGGGCCGGGCGCGACGACCGGCAAAGCGCGCGACGGTGGGAGTTGAGGACTCGACCGGCGAGTGACGCGGTTGCGGAGGGCGACGCGCGGCGTCAGGAGAGCACGAAGTCGTAGGTGAGTAAATCGTAGACGATAAGCGCCACCCCGAGGCCGGTCGCGACGACGAGAGACCAGAACAGCACGTCGTTCTCGGCGGTCCTCTCGAACTCACCGTCGATTTCGCCCCGCACGACGCTCCGTGCGAGAGCCACCAGTAGCAGAAGCCCGCAGGCCGCGGTAAGAACCGGCCACAGAGAGACGCCGTCCGCGAGGAGTTGTACCGTTCCGCGGACCGTGGTGCGCAGTCCGAAGACGACGTAGGCGAGCACGACGATTCGCTGTCTCTCCATGCCGGTCGGTTTCCCGACAACCGTATAACATTTCCTCGCCGGCCGCGTCCGTCGCCCGCGTTCAGGGCATGTACCGCACGACGACGACGCCCGGTTCCGAACGAATCTCCACGCGGTTCACGCCGAGGCGCGCCGCCCGAGAGAGCGTCCCCTCCTCGTCGTCGGCCACGTCCGAAACCGCCTCGTCCGTCGTCTCCTCGGGGACGGTGATGACGTGCAGTTCGCCCGTCCCCGCCCGTTCCTCCCGCGTCAGTTCGCCCACCGGTTGGTCGGCGGCGATGTCACGGGCGTGGGCCGTCGGCGACTCGTCCGACACCTCCAGCGAAAGCGGTCTGCGCTCCCGCATCTCCACGAGTTGGTAGGAGACGTTCATCGGCGGGTCCGGGGAGACGACGCCCTCGACGGCGTCGTGGCGTTCGACGCCGGGATTCGACGAGAGGGTGTGGACCTGTCCCGTCTCGACGTCTTTCAACACGGCCGAGTCGTCGTCCGCGGCGGTCACGAGAAACGTGCCTTCGACCCGTTCTTCGTCGGTCATCGCCGCGGGGTACGCCGCGCGCCCCCTTCGGGGTTTCGTCATCGGCGGACCGCCGCCTCCCGAGCGTTTATCCGCCCCCTCGGCGACCACCCGCACATGCCCGCGCTCTGGCGGTTGACGCGGAACGAACGCGCACGACGGGTGTACGATGCGCTGAAGCGGGTCGGAGTCACGGGGACGCGGATGTACCAGTACGTCGCCGACCCGCGGGACGACGCCGGGGCCGACGACGCCGTCGAGGGAATCGAGTTCGCGGCCCGCGGCCCGGCGGACGTCGGCGACGAGTACGAGGCGTTCGCGGAACTCCGCGACGACGAGACGGTCCTCTGTGCACTCGACGGCGACGAGATAGTCGGCTACCTGTTCGTCAGCGTGGACGTCACGCACCGCATCCACCCTCTCGAAGAGACGCTGACGTTCGACGGCGGGTACGTCAGGCGCGTGTTCGTCCGCCCCTCCTATCGGGGACGGGGAATCGCCACCGCCCTCGTCTCTCGGGCGCGCGACGCCGCCGCCGACGCCGGGGCCGAGGCGGTGCACGCCCTCGTCGCCCTCGACAACAAGCCCTCCCAGTGGGTGTTCGAGGCCAACGGCTTCGAACGTCGGTTCGAACACGCCTACTACCGCGTCGGCCCCCTTCGACGGCGACGCCTCGAAGATATTGAGCGCACGTAGGTCTCGGTAGCGCTCCGTTTCTATATATCTTCTATTTAATTATGTAGCGCGGCGGGAAAATTTATGCGCTCTCGGGACCGACATCGAGGTAGAGCGTCACATGTCCAACGAAGGGAGGTCCGTACTTCGGGGCTGGAGCGAACAGGTAGACGCGCGGGCGCGTCGGGTGCTCCGCTCGTCGGCGGGCGACAACATGGTGAGCCGGTTGGGGGTCGCAGACTGGTTGAGTCTCGCCGCGTTGTTCTGGGCGTGGGTCGGCGCGGTGTTGTTCGTCCAGAACGAACCGAACTGGGGCATCGTCGCCGTCCTCGTCGGGTTCGCGTTCGACAAACTCGACGGCTACTACGCGCGGGAACACGGGAGTCCGTCGGCGTTCGGGCGGCAGATAGACTCCTTCATCGACATCTTCACCTACCTCGTCTCGGCGGCGTTGCTGTACCACGTCGTCGTCTCGCCGCACGCCGTCGCCAGCGCCGTCGTCGGGTTCGTCGTCATCATGTTCGGCGGCCTCAGACTCATCCGCCACAACGACGAGGGGTTCTTCGACGAGGAGGGGACGAGCTACTACCACGGCACCACCGTCGTCCACACCCACGCCGTCGTCCTCGCGAACTACTTCCTCTTTCAGTTCGTCCCCTTCTGGAACGGGTGGGTGGCCGGACTCACCGTCGTCGCCGTCTGCCCCCTGATGACCTCGGAGTACAAGGCGTACAAGACCGACTTCGCGCACACGTTGGTCGGCGTCGGCGGCGTCGTCACCATCGCACTCTGCCTCGCCCTCGAATTCGGATACGCATGACGAAACTGGGAGTTCCGGACGGCGGGGACGGAGCGAGCGACGGCGTAGGCGAGGTGAGCGACGGGGACGGCACCGGCGACGCAGACGACGCCGACGGCGAACGCCGCGAGGGGGGCGGGTCGCTCTTCGGTCGCTATCGGACGCTGCGGTTCGACCCGCACGTCCACTCGGAGGGCTCGTACGACTGCGAGACGCCCGTGGAGGCGATACTCGAACGCGCCGCGGCCGCCGGCCTCGACGCGGTGGCGGTCACCGACCACGACGAGATAGACGAGTCCCTCAGGGCCGCCGAGTTGGCCCCCGTCTACGGCCTCGTCGGGATTCCGGGCGTCGAAGTTTCGACCGCCGAGGGACACCTGCTGGCTCTCGGCGTCGAGTCGGTTCCGGAGACCGGCCGCTCTCTGGCCGAGACGGCGCGCCGCGTGGCAGACGCCGGCGGCGTCAGCGTCGTCCCCCACCCGTTTCAGCGCTCCCGGCACGGGGCGCGGCGGCGCGCGATAGACGGCGCGGCGGTGGACGCCGTCGAAGTGTACAACGCCCACACGCTCACCGGACTGCGGAACGGGCAGGCGCGGTCGTACGCCGACGCTCGGAGTATTCCCGGCGTCGGCGGGAGCGACGCCCACGGCCCCGCACTCGTGGGGCGGGCGTACACCGTCGTCGGCGTCCCGAGAGGGAAGGAAGCCGACCCCGAGGCGGTTCTCGACGCCGTCGCCGCGGGCCGAACGGCCGTCCGCGGGGAGCGGACGACCGCCCGGCAGTATCTCGAAAAGTACGCGACGAACGCGAGCATCCTGACCGCGTCGATACTCTGAGATGGGACGCGTCTTCGAGTCCGACCGCGCCCGGCGCGACGCCGCCGTTCGCCTCTCGGCCCTCCTCGTCGTCGCCGTCGCCGCGGGGCTTTCGGTCCACGCCTTCGCGCCGTCGCTCGCGAGTCCGAAGCGGATTATCGCCGCCGTCGAACGCCTCGGGCCGTACGCGGGCGTCGGCTTCGTCGGCGTGCAGGCCGCGCAGGTGATATTCGCGCCGATACCGGGGCAGGCCCTCGGCGTCGCCGGGGGGTACCTGTTCGGAACCGTGCGGGGCGCGGCGTACAGCGTCGTCGGCGTCGTCCTCGGCAGCACCGTCGTCTTCGTCCTCGCGCGGCGGTTCGGCCGCCCGTACGTCGAACGCGTCGTGGACGACGCCGTCCTCGAACGGTTCGACTCGTTCGTCGAGGAACGCGGCGCGGTGGGTCTGTTCGTCGTCTTCCTCTTTCCCGCCTTCCCGGACGACGCCGTCTGCGCCCTCGCGGGCCTCACGACGCTCCGAATCCGGACGCTCGTCGTCCTCGTCGCCGCCGGGCGAATCCCGACGTTCCTCCTCGTCGCTCTCGTCGGCGAACGCGCCGCGGACGGACGTCTCCTCGCCGCGGGGTCGGTCGCCGCGGCACTCGTCGTTCTCTCCGCACTCGTCTACCTCGGGCGCGGGAAGTTCGACGCCGTGCGGTGACGACCCGTTCATCCGAGGAGGCGGTGAACCGCCGCGATGAGGAGAGCGCCGCCCAGGGGGACGACCCACGAGAAGGCGGACGGAATCGCATAGAGGAGGGCGACGACGGGGGCGAAGACGCCGGACGGCGCGGGGCGGGTGACCGTCTCGCCGTCGAGGACGAACGTCTCGGGCATCGACGCGACGAGGCCGAAGTACAGAGAGAGCAGAAACAGGAAGCCCGCGACGGCGAGGGCCGCCTCGTACCGGTCCCGCGACTCGATACCGCGGCGGTGCCGCCGCGCGACGACGAGTATCGGGGCGACGGCCGGGAGGACGACGAGCAAGCCGACGACGATGTAGAACGCCCGCGAGAGCGTGAGCGACCCGCCTTGGACGGCGGCGGTGTTGCCGACGAGGACGACGACGCCGATGAGGACGAAAAGCGAGATGAGACCGACGGCCGCCGCGCTGACCAGCACGTACGACTTAAACAGGAGCGACCGACTCGACCGGAACGCGTAGGGGAACGCGCCGAAGACGCCGTTGTAGCCGTCCGCCATTGGCGGCGATTGGACTCGGCGGCGATTAAGCGAACCGGTCCGCGTCGGGCGTCTCACGTTCCCGTCGCGGTTCGCGTCCGTCGGAACCGGGGACCCACCTTTTTGCCCGCCGCCGTCGGCTGTTGTCGTATGCACGTCGATATCGGGAACGTTCTCGACGGGACGCCGAGCGTCTCGCGGGACAGTCTCGAACGGTTGGACGGGGCGGTGGCCGCCGCGCACGAACGCATCGAGTCGGGACGCGCCGACGCCGAACACGGCTACGCGGCGTTGAACCTGCCCGAGACGGCCGACGCGGGCGAGATTCGCGCCGCCGTCGAACCGTTCGGCGACCCCGAAGCGATAGTCACCGTCGGCATCGGCGGGAGCGCCCTCGGCGCGGCGACGCTGACGGAGGCGTTGGCCGACGAGGACGACCCGGACGCGTACTACCTCGACAACGTGGACCCCGAGCACGTCTCGACGCTCGTGGAGTCGCTTCCGCTCTCGGAAACCGTCGTCAACGTCGTCTCGCGGTCCGGGACGACGGCGGAGACGCTGTCGAACTTCCTCGTCGTCCGCGAGGCGATGGAGGCGGCGGGCGTCGATTGGACCGACCGGACGTTCGTCACGACGGGCGAGGAGGGAAACCTCCGGAACCTCGCGGAGAAACACGACCTGCCGGCGTTGGACGTGCCGGAGGGCGTCCCCGGTCGGTTCTCCGTACTCTCGACGGTCGGACTCGCCGCGGCGGCGATTCAGGGCCACGATTTAGACGCCTTACTCGCGGGCGCGGCGGACGAAGCCGACCGCCTGTCGGGGTCGCTGTTCGAGTCGCCCGCGTACGCCTACGGGGCGACGACGTACGCCCTCGCGCAACGCGGCGCGCTGACGAACGCGATGATGCCGTACGCGGAGTCCATGGAGTACTTCGCGGAGTGGTTCGCGCAACTGTGGGCCGAGAGCCTCGGGAAGGACGGCGTGGGGCAGACGCCCGCCCGCGCCCTCGGGGCGACGGACCAACACTCCCAACTGCAACTGTACCGCGCCGGGCCGCGGGACAAACTCGTGACGCTCGTCCGCCCGCGCGAACGCGAGGACCGGGGGATTCCCGAGACGGACCTCGAAGGACTGTCGTACCTCGGCGGGTCGTCGCTCGGCGAACTGCTGGACGCCGAGTTCGAGGCGACGGAGGCGAGTCTCGCCGCCGCGGGCGTCCCGAACGTCCGAATCGAAATCGACCGGGTGGACGAGCGCGGACTGGGCGAACTGCTCTACGGGATGGAGGCCGCCTGCGTCCTCTACGGCGAACTCGCGAACGTCTCGACGTTCACCCAACCGGCCGTCGAGTGGGGCAAACGGGCCGCCCGCGGCTTGCTCGGCGGCGGCGACTTCGAGGAGGCCGACGCCGTCGCGGAGAAGACGACGCTGGTCGTCGAGTAGTCGGACGAGTCGGCGTCGGGGAGTCGCGCGCCCGATCGGAGATTCTATCCGCCGGGGCGGCCTACCGACTGCCGTCTTCGCCATGGCAACCGACCCTCAAGCCTCGTCGCTCGACGACGCGCGCACGCACCTCCGAGCGTTCGGCGGCGCGTTCGTCGTCGTCGCCCTCGCCTTGCTCGTGGCGGTCATCTTCGTCTCGCTCCTCCAACCCCTCGTCGAAGCGTTCGGCGTCGCCCCGGAGAGCGCACTCGGACGCGCGTTGACCAGCGCCGCGCAGTTCGTCGGATTCGGCGTGGCCGCCGTCGGATACCTCGTCGTGACGGAGCAACGCGAGTTGGTGTCCGTCCGCGCGCCGACGGCCCGCGACGCGGCGTGGGTTGCCGGCGGCCTGTTGGGACTCGTCTCCCTCTACCTCGCTATCGTGTTCGGGATGGAGGCGCTCGGCATCCAGATGGCCGGGAGCAACCTCATCGCGCAGGGGCAGGACGAACCGGTGTACTACCTCTACCTGATTCCGGTGACCCTCCTGCTTGTCGGCCCGACGGAGGAACTCGTCTTCCGCGGCGTCGTGCAGGGGTCGTTCCGCCGAGCCTACGGCCCCGTCTTCGGCGTCGTCGCCGCCAGCGCCGTCTTCGCGGCCATCCACTGGAGTTCCTTCTCGGGGAGCGGTCGGTTCGTCACCCTCGGCGTCATCCTCCTCTTGGGGGCGACGCTCGGGACGGTGTACGAGAAGACGGAGAACCTGTTCGTGCCCGCGGCGGTCCACGGCCTGTTCAACACCGTCCAGTTCGTCTACGTGTACGCGACGGCGACGGGTCTGCTGTAAGGTCCGGTCGGAGGGAAAACCGATTACCTCGACGGCCGTGAGTGAGAGAACGTGCAGATAGATTGGTCCGCCGCCGAACGGTTCCTCTCGTACGTCGACGGGGAAGAATCGGTGTCCCGCCTCTGGAATCACCCCGCGTACGACGTCGTCCGGGAGCACGCGGCCGTTCTGGGTCGGGACGTGACGCCCGAAGGTATCTCCGAAGCGGTCGACGGCGAACCGGACGCGTTTCCCGGGTTGGAAGGCTTCTCGGAGACCCGACCTCGGATCGTTCGCCTCCTCGACCGGGTCCGCTCCCGGGAACGCGAGTGGACCGACGAAATCGAACGACACCTCCGACGCGTCGTCCCGAACGCGGAGACGTCGGACGTGACTGTCTACCTCGGCGTCGGCTACGAAATCGGAGTCGGCGTCCGAAGCGGTGCCTACGTCAACCTCAACGAACCGCTGTTCCTCCGAGCGCCGCGTCAACTGCTGTACACGTGCGTCCACGAGAGTTCTCACGTCCTCTACGAGGGAGAACACGACGCACTCGACAGGCTCGGGCCCAGACCCATGGAGTACGACGACCAGCGGGCCGTCTGGAACACCGTGTTCCACACGGAGGCGTTCGCGACGTACGCCCCGCTCGAACTCCGTCGGTCGGACGGCAACGTCGGCGGGTGCGACCACGTCATCTGCGATGACTACGCCGTACTCTCCGATTCCGAACGACTTCGAACCCTCGTCGAGGAGTACGACTCGGTCCGCGAACGGATCAGTCGCGAATCGCTGTCGCCCGACGAGATGGTGTCGCGCCTCTTCGGAGGGTCGCGACTCCCCTACCGAGTGGGGTGTGCGCTCCTCGAAGCGGTCGAACGCAGAGACGGACCGGACGCCGTTCGAGACGCGTTCTCCACCGACCCGGTGGAGTTCCCGACGCGGTACGACTGGGCCTTAGACGAGTATCGAGCGTGAACCGGTCGGGGTCCGCGTCCGAGGGCGTTAGTTGAGTCCCATCCGTACAGTACCGCGAGGTGAGCGAACCCTCGCGGCTTTTTTGGTCCAGATTTTGCGCCGAGGGGTCGCGCAGAGCGCGACCCGAGGCGTAAAAAGGTGGGTGTTTACGCCGGGTTCTTCCGCGCGAGGTCCATCCCGCAGACGGGACAGCGGTCCTTGTTGTCGTCGAACTCGCGCCCGCAGCCCTGACACTGGTACTTCCAGTCGCGTTGCTCGGAGATGCCGTCTTGGGCGATGACTTCGACCTGTACGTTGAGCTTGTCGGCGACGTTCTGCATCGCGTAGTCGTCGGTCACGAGGACGCCGTCGAGTTCGAAGGCGGCGGCCAGGAGGCGGACGTCGGTGTCCGAGAGCGTCTCTCGGTCGCCCGTCTCGCCCGCCGCGCGGCGGACTTTCTCGACGGTGCCCGAGGCGGGGATGTGGATGTGCATCCCGGATCCTTCCATCGCGTCGAACCGGAAGGACGCCTCCCCCTCCAGTTCCTCGTTGACCATGGGGATAGAGGCCGTCTGTTCTGTGGTGTGGTACTCGTTGATGAACGCAGAAGAGTCGAGGATGTGCATCGGCGTCGATTAGCGTTGGATGACGATGTAGTCCTTGACCGCCTGCACGCGGGAGACGGGGACTCGGAATCGGCCTTGGTCGTTCTGTTCGAACGCGAACTGTCCCGGGCGAACCTCCTCGTTCGGGGTGACGAGGAGATCGTGTAGCGCGCCGGTCTTCAAGTCCATCGTGATGTTGTACAACTGCCCGAGCTCGGTTCCGTCCGAGCCCATGACGGCCTTCCCCGAGAGGTTTTCGGCGAGTATGTCGGCCATGCAGGTGCATACCGTGTAGCCCCACATAAACTCCACGGGGCCGTCTGACGACCGGCCGACGAACGCGGCGCGAGGACCGACGAACGGACGACGGAACCGAACCGTGCTATCAGGCCCCGCAGCGGCGGAAGACGCCGTCGCGGTGCGGCGACGGCCCGGACGTGACGATGGACTTAACTGCAATCCCGAACAGGCTACGGACAAGAGAACTTCTCCGGGGTGATTCTTCATGTCTGACACAGATTCCGACGCCGACGCGGACGCAGCCACAGAACCGAACACGCTACGCACCCCCATCGTCGCCGTTCTCGGGCACGTCGACCACGGGAAAACGACCCTGCTCGACAAGATACGCGGCTCCGCCGTCAGCGAGGGCGAGGCGGGCGCTATCACCCAGCACATCGGCGCGACGGCCGTCCCCTTAGAGACGGTCTCGGAGATGGCGGGGAGCCTCGTGGACCCCGACGACTTCGACCTGCCGGGACTGCTGTTCATCGACACGCCGGGGCACCACTCGTTTACGACGCTTCGCTCCCGCGGCGGCGCACTCGCGGACATCGCCATCGTCGTCGTGGACGTAAACGACGGGTTCCAACCGCAGACCATCGAGGCCCTCGACATCCTCAAGCGGACGGGCACGCCGTTCGTCGTCGCGGCGAACAAGATAGACACGACGCCCGGATGGAACCCCCACGAGGGCGAACCCATCCAGCGGACGTACGACAAGCAGTCCCAGAACGCCAGCCAGCGACTCGACTCGAACCTCTACGAGATTATCGGCAACCTCTCGGACGAGGGGTTCTCCGCGGACCTCTACTGGCGCGTCCAGAACTTCCAGAAGAACGTCGGCGTCGTCCCCATCTCCGCCATCACGAGCGAGGGGATTCCGGACCTGCTGGCCGTGCTGATGGGTCTCTCCCAGCGCTACATGAAAGAGCAGATGGAGATAGACGTCGCCGGCCCCGGCGCGGGGACGGTGCTGGAAGTCAAGGACGAACGCGGGTTCGGGACGACCCTCGACGTGGTGCTGTACGACGGCACCATCGCCGAGGACGACACCGTCGTCGTCGGCGGGATGGACGGCCCCATCGTGACGGACGTGCGGGCCCTCCTGCAACCGCGCCCGAACGCCGAGATTCGGACAGAAAAGCGCTTCAACAAGGTGGAGTCGGTCACCGCCGCCTCCGGTATCAAAATCGCCGCGCCCGACCTCGAACTGGCGATGGCGGGCGCGCCGATTCGCGTCGTCCGCGACCGAGACGTAGACGACGTCATCGCGGAAGTCGAGGCCGAACTCGCCGAGATAGAGGTCGATACGGAGGAGGAGGGCGTCGTCGTGAAGGCCGACACCCTCGGCAGTCTCGAAGCGATGGCGAACGCACTCAAGGAGGCGGAAGTGCCCGTCCTCCGCGCGGAAGTCGGCGACGTCGCGCCGCGCGACGTGGCCATCGCCTCGACGGCCCGCGAGGACGAACACAAGGTCATCCTCGGGTTCAACGTGGACGTCCTGCCGAACGCCAAGCAGGAACTCGACCAGAACGACGTGCGCCTGTTCGACGACGACGTCATCTACCAACTCATCGAAGACTACGAGGAGTTCGTCGAGGAGCGAAAGCGCGCCCAACAGGAGACGGTCCTCGACAAGATAATCCGGCCCTGCCGGTTCCGCATCCTCGAAGACCACGTCTTCCGGCAGTCGAATCCCGCCGTCGTCGGCGTCGAGATACTGTCGGGCACCCTGAAGAACAACACCCACGTCGCGAAGTGGGAGGGGAACGAACCGAAGCGCGTCGGCCAACTCTCCGGCATCCAAGAACAGGGCGAGGACGTCTCGAAGGCCCGCGCGGGCAAGCGCGTCTCCGTCGCCATCGACGGGCCGACGGTCGGCCGCCAGATAGAGGAGGGCGACGAACTGTGGGTGCAACTCCCCGAGAAGCACGCGAAGATTCTCGAACAGGAACTGTCCGACGACATCCCGGCCGACGAACTGGAAGCGCTCACGGGCTACCTCGATAAGCACCGCCAACGCGACCCCTTCTGGGGGAAGTGACGGCCTAACCGACGTGTCCGTTTTTGTGACTGCCGCCCGAGTGTGACGGCATGCTCTCGCGCGAAAACGCGGTCATCCTCGGCTTCGGAGCGTTAGCGCTCGGACTCGCGATATTCGGGTCCGAGCTCCCGTGGTGGAACCAGACGCTGTTTCTCCTCGTCGTCATCGTCGTCGGCATCCTCGCCCCGTTGGCCGTCAACGACTACCTCGACAAGAGAGACCGGACGTGAGACGCGCGGCCCGACGTCCGCGTCGGCGGCGTCCCCGTCAGTCGAAACTGAACGTCTCGCCGCCGCAGTTCGGACAGTCGTCGCGCCCGACCGGAGTCGGGCCGAGCGACTCGAAGGCCAAGAGGCTGAGGCCGCAGTCGGCGCACCGAACGTTTCTCGGCACCGCCCGGCGCTACAGCCTGACGGGGTTACCGTCGGACGAATCGCCGAGCGTGCGCACGCGAACGTCGCCGTCGCCGTCGACCGAGATGTCGTAATCGAGGTAGGTGAACGAGATCTCGGCCACGCCGCCGAACGCGACGAGCTGTTCGAGGGCGTCGGGGTCGACGGCCTCGTACAGCGGTGGCAGAGAGAGGACGTCCGTCCCTTCGCGGTCCGCAACCGAGGTGAGAATACGTTCGGTGACGCTCTCGGCGGCGTCTGAGCGGAGAGTACTTCGATTGTAGGCCATCGCTCTCTCGTACGCCGCGGGACTATAAAAACGTAATTGAGGTATGTAAGAACTTAATTTTCTGCAATCCTAGTAAAGAATCAATCGCGAAAGGTGAGATCGGACGCGAATCCGCTGAACGCTTGCCGGGAGTGTTCGGAGATGAGGTGTTCCCGTTCGATGCGGAGTCCGAGTTCCTCGATGTCGTAGGCGAGTTCGGTGATGGCGCTTTTGTCTCTCGCCGCCGCGACGACGTAGACGTTCTCGTTGCCGGTCATGAGGGAGAGCACTTCCACGACGCCGGAGAGGTCGCGGACGTTGGCGACCAGTCGCGCGCGTTCGGCGACGCGCGCGGTGCAGACGAACATGAACAGGTGCTGAATCCCGGCGTTGTCGTAGTTGACGTTCACCTGGTAGTCCTCGATGACTCCCTCCTCCTCCATCTTCTGGATGCGGTTACGGACGGTGTTATCGGAGACGTCCACGGCGTCGGCGATGTCGGTTATCGCGCACCGACCGTCGCGTTGGAGGTGAAAGAGGATCGCTTGGTCTACGAGGTCCAGCGGTGACGGATCCATACCGCGCCTTCGACCCACCCGGACAAACGTGCTTCGGCGGTGACCCGGCCGGGCGTTCGTCCGCCGACCTCGAAGCGCCTCGTAACTTATGGAGACGTTCGGCAGATAGGTCCTCGCGGTTCGGGGTAATGTTTACTACGGAGCCGTCCGTACGTTACGGTGGAGGTGAGTTACATGAGCACGAGACAGACACCGACCGGTGAAGCGATAGTACCGAAGTTCGAGTCGGAGTACGACGTTCTATTGTTGTTGTTGCCGCTTCCGTTGATGCTCGGCGTGGTCGGTGCCGTGCTCACGTCGGTTCCGGTCGCCGTCGGCGCGGGCGTCGGCGGTCTCCCATCGGCGGCGTTGCTCGCCTACGGCCTGTTCGTGAAACCGCCGATGCCCGACCGTCTCGGCCGACGGGGATGAGGCCGCGACGCCTCGTTACGTCCGCAGTAGAACCGCTTCGTTCGGGCGTCGTTCCTTCGATCTTCGCAGAATAGCGTACGGTCCGCGGAGACGCCTCAGCGAGCGGTCGGCGTGAGTTCGTCGCCGACTGCGTTCATGACCTGAAACGCCGCGGAGGCGGCGAGTCCGCGAGCCACTTCGTCTCTGTCGTCGTCGGTGAGACCCGACTCCAAGTCGTTCTCGTCGGGGCTGAAACCGGCGCTGACCGGCCGGCCGACGGGCGGGTGGACGGCCACCGTCGCCTGCGGACCGTTGCTTCCGTAGGAGAGTTCCGACCCGATGGCGTACCCCTCCGGAAGATACGACTGCGTGCGGGAGACGATTCCCGCGACGGCCTCGCGCAGCGTCCGGACCTGTTCTGTCGAGAGGTCGTCCTCGTTCGGACGGCCCGCATCGACGACGCCGGGAGAACCCGCGTAGGGGTTGTTTCCGTTCATGAGGATAAGTTACTCTTCATAAGCGCAGTACGATGATAAAGCCGTCGAAGGGTGCGAATCTCTGTCACAGTATCGGCTCGCTCTCGCCGTAGGCGGCGACGGTGACCGCCGTCGTGTACCCCTCGCCGTCGGCCTCCGCGGCGGTGACGACGACGCGTTCGTCGTCGAACTCCCACTCGCGGAGGCCGCGCCCCGCGGCCAGTCCGTCTTCGACCGCCCGCCGGACGGCCGCCGGGTCCTCGCCCGACGCCTCGTAGAAGAGGCCGGGTCCCGGTCCGGTCGCCCACCCGAGTCCGGCGGCGACGGTACCCTCCTCGGCCGTCGTCGCCCGCGCCTGTACGACCGTCAGGCGGTTGCCCGCCGGACCGAGATTCGGCGCGGTGTCGACTTCCTCGACGGACGCGCCCTCGGGGACGATAGAGGAGACGGCGACGAGGTTGTAGTTGTGCACGTTGGCCGCGGCCAAGGCGGCGTCGTACGACGCCATCTCGGTGGGCGCAGTGCCCACGCCGCGAACCACGTAGATGGTGCTCATCGTCGGAGAACGGCGGCGCGGGAAATAAGGAGTTACGGAAGCGCGGCGTCGGCCGCGGGAGTCAGTACTGGTAGTCGGTGTGGCCCGGAAGCGTCGTCGTCTCGTCGGTGGATTCGAGTTTCTCGTAGGCGGCCTCGAAGTCCGCGCGGGTGACCTCCGTCCGTTCGTCGCGGATGGCGAACATCCCGGCCTCGGTGGCCAGAGAGGCGATGTCCGCGCCGGAGTAGTCCTCCAGTTTCTCCGCGAAGTCCGCGAAGTCCACGTCGTCTGCGACGTTCATGTCGCGGGTGTGGATCTCCAGAATCTTCTCGCGGCCCTCGGCGGCGGGCTTGGGCACCTCGATGAGGCGGTCGAACCGGCCGGGACGGAGGATTGCCTCGTCGAGCATGTCGAAGCGGTTCGTCGCGGCCATGATGCGAATCTCGCCGCGGTCGTCGAAGCCGTCCATCTCCGAGAGCAGTTGCATCATCGTCCGCTGGACCTCCGCGTCGCCGGACGTCTTCGAGTCAGTCCGCTTGGAGGCGACGGCGTCTATCTCGTCGATGAAGATGACGGCGGGTTCGCGGTCCGCGGCGAGTTCGAACAGGTCGCGGACGAGGCGGGAGCCTTCGCCGATGAACTTCCGGACGAGTTCCGACCCGGCCATCTTGATGAACGTCGCGTCCGTCTCGTTGGCGACGGCCTTCGCGAGCATCGTCTTCCCGGTGCCCGGCGGGCCGTAGAGGAGAACGCCGGACGGCGGGTCGACGCCGACTTCCTCGAACATCTCGGGGTTCTTGAGGGGGTCCTCGACCGCTTCGCGGACCTCCCGGACCTGTTCGTCGATGCCGCCGATGTCCTCGTACCGGACCTCGGGCGACCCGTCGACTTCCATCGCCTGCGCGCGGGAGTCCGTCTCGTCGTCCAAGAGCGTCTGGATGGCGAAGGAGTCGTTGATGGCGACTCGGTCGCCGGACTCGACTTCGGCGTCGAGGTGCGGCGAGGCGTCGGTCAACACCTCCTGGTTGTTACCGTGCTGTTTGATGACGACGCCGTCGTCGGTCACCTCTTCGACCGTCGCGACGTACAGCGACGAGGTTTTCAGCGCTTCGTTGCGGTCCTTCAACTGTTCGACCTCGTCCTTCAACTCCTCGCGCCGGTCGAGCGCCTCCGAGAGGCGGTCGTCGAGTTCGTCGTTCACCGCGACGAGACGCTCGAAGTGCTGCCGGATGGCCGACAGGCGTTCGGCCTCGGACATCTCCGGGTCGAGGTCCAGACGAGGGCGTTCAGGGAGAGAGGGGCTTCTGGACATCAGTTGCACGACTCTTAGAGACGCGCGTAAATGTGCCTTTGGGTACCCCAAGTCGTTTGTGGCGGCCTATTTCGACGGAGAACGCGCCGGAAAACGGGACATTCGCAACCCGTCGAACGGGGACGTGTCCGACGTACGTCAAGAATCGCCGTCCGGGTCGGCGGCGTCCCTCGCGCGTGCCCGGTGAAGTACTTAGTGTCTCGTCGATTCAATCGACGCGTTCGCCCTGATACGATCCGTCGTACGTCTCCTCGTGGTCGGCCTCGGCGAGAACTAACTGCGCGACGCGCGCGCCGCGTTCGAGTTCTATCTCGTGGTGGACCTCCAAGAGGCCCTCGCCCTTCCCTTCGTACCCGGCGTCCCAGACGGCGGTGTCGAGCATGCAGGAGTTGCGCATCAGCGAAGACCGGGGGTAGAGAAAGCCGACGTGTTCCTCGGGGATGCGGATGGTCTCGGCGTACTGGAGGACGTACCCGCCGGGAGAGAGGCGGTAGACGCCGCCCTCGGCGTCGAGTTCCCGTCGTTCGCCGATTTCCTTCCCCTCCCTGCCGATTCTCCCCGGTCCGACCTGTTCGAGGACGGCGGCGACGGTCAGGTCCACGCCGTTCGGTTGCACCTGCGAGTCGTCTATCGGGTCGATGCGGTCCGCGACGAATCGTCCGGAGCGAAACATAGCGGGAGAGTCGCGGCGACCGAAAAAGGGCTATCGTTGTTCCGCCGACAGTCATATCACCGAACATACACGAAAAATCGAACGACGGAGGCGTTGTTCATGATTGTCACAGATATTCATTTTATGCGTATAAGGAACATACCTCTATCCTCAAACACGCGGGATTTATAATCGTAGACGGCCGACTCCGACACGTTATGGGACAGACGCTTACGGAAAAAATACTCGACGATCATCTCGTCGAAGGCGAGCTCGAGCCCGGCGAGGAAATCGGAATCGAAATCGACCAGGTCCTCACGCAGGACACGACGGGGACGATGGTCTGGCTCCAGTTCGAGGCGCTCGGCCTCGACGAACAGCAGACCGAACTGGCCGCGCAGTACTGCGACCACCAGACGTACCAGTTCGACTTCAAGAACACCGACGACCACCGCTTCCTCCGTTCGGCGGCGGGCACGTACGGTGCGCACTTCTCCCGACCGGGCAACGGCATCTGCCACAACGTCCACAAGGAGAACTTCGCCGCGCCCGGGAAGACGCTGCTCGGCTCTGACTCTCACACGCCGACACCCGGCGGCCTCGGCGAACTCGCCATCGGTGCCGGCGGCCTCGACATCGCAGTCGCCATGGGCGGCGGCGCGTACTACGTCGAGATGCCGGAAGTCGTCAACGTCCGCCTCGAAGGCGAACTCCAGGACTGGGCTTCCGCGAAGGACGTCATCCTCGAGATGCTCCGACGCCTCTCCGTGAAGGGCGGCGTCGGCAAGGTGTTCGAGTACACCGGCCCCGGCGCGAAGTCGCTCTCGGTGCCCGAGCGTACCACCATCACCAACATGGGGACGGAACTCGGCGCGACGTCCTCTATCTTCGAGACCGACGAGAAGACGAAAGACTATCTCGCCCGACAGGGCCGCGAAGACGAGTACGTCGAACTGAAGGCCGACGACGACGCCGAGTACGCCGACGAAGTCGTCATCGACCTCTCGGAGATCGAACCGCTCATCGCGAAGCCGTCGATGCCCGACAACGTCGTTCCCGTCGACGAAGTCGCGGGCACGGACGTAGACCAGGTCATCGTCGGTTCCTGTACCAACGGCGGCTACGAGGACGTTCTCCCGGCCGCGAAGATGGTCAAGGGCCGCGAAGTCGCAAAGAGCACGGACCTCATCGTCGCGCCCGGTTCGAAGCAGGCCGGAGAACTGCTCGCCCGCGAAGGCTGGACCGCCGAGATGATGGCGGCCGGCGTCAACGTCTCCGAGGCGACCTGCGGACCGTGTATCGGTATCGGCCACGTCCCGGCTTCGAACTCCGTCTCCGTCCGGACGTTCAACCGCAACTTCGAGGGTCGCTCCGGCATCGAGGACGACTCGGTCTTCCTCGCCTCGCCGCAGGTCGCCGCCGCGGCGGCGCTGAAGGGCGAAATCGTCGATCCCCGCGACCTCGCGGACGAACTCGGCGACCTCGAAGCGCCCGGCGTCGAACTCCCCGACCAGTACGACGCCTCGAAGGCCGACCTCATCGCACCCGACGAGGCCATCGACGACGAACTCATCAAGGGCCCCAACATCGGCGAAGTGCCGCTGAAGGACCCCCTCCAAGCGAACATCGAGGGTGAGGCGCTCCTGAAGATGGAGGACAACATCACGACGGACCACATCATCCCGGCCACGTCCGACATCCTCAAGTTCCGCTCGAACATCGAGCGCCTCTCGGAGTTCACGCTCTCGCGCGTCGACGACACGTTCGCCCAGCGAGCGAAGGAGGCCGACGGCGGCTTCCTCGTCGCCGGCGAGAACTACGGGCAGGGCTCCTCCCGCGAACACGCCGCGATGTGTCCGATGTACCTCGGCATCGAGGGCGTCCTCGCGCAGTCGTTCGCGCGCATCCACAAGGCGAACCTGTTCAACTTCGGCATCGTCCCCCTCGCCATCGACGAGGAGACGTACGAGAAGATAGAGCAGGGCGACGACATCGCGATCGTCGACGACGTCGCCGAAGCCGTCGAATCCGGTCAGGAAGAGTTCACGATCCGCGTGAACGACGACTGGGAGGCGACGGCGACGCTCGACGCCTCCGAGCGCGAACGTCGCATCCTCACCGCCGGCGGCAAGCTGTCGCTGACGAAGCAGCAGAACGAGGAAGACTCCTCCGGCGGCGCGACGCCCGCGGACGACTGAACGACGGCTCCGCACCACAACGTCCCATTCTTTCGACGCTCTCCCGGTAGCGACCGGTCCGTCGGTTCGACTTCCCCGCCACCGTCCCCGGAGTCGTCGCGTTTTTGCGCCCCTCCCGCGTACGTGCCGGTAGTGAACGAGAGGTCACGGAACCCGGACGGAACCGACCGGAACGCGCGGGCCGACGGGTCGGGCGCGGACGCCGCCGCGCCGGAGAACACGGTCGTTCGGAGGGCGACGCGGTCGGACCTCCTCGACGTCTACCGCATCGAGAAGAGTTCGTTCTCCCAGCCGTGGCCCTACTCGGCGTTCGAGACGTTCCTCGAGGAACCCGGATTCCTCGTCGCCGTCCGCGGGCCGGCGGTGGTCGGGTACGTCGTCGCCGACGTGATGCCGAACCACGGGCGCGGCATCGGACACGTCAAGGACATCGCCGTCCGCCCCGACGCCCGCGGGGCGGGACTCGGCCGCTACCTCCTCGAACGCGCCCTCGTCGCGTTGACCATCGACGGCGCGACGCTGGTGAAACTGGAGGTTCGCGTCGGCAACGAACCCGCCATCTCGCTGTACCGCGACGTGGGGTTCGAACGGGCGCGCCGCGTCCCCGGCTACTACGCCGACGGCGAGGACGCGTTCGTGATGGTGCTCGACCTCGACGCGTGGCAGGCCTGAACGGCGCGAGTAGCCGCGACTCCGCCGGGCGACAAGGTGATACCCGCCCGTCGCCGACGAGCATCTAGTGACCGACAGGAACACCGTACTCGTCGTCGGCGACCCGCCGGCGCTGTTCGGCGCGGCGTTCGACGCCGTCCTCGGAGACCCGACGCTCTGGCGGGCTTCGGCGGCGGAGGCGGCGTCGCGCGTCGGCGACGGAGACGAAGAGCGAGTCGACTGCGTCGTCGGAGCCGTGCCGCCGGAGGCGCGGGCGACGCTGGTCTCGGACGTGCGGGAACGGGCTCCGGGGCTGCCCGTCATCCTCGTCGTGGACCCCGACGAGGCCGAGGGCGGGCACGAGGCGTTCGCCGCCGGAGCGACGGACTATCTCGCGGCGCGCGGAACCGACGCGGAGGCGGAGTGGTTGGCGCACCGCGTCCGGGCGGCCGTCGACGCCCACCGAAGCGACCGAGAGCGGACGCGCCGCATCGCCCAGCAGTACGTCGTCTCGGACCTCGGCGCGTTCGCCCTCTCGGGGCCGACGTACGAGCGACTGATCGAGGAGACGGTCGAACGACTCCGGGCGGCGTTGGACGTGGCGTACATCGCCGTCGGTCGGTTCCGGCCGTCCGTCGGCGACGTGGAACTCGTCGCCGTCGAGGGGTGGCCCCAAAGTTACGTCGGCGGCGTCTCCCTCGGTCCGGGCACGCACGCCGAACGGACGCTGTGGGCCGACGGCGCACTCGTCTCCGAACGGGTGTTCCTCGACGAGCGCTTCGATTCGAGCGCCTTGGAGGACTCCGCGAACATCCAGAGCGGACTGAGCGTCGCCATCGAGGGGCGCGACGGCCCGTGGGGCGTCATCACGGCTCACTCGGCGACGCCGGGGATGTTCGACGAGACGGACGGGCGCTTCATCGAGAACGTCGCGACGCTCGTCGGCGCGGCCATCGAGCGACAGACGCTCCGCTCGACGCTCGAAGAGGTGTTCGAACGCATCGAGGAGGGCGTCTACGGCCTCGACGAGCAGTGGCGGATAACCTCAGCGAACCCGAACGCGGCCCGCCTCCTCGGCGCGACGCCCGAGGACGTGGTCGGCCGGAGCGTCTGGACGCTGTTTGAGGACGATTACGTGCGCGCGCAGTACGAACGCGCCCGCTACAAGCGCGAACCGGCGACGTTCGAGGCCGTGCACGCCCCGACGGGCGCGTGGTACGAACACCGGGTGTACCCGTCTCGAAACGGCGTCTCCGTCTACCTGACGGACGTGACCGAACGGAGAGAGCGCGAACTCGAACTGCTCCGCTACGAGTGGATGGTCGAGACGGCCGACGACGGCGTGTACGCCCTCGACGACGAACTCCGCTTCGTCGAGGTGAATCGAGGGTTCGCAGACCTGTTCGGCCGAAGCAGGGAGGAACTGTTGGGGACGGCCGCCACGGACGTCATCGACGAGGAGACGGCCGAACGGATCGACGAACTGCGCCGGCAGTCCGTCGACACCGGGGAGGCCGCCACCGTCGAGTTCCCGTTGGACCGACCGGACGGGAGTTCCGTCTGGATAGAGACGCGGTTCTCCGCGCTGTTCGAGACGGACAACGACGGCGAACGGCGGTTCGTCGGCACGGTCGGCATCTCCCGCGACGTGTCGGCGCGCCGCCGGCGCGAGCGGTTGCTCACCACCCTGCAGGAGCACACGCGGTCGCTGACGCGCGTGACGGACTACGACGCGGCGGTCGAACTGACGCTCGAAGCCTGCGAGGACCTCTTCGAACCGCTCTCCGTGGACTTCTTCGAGTACGACCCCGGAGAGCGAACGCTCCGTCCCCACCCCGCCTCAGACGCCGACCCGGACGAACTCGTCGTCCCCGGCGGGAACCCGTGTTGGCGCGCGTTCGCCGAGGAGAAGACGGTCATCGTCGACAGCGGAACCGGACGCGGGCGGAACCTCGTCGCGGAGGCGGTGGGGCAGTACGGCGTCCTCTCCGTCGAGATGGACCGCGACACCGTCGCCGACGAGTCGGGCACCGAGGTGTTCCGACTGTTGGCCTCGACGATGAGCGAGATACTGTCGGTCGTCGAGGCGGAGGCCGCCCTCGGCGACAGGGACCGCAGGCTGGAGTCGCAGAACGAGCGCCTGACGAAGCTGAACCGCATCAACCGGACCATCCGCGAGGTGACCGGAGCGGTCGTTCGGGCGGCGACCGGCGAGGAGGCGGCCGCCCGCGCCTGCGAGCGACTGGCCGACGCGCGACCCTACCGCTTCGCGTGGTTCTGCGAGGTGGACGCCGCGACGGGGTCGCCGACGCCGACGACGACGAGCGGCGTCGAGGACGGGTACGCACACCGCCTCGTCGAGGTTCTCTCGACCGACCCGTTCCCCGAACTCGTCGCGAACACCGCAGAGAGTCTCGTCCCCGCGGTGGTGAAGAACGTGGTGGACGCGCCGGGGTGGGAGGCCCACAGGCGCGACGCCCTCTCGTACGGCTTCCAGTCTTTGGCCGTCGTCCCCGCGGGGGAGGGTCGCCTGCTCGTCGTCCACGGGACGGACGCGGACGCCTTCGACGAGGAGGACGGCGAGATGCTGGCCGAACTCGGCGCGACGCTCGGGAGCGTCATCGACCGACTCGGCCGGTCGCAGGCGATGCTGGCCGACCGACGGACGGAAGTCGAACTCGCGGTGACCGACGAACGGCAGTCGCTGCTCGCCCTCGCCCGTCGGACGGGCGAATCGGTTCGCGTCACGGGCGTGATTCCGACGTCCGACGGTGGTTACCGGACGTTCGTCCGGACGGCGGCCGACCGCGAGGCGGTCGAAGCGGCGCTCCCGGCCGGAACGTCGCTCACGGAACTCACCGACGGCGACGACGACGACCACCTCTACGAGATGCAACTGCCCGACCGGGCGTCCTTCGAGGTGTTGTACGCCGGCGGCGGACGACTGCGCGAGATGACGGCGACGGAGGCGGCCTGCCGGGTCGTCGTCACCCTCCCCGAGAGCGTCAACGTCCGCTCCGTGGTGGACGCGTTCTCGGCCATCCACCCGGAGACGACGCTCGTCTCGAAGCGCACCGTGACGAACCCGATAGAGACCGAAGGCGCGTTCCGCGCGCGCCTCGAAGACGAGTGGACGGAGCGTCAGAAGGAGGCGATAACCGCGGCGCACCACGGCGGCTTCTACGAGTGGCCGCGTCTCACCACCGCGACGACGCTCGCGGACGTGTTCGACATCTCCTCGCCGACGTTCCAGTACCACCTCCGGGCCGCCGAACGGAAGTTGGTCCGGACGGCCATGGAGTAACGGACGGGCGACATACTATTCGAATAGAGTCGTCTGACGCGGACGTGCTACTATGATAGAGGCGACGACTAAGCCCGACCGAGCACAACTGAATGTATCGGCCGCGGTCGGAGCCGGAACATCATCGGAACACACTATGGACGAAAAACGAGTCATCGGGGAACGAGCCGAACCGTACGAACGAGACGGTAGCGACGGAAAGACGGTCGTGTTACGGCACGACTGGGACGGCGCCTGCGGCGTCGCGGTCACCGTCGCCCGGGCGGCGGCCGAAGCGTGGACCGGCGACCAGACGGACGCGCTCTCGCTTCCACCGGTCGGATCCGTCATCGACACCGACGCGCTCGAACGGCTTTTCGCGTCGCTCAACCGGGAGCCGTCCGTCCGACCGAACACCGACGAGAGCGAACTCGCCTTCGTTCGGTTCAAATACGTCGGATACGAGGTCAGCGTGCGCGAAGACGGTCGCGTGACCGTCGAAGAGCACCCCTACTGAGCGCCGCCGAGCCACCCCGAACTCCGCTCGCGGCCCGCCGGTCGCCGTTCGGCGACTCGTTTCTCCGGTCCGGTTCGACCGCACGACCCTTGTACGACGGTCGCCAACGCACGACCATGGGGTACGCCTGCCCGGTCTGCGACACGCCGCAACGAGACGCAGAGCACCTCGCGAACCACGTCGCCTTCACTGCGATGCTCCACGGCGACGAACACGAGACGTGGTTGGACGACCACGTCCCCGAGTGGAGTTCGACGAACGCGGACGAACTGGGGCCGGTCGTCGCAGAGTACGCCGAGGAGACGGAGTACGAAGAGGTGTTCGAGGACACCGTCCACGACCACGGCGGACACGGCCGCACGGGACACGACCACGGGTCGCCCTTCGAGGGCGGAGCCGAGAACCCCGGATTCAACGCGTCGGCCGCCGCCGGGATGGGCGGCGAAACGCTCGACGACGAGGCGCGCGCCGTCCTGCAGGAGGCAAGAGAGATGACAGAGCGGATGCGCGAAGAACGCGCCGCGGACGAAGACGGCGGCCGAACGGACGACGAGTGACCGGCGGCGCGGACGCGAGGCGGCCGACGCGGACGGACTCTTCTCTCGGCGCATCGCCCGCGGCGGCGACGGAAAGCGGTTAGTGACCGCGCGGGAGACGAAGACGCATGGAGACCGAAGGGAGCCTCGAACCGGAGAGCGAGTCGGCCGCCGAGGCGGCGTTCGAATCGGCCGGACCGACCGCGCAGTCGGTCGTCCGCGAGGTGGCGAAGGCGATGGAGTTCGACCGCGAGGAGTACCGCGACCGGGTGACCGGCGACGTGGTGGAGACGGCCCGGAACGTGCTGTTCGCGGAGCGTCTCGCCGTCACCGTCGGCACCCGCGAGGAGTTCGACGCGTGGTGCGAGGAGCACCCGGAGTACGAGGTGACGGAACTCGGCAGTCCGTCGGTCGAACGCGTCGTCTGGCACGCCGCGCCGTTCGCCGGCGAAGTCGTCGCCGCCACGTTCCAGAACGAACGCGAGGCCGCCGTCGGAACGCTCCGCAGGCGGGCGTTCGCCCGCCTCTACCGGCCGCGGTTCGAGGGGGACGACGCGGAAGGTGAGGACGGCGACGACAGACGGGACGGCGACGAACCGAGAGCGTCCGACGGGGCGGACGCGCCGAACGGGGCGTGACGCCGACCGGTCGCGAGTGGAACTAAGGACGCGCGCCGAGTGACGGCCACCATGGCCGAGGACGGACGGAGACACGAGTCGCTTTCGGAGCCCGAGTGGCCCGTCGTGGCGTCGGAGACGGAGTACGAGACGCCGTGGTTCACCGGCGGGTACGACCTCGTAGAGCAACCCGACGGGAGCACGAAGCGCTACTACTGGGCCGAACTGGCGACGGCAGTCGTCGTCGTCGCAGTAGAGGACGGGGAGGTGCTGCTCGTCGAGCAGTACCGCCCGACGGTGCGGGAGACGCAGTTGGAACTGCCCGCGGGCATCGTCGAGGAGGGCGAGTCCTACACGACGGCGGCGGCGCGCGAACTCCGCGAGGAGACGGGCTTCGACCCCGCCGGAACGTCGGTCCTGCAGGACCTGTGGTGTTCGACCGGCCTCCTGCGGCACCGACGCGCGTACGTCTTCGCGGAGGGTCTCACCCCGGTCGAACCGGAGTTGGACGAAAACGAGTTCCTCTCGGTCCGGTCCGTCCCCGTCGAGGACGCGCTTTCCGTCGCGCGGGAGAACCCGACGAACGACGCGACGGTCGAGGGCCTCCTCCTCGCCCGCGAGGACGGACTGCTGTAGTCCGACGCGGGGCGGAACGAGCGAGCACTGCGAGAGGAGGACTTTTACCGAACGACGCGCTTCTCGCCGATATGGACGGCGAAATCGACCCGAAAGAAGTCGAGACGCTCCTCGACGACGAGGACCCGCCGCGGGTCGTCGACATCCGCTCGCCCGGCGAGTTCTCCCGCGGGCACATCCCGGGGAGTCGCAACATCCCCTTCGGGGAGTTGCCGACGCGCGTCGCCGAGATAGACGACGCCGACCGCATCGTCACCGTCTGCCCGCACGGCCAAGCGAGCGTGCAAGCCGCCCGCCTCATCAAATCGTACGAGGGGACGGCCGACGCGCGCGTCGAGAGCATGGCCGGCGGACTCACGGAGTGGGACGGCCCCCTCGAAAACGGGAGCGAAGCGGCCGACTCCGAATCGGACGAAAACGCCGACGAGGGACCGGAAGCCCCGTTCTGACGCCCGTCTCGTCTCCGCTCGCCCGTCCGACTCGCCCCGACGTGCGCGGTCCGGACGCCTGACTCGCCGGGTCGGCCGGAGATGTCTCTCTGCAGGCGGTTCGACGCGGAAAAGTCAGAACGCCCCCTCGCGACCGGACGAGCGGTACGACCGCTCACGAGAGGGGAGACGCTCCGAAAACGACTCGACGCCGGACTGGGATTAGAGGACGGTCACGCGACGTTGAAGCCCTTCTCGCGGAGGAAGTCCTCCACGCGGCCGGTGTGGTTACCTTGGAGTTCGATGGAACCGTCTTCGACCGTGCCGCCGCAGGCGAACTTCGACTTCAGGTCCGAAGACAGGCTATCCATGTCTACGTCTTTGGGATCGAACCCTTCGATGACCGTTACCTCTTTTCCGTAGCGACGCTCGTCGATGCGGATGGCTATCTCCTGAGACTCCTTGGCCACGTCTTCGCAGACGCAGAGTTCCTCAGGCAGCCCGCACGTCGAGCATACTTCCGACATTACGAGTTGAACGTACAAGACCGGGATATTAAACAGTATCGGGAACTCACCTCGCGTTTCACCCCCGCTCGGTCGTTCGATTTTCGCCTCGGCGAGGAAAGCGGCGGGTGCGGACGCGTCGGCCGACCGCCTCAGTTCCGCCGGAAGCGACCGAGAATCGGCGTAGACTCCTTCACGAGGCGGTCTACGGCGGCTATCGCTTCGTCGGCCTCCCCGCGGGTGACGCCGTCGCCGTACCGGGCGCGTTCGTACGTCTCGCTCACCCGGCGGACGTCGCCGTCCAGACCGACCCGTCCGACCGCGGAGACGTAGTCCCGCGGCGTCTCTCCGGTCCGACGCGCCCGGTACCGCCGTTCGAGCAGGTACTCGAGTCGCCGGTACGCGCGGACGGCGTCCGCCGAGGGGTCGTCGCGCGCGCCCTGGTACCGGAGCCAGACGAAGCGGTACGCCCGTTCGGTGACGCCCGTCCGCCGCGCGCCCGCGACGAGTCCGGCGAGGGCGACGAGTCCGAGTGCGAGCGTCCGCCCCGGCGGCAGACTCGGCACCGACGAACTACCGCCCGGTTCCGTCGTCGCGGTTTCGATGCCCGGTGCCGCGCCGGGCGGCGTGGCGTTCTCGTCGTCGTCGGCCTCCGAGAGGGTGGGCGTGGGCGTCCCGGAGTCCGCCCCGCCGTCGCCGGAGTCGGCGTCGGAGTCGGAGTCGGTGGTGGCCGGCACCGTCGTCGGCGTCGGCGTCGAGGTGGTCTGCGTCGTCTCGGTGTCGACGCCCTCCGCGCCGTTCTGCCGCGCCTCGGTGAGGCGGGTGGACTCGGCCGTCTCTCGCGGACTCGACGGCGTCGGGTCGAAGCGAACCCAGCCCACGTCCTCGAAGTACACCTCGACCCACGCGTGGGAGTCGAGGCCCCTGACGACGTAGTTGCCCTCGTCCGTCTCCTCGCCGGGAGTGTAACCGGTGACGAAGCGGGCGGGGACGCCCTCCGAGCGCAGGAGGACGACCATCGTGGTGGCGTAGTAGACGCAGTACCCCGCGTCCATCTCGAACAGGAACGCGTCGGCGGTGTTGCCCGACGGTTGACTGACCGAAAGCGAGTACTGCTTGTTCTCTTCGAGGTACGTCTCGATGGCGACGGCCTTGTCGTACGGCGTGTTCTCGTCGCCGGCGATTTCGTCGGCCTTCCGGCGGACGCGGTCCGGGGTGCTGTCGGGGAGTTGGAGGTACTGTTCCGCTATCGCGTCGGGGTAGTCGGTGCCGGACCGGCGGAGTTCCTCGGTGGTGTACAGCGGCTTCTGACTGGTGACGGTGTACTGTTCGCCGGAATCGAGCGACCGCGTCGGCCTGATACCCCCTTGTTGGGTCACCTCGGCGTCGGACGCCACGTCGCCCTCCAGTTCGACCGGTCGCCACGCCGACGGGAGGATGGAGATGGTGTCCTTCGCGGTCACCGTCTGTTCGATCGTCTCGGACGCTCCGGGCGGTCCGCGCAACCGCCCGGAGTAGGGGTTGGTGTTGCCGGTTCGGACCCACCCGTCGCCCGTGTACCGGTCGTACGCCGCGGTCTGCCAGTACGACTGTTCGGAACTGTTGACGGTGAACCGAACCTTCGGCGACAGGCGGATGCTGCCGACCACGCCGATGCGGTCTTGGGCGTCCACGAGGTTCGCCTCCATCGTGGGCGACCCGCGGTTCGGGAGGAGGGGCGCGCCCTCCGCGCCGGGGACCACCGAGACGGTTCCCGCGGAGACGATCATCGCGGCCAAGAGTATCGTCACGACGTCCACCTGCGCGACGCCCGCGCCGTACCGTTCGAACGTCGCCGCCGCGACTGCGACGGTGCCGCCGACGACGCCGACGAGCGTCGTCAGTTGTCCGGCGTCGCCCGTCAGGACGAACAGCGTGAGGGTGACGCCGCCGACGGCGACGGCGGCGACGTAGCGCCGCCGCAGGGCCAGATACCACGAGAGGAACACCGGGCCGGGGGCGATGGCCATCGCCCAGACGCTCGCACCGGTCAGTCGGAGGACCGAGAGGCCGGTGAGAAGCGCGACGGTGTCCGCGAGGATTCGCCCGGGCGTGAGCAGTTCCAGTTGGCTCCGCGGCAGGGTGAACACGTAGAGGCCGAACCCGCCCGCGAGGAGGGCGGCGGTGACGACGACGGCGACGCGCACGCCGAGGAAGCGGCCCAACAGCGTCGCGAACAGGAACGCCCCGGCGACGACGGCGAGGAAGGCGGTCCGACCGCCCACCACGTCCGTCACGTGATAGAGGACGCTCAGGTACGTGCCGGTCAGGACGAGGACGCCGACGAGTGCGACGGCGCGCGCCCCGGGGGTGCGGTCCGGCGAGAGCGACCCGAGGCGGTCGCCCGTCTCCGCGCTCACGCCGTCACCTCCTCGGAGGCGGCGGTTCGACCCGCGTCGCCGGTTCCGAGTCCGGTCGCCTCGCCGGCCCCGTCGCCGACGAGGCTCTCGAACGTCGTCTCCTCGTCACCCACTCGGACGGTCGTGTTCGACTCGTCGGCGCGCACCACCACGTCAGCAGACTCGTCGGGGACGCGGCCGCTCTCGGCGCGGGCGAGGTGTTCGAGGAGGCTCCGTTCGTCGCCCGCGGGGGCCTCGACGACGCCGGAGGGCGTCGAGAGCGTCACCGGCACCCCGTTCCGGACGAGACTGACCGAGAGCGTCGCCGCGGCCTCGGCCATCCGGTCGCCCGCCGAGCGAACGCCGCCCGCCGACAGCAGGACGCTCTCGGCGTCGGACTCGGGGACGTACTCCTTGACGATGAGGTCGTTTCGCTTCGCGCTCGACTTCCAGTGGACGTCTCTGAGGGAGTCGCCGCGGGCGTACTCGCGGAGGTGGTCGAACTCGTCGCGGCGGTTCGACGGTTCGGGGTCGTTGAGCGACGAGAGGTCCTGCGTCGCGGAACGCGTGAGTTGACGGACGGGCGGGTACACCAGCACGGAGTCGGTGCCCTCGGCGACGAGTTCGCGCTTCGCCAACCCGAGAACGTCCCGCGAGACGAGCGAGAGCGGTCCGATTTCGTGCTCGCCGCGCTTTCGGTACGTCACCTCGTACGAGGCGGGAGCACCGCCGACGACGACGTCGAGCGTGGCGTCGCCGTCGAGTGCGGCGGGGAGGTCGTCCGTCACCGTCGCGGGATAACTCCGCTCGGACTCCAGAGAGAGCGTCACGGTGCCCGCGGTGTCGGGGAAGTCGGCGGCGGGCGTCCGGCGTTCGACGCGCGGCGGGTCGGCACGGTACACCTGAACGACCGCCGCCGCGAGGGCGACGACGGCCGGGAGGACGAGGGCGTTCAGCGCCCGCGGCCCGAACACCGCCGCGAGAACGACGCCCGACGCGACGACAACGAGGAGCGCAACTCCGCGTCGAGTCAGGCGCATCGCTTACTCCACCGCGACGCTGTCCAACGCTTCGTCGATGAGCGACGCGCTTCGGTCGCCGCCGGTCCGAACGCGGTGTATCCAGACGGAGCGAATCTCCGTCTGCACGTCGTCCGGGACGACGTAGTCGCGGCCGTTCAGCACCGCACGCGCCTGCGAGGCGCGAACGAGGGCGATAGCGCCGCGGGGGCTGACGCCCAAGTCGGCGTGCTGACGGGTGTAGGCGGCGAGTCGGGAGACGTACGACCGAACCGGTTCGCGGACGGTCACCTGCGAGACGGTCGCTTGGGCGCGGCGGACGTCCTCCGTCGAGGCGACGGGTTCCAGCGAGTCGATGGGGTGTTCGCCCGCGACGCGGCCGAGCAGTTCCGTCTCCTCGGTCTCGGAGGGGTAGCCGAGGCGTATCTTCTTCATGAAGCGGTCTATCTCCGCGACCGGGAGTTCGTACGTCCGGCCGGGTTCGACGTCGTTCTGGGTGGCGATGACGGTGAACGGTTCCGGCACGGCGTGCGTCTCGCCGTCGACGGTGACCTGTTGTTCCTCCATGACTTCGAGGAGCGACGACTGCGTCTTCGGCGGCGCCCGGTTTATCTCGTCGCCGAGGACGACGTTCGCGAAGACGGGGCCCGGTTGGAACTCGAACTCGTTCGTCTTCTGGTTGAACACGCTGACGCCGGTCACGTCCGAGGGAAGCAGGTCCGGCGTGAACTGGACCCGCTTGAACGACCCGTCGAGCGACGTGGCGACCGACCGGGCGAGCATCGTCTTGCCCACGCCGGGGACGTCCTCCAACAGGAGATGGCCGCGGGCGAGGAGGGTGATCAAAATGTGCTCTATCGCGTCCGACTGGCCGACGATGACGCGTTCGACGTTCTCTGTGATTCGCGTGGCGAGAGTCGACGCCTCCTCCACGTCGAACGTCGGTTTGAGGTCTGTCTCCGGTTCGGGTACTGCATCTGCGTCGGTCATGTATCAGAGAGGACTGCGTGCGGACCGGAAACGACGCCGGCCGTCGCGTCTCCCGGCGCTGTTAGGGGGGCGGTCCGCGCGCACGTGAAACGGAGTTACGTCCGAACCAACGTAACTTTGCTGGGTAGAGAGGGTCGTTCACCCTCGGACGGACGCTCTCGACGGCGCGACACTCGCGCGCTGAGACTGCTGTCGCGTCCCGTCCGCGCCCCGTCCGCGTCCGGTTCGCACCCGCCCGCGCCGCCGTTCCCGTTCGCTTTTGTCCCTTCGTCGCCCTCGATACCACATGGACGACGCGGACGGAACCGAGACGCGCGCGGACGACGGGGAGACGCCGGCGGACGCGGGCGCGTCGGACGAGGACCTCCGACCCGAGGGACCGCCGCAGAAGCTGCGTGCGAACCGCGAGGAGTTGACGCCGATGCTGTCGCAGTATCTCGACCTCTGTGAGGCCCACCCCGACGCGGTCGTTCTCTTTCAGGTGGGCGACTTCTACGAGGCGTTCTGCGAGGCGGCTGAGATGGTGGCGCGCGTCTGCGAGGTGACGCTGACGAAACGCGAAGACTCCACCGGCCGGTACCCGATGGCTGGCATCCCCATCGACAACGCGGCGTCGTACCTCGAATCGCTACTCGATGCGGGGTATCGGGTCGCCATCGCGGACCAAGTCGAGGACGCAGAAGAGGCGTCGGGGCTGGTGGACCGCGCGGTGACGAACGTCGTCACCCCCGGCACCGTCGTCGAGGACGAACTGCTGGACGCCGCGACGGCGACGTACGTCGGCGCGGTGGCGAGAGCGAACGAGGGGAGCGACGACACGTACGCGTTCGCCGCCCTCGACGTCTCGACGGGCGAGTGTCAGGTGACGAGCGCCGACCGACTCCGAATCGCGGAGGAACTGGAGCGACTCGAACCCGCCGAACTGCTCGTCGGCCCCAACGCCGCCCTCGACACCGAGTCGCTTCAGTTCGAGGCGATGGTCACGGACCACGACCCGACGGCGTTCGACGCCGAGTCGGCCACAGAGACGCTGTCGTCGTATCTCGCGAACCCCGAGGCGGTGCTCTCGGACCCGACGGAACGGCGCGCCTGCGGCGCGCTACTGGACTACGCCGAGTACACGCAGGGCGACGACGGCGCACTCGACTACGTCTCTCGGGTTCGGCAGTACGACCCGCGCCGGACGCTCCAGTTGGACGCGACGGCGCTCAGGAGCCTCGAACTGTTCGAGTCGCGGAGCCACCGGAGCGGCGATACGCTCGCGGACGCGGTGGACGAGACGGCCTGCGCGCTGGGCCGGCGGCGACTCGTCTCGTGGCTTCGCCGCCCCCTCCTCGATGAGTCGGAGATAGAACGCCGCCACGACGCCGTCGAGGAGTGGGTCGAACGGCCGATGGCGCGGGAGACGGTTCGGGAGTTGCTCGCGGACGTGTACGACGTAGAGCGACTCATCGCGCGCGTCTCCCGCGGTAGGGCGAACGCGCGGGACCTGCGCTCTCTGAAGGCGACGCTGGACGTGGTTCCAGAGTTGAAAGCGGCCATGTCCGACGTGGAGAGCGACGCCCTCGTCTCGCTTCGAGACTCCTTGGACGAACTCGAAGACGTGCGCACCCTCGTCGGCGACGCCATCCGGCCGGACCCGCCGCAGGAGATAACCGAGGGCGGGGTGATCTGCGAGGGGTTCGACGACGAACTCGACGAGTTGCGCGCGACGGAGAGAGAGGGCCGCGAGTGGGTGGCGAACCTCGAAGAACGAGAGCGAGAGCGAACCGGTATCGACTCCTTGGACGTAGGATACAACCAAGTCCACGGCTACTACATCGAGGTGACGAACCCGAACCTCGACAGGGTGCCCGACGACTACACCCGGCGGCAGACGCTGAAGAACTCCGAGCGGTTCTACACGCCCGAACTGAAGCGCCGCGAGGACGAGATTCTCGGCGCGGCCGAGAAGGCCGACGCCTTGGAGTACGAGGTGT
Source organism: Halopelagius longus (assembly GCF_900100875.1). Classification (NCBI taxonomy): domain Archaea; kingdom Methanobacteriati; phylum Methanobacteriota; class Halobacteria; order Halobacteriales; family Haloferacaceae; genus Halopelagius; species Halopelagius longus. The sequence goes on along the minus strand of NZ_FNKQ01000001.1, from coordinate 260,138 downwards.
TCTGCGAGGTTCGCGACGCCGTCGCCGAGGAGGCCGACAGGGTGCAGTCGCTGGCGGATTCGCTCGCTGACTTGGACGTGCTCACCTCCTTCGGCGCCGTCGCCGCCGGCCACGACTACGTCCGCCCGGAGATGGGCGCGGCGGACGTGCGAATCGAGGGGGGCCGCCACCCGGTGGTCGAACGCGCCCAAGACGAGTTCGTCCCGAACGAGGCGGACTTCACCGACGGGCGCGTCGCCGTCATCACCGGCCCCAACATGTCCGGGAAATCGACGTACATGCGGCAGGTGGCCCTCACGGCCGTCCTCGCGCAGGCGGGGAGTTTCGTCCCCGCCGACGCCGCGGAACTGCCGATTCTCGACCGGGTGTTCACCCGCGTCGGCGCCTCCGACGACATCGCGGGCGGCCAATCGACGTTCATGCGCGAGATGGCCGAACTGACGGACATCCTCCACAACGCCACCGAGGATTCGCTCGTCCTCTTGGACGAGGTGGGCCGCGGCACCTCGACGGCGGACGGCCTGGCCATCGCCCGCGCGACGACGGAGTTCGTCCACGACGAGGTGGGCGCGACGACGCTGTTTGCGACGCACTACCACGACCTGACCGCCCTCGCCGAGGAGTTGCCGAACGCGTTCAACCTCCACTTCACCGTGAGCAAACGCGGCGACGGCGGCGACGCGGGCGGCCCCGACGTGACGTTCCTCCACCGCGTCGCCGAAGGCGCGTCCTCCTCGTCGTACGGCGTCGAGGTGGCGAAGATGGCGGGCGTCCCCGACGCCGTCGTCGAACGGGCCAGAGAGTACGTCGCGGAGGCCGAACGGAGCGCCGAAACCGGCGTCGAATCGGACGCCGGATCCGACGCGGAACCGGAGTCTCGGTCGCCCGGCGAAAGCCCCAACTCCGCCGAACGCGAAGAGAGAGCGACGAACGGCCGGGCCGAGAACGGCGCGTTCGGCGGCGAACCGAACGAATCCGCCCCGGCGGACGGCGACCCCTCGGCGGACGACGACCGACCCACAGACGGAACCCTCGCCGCCTACGTGGACGGGTTAGAACCCGAGGGCGACGACTCCGAGGCGACGCCCGCCGAACGCGACGTGGCCGAGGAGATACGCGAACTCGACATCGCCGGGACGACGCCGTTGGAGGCCCTGAACACCTTGAACGAACTCAAACGGAAACTTGATGACTGACGCAGACCCGAGCGAACGCTCGGTCAGACGATTGGACGACGAGACGGTGGCGCACATCGCCGCCGGTGAAGTCGTCACTCGCCCCGAGGACGTGGTGGTCGAACTCGTCGAGAACGCACTCGACGCCGACGCGTCCCGCGTGACGGTGACCACCGAGGGCGACGGCACGGACCTGCTCCGCGTCCGCGACGACGGCCGCGGGATGAGCGAAGCGGACGCCGCCCTCGCCGTCGAACGCCACACGACGAGTAAACTGTCCGACGCCGACGAACTCGAAGCGGTGCGGACCCTCGGCTTCCGGGGCGAGGCGTTGCCGAGCATCGCCGCCGCCGCGGGAACGCTGGAACTCGTGACGAACGACGGCGGCCCGCGGGGGACGCGCGTCCGCATCCGAGACGGACGGAAGGAGGTCACCGCCGCGGGGCGCGCGCGCGGCACCACCGTCGAAGTCCGCGACCTGTTCGCGGAGATGCCCGCCCGCAAGCGGTCGCTCGCGTCCTCCCGCGCGGAGTTCGCCCGCGTCTCCGACGCCGTCTCGCGGTACGCCCTCGCTCGCCCGGACGTGGCGTTCACCGTGGTCCACGACGGGAGCGAGGTGTTCGCCACCGCCGGGTCCGGGTCGTACGCCGACGCCGTCCTCGGCGTCTACGACCGGGACGTGGCGAGTCGGAGCACGGCGTTCGAGGCGGAGCGAACCGTCTCGGACGGCGGCGAGGAGATAGCCGTGCGCGTCGAGGGACTGCTTTCGCACCCCTCCGTGACGCGTTCGCGGCGGGACCACGTGTACACGGCGGTGAACGGGCGGGCGTTCCCCTCGAACGCGCTTCGCCGCGCCGTCGTCGCGGGCTACGGCGACCTGTTGCCCGACGGCCGTGCGCCCGTCGCCGTCGTCAGCGTCTCGCTCCCGCCGTCGTGGGCGGACCACAACGTCCACCCCGCGAAGCGCGAGGTGAGACTGCGGGCGCAGGAGGACGTGACCGAGGCGGTGCGCGACGCCGTCGCCGAGGCGCTTTCGACCGCCGACCTCCGGCGGAGCGGGGAACTCGCGATGGACCTCGAAGCCTCGCTGGAACCGCTCTCGGAGGCGGACTCGGAGTTCGAGGACGCGACCGTAATCGGGCAGTACCGCGGCCTCTATCTCCTCTGTGAGTCCGACGGCGAACTGCTCGTCGTGGACCAACACGCCGCCCACGAGCGAATCAACTACGAGCGACTGCGCGCCGCGACGGACGGCGACCCCCAGTCTGCGGCGGTGGACCCGCCGGCGACCGTCTCGCTGTCGCCCGCACTCGCCGCGACGGTGAGAGAGCGGCGGGCGGAACTGGAGCGACTGGGGTACGACGTCGAACCGTTCGGCGGCGGGACGGTGCGCGTCGCCGCCGTCCCCGCGCCGATGGGCCGCGCCGCCTCGCCCGAGAGCGTCCGCGACGCCTTGGACGCCCTCTCGAACGGCGAGACGCCCGACGAGGGGCGCGCGGAGATGCTGAAGGACCTCGCGTGTCACCCGTCGCTGAAGGCGGGCGACGAACTCGGCGAGGCGGAGGCGACGGCGCTTATCGAACGACTCGGCGCCTGCGAACGCCCGTACGCCTGCCCGCACGGCCGTCCGACGGTCCTCGCCATCGACGAGGAGACGTTCGTGCGCGGGTTCGGGCGGCGCGGGACGCGGATGGGCTGACTGGGGAGGGCAGAATCCGAACGTTCCGGCGCGGAGGATCAGCGGTAGCCGCTCACGACGAGGATTATTCCGAAGACGACGCCGATTGCGACGAGTGCTCCGCCGCCGAGGGCGTACAACTCCGCGGCGGTGTACTGGAACTGTTCGCCGTACCGCATGATTCCAGCCGACACCAAGAGGGTGAGGCCCGAACCGGTCAGAACCGTCGCGACGTCGAATCCAGCGGGGTTACCGATGTCCGGCATACGGACGAACTGTAATCGACGTAACGTGATAGAGGTGATGACCGAATTTGGGACCGCCTACCACTCCTTGCACGACCCGCAGACGAACGTTCCGTCGCCCGACGTCCACACCCGTTCGACCGACTCTCCGCAGGCGGCGCACTCGACGCCGTCGGGGTCCCAGCGGTACGTCGCGACTGCCGGTTCGGGCGCGTCTGCGTCGGCGTCGCCGGAGTTCGACGGTTCACCGGGTTCGGACGCCTCGTCGGGGTCGTCTCCGGTCTCCGACGCCGACGCGTCGGAACTCCCCCCGACGAAGTCGTCCAGCGAACGGTCCTCGGTCATGGTCGGACGAAATCCGCCTCGCACCTTAGCCGTGGCGACATCTCGGGCGGGACGCGACGGCGTGCCGTCCATCAACACACAAATACGGGGAACCCGAACGGTCGCGCATGGTCACGGTACTCGATTTCGTCGTGATGCTGCTCCGGAGCGCCGTCGAACTGTTAGTCACCGGCGGACAGCGAATCATCGGCACGGGCGACCCGCTAACCATCATCTCGTTCCTCGTCGGCGGGGTGCTGATAGCGTTCTCCGTCGCCTTCTTCGGCTACCTCGCCGTCGGCGGGTTGGTGAACTGGGCGACCGGTCTCGGCGCTAGCGCGCCGAGTCGTACGCCGCGGCCGCGAGAGTAATCGCTTCGTCGGGGTCCGGTCCCAACGGCGACCCGACGACGACGCCGTCGGCGTGGGCTAAGACGGCCGCCATGCGGTCGGCCACCTCCTCGTCGGTGCCGGCCATCGCGAAGGCGTCGACCATCACGGGCGTCACGAGTTCGAACGCCTCCGAGAACGCGCCCGCGCTTATCTTCTCGCCGATTTCCTCCGCCCGAGAGCGGTCGATGCCGTGTCTCTCGAGGACCGGCGGGGCCGCCCCCGCCGCGATGAACGCTACCGGCGGACGGGCGGCCTCCCGCGCCGCCTCGCGGTCCGCCGAGACGCTGACGCTGGCGTACGCGAGCAGTTCGAAGTCGCCGCGGTCGTCCGGGCGGTCGGAGACGCCCTCCGCGACGCGTTCGCGCGCCCACGCCAAGTCGTCCGGGTGAGAGCCGTTGAACAGCAAGCCGTCGGCGTGCTTGCCGGCCATCCGGCACATGTGCGGTCCCTCGCCGCCGACGTACACCGGAATCTCGCCGGGTACCTCGAAGTTGAGTCCGGCGTCCGTCGCCTCGAACGTCCCCTCGTGGGAGACGCGTTCGCCCGCCCAGAGTTTCCGCGCGACCGTGAACGACTCCAAGACGGAGCGCAGACCGCGTTCGTCTTCGAGGCCCAAGTTCCGAAGCGTCGAGGGGTCGCCCGGGCCGATGCCGAAGACGGCGCGACCCGCCGACAGTTCCGCGACGGTGGCCGTCTTCGCCGCAAGCGTCACCGGGTGGAGTTCGTAGGGGTTGGCGACGCCCGGCCCGAGTCGGACGTTCTCGGTTTCGGCCGCCAGATGCGCGAGGACGGCGAAGGGGTCGCGGTTGTTGTAGTGACAGGAGACGAAGGCGGCGTCGTAGCCCGCTTCCTCCGCGCGGACGCCGCGTTCGACCACCTCGGGGACGGGGTGTTCGGGCGTCAGTTCGACGCCGAGCAGTCCCTCATCCGTCATACTCCCACCCCCGGAGGGCCTGCCGGACGAAGTCCGTCTCCGCGTCGCGGAAGTGTTCGTCGCTGCCGCCGTGGTCGCCCCACTCGAAGTCGCGGACGACGACGACGGGCGTACCGCCCGCCCCCTCGCCCGCGAGGAGGTTCGCCGCCGCCGCGAGTTCGTCCACGACGTTCTCGACGGTGACGCCGAGTTCTCGACCCTCGCGGTCGGCCTCGCCGCGCCAGTCTCTGGACGCGCACATTCCGGCCCACCCGATGGCGACGCCGCGTTGCCCGTGGCGGAACGGCCGCCCGCAGGTGTCGGTGACGACGACGCGGTCGGCCGCGACGCCGTCTCGGATTCGCTCGGCGCTCTCGGAGGGGCGTTTCGGAAGCAGGAGTAGGTCGTGTCCGGGGACGTTCGAGCGGTCGATGCCGGCGTTGACGCCGACGTGTCCGAACCGCGTCTCCGTCAGGAGAAACGGGGATTCGGTCAGCAGTTCGACGCTCTCTTCGAGGACCGCCTGGGCGAACCGGGGGTCTTTCTCCTCGCCGGTCGCCGCTTCGAGGGTCGCGGCAATCTCTCTCGCCCGCGGCCCCGCCGGAAACGCAGAGAGGTCGGCCTGCCGGCCTTCGGCCTTCGAGACGACGGTGGAGGCGACGCAGACGATGTCGTCCTCGCGGAGGTCCGCACGCTCCCGGACGATGGCCGCCACGTCGTCCCCCGGTCCGACTTCCGGCACGTCGGGGACGGCGAATAGTTCCATACCGGAGGTGGGGGACGCGCCGATAAAAAGCGAGGAGATGTTGGAGAATGCGGCCGGTTTTCGGAGGCGCAAGACCCGTCACCCCGGAGGCCGAAATCGCAGGTATGACCCACGTCGTGACCTGCTTCGTTCGGAACCGCGGCCGGGTGCTCCTCGTCCGCCGAAGCGACAGCGTCGGAACGTTTCCCGGTCGGTGGGCGGGCGTCTCGGGGTACGTCGAGGGCGACCCGGCCGCCGCCGAGGACGACGCGCGGCGAGAACTCCGCGAGGAGGTCCGACTCGGAGACGGAGACGTCGAACTCGTCCGCGTCGGCGCGCCCCTCGACGTCACCGGCGCGGACGGCGAGTTCACCGTCCACCCGTTCCTGTTCGAGGCGGAGACGAGGGAGACGGTGACGAACGAGGAGATTTCCGAGGCGGAGTGGACCGACCCGACGGCGATTTTCGAACGGGAGACGGTGCCCGAGTTGTGGGAGACGTGGCGGCGCGTCGCGCCCTCCCTCCCGACCGTCCGCGAGGACCGGACCCACGGGTCGGCGTGGATCGCCGCACGCGCACTCGAAACGCTCCGGGACGACGCCGCCGAGAGCGACGACTGGGAGTCCGTCGCCCGGACGGCCCGGAAACTCCGCGACGCCCGGCCGAACATGGCCGCCGTCTCGAATCGGGTGAACCGCGCGATGGCGACGGCCGACCGGACGCCCGACTCCGTCCGAGAGCGGTGCATCGCCCTCCTCCGGGAGTCGCTCGACGCCACCGACGCCGCCGCCGAGACGGCCGCGGAACGACTCGCCGCGCGCGAGGCGACGACGCTCGCGACCCTCTCTCGGTCCGGAACCGTCCGGGCGACCGTCGTCGAGTCGGACCCCGAGGCAGTCGTCGTCGCCGAATCGCGCCCGGACTGCGAGGGCGTCGGCGTCGCGGAGTGGGTCGCGGCGGAGACGGACGCGGACGCCGCGCTGACGACGGAGGCGGCGATTCCGGCCGCGCTCTCGGAGTTCGACGCGGACGCCGCCGTCGTCGGCGCGGACGCCGTCCTCTCGGACGGGCGCGTCGTCAACAAGACCGGAACGACGGCGCTGGCACTCGCCGCGCGCGAGGCTGACATCCCCATCTACGCCGTCGCCGCCCGGGACAAGGTGCGCCCGGCGGGCGACTCGTGGGAGGCGGAGGAGACGACGCGGACGGACGCCGTGTACGACGGCGAGGAGGCGGTGTCGGTGTTCGCGCCGACGTTCGAGGCGACGCCCGCAGGACTCGTGGACGCCGTCGTGACCGAGGCGGGACTCGAAGACGCCGAGGACGTGCGCCGAATCGCCGAGGAACACGCCGAGAACGCCGCGTGGGACGAGTCGGGGCCGTAGCGGCCGCGTCGCGGAGTCGGGGTCGGCTCGGAGTCGGCTCGGAGTCTTAGTCGGCGTCGAACGCGTCTCTCCGCGGTCAGTCCGCGAGCGTGTCCGGGAAGGTCGGCGGCAGCGGTTCTGGACGCTCGACGCTCGTCTCGATGGTGACGTGAGTCCCCTCCGCCGACGCGTCGCGTATCCCGTCGAGGATTTCGAGCACGTGATTCGCGAGGGCACCGCTCGTCCGGTGTCGCCAGTCGCCGCGAATCGCCGCCGCCAAGTCCGCGACGCCGGCTCCCCGCCCTGCGGTGTACTCGTGGGTCAACTCGACTTCCTCCGCCGTGCCGTCCGCCGAATGGACGTGAACGGGGCCCTCGAAGTGGTTCGGGTCCGGGAGTCGGAGCGTCCCGTCGGTGCCGTAAATCTCGAACGCGGGGGACCCGAACGTCGAGCGACCGGGCGCGTCGAAACTCGTGAGGACGCTCGCGGTCGCTCCGTCGGCGAAGTCGACGATTCCCGACTCGTGCGTGGGGACTTCCACGTCGATGGTCTCCCCGCGGCGGGGGTCGCTCGTGATGGTGCGCTGGTCGGAGGTGCGGGTGGTCGAACCGGTGACCCGCTTGGCGGGGCCGAGCACGGAGACGAGTGCGGTCACGTAGTACGGTCCCATGTCGAAGAGCGGACCGCCGCCGCGCCGGTAGTAGAGGTCGGGCGACGGGTGCCAACTCTCGTGTCCGCCCGACGTCCAGACGGCCGTCGCACCCACCGGGTCGCCGATTCGCCCGTCGTCGACGACCGACCGAACGGTCTGCAGACCCGCGCCCAAGAAGGTGTCGGGGGCCGACCCGACCGACAATCCCTCGGCCTCCGCAGCGTCGAGAATCGCGGCGGCGTCCTCGAAGCTAGCGGCGAGGGGTTTCTCGACGTAGACGTGCTTGCCGGCCGTCAGGATGTCGTGACACGTCTCGGTGTGGACCGACGGCGGCGTCAGGTTGACGACCAACTCGATGTCGTCGTCAGCGAGCATCTCGTCGGGGGCGTACGCCCGCAAGTCGTACTCCTCGGCAGTCTCCCGCGCACGCTCGGCGTCGATGTCGGCGCAGGCGACGATGTCGTACACGTCGAAGCGGTCGTCCGCGCCGAGGTACGCCTCACTGATCGTTCCGCAGCCGAGAACGCCCGTCTGAACTGGACCCATACGTCTCTCCCGACCAACAGGGGGAAAAAGGCTGGGTCGAAGCGGGGTGACACGGTATCGACCGGCGGACGGGCGGCGAATAGCGTAGAAAAAAGTACTCTCGGCGGGAGTCTCGAACATGGCAACCGAGATACAGGCCCTGCTCCTCGGCGGTAACAGGTTCCCGTTCCACCGGTTCGAGCGGATGGGACCGGTACTCGAAGAGACGCTCGCGCCGGTCGGCGTCGAGGCCGACCTGACGACCGACCGGGAGTCGGTGACCGACCTCGACGGCTACGACGTACTCGTCGATTACACGACCGACAGCACGTTCACCGACGAACAACTCGACTGCATCCTCTCGTTCGTGGAGTCGGGGAACGGCTACGCGGGCGTCCACTGCGCGTCGGACCTGACGACCGTCGACGGGGAGAACAGGGACGAACCGGTGCCCGAACTCCGGGAGATGCTCGGCGGACACTTCGTCACGCACCCCTCACAGGGGGCGTTCGACGTGAACGTCGTCTACAGCCACCACCCCGTCTCGGCCGACCTCGACGACTTCCGCGTCTGGGACGAACCGTACGTCGTCGAGTACGACGACGAGGTGACGGTGCTCGCCCGGATGGACCACCCCGAGAACGGGGACACGCCGGTCTCGTGGGTGAAGGAGTACGGCGACGGGCGCGTGTTTTACTGCTCGCTCGGGCACGATTATCCGGCCATCGCCACCGACGGGACGCAGGCGCTCCTTCAGAACGGCGTGCAGTGGGCGGCCGACACTCCCGCGTTCGGGTAGACGAACGCGGAACTCGTCGACGCCGACGCGTGAGTCCGTCGCGGCTAGTCGCGTACCGGACGGTCGCGTTCGACGGACCGGGGGTCGGACCCCGTTCGGAGTCGCCCGGACGTGTTCTTCAGGAGGTATCTGAGCACCGCCGCGCCCTTCGGAGGGTAGCGAAGTTCCCCGAGTCGGTCCGGTTCGGCGGGGGTGAACGCGGGGTCCGAGAGGTTCTCGACGGCCGTCGCGAGCATCCGTTCGGCGACGCAGAACGCGCGCGCTTTCACCGCCTGCCACGTGTGCAACTCCGAGATGTCGACGCGTTCGAGGGCGACGATTCGCCCCCCGTCGAGCGTCTCGGTGAGCTGTTGCACCGTCACGCCCATCTCGCCTCGGCCGTCGAAGAACTCCCAGAATCCCGCCCCCATCACTCCGCGGTACTCGCGGATGTCGCCGACGTGGTAACTCAACACGCCGTGGGTCGGTGCGTGCAGGATTTCCCCCATCAGGATGCCGAACCCGGTCAGGCGGACGGCGACGTCCACCTCGGAGGCGACGCCGTCGACGACGAACTCCGGGAGGACCGTCCCGAGTCCGTCGGCGGGTTGCGGCGTGCAGTACACCCACTCCGCGTCCGGCACGCCCTCGACGTCGGTGACCGGCGTCGGACGCTCGTACTCGGGCGTCTCCGTCGCCATCCGCACCGCGCCGACCATCGACCACAGCGGGTAGTTGCGTATCTGGCGCGCCGCGTCCCGCACGAACGCTCGGACGCCGTCCTCCCGGTCCTCGGGGTCGCGGAACACGACGTGCGTGATTTCGGCGTCCGTCTCCGAGACCATCCGCTCGAGCGCCCGTTTCTCCCAGCGGGGTACGCACTCGTCGCAGAGGACGGCCACGCGGAGCGTACTGTCGGAGTTCGGAGCCATCGTGGGGGAAAGTACCCGAAACACGAAACCGAGCGTAAGTAGTTACAGTTGCCATAGTGTGCGAATAGAACGCATAACTGAACGAATATACCAAGACGATATTCCTTAATTGGTCCCACCCTCAACGTTAGTAAGTTGGTTTCAGCAATTGCAATATTACATATGCATTTTCGCGATAGGGAGCGGAGAAAAGGTGGATTCTTGTCGCTCCGGTCCCAACCCCGACTCGGTGGCAGTGAAGACAGTTACCCCCTCCGAGCCCCTTGTGACGAGGACTTCTCCCGAGCCACCGTCTACAGACGCAGCGTGAGTTCCGCCGCGTTCGTCTCTCCGCCTCGGAGCGGAACGCTCGGCGCTCGATTCAGCTGACGAACTTCAGCAGGTCGTCGCGTTTCTGCTCGTGGAAGTGGTTCTGGAGGGCGGAGAGCAACGGTTCGATGTTCCCGCGCTTGGCGGTTATCGGCGCGATGGTGTCCTGCCACTGCTTCCAGGGCGGCATCAGGCCGAGTCGGTCGCAGAGTTCGTCGAGGCGTTCGTCCTCGTCGTCCACCTTGTCCATCTTGTTGACGGCGACGACGACGGGGATTTCGAGTTCGCGCAGGAAGTGAAACATCTCCACGTCGTGCGGTATCTCGTCGGGGCCGGAGTGGCGGTCGATGATGTCGACGACGCTCTTTCCGTCCACGACGAGGACGCCCGCGAGGATGTCGTCGGCGTTCGCCTCGATGTACCGCACGATGTCGGTCATAATCTGTTCGCGGCGGTCCTCCTCGACGCCGGACATGAACCCGAACCCCGGCAGGTCGGTGAACATGAAACTCTCCGGGGCCCAATCGAAGTGGTTTGGCTTCCGCGTCACGCCGGGTTTCTTCCCCGTCGTGAACTTCGAGTGTCCCGTCAACTCGCGCATCAGCGTCGACTTCCCGACGTTTGAACGCCCGACGAGGACGACCTCCTGCCGGTCCGGGCGGTCTTCGAACATGTGTGGACGGACGCCGCCGCGGCGGTTAATGCTGACGTTGACGACCTCCTCGAACGCGCTCTTCGACCCGTGTCCGGAGACCGCCGACCGGGCGTCTCCCGATAACGTCTCTATCTTCGAACAGTCTTTTTTAAGCAACAATCTTATTACGGTTGCTGTGTAGGCTGAGACAGAGTACCATGCAACGGACCTCCGACCAGCCCTCGAACGGACCCCAACCGGGTGACTCCCCGAAAGAACTCCGGCAGGCGCTTCGTGACGCGACCGCCCTCCTGAACGACGACGTCGAACAGCCACAGTCGTTCTTCGTGGCGATGCAGTACGGCAACGGGACGGACTACATCCACGCCCACGCCGACAGCAACGACGACCAACTCAACCAGAAGGTGTACGACCTCTTCTCGCCGCTTGCGGTCCACGTCCAGCAGGTCGCCGAGGCGGCCAACGCCGACCCGGAGAAGGTGCTGGAGTGCACCGCCGAGATACTCGACAGCATCGAGGAACCCGAGCGCCTCGGCGAGTAGTCGGAGCGACGCGAGTCCTCGCCGCCGCGGAGCCTAGCCTCAGGGCGTGAACACCGGTCTGATACAGCCGTCTTCCTTCTCCTTGAACATCTCGTAGCCCCGCGGGGAGTCCTCCAAGGAGAACTCGTGGGTCGCCAGATACGACGGGTCCATCTCCCCCTCCTCGACGTGTTCGAGGAGTTCGGGGACGTACCGCTGACCGTGCTGTTGTGCGGTGCGGACGGTGAGGCCCTTGTTCATCACGACGCCCATCGGGAACTTGTCCATCACGCCGTAGACGCCGAGAATCGAGAGGGTGCCGCCCTTCCGACAGGCGCGGATGGCCTGCCTGAGGGCGTCGCCGCGGTCGGTGTGGAGTTTCAACTGCTGCTTCGCGCGGTCGTAGGCGTGGGCGACGCCGGTGCCGTGGGCCTCCATCCCCACCGCGTCGATGCAGGCGTCCGGGCCGCGCCCGCCGGTCATCTCGTGTAGCGTCTCGACGACGCTGTCTACCGCCGTGTAGTCGATGGTCTCCGAGCCCGCCTCTTTCCGCGCCGTCCGCAGTCGTTCGGGGAAGCGGTCGATGCCGATGACTCGCTCCGCGCCCATCAGTCGGGCGCTGTGTTGGGCCATCAGGCCGACGCCGCCGCACCCCCAGACGGCGACGATGTCGCCGGGTTCGATGTCGCAGAAGTCCGCGCCCATGTAGCCCGTCGGCCACGCGTCGGAGGCAAAAAGCGCCTGCTCGTCGCTCAGTTCGTCGGGGACGTGGAAGCAGTTCTCCTCGGCGTGGGGCACCCGGACGTACTCCGCGTGCGACCCGGCGTACCCGCCGAAGGCGTGCGTGTAGCCGTAGATTCCGGCGGTCGCGTCGCCGAGAATCGGCTCCTGTAACTCGGGGTTGGGGTTCGTGTTGTCGCAGAGCGACCACAGGTCGTCCTGACAGTACGCGCAACTGCCGCACCCGACGAACGAGGGGACGACCACCCGGTCGCCTTCTTCGAGGCCCTCGACTTTGCGCCCGACCTGCGCGACTTCGCCCATGAACTCGTGGCCGATGACGTCGCCCTCGCGCATCGACGGGAGGTAGCCGTCGATGAAGTGGAGGTCGGAACCGCACGCCGTCGTCAGCGTCACGCGCAACACCACGTCGCGCGGGTTGACCAGTTCCGGGTCGGGGACCGTCTCTACGCCCAAGTCGTTGACTCCGTTCCAGCAGAGCGCTCTCATCCTTGTCTCCTCATACCGTATCACCGCGTCCGCGAGCGGAGGGGTTGCCTTCGAGCGTCGGTATCTCCCCCGTCTCGACGAGGCTCTTGAACCGCCGAAGCGCCTTCTTCGCGAGGACGGCAGGGACGAACCCCGAGAACTTCATCGCCGCGTTGCCGACTTTCCCGCCGGGCGGGTCGAAGCGCAGGTGAAGCGTCACCTCCGTCCCCTGGTCGCCGGGCGCCGAACGGAGTCGAATCGACCCCTCGTTCGGCACCGTCGCGTTCTCCATCGACTCCCAGCGCAGCAGTTCTCCGGGTTGGCGCTCGACGAACCGCGTCTTCCACTCCATGTCACGGCCGAACGGGCCGTGGACCGTCCAGTGAAGTCTGTCCTCGTCCACCGGGTCCACGTCGGCGAAGTGACCCATCACCTGCGCCAACTGCTCGGGGTCCTGCCAACGCTCGTACAGTTCGTCCGCGTCGGCTCCGACGGTGACCGTCCGTTCGACGTCCGTCTCGACGGGTTCCTCGTCGCCCTCGCCGCGACTCCCGCCGCGTCCGAAGACGCTCGGGAGGGGACTCCGCCCGGGGATGCTCCGGTGGAGCAACCACCCGCCGGCCAACGCGGCCACCGTCCCGGGCCACGTCCGCCGCCTGACGCCGAACCAGAGGAGTGCGCCGCCGAGAATCGTCGAGGCGACTCGCACGCCCGTCCCGACGTCGGGTTCGTCGTCGGAGGGGTTCGGCGTCGGCAGGGCGGACGACTCCCCGTCCAGTACGTCCTGAATGCGGGCGGTCATGGCGGGGACCAGTTCGACGCCGGACTACCGATTCGCTCCGCGCGCGGCCGACGTCCCGCGGTCGGTCGCCCGCGCTCTCGGTACGGTCGGTTCACAGACATTGTGTAACACGTCCTCGTCGGAAACTGGCGGGGCGACGACATGTGCGTTGGGCCTGCAAACGCCGGAGGAACGACCTATTAGTGCGTCGCCCGCGCCCGTCGAGACATGGACAAACAGGACGTTCGCGAACGCGTCTGGGACGAGTTAGCCGAGAGCGGCGAGGCGCGGTTTCCGTACCCGCCGCACGGGAGAATTCCCAATTTTAACGGCGCGGACGAGGCGGCGGAGCGACTGGCGGCGACCGAAGCGTGGCGGGAGGCGGATGCGATCAAATCGAACCCCGACGCGCCGCAGTTGCCCGTCCGCCGGGCCGCACTCCGGCAGGAGAAGACGGTGTACATGGCCGTTCCCAGACTCCGAGAGGAGAAGTGCTTCCTCCGCCTCGACCCCGCGGAGATAGACGACTACGACCACGCGACGACCATCGGCGGGTCCGCGGAGGTGGGCGTACAGGTCGCACCCGAGGAGATGGACCCCATCGACCTGATAGTGAGCGGTAGCGTCGCGGTGGACGAGTCGGGCGGGCGAATCGGCAAGGGCGAGGGGTACAGCGACTTGGAGTTCGCCCTCCTGCGGGAGTGCGGCCTCGTCTCCGACGAGACGGTGACCGCGACGACGGTACACGAGATGCAGGTGGTGGACGACGACGTCGACGCGGGGGCGCACGACGTGCCCATCGACCTGATAGTCACGCCCGAACGAACGGTCCGAGACGAGGTGCGGGCGAAACCGTCGGGCGTCCGGTGGGCGGAACTGTCCGAGGAGCGAATCGAGGAGATTCCGATTCTGCGCCGGTTGCGACCGGAGTAGGGGAGAATTCATCCGGCGTTAACGGGAGTCTGAGCGTCTAAATCCACGTTTTCCGGAACGAACGGCCACACCAGTTATCCGTTCTTACGCCGAACATCTCCCACAGAGCCGAGCCGTACATCGCCGCTCTCCGACACCCCGCGAGGGCGAACGAAAACCGGAGGAGACAGAGACCCATGAGCCAGACCCAACCCCAGACGAACGCGGTAGAGACAGTACTCGATTACGCGGAGAAAGACACGTCCCCGGAGGACGCCGGCATCGCCGACGTGTCCGAGGCGGTACTGCAGGACATAGACGAGATCGGTGAGGGCGACCTCTCGGCCGACGTGGTCGGACGCGCCATCGGCGAGGCGTTGGGACGCGAACTCGGCGCGCGCCTCGGGAACGAACTCGGCGCGTGGTTGGCGCTACGGATACGCGACGCGGTGACGGGCGGCGACGAAGCCGGGTCGCTAACGGAGATGCTTCGGTCGTGGGTGAGAGCGCTCAAAGAGTGGCTCCAAACGATGGGAGACGTACTTCCCGGAGTCGGCGACGGGAGCGAGGGGGCGCTACCCGCCGGCGAAGAGGTAAAGGACGCTATCCCCGTGTCCGGCGGGCCGGCGGAGTCCGACGAGGAGTCCGGAGACGAAGAGTCCGAAGAGGAGGGAACGTCGGACGACCAACAGGCCATCATCGACCGCATCCAGGAGTCGTTCGACGTGAGCGCCGAGGAAGCCGCCGCCATCGTCCGCGGCGAGGAGACCGAACCACAGAGCACAGAGAGCGACCAGTCGCCCGAGGGGAGCGAATCCGACGGATCGGAGGCCGACGAGGGGTCCGAGTCGCAGGCGCAGGAGACGGACGCGAGCGACGGCGGCGACGACGCCGAGGGCGACGAGACGGAGACCGGCGAGGGCGTCGCCGCGGACGAGGGAACCGTAGACGAGGCGGTGAGCGCAGAATCGGACGCGGGCGCGGTCGAAGAGGAGATAGAAGCGGACGCCCAAGGCAGCATCGAAGCGTCGGCCGAGGAAGTCGAAGAAGCGAGAGAGGAGTCCGAAGGCGACGATTCGGAGGCGGAGGGCACCGACGCCGACGAAGAAGCGACGGACGCCGGCGAGGACGGCGGAGCGGAGGCGGACGAGTCGAGTACGGACGAGGAGTCCGAAACGGACGACTCGGACGCCGACGGAGGTTCCGATGCCGACGGAGACGCGAATACAGAAGGCGACTCCGACGGGGACGGCGACGCGACGCGAGACGAGATGAGCGACCGGTTGGTCGAGATGTCGGAGGACGACCTACAGGGACTCGCGCAGGACCTCGTGAACGAACTCAAACAGCGTCAAGAAGGGACTGCCTGACGGCGGCTACGATTCGTCCGCATCCGATTTCTTCTTCCCGTCGGTCGGCGCGGTGAGTCGAGACCGCATGGGGTGTCGGGCTACCTCCTCCCGACTCAGTTCTCGCTGTATCTCGTCCCACTCCTCGAACATGCCGTACTCCCGCATCGTCGCCATGCCCGCGAGGGCGGCGCGGAGTTTCAACCCCACGAGGGGGATGTCCGCGACGGTGATGAGCACGTCCGCCTCGACGACGGCCCCCTTGTGGAGGAGCATATCGACTAGATCGACG
This sequence comes from Halopelagius longus, assembly GCF_900100875.1. Classification (NCBI taxonomy): domain Archaea; kingdom Methanobacteriati; phylum Methanobacteriota; class Halobacteria; order Halobacteriales; family Haloferacaceae; genus Halopelagius; species Halopelagius longus. Next base: position 244,387 of record NZ_FNKQ01000001.1, on the reverse strand, counting down.
ACCGCGTGTTGGTCGCCCTTACTCGGTTTCACGGCGACCCCTCCTCGGTCGCACCCACGTCGAGTTCCGGCGCGAAGGAGTACGGCGGCCACGGACCGCTGAACCGCACCTCGACGCCGTCCTCCGCGGCCACGTCGTCCAGTATCTCGCCGATGTCGTCCTCGTTGTCCACGGGGGCCAACACGGCGAATCGGACGGAACTCGTCGCGTCGTCGTCGTCCGGTTGCGCGCCGACGAGCGACGCGCTTCGGTTCTCGCCCAACCGTTGGACCCGTTCGGCGTACCGGGCCAGTTCCTCCGCGACGGCCTCGGCCTCGTTCTCGCGGTGTTCGCGCAGGAGGTCCTCCAACCGCTGTTCGTACTGCTTCCCGACGAGGAACCCGGTCCCTTCGCCGGCCTCCTCCTTCTTCTCCCGGAGTTCGCCGAGGCGGTCGTCCGTCTCCGCGAGGCGGTCGGCGAGGGTGTCCTCGTTGCGGCGCACTTCGATGCGGTACTCGCGCCGTCCGGCGAGAGCGTCGAGGGCGTCCCGGAGGCCGTCGGCGGACTCCCGAAGCCACTCCCGCACGGTGTCGTCGTCGCCCGTCAACACCGTGTCGAAGCGGACGGGAAGCGGGGTGCCGAAGGCGTCCGCGGCGGCGTCGGTCACTCGCTGGTGGGCCAACAGCCAGCGTTTCAGCGTCGTCGGGTCGTCGCTGTCGTACAGCGATTCGCAGCGATGGACCACCGCGCCGACGTCGCCTTCGGTCAGGACGCGGACGGGTTCGTCCTCGATGCCTTCGACGTCGAATTCGGCGTCCGCGTCGTCGGCCCGGACGACGCAGTAGAGGTACCGCCCCTCGTCGAACTCGGCGGACGAGGCGTCGGCGGCGTCACTCATCGCGTTCGACCTCCGACGCGGGCTTCACCCACTCGGTGTCTTCGACCTGCCGGATGGCGTCTTCGACCAGTCCGTCCAAGTCGCCCCGCAGGTCCTCGACCGGTTCCTCGATTCCCTCCTGCTCTTTGAGCGAGTCGATTTCGGACTCGATTGCGGCCAACTGCCGACCGAGGCGCTCTATCTCCTCGTCTGTGAGGTGTCCCGACTCCATGCGCCGGACCGCCTCGCGTTCCAACGCCTCCACGAGCAGTTCGACCACGGTGACGACTAACGCCACCAGCCCGGTCCCGGCGTTCTCGTCGTCTATCTCTATCGTGGTCATCCTTCGTCACCGTCTCCTTCGTCCTCCGAGGACGTGTCTTCGTCGGCCGATTCGTCGGCGTCGTCGCCCTCCGCGTCGTCGGTGACGGAGTCCTCGTCCGCCTCGTCACCGTCGGCGTCACCCGACTCGACTTCGGGTTCGTCGTCGGCGTCGTCGTCGTCGGCCTCGGATTCGCTTTCGGCGTCGGATTCGTCTTCGGAATCGGGTTCGCCTTCGTCCGACACCGCCTCGTCGTCCGGCGACGCCGGCGTCTCACCCGTCGCGGGCGTCTCCGCCGACGTCCGGGTCTGACCGCTGGCGGGAGTTTGGCTGGTGACGGGCGTCTTCGCGGTCAGAAACTCCGCCTCGTCGGACTCGTCGTCTTCGTCGTCGTCCCTCCGGGCCTCCGCCGCGTCCAGTTCCTCCTCCGAGGACTCGGTCACCGTTACGGGCGCTTCCGCCTCGGAGAGGCCCTCGCGGCGTTCGCCTTTCGCGGCGGCCTCCACGCGGTCCATGTCGGTCCCCTCGGGGAACTCCAGTCCGTACTCCGCGGCCGTCTCGAAGGAGGCGATGGCCGCGCGCACCTTCACGCCGAGGAGTTCCGTGTCGCCGATGGAGACGACGATGTCGGCGTTTATGACGACGCCTTTGTCCAGGAGCATCTCGACCATCTCCGCGAGGTCGGTCTTCTGGCGGGACGGTTGCTCAACCATCGGACTCACCCCTTTCCGGTTCCGTCTTCGTCTCTGCCTTCGGTTCCGTCTCCGTCTTCGTCTCCGCTTTCGCTTCCGCCTCCGATTGCGACTTGCGCGCCTCCTGTTCGAACCGGGAGCCGTAGATGCGCTTGCGGTTCGGGGCCGTCGAGTAGCGCGTCTCCCGCGGAATCGTCGAGTAGTGCGTCGCGTGCCCGATGTCGCCGCGGTCGTTCTGTATCGTCCGGACCGCGGTGGGGTTCCGCGAGGAGGTTTTCTTACTCTGACTGCTGGTGCGCTCTTGGTTCTTCTCGTAGACCTTCTTCAGTTTCTCGTGGGCCTCCAGCATCCCCGCGCGGAACTCGTCTACGGCCTCCATCGCCTTCGACTGAATCCCTATCTGGACGGCCTCCGGGTCGTAGTCGCCGAGTCCACTGCCGTCGCCGCCCATCAATCCGCCGTCGTCTCCGCCGACCAGTCCGTCGCCGTCGTCTCCGGCGAGAATCCCGTCGTCGGCGTCGGCGGACTCGTCGGAATCGTCGCCGGTGAGGGTGTCCGCGGCGCTTTCGACCAGCGAGTCGTCGTCTTCGGCGTCGTCGCCGGAGATGGCGTCCGCGGCGCTTTCGACCAGCGAATCGTCGTCTTCGGCGTCGTCGTCGATTAACGCTTCGAGTTCAGCGATGACGTCGTCCTCTTCGTTCCTCTCGGCGTCCGCGTTCCCGTCGTCGGACCCGCCGAGGAGGCCGGAGTCCTCGCCGCCCGAATCGAGTAGGCCGGAGTCCTCGCCTCCGAACATCTCGGAGTCCCGCGACTGCTTCCAGAGTTGGCGGACGTCGGTCGCGCCGAGCATCTTCCGGAGTTCGACCGCACGGAGGAGTTGCCGGTAGTCGACGGCGTCCCCCACGTCGCCGTCCCGAAGTGCGTCGGGTATCTCGCCGACTTCGACCGCCTTCGCGAGTTCGCCTGCGTCCACGGCGTCCGGGAGTTCGCTCACGTCCACCGAGTCGAGGACGTCTTCGAGTTCGTCCGCCGTGTGAACCAGTCGCTGGAGAGTCTGGAGGGCGTCCTCGACGTTCCCCTCGTCCACCGACTCCTCGAGCTTCGCCATCTCCTCTTCCGTTCGACTGAGGAGTTCGTCGAGGTCGTCACTCATCGGTCCTCCCCTCCTCGGGTTCGATTCGGACCTGCAGGACGCCGTTGTTGAGTCGCGCGGTCGTGTTTCGCTCCGGCGGAACGTCCACGGGGACCCTGTCGACCTGACTACCGTCGACTGCGACGACCAGTTCGTCGTCGTCGAGTCCGACCGTCACGTCGTCGGGGTCGAAGTCGCGGAGGTCCACGGTGACGATGGCCACGTCCTCCTCGTGACTGACCGCAGACGGGAGGTCGGCGTTCGTACGCCGCTTCGTCCGTGGTCGCTCCTTCCGCGGCGTGCGTCTCGGCCCGTCGCGCGTCGGCCGGTCGTGCTCCGGCCTGTCGCCGAGTCCCGTCTCGACGGAGTACCGGTACTCGACGGACGAGCGGTCGGTGTCGAACAGGCCCGAACCGCTGTTTCGGTTGCGCTTTCGGAGCGAAGACAGCAGGCCCGTCAGCGCCCGTAGTCCCGCACCGAGCGACACGCCGTCCCGGTCGTTAGGTCGGTTCTCGTCGTCGTCGTTTGAGTCGTGCATTAGCGTTTCACCTCTACCTTGCCGCCGGACAGTTGCTCGCGCACCTCCTCGGCGAGTTCCAGTTCCGCTTCAAGTTCCTCCTTCCGACGCTCGTACTCCGCCTGGGACCGTTCGCCCAGTTCGTACAGCAGTTGGTTCTCCTTCAGTTCGTCCTGCAGCGCTTCGATGTCGTACATCTCTTCGAGCGCCAACTGGTGGAGGACGTCGAGGAGCGAGATAAACGGCCGTACGAGTATGTCGTCAAGGAGGAACATGGCTTATCTATCGACGCCGACGTGGATGTCGACGAAGTTGTAGGGGGCCCACGGACCGGTGTACTGCACCAGCACGTCGCCGAGTTCGGCTTCGAGTTCGTCCACCGCTTCGCCGAACTCGTCCTGCTTGTCGCGCTCGACCAGATACGACCGGTTGAGCAGCAGTCGGTCGCTGAACTGGCCGTTCTCGACTTCGTTGATGCTGGCCTCCGTGAGGCGTTCTGCCGCTTCTTCGACGGTGCTCTCGTCGAGGTCCGTGTCCTCCTCGGAGACGACTTTCACGCCCAGTTCGACCATTCCCTCGACGTCGTTGAGCGCGCGCTTGAACGCCGGGCGCGCGCCCCGGAGGACGTTCTTCAGCGTTCGCGCGTCTTTGAACGCCATGCCGAACTGCATGGGAACGACCGTCCGGCCGTCGCCGTGTTCCAGTACCGTCCGTAGCACTTCGTCGTGCGCCTGTACGTTCTCGTCGGTCCGTTCGGGGTCCGTCGTGTCGATGTCGGAGACGATAGCCGAGACGGTCTTGTGGGTGACCGTGTACACTCGCTCGGCCCCTCCGACCCCGGATATCTCTAAGTCGAGGTCCTCTGCGTCGATGGCTCCGTAAACGTACAGGTTCTCTTCGCTCATTGGAATCTTCGCGCGGAATCGCGGCCGTCCGCGACGGCTGTCCGCACACCTTCATATAAGGGGGGCTACGCGGATAAGAGATGGTGTTTATCAAAAGGACTGAATCTATACCGGTCGATCGTTTCCCCGATCTGGGTATTAATTCTCTAATTTGCAACTGTATCGGAAGATAACCCTTCTATGTTCACATCTTGGCCTCAAGCCTCATTACGTTCCGGGTCGGACCATCAGTTCCAGGTCGATTACAATGGCACAACGAACACCCAACTCATCAAGTCTCGCGGAAGTCCTCGACCGGGTTCTCGACAAAGGCGTCGTCATCGACGTCTGGGCCCGAATCTCCGTCGTCGGTATCGAACTCCTCACCGTCGAGGCGCGCGTCGTCGTCGCGTCGGTCGACACCTTCCTCCACTACGCGGAGGAGATCGCGAAAATCGAACAGGCGAGCGCCTCGGGCGATATCGACGAACTGGAGGAGATAGAAGTCGAAACCGAACCTGCACAGACGCAGTAATCGACTGAATGACCGACGGCTCCGAACACAACCGGACGGTACGCGGCCTCCGCGTGCGGTCCGACAACGAAGAGACACAGCGCCGAAGCAAGGAGGAGAAGAACCTCGACCGACACCGGTCCGAGGTGGACGAAAGCGGCGACGAGGGACCCCTGTCGGCCGAGGAGGTCGCCAAACGGTTCGAGCCGTTCGTCGAAACCGACGAGACGCAGGCGCTCGTCGAGCGCATCAACAACTGGTGGGCGGCCGAACAGCCCGTTCACCTCGTCGGACCGACCGGATGCGGGAAGACGACGATGGCCGTCCAAGCGGCGGTGGCGCGCGGACGCCCCATCGTCTGGATAGAGGGCGACGACGCGGTCGATACCGCCGCGCTCGTCGGCGAACACGCGGGCAAAGAGCAGTACACCGAACGCGACCAGTACGTCAGGGACGTGGTGAAGAAGACCTCTATCACCCGCGACCGTTGGGTGGACAACCCGCTTTCGGTCGCGGCGCGGGAGGGCGCGACGCTCATCTACAACGAGTTCTCCCGCTCGAAACCCGCCGCGAACAACGTCCTGCTGTCGGCGTTCGAGGAGGGCCTCCTGGAGTACTCGACCGGTCGCGGGGCCGACCGAACCGTCGAGGTCCACCCGGAGTTCAGGACGGTGCTCACCTCGAACTCCGTCGAGTACGCCGGCGTCCACCGCCCCCAGGACGCGCTTCTGGACCGACTCGTCGGCATCCACATGGGCTTCTACGGCAAGGAGACGGAGGTCGAAATCGTCGATTCGGAAGTCGACGAACTCGACCGCGAGAGCATCGAGAAAATCGTCACCATCGTCCGCGGCCTCCGCGAGGAGATGGACATCACCGTCGGCACGCGGGCCGCCATCATGGCCGCGCGCGGACTGTCTGCGTTCCCGCCGGAGGACGACATCCTCGTGGACATCTGCACGGACGTTCTCGCTTCGAAGGTATCTTCGCGGGAGGAAGTCGAGGAGATTAGGGGCCAGATTCAATCCATCGTGGGAGGAATATGACAGTATGGCCAACGCCCCAGCGACGAGCGACGAGACGGAGCAATGCATCGCTCTCACCCGGGACGGCGAACGGTGTTCCCGAACCGCCGGCGACGGCGACTTCTGTTACCAACACGGACAGAGCGACGATACTATCGACGAGATAGCCGCCGACGGCGGAACGGAAGCCGAAAGCGGGAGCGAAAGCGACGGCGGGAGCGGAAGCGGCGAGAGCGAAAGCGAATCCCGAGACGAAGCCGAAACGGAGTCCGAGTCCGACGCCAACGCCGAAACGGAATCCGAATCCGAATCCGACACCGACGCCGAGTCCGACGCCGACACCGACTCAGACGCCGACTCCGGAGACGGAACCGAGACGAGCGACATCGGCAGGGAGGGCGACGAGACGGTGGACTCGGACGGACTCGAAGACGCCGCCGAGGGGACGGGCGGGGAGTCCGTCGATATCGTCGAAGTCAGACGAATCGTCGAATCCACCGCTTCGGACCTCATCGGACGGGAGTTAGACGGCATCAGCGAGATCAGAGCCGAGGAGGACGGCTGGTTGGTCGTGGCCGACCTGATAGAGCGTCCGGCGGTGCCCGACTCCCAAGACATCCTCGGCAGTTACGAACTCGAACTCGGACCCGGCGGCGCGATTCAGGGCTACCGCCGCGTCAACCGCTACCGGCGGAGCGACACGGCGGACGTGGAGTGACGCCGCTGCGCGCTATTTTTCCGCTCGCGAATCGTCGGTAGCTCCGTCGTCCGGAGCGTATCCCGGGGAGTTTTTCCCTCACCCGCCCCACGTTCGATCGTGCGACTCGTCCAAGTGATGGTTCCGACGGGGAAGCGACAGGCCGTCGTCGGAGCCCTCGAAGAGGAGGGCATCGACTACGCCCTCTCCACCGAGTCGAGCAACCGTCAGTACGCCGCAGTCGTCACGTTCCCCATCCCGAAAGCCGCCGTCGAACACATCCTCCAACGCCTCCGCGACGTGGGTATCGAACGCGACTCCTACATCGTCGTCACGGAGGCCGAGACGGTCGTCTCTCGGCGCTTCGACGAGCTTCAAGACGAGTGGAACGAGGAGAACCCGGAGGGGAGCGACCGAATCGCGCGCGAGGAACTCGTCGCCCGCGCCGAGGAGATGGCGCCGCAGACGCTGACGTTCGTCGTGATGACCGTCATCAGCGCCATCGTCGCCACCGCGGGGGTGCTCCTCGACTCGCCCGCCGTCGTCGTCGGGTCGATGGTCATCGCTCCGCTGGTCGGCCCGGCGATGACGACGAGCGTCGGCACGATAATCGACGACCGGGAGATGTTCGCCCGCGGGGCGAAGTTGCAGGCGTCCGGCATCCTCCTCGGCATCGTGAGCGCCGCGCTCTTCGCGCTGGTACTCCGGATGACGAACATCGTCCCCCTCACCGGGCAGGAGGTGTTCTCCATCGGGGAGGTGGAGTCGCGCCTCTCGCCCGACGTTCTGTCGTTGGTCGTCGCCCTCGGTGCGGGGGCCGCCGGGGCGTTCTCGCTCGCTTCCGGCGTCTCCGCCGCCCTCGTCGGTGTCATGATCGCCGCGGCGTTGGTGCCCCCGATGGCGGTGGTCGGTATCGGCCTCGCGTGGGGGTCGCCGGTCGCGGTACTCGGGTCGGCGGTGCTCGTCCTCGTGAACGTCCTCTCCATCAACGTCGTCGCCCTCGTCGTGCTGTGGCGGATGGGATACCGGCCGAAACTGTGGGTCCAGGAGAACGAAGCCCGGTCGATCATGATGACCCGCGTCACGACGTTCAGCGTGATTCTGCTCATCCTCACGGCCGTGCTCGGCGCCGCCACGTACGGTTCGGTTCGGAGCGCGGAGTTCGAGAACGACGCCCGGGTCGCAATCGAGGAGTCGCTTCCGCAGGACGCGAGTCTCATCTCGATGGAGGTCGGATATCGGAGTTTCCCCCTCCTGACCCCGGAGCGCATCACCATCACTATCGGCTATCCGCCGGGCGAACCGCCGCCGCAGGTCGCCGACGAAATCAGCCGCAAACTCAACGACCAGGCGCCCGAGACGCTCGAACCGTGGAGAGAGGAGGGCGTCCAAGTCGAGGTTCGATACATCGCCATCCAACGGCCGAACGGAGAGTCGGGCGGCGCGACGACTCCCGGAGACGAGGACGGCGGCCCCGAACGCCCCGCGGTGTCCGCGAGGGGGGTCGGCCCCCGTTCGCCCGCGGTCTGAGTGACTGAAAGAGGCCTTTGTCTCAACGGCGGGTTGAATACCTGAGCCGCCGATGTACTGTCATGCGATACAGAGCGCACCTACTTCCGACCGCACTCGCCGCCCTCGTCCTGCTCTCTGGGTGCCTCGCGCCCCTCCAGACCGACGGCGGAAGCGACGACGGGGCCGCCGCCGGCCCCGCGACCATCTCGGCGTCCGGGTCAGGCGAAGTGACCGCGGAGGCCGACCTCGCGGTGATTTCGGTCTCCGTGACCGCCACCGCCGACTCGGCCGACGCCGCCCGGAAACAGGTGGCCGAGGACGCAGACCGGATGCGACAGGCGCTCCGTGACGCCGGCGTGCCCGACGACGCCGTCGAGACCACCGACTACCGCGTCGACGCCCAGTACGACCACTCGAAGGAGAGCCGCGAAGTCGTCGGTTACCGCGCGGTCCACACCTACAGCGTCGAAGTCGAACCCGCCCGCGCGGGCGAAATCGTAGACGTCGCCGTCGGCAACGGCGCGAGCGAAGTCGGCAACGTCGCGTTCACCCTCACCGAGGAGACGCGCGCCGAACTCAGACAACAGGCGATAGAGCGCGCGATGGACGCGGCCCGCACGGACGCCGAGACGATGGCGTCCGCGTCGAACCTCACCCTCGGCGACGTCAGGTCGGCCTCGACGGACGGCAGCAACCAACCGATGTACTACGACCGCGCCGTCGCAGAAACCGCCGCGGGAGGCTCCACCTCCTTCGAACCCGGCCCGGTGACGGTGACCGCGACGGTCAGCGTCACCTACGAAGCCGAGTAACCGCAGAACAACCGATTCGACTTCGACCGACCCGCTTCGGCCCTCCGCCGAACTCCGTATTTTCCGAGTTACTCCTGCCGAGACGGCGGGATATCCGGTTCGTATCCGACCGCATCGACGGCGGCGTCGAGTACCTCGTCGATACCCTCGTCGTTCGTGACGCTCATGTAGAGGTCTGCCTCCACGTCCGTCGAGCGGTCGCTCTTGTTGCAGACGGTCAGGACGGGGACGGAGCCGAACCGCTCTTCGACGGCGTCGCGGAGTTCTAACTGCACGTCGAGGGGATACCCGCAGGCGCCGCTTGCGTCCACGACGAAGATGACGGCGTCCGCGAGATGTTCGAGTGCGCTCGCGGCCTGCCGTTCGATGTCGTTTCGTTCCTCCTCGGGCCTGTCGAGGAGTCCCGGCGTGTCGATTATCTGGTAGCGAACCCGGTCGCGCTCGAAGTGGCCGATCTGGACGCCCCGCGTCGTGAAGGGGTAGCGCGCTATCTCGTTCGAGGCGCGGGTGACCTTGTTGACGAACGACGACTTGCCGACGTTGGGGTAGCCCGCGACGACGATGGCCGGTTCGTCGGGGCGGATGTCGGGGAGGTCCTTCAGGTCGTCGCGCGCCTCGCCGACGAGGAGCAGGTCGTCTTCGATTTCGTCCATGATGTCTGCCATCCGGGCGAACGCCTGCTTGCGGTGCTTCCGCGCCGTCTCCGGCTCCGTCTTGCGGAGCTTCGGCTGGTACTCGCTGCGAATCTCGGAGATCTGCCGACTCGCCCACGTCACCTCCGAGAGCGCCTGCCGGAGTTCGTCGACGTCCACGATGGCGTCCGCGAGTTCGTAGTAGAAGGGGTCCACCGTGCCGAAGTCGGGCCACTCCGTGACGACGTTCTCTAAGTTATCCGAGAGGATAGAGGAGGCCGTCTGCAGCATCGACTGCTGGGCCTCTAACCCGGACTTCGCACGTCCGGAACGCGCCGCGCGAGAGAACGCCTTGTCGAGAAGTTCCTCCGACCGCGGCGTCGTCGGTAGGGACTCGAAAATCATGTTGCACCGTTTACTCGGCCGAAGGGTAAAAGGCCGTCCTTTGGCGTCGCGGGCGCGAGCCGAGCGTTACCACGGCGACCGGCGGCGCACGTCGAGTCTGACGCGGTACGGAAAGTCGCCGCCGTCGTGCCCGTCGCCGCCGTCGGCGTCGCGCCCCTCGACGGAGACGCCCACGTCGCCGTCGAGTAGCCACGTCCCCGCCCCGCCGCGTCCGAGTTCGTAGACGGTGCCGACCGTCTCGCCCGGTTCCACGGCCGTCTCCGTCCCGAGACCCGTCATCGAGAGGACGCGTCGGCCGACGGTGCTCACCCCGGGAGCGTCGCGGTACTCGTCGCTCCAGAGCGTGAGACGCGACTCTCGGTCGTCCGGGCGGTGCGCGCCGACGACGCCGAACGGCATCGGCGGCCCGGCGGCCACCGCCACCGTCTCCGCGCCCTCGTTTCGGAGCGAAAGCGAGAACGCGGCGGGGTCGAACGGTGCGCGCAGGGACTCGCGGACGGCGACGTCGACGGAGAGCGGAACGTCGCGGACGTCGCTGACGTACGTCGTGTAGTACCGGCCGTCCGCGCGGAGGTAGTCGGCCTCGCGGAGTCGTTCCGCGACCGACGCGGACAGGTCGTTCGTCCCGAATACGCCCGGCACCGCGGCGGCTTGCCTGAGCGTCGGGCGGACCGACGCCGGAAACGACGAGAGTTCGACGCTCTCGCCGCGTTGCTCGGTGCCGAGGTCGTTGAATCTGAGCCCGTAGTCGAACCGCTCGGCCGTCGCGGCGAGTTCGTATCGCCGCGTTCGGTGGACGACGCCCGCGCCGACGGCGGCGCCCGCGGCGGCGACGGACGCGAGAAAGCGTCGGCGTTTCACGTGAAACGGTTGGGATTCCGACGCGAAAACGGTTTCGGGGACGGCGCGTCGGCCGCCGCGTCCGGCGACACGGGCGGACTGCCGCGACGCTTTTGCTCGCGAGACGCGTACGTTCGGACATGGCAATAGACTGGCGCGCCGTCGCCGTCGGCTTCGTCGTCATCCTCGTCGTCGGAGCCGTCGGCCTGAGTCTGCCGGTAGTGGGACAGATAGGCGCAGGACTCCTCGGGGGGTTCGCCGCGGGCTACCTCGCCGGCGGGAGTCTCGGACACGGCGCGTGGAACGGCCTCGTCGCCGGGTCGATTTCGGGCATCATCCTCACGGTCGGCCTCGCCCTGTTGGGGAGTCTCGTCGGCCTCGTCGGCGGCCCCGTCGGGTCCCTCGTCGGCGGCGGGGGCGTCCTCCTCGTCGGCTTGGTCGTGACGCTCCTGTTCGCTATCGACAGCGCACTCGCGGGCGCGGTCGGGTCGTGGGCGAAAGGCGCCTAAAACTACCCCTCGCCGCGCTCTAAGTATTCGCGCTGAACCTCGACCACTTCCGTCGAGTCCGCGCAGTCCGCGTAGCGACGCAACGGTTCCTCGTTGAGTTCGAGGAAGGTGTGGCCCCACGTGAACTTCGAGAGAATCGCCTCCGCGCGCTCTCTCCGGCCGAAGATGCACAGCGCCGCCGCCAACGCCTCGACGGTCGTCAGGCGCATCGGCCGCCCGAAGTTGACCGGGTTGGCCGCGACGAGGTACGGGAGGGCGCGGTGGTCGCCGGGGAGCGAGAACATCGCCTCGCCCGCCGACTCCCACGAACAGTCGAGGGCCACGAGGGTCGCCGCGTCCGCGTCGGCGGGCGAGAGCGCACGCTCCGCGTGGGGGTTCAGGACGACGCCGTACGGCGTCGCGCGGTCCGAGCGGTGGAGTTCCGCGAGGTCGAACTTCGCGAGTTTCCGGGCCGTACACTTCTTCGGGTCGTCGTCGCCCTCGTAGCGAACGTGGAGTTCGTACGCCCTCTCGGTCGCGTCTGCGGTCACGTCCGTCCCTCCGCGGCGTGCCGACAAAAGGGGTTCGTCGCGCCGCGGGCGACAGACAGATGCGTCTCCTGGCAGAGAGAAACGGTATGGAACCGACGGAGGCCGACGACGGAAGCGACGCCGACGGAGACGTCGGAGACGAGACGGCGACCGCACGCGAATACTACGAGGCTATCGACGCGGGCGACTACGACCGCCTCCGGTCGCTTCTGGCCCCCGAGTTCGTCCACGACCGACCCGACCGGACGTTCGAAGGGCGGGAGTCGTTCGTCGCGTTCATGCGCGAGGACCGCCCCGAGAGGGACACCACCCACGAGGTGGTGAACGCGTACCGCGCGGCCGAGGGCGGCGGGCGGGCCGTCCGCGGGCGGTTGGTCGGCGCGGACGGCGACGTTCGGTTCGAGTTCGTGGACGCGTTCGCGTTCGAGGGCGGTCGGATCGTTCGAATCGACACGTTCACGCGGTGAGCGCGGGCGTCACGCCTCCTTTCTGACCGCGATGACGCCGTCGGAGTCGATTCGTACCTCCTGACCGTCGACGTAGAGCGACACCGAGAGGTCGACGCCGGCGTTGCGGGCCCTCACGAGCAGTTTCTCGATCGCCTCCGGGTCCGTCCCGGAGAGGCAGGAGGTTCGTTCGGCGTCCGCGTCGAGAGAGAGCAGAAGCGACGCGTCGAGTTCGTCGGGTCCGTCGAACCGGTGGCGTCCGATCGCGTACCACCGCGTCTCTTCGGCCGACCTCATCGAGCATCACCGGATGTATCGTACCGAGTCCGTCTGACCATACACCCGCCGGTCGTCGTGGACCGTCAAGTAAGGGGTCGGCCGTGGCAGCCAGTTTCGTCGGATTACGCCGAGTTTCACGTTAAACGCCGGATTAAACGGGGCGCTGACGGGTCGGACGCGGCGTCACTCCTCCGTTCCAGCGCCCAGGGCCGACTCGCCGACCGGGTCGTGGCCCTCGATGCGTTCGCGGCCGCCCATGTACGGTCGGAGCGGTTCTGGAACGGTGACGGTGCCGTCGTCGTTCTGGTAGTACTCGAGGATGGCGACCATCACGCGCGGGACGGCGAGGCCCGACCCGTTGAGCGTGTGGAGGTACTCCGCCGACTCGTGGCGTTCGGGCCGGTAGCGCAGTCCGGCGCGGCGGGCTTGGAAGTCCTCGAAGTTCGACACCGACGACACTTCGAGCCACCGTCCGCCCTCCTCGGGGCCCCCCTCCATGTCGTCGCCGGGGGCCCACACCTCGATGTCGTACTTCTTCGCCTGCGTGAAGCCCAAATCGCCCGTGCACATCTCCAGGATGCGGTACGGGAGGCCGAGGCGGCGAAGCACCTCTTCGGCTTCGTCGACGAGTCCCTCGAATCGGTCGTAACTCTCCTCGGGGCGGACGAAGTTGACCATCTCCACCTTGTTGAACTGGTGGACACGGACGATGCCGCGCGTCTCGGTGCCGTGTTCGCCCGCCTCGCGCCGGAAGTTCGGCGTGTACGCCTGCAGCTTCAGCGGCAGGTCGTCGTCCAAGAGAATCTCGTCGCGGTACATGTTCGTGACGGGCACCTCCGCCGTCGGACACAACCACAGGTCGTCGTCGTCGTACGGCGCCTCGTTCGACTCGCCGAGGCGGTAGGCGTCATCGGTGAACTTCGGGAACTGGCCCGTCCCCTCCATCGACCGCGAGTTGACCGGAACCGGCGGGAACACGTCGGTGTACCCCTGTTCGCGGTGGACTTCGAGGAAGAACTGAATCAGGGCGTGTTCGAGCATCGCGCCGTCGCCCTTCGTGAAGTAGAAGCCGCCGCCGGTCACCTTCGCGCCGCGTTCGAAATCTAAGATGCCGAGTTCCTCGCCGAGGTCGTAGTGCGGGATTACCTCGTCGGGGAGTTCGCGCATGTCGTCGAACCCCTCGCGGCGGCGTTCGACGTTCTCCGACTCGTCCTCGCCGACGGGAACGTCCTCGTGGGGTATCTGGGGAATCCGCATGAGGGCCGCCTCCAGTTCGTCCTCCAGTTCGTCGGCGCGGTTCTCGACCTCCTCTAACTCGGCTTTGAGCTCTTGGGACTTCTCGATGGCCGCCTGCGCCTCCTCCTCTTTCCCCTCGGCTTTGAGTTCGCCTATCTTCGAGGAGGTCTGGTTGCGTTCGTGCCGCAGGTCGTCGCCGCGGTTCTTCAGCGACCGCCACTCCTCGTCGACTTCGAGGACTCGGTCCAAGTCGACGTCCTCGACGCCCTTGTTCCGTAGCGCCTCCCGGACCGTCTCCGGGTTCTCGCGGAGGAACTGCCTGCTAATCATTGCTCCGAGGTTCTGACGGGCGAGGCAAAACCGTGTCGCATCTGTGTGCCCGCGCGGCAGGGTTCCGGTCACTCCGCGCCCGAGACCGACGAGTGGGCGTCCGAAAGCGCCGCCTCGGCGTCCGCGACCAGCGTCTCCACGATGGTCGCCGCCGGAGCGACGTCGCGGGTCAGTCCCACGCTCTGACCCGCGTACAGCGGTAGTTCCGTCACGTCGCCGTCCGTCCCCGGAACCGCAAGCGAGTCCTCGTACCGCGAGAGCGGTTCCCCGTCGGGGGAGCGAGCGACCGTCTCCCCCTCGCCGGGGCGTCCCGCCTCCGGCCTGCCCGCCGCCCGCCAGCGGTCGGTCGTCTCGTTTTCGACGACTCGGTGGGGGACGCCCGGCCACCCGTCGGGGTACGGCGTCCCGTACACCGTCTCCGTCTCGTCGGCCTCGACGACGCGGCGGCGGTACGCGCGGTGGACGCGCGCCTCCTCCGCCGCGAGAAACCGGGTTCCGAGCCACGCCCCGTCCGCGCCGAGCGTCACCGCCGCCGCGAGTCCCCGCCCGTCGGAGATGCCGCCCGCGGCGACGACGGGGACGTCCACCGCGTCGGCGACTCGCGGAACCAGCGGCATCGTCGCCACGTCGCTTTGGACGTGCCCGCCCGCCTCCCAGCCTTGGGCGACGACGACGTCGACCCCGGCGTCCGCCGCGGCCCGGGCCTCCTCGGCGCTCCCGACGGTCTGGAGCACCACCCCGCCCTCGTCGTGGATTCGGTCCACGAACGGGGCGGCGTCGCCGAAGGAGAGCGAGACGATATCCACCCCGGCGTCGAGGCACGCCGCCACGAGTTCCGACGCGGGAACGTCCGACGCCTCGGGGTCGAGGACGACGTTCGCGCCGACGGGGGCGTCCGTCCGCCGGGTCGTCTCCCGAACCGCCTCCCTCGCGTCGTCCGGGGCGCGCCACGTCACCGCGAGCATTCCCAGTCCGCCGGCCTCCGAGACGGCCGCCGCGAGGCGGGGGCAGGTGGCGCTTCCGATGGGTGCCTGCACCACCGGTCGCTCGATGCCGAGTCGTTCCGTCAAGCGCGTGTCCATGGTCGTCGCGTCGAACCGTCGGCGAGCGGACACTTATGTCTCACCCGGTGGCCGGCCGAACGCTTTTGGCTCCGGGCGTCCCCCCTCACGCATGGCGATTGGCGACGTGGAGGCCGTCTCCGGCCACGACGACGTGTACTATATCGACACCGGGATGTACGACACGGAAGCGTACGGCTCCGTCTACATCGTGGACGCGGAGCGACCGACGCTCGTCGATTCGGGCATCGGCACGAACCACGAGCGAATCTTGGAGGCCCTCGAATCGGTCGGCCTCTCCCCCGAGGACGTCGAACTGATTCTCCCGACGCACATCCACCTCGACCACGCGGGCGGCGCGGGCTACCTCGCGGAGGCCTGTCCGAACGCGACGGTGATGACCCACGAGATAGGCGTCCCGCACCTCGTCGACCCGGAACGCCTCGTCGAGGGGACGAAAGCCGCCGTCGGCGACCAGTGGCAGTTCTACGTGGACCCGAAACCGGTCCCCGAGGACCGAACCGAACCGCTGACGGACGGCGACGAGATATCGCTCGGCGACCGGACGCTCGAAGTCGTCCACGCGCCGGGGCACGCGCCCCACCAGACGATGTTCTACGAACCGGACGAGGAGATACTGTTCACCGGCGACGCCGCGGGCATCTGGGTCCCCGCGAAGGGCGAGATTCGGGAGACGTCGCCGCCGTCGCAGTTCGACCTCGAAGCCTGTCTGGAGGACGTCCGAACCATCGAGGAACTGTCGCCGGAGACGCTCTGTTTCGGCCACTTCGGCCCCCGCGAGTACGACGACGACCTGATGGAGACGTACAAGCGAACGCTCGTGGAGTGGGTGGAGGCGGTCCGGCAGAAGCGCGAGGAACTCGGCGACGACGAGGCGGTGGTCGACCACTTCGCCGAACACACGCGGATGGTGAACGTGTGGGGCGAGACGAAGGCCCGCGCGGAGGAACGCCTGAACGCGCGGGGCGTCCTCGGCTACCTCGACTGGAAGGCGAAGCAGGACGACGGGGAGTGACCCGCCGTCGGCCGCCGAGACGGGCGGCGACGGGGGATTCGGTAACAACTCGTTACGGACAACGACCGGTTGAACGCCGAACAACGTTCGGCCGCGCGAACGCACGTGATTTTACGTTGCGGACGGACGAGGAAGTGACATGGACTGGCGGGACGCCGAGGCGGCCTTCGACGACGAGGTAATCGGCCGCACGACGCTTTCGAGAACGTTCGAAGACAGCGCGGAGCGAAACGCCCGACGGACCGCCCAGCAGTACAAGGGCGGAGTCTACGACCGGTCGCTCGTCGAACGCGGGGCCGTCGCCGCCGCGCCCGAAGGGGAGTACGCCGACCTGACGTACCGCGAGATGCGGGACGTGGTCCGCAACCTCGCCGCCGGCTTTCGGGAACTCGGCGTGACCGCCGCCGACCACATCGGTATCTTCGCGCACACGCGAATGGAGTGGGCGCAGACCGACTTCGCCCTCCTCGCGGCGGGCGCGGCGGTCACGACGGTGTACACCTCCTCCTCCGACCGACAGGTCCGCTACTTATTGGACGACTCGAACGCGGCGGGCGTCGTCGTCGAGAACGCCGACCTCCTCCGGCGGGTTCTCGCCGTCGAAGACGACCTGAATCTGGAGTTCGTCGTCGTGATGGACGAGATACCCGACGGAAGCGGGATGGCGGGTGCCGTCCGCGACAGGGACGACCTGCTCACGTTGGGCGAACTCCACGACCGGGGCGCGGCGGCGTTCGACGAGGCGACGTACGAGGGATGGATCGAGGAACGCGGCCCCGACGACCTCGCCTCCCTCATCTACACGTCCGGGACGACGGGCAGGCCGAAGGGCGTGCGCCTCACGCACCGGAACTTCCGCTCGAACGTCAACCAGTGTTACCGGCGGTTCGGCCCCCGTCCCGACAAGGACGACGTGCCGGTCGTCTCGTCGGACTCGGTGACGCTGTCGTTCCTCCCGTTGGCGCACGTCTTCGAACGACTCGCCGGACACTACCTCATGTTCGCCGCGGGCGCGACGGTGGCGTACGCCGAGAACCCCGACACCCTCCGCGAGGACTTCCAACTCGTCGCGCCGACGACCGGGACGAGCGTTCCGCGGGTGTACGAGAAACTGTTCGACGCCGTCCGGTCGGAGGCGTCCGAGTCGGCCCTGAAACAGCGCATCTTCGAGTGGGCCGTAGACGTGGGGCGGCGACACCACGAGAGCGACGCCCCCGGCTACCTCCTCGGCCTGCAACACAGGGTCGCCGACCGACTCGTCTTCGAGCAGGTCAGGGAGGCCCTCGGCGGGCGGATAGAGTTCTTCATAAGCGGCGGCGGGAGCCTGTCGGCGGAGCTGTGCGCCCTCTATCACGGGATGGGACTGCCGATTCTGGAGGGGTACGGGCTGACCGAAACCTCGCCCGTCATCGCCGTCAACCCCGTCGAGGAACCCAAGGTGGGAACCATCGGTCCGCCGGTGGAGGACGTCGAGGTGAAACTCGACGACACCGTCGTCGGCGACATCGAGGGCGAGGCGGGCGGCGACGTGGGCGAACTCCTCGTCCGCGGCCCGAACGTGACCGACGGCTACTGGAACCTCCCCGAGGAGACGGCGGCGTCGTTCGAGGACGGATGGTTCCGGACGGGCGACATCGTGGAACTGCGGCCGGACGGGTACGTCGCCTTCCGGGAGCGTGCGAAGCAGATACTCGTGCTCTCGACGGGGAAGAACGTCGCACCCGGACCCATCGAAGACGCCTTCGCCTCGAGTTCCGTCGTCGAACAGTGCATGGTTCTCGGCGACGGCAGGAAGTTCGTCTCGGCGCTCGTCGTGCCGAACTTCGAGGGAGTGCGCGAGTGGGCCGAACGCGAGGGGATCGACCTGCCCGAGGACCGGCAGGACCTCTGTCGCGACGAGCGAGTTCGCGAGCGGATACAGGCGGAAATCGACGGCGTGAACGAGTCGCTCGAGTCCTACGAGCGGATAAAGCAGTTCCGCCTCGTCCCCGAGGAGTTCACCGAGGACAACGAACTCATGACGCCGACGATGAAGAAGAAGCGCCGGAACATCCTCGATCGGTACGCAGACCAGATAGAGATGCTGTACCGCGCCCCCGACGACCGCGACGAGGCGACCGCCGCCTCGCGCGACTGAGTTTTCCACCACATTTGGCCGATTTCGGATGTTTTCCGGACGAACGTTCAGTTTCGCACCCGGAAATGGCGTCGGGAATGTATGGACTTATGGTCGTTCGCCACATCGCCACAGTCACATGGAGGTGTCATAGTGGCTACCGCCGAAGGGGCGAACCTCATCCCGATCGTCGCGGCCATCATCGGCATCGGAGTCGTATCGCAAGTGCTCTCCGACCGGTTTCAGGTCCCGAGCGTCGTCTTCTTGTTGTTCTCGGGAATCGTCCTCGGTCCGGAGGTACTGGGAGTCATCGGTCCGGACTCGTTCGGGAACGCCCTCTCGGCCATCGTCGGCCTCTCCGTCGCCATCATCGTCTTCGAGGGTGCCTTCCACCTCCGGGCGGACAAACTTCGCGAGGCGCCGTCGGCGACGATCGGCTTGGTGACCGTCGGCGCGGTGTTGTCGCTTCTGGGAACCGCCGCCGCGGTTCACTTCCTCCTCGAAGCCGCGTGGCCGATTTCGTTCCTCATCGGCGCGTTGCTCGTCGCCACGGGGCCGACGGTCATCACGCCGATTCTCGAAGTCGTCCCGGCGCGGGACCGAGTCGAGGCGGCGTTGGAGGCGGAGGGTATCGTCAACGACGTGACGGCCGCCATCCTCGCCGTCGTCATCTTCGAGGCCATCATCTCCGGCATCGGTACCGCACCGGAACTCCTGACGCTGTTCGCCGAACGCCTCGGTGTCGGCGTCATCGTCGGCGGACTCGTCACCGCGACCGTCTACTACGCGCTCCGGTACGTGGACCTCTCGCCGGGGAACGCCCCGCAGAACGCGCGACTGCTCGTTCTCGCCGGGGCACTCGTGGCCTACGGCGCCGCAGACACCATCGCGACCGAGTCCGGTATCGCCGCGGTGGCGACGGCCGGCATCCTCCTCGCCAACCTCGACGTACCGTACGAGGAGGACATCTCCGCGTTCAAAGGCGACATCACCCTCCTCGTGCTCTCGTTCGTCTTCATCGCCTTGGCTGCGCTCCTGCAGTTCGAGACGCTCATCGCACTCGGCGTGGGCGGACTCGGCGTCGTCGTCGCCGTCGCGCTCATCGTTCGACCGCTCGGCGTCTTCTTATCGACCGTCGGCGACCGGTTCAGCTTCCAAGAGCGGATGTTCATGAGTCTCGTCGGACCGCGCGGCATCATCCCCGCGTCCGTCGCGACGCTTTTCGCCATCCAACTCCGCGCGGAAGGGTTGACGGAGGCGGCCGACCTCCTCGTCGGCACCGTCTTCCTCGTCATCCTCGCTACGGTCGTCCTCGAAGGCGGATTCGCCCGCCGCATCGCAGAATACCTCGACATCATACCAATGCGTGTACTCGTCATCGGAGGCGGGAAGGTGGGCAGAGAGCTCGCCGCCCGTCTCGAAAACCGCGGAGAGAACGTAGTGCTCATCGACCAGAGTCAGGAAGCCGTCGAAATCGCCCGCAACGAGGGGTTCACCGTCCACAAAGGCGACGGCACCGACACGGACGTGCTCCGGTCGGCCGGAGCCGACAACAGTCGCATCGTCGTCGCCGCGACGGGCGACGACGACGTGAATCTGCTCGTCGCCCAGTTGGTCAACTCGAAGTTCGACCCCGAGACGGTTCTGGCGCGGGCGAACAACCCCGACAACGTGGACGCGTTCGAGGAACTCGGCGTTCGGACCATCTCCTCGGTGCTGGCCACCGCCCAAGCGATGGACAACTACATCGAGCGGCCGGCGATGATGGACTGGATGGGCGAAGTCGGTCACACCGGCGACATCCAAGAGGTCGAACTGACCGCCGAGGAGCACATCGGCCGCACCGTCCGCGAAGTCGGTCCGGAACTCCCCGGCGACTGCCTCATCGCGTTGGTCGCCAGAGACGGCGACACGCGCGTTCCGAACGCCGACTTCACGCTCCAGAAGGGCGACCGAATCACCGTCATGGGAGCCAACGAGTCGGTCCGCGAGGCGCTACAGTACGTCCACCCGGACGACTGACCCCGCGGCGGCCGTTCCGTTCACTCGTCGCCGCGGGAACGAACCGCCGCGGCGGCGGCGGCCGCACCCACTCCGAGGACGCCCGCGACGGCGTCGAAGCCGGGGATCGCCCCGCCCGACGACCCGCCCGCGGGCGTCGGCGTCTCGATGCTGCTCGCGCCGACTTCTTCGAGTCCGACGGTCACGAAATCGCTGGAGCACGACGTCTGGCTGTTGACGACGAACAGCTTTCCGGATTGGACGACCGTCCCCTGCTGGGTGACGGTGTAGAGGGTCGTCTGCTCGGACGGCATCTCGCCGGTCGTCTCGAATATCTCCGCGTCGAAGGCGGTCAGGTCCTCTTGGTTCTCGACGAACCCGCACTCGCCGACCCCCGAGAGGTCGGCCTCCCGGTCGTACCCGGTCACCTGTACGAACAGTCCCACGTAGTCCGACTGGTCGAACGTCGGGGCGTCGGTCGGCAGGGCGGCCTCCGTCGTCACCTCCTCTTCGGGTGCGCTCGTCCCCGACTCCTCGGTTGGCGTCTCGGTGGGGGCCTCCGTCTCCTCGGTGGGCGTCGCGGCGGGCGACTCCGTCTCCTCCTGTGCCGCCGCGCCGCCGACGAACGCCGGAAGCGAGGCGGCCGCCCCCGCGGTTGCGACGCCGGTCAAGAGTCGTCGGCGCGAGAGCACCCGAGAGTCCCATCCCGACTCCGCACCGTCCGCTGGACGTTCAGTGGTCACGGGGTGCGATTCGCCCGGAACGGCGAAAAGCGTCGTGGCCGCCGTCAGTCGTCGCTCGGAGGCTACTGACCGAACTCGGCGGGCGCGGTCTGCCACCGTTTACGAACTAAAAAGCGCCGGAATCCGGCTTCCCTCACCGACTGAACTCGATAGCCGCGCCCTGCCCGAACCCGACGCAGAGCGTGGCGAGTCCGCGCTCTTCGTCGCGCTTTATCATCTCGTGAATCAGCGTCACGGGGAGGCGCGCGCCGGACGCGCCGAGGGGGTGACCGAGGGCTATCGCGCCGCCGTTGACGTTGTACTGGGCGGCGTCGACGCCGAGTTCCTCGCGGGCGTAGACGGCCTGACTGGCGAACGCCTCGTTCAGTTCGACGAGGCCGTAGTCGGAGATGTCCCGACCGTTGCGTTCGAGGAGTCGCCGCGTCGCCGGCACCGGGCCGATTCCCATCACCGTCGGGTCCACGCCCGCGACGGCGTTCGTGCCGACTTCCGCGAGGACGTCTAACCCCTCTTCCTCGGCGAACTCCCGACTCGTGACGAGCACCGCCGCCGCGCCGTCGGTTATCTGCGAGGAGTTCCCCGCGGTGACGGTGCCGTCGCCGGTGAACGCGGGCGAGAGACTCGAAAGCGCCTCCAGGGAGGTGTCGTAGCGGATACCCTCGTCTTTCGTGACGACGCCGTCGTCCGTCTCGATGGGGACGATTTCGTCGTCGAAGCGACCCGACTCCGTCGCCTCCGCGGCGCGGTTGTGACTCCGCAGGGCGTACTCGTCCTGTTCCTCGCGGGAGACGCCCTCCTGTTCGGCCACCTTCTCGGCGGTCATCCCCATCTGGAGTTGGAAGACGTTGTACTTCTCCGACAGTTCGGGGTGGAGATGCTGGTAGGAGTCGCCGTCCATCGGGACGCGGCTCATGCTCTCGACGCCGCCCGCGATGATGCACTCGCGGTTGCCCGCCGCGATGGCGTCGGAGGCGGAGATGACGGCCTGCATCGAGGAGGCGCACCAGCGATTGATGCTCGTCGCCGGCGTCCCCTCGCCGAGTTCCGAGAGGAGGGCGATGACGCGCGCGACGTTGTTGTCCTGTTCGCCGCGTTGCTGGGCGACCCCCCACATGAGGTCGTTCACGTCGGCGCTCTGCAGGCCCGTCTCCTCCATGATGTGGTCGATGAGGGCGACGGAGAGGTCCTCGCTTCGCGTGTCCTCGAAGACGCCGCCGGCTTTGCCGAACGGCGTTCGGTACGCGGCCGCGATGACTGGCGTAGGCATACTCCCATTTCGAACGTCTGCGGCAATAAATGGGGTAGAACTCGAAGGATACCGCACGGAGTTTCACGTGCTCGCGGTTCCTTCTACGGGCACCCGAAAGCACTTGGCCCGCCGCCGGGAGCCTCGTCCGATGACCCTCCACCGCCGCCGGTTTCTCGGAAGCACGGCCACTCTGTGCTCGTTCGCCGGGTGCCTCGGCAGTGCCCAATCGGGGAACGACGGGCGTTCGACCGAAGGAACGCGTTCGGCCGCGGACGCGTCCCCCGCCCGATCGTCGTGCGAGGTGGCCGCGTCGTTGCCCGCCGCCGACGACGGACCGTCGTACCCGAAACACCCCGAATCGACCGCCGTTTCCGCCGCCGAGACGTTCGCGCTGAACTTCGAGGCGGCCTACCAGCGCAACGACGTTCTGTCTTCGAACGGCGACCCGACCTACCTCACCGTGAAGAGTCGTACCGTCGAACGGAGCGAATCGAGAGAGAACGGAGCCCTCGCCGCCGTTCGGCTCGATATGGGGTGCGGATTTCCGGAGGGCGACGAGGGCGGGACGGAAACCCCCGTGACGGTCCACGCGGACTACGCGGCGCACGCGACGTACTTCGTCGGCCCGACGCGGGCGGTTCGCGCCGAGAGAGAGGGGTCCGAACGCGCGGACCCGCGGACCGCCGCGAACGCGGACGTCGTCGCCTGCGCCGACCCGGAGACGCCGAGTTAGGCGTCCTCGGCGGCGAACAGTTCGGGTGCCACGTCGGCGGAGGCGTGCTGGCGGGCGTCGGACTCGTCGGCGTGTTCCGCCCCGGAAGGCTCTTCTCGCGTCATCGTCTCAGTCGTCCGCCGTTCCCGCCGCCTCACTCGCCGACGACGCTTCGTCGTCCTCGGCGAACGGGTACCACGCCTGCTTGGCGTCGTACATGTACGGGTCCTCGTAGTCCGTCTCCTCGGGTTCGGCGAGTTCCACGAGGGATTCGGTGCCGACCGACTCGACCCACTCGCGGAACGTCTGGCCCTCCTCGCGGTGGGCGGCGAACCCTTCGAGCAGGTTCCGTATCGCGCCGGGCGCCTCGTCGGCGGGGACGCGTTGGCGAATCCACTCGACGAAGGAGGGGTCCTCGCCGACGCCGCCGCCGACGCCGATGTCCAACGCCTCGACCATCTGGCCGTCCTTCCGGGCGCGCATGCCGAACAGACCGATGTCGGCGGTGTTGGCCTGCCCGCAGTCGGCGGTACAGCCCGAGTAGTGGATCTTGACGGGCCCCGCGTCGTCCGGCAGGTCCACGTTCGCGTCGAGCCACCTGAGCAGAAGCGCCATCCGCGCCTTCGTCTCGGTCAGCGCCAACGAGCAGAACTCCGTGCCGGTACACGCCACCGCGCCGCGGGTGAACGGGTTCGGCTCCGGTTTGTACGTCTCCAAGAGCGGTTCCGCGAGTAGGGCGTCGAGTTCGTCGTCGGGCACGTCCATCACGAGGGGGTTCTGCCGACGGGTGAGTCGAACCTCGCCGGAGCCGTACTCGTCCGCCAAGTCGGCGAGTTCGATGGCGTCCTCGGCGGGGATGCGCCCGACGGGGACGCTCAGACCGACGTAGTTCCGCCCGTCCTTCTGGTCGTGGACGCCGACGTGGTCGGCCTTCCCCGCCTCGGGCGGACGACCGGCGTTGTACGTGTACTCCTCGCGGATGTCCTCGCCCGCGCGTCGGAGTTCGAAGTCCACGTACTCCTCCTGAAGCAGTTCGCGGATGGTCTCGGGACCCTCTTCGTCCACGAAGAAGCGCGTCCGGTTCTTCGAGCGAACGTCCCGGTCGCCGTGGTCGTGGTACAGTTCCACGAAGCCGCGGACCACCTCGTAGGCCTCGTCTTCGTCCGCGACGAACACGTCGAGAGGGCGGGCGACGCGGGGTTCCCTGCCGCCGAGGCCGCCGCCGACGCGGACGTTGAAGCCGAGGACTTCCTCGCCCGCCACCTCCTTGCGCGCGGGTTCCAGTCCCACGTCGTTGATGCTGTCTTGGGCGCAGCCCTCGTGACAGCCCGTGACGCTGATGTTGAACTTCCGCGGCATGTTCGCGAGGGCGTCGTCGCCGCGGAGTTCCTCCTGGAAGCGGTCCAAGAGGGGCGTCGTGTCCACGAGTTCCTCGGCGTCCTTGCCGGCGACCGGACAGCCGACGATGTTGCGCATCGTGTCGCCGCCGGCCGAACGCGTCGAGACGCCCGCGGACTCCAGTTTCTCCCAGATGTCGGGGACGTCCGAGAGGCGAATCCAGTGCAGTTGGACCGACTGCCGCGTCGTCAGGTCGAGCCACCCGTTTCCGAACTCGGGGTTCGAGACGGGGCCTTTCGCGTAGTCGCGGGCCACCTCGGCTATCGCGCGGAGTTGGCCGGGTTTCAGGCGACCGTCCGCGTTCGTCAACCGCATCATGAAGTACCCTTCCTGCCCGGTGCGCTGGTGGAAGATGCCCCAGAACTTGAACCGGGTGAACCACTCTTCGCGTTCGTCCTCGGGGATGGACTCCCACCCCTCCGCGGCGAACTCCAGAATCTTCTCGCGGACGGCGTCGCCGTACAGTTCCTCCTTGAATTTCTCTTTCTTATGCGCCATCGCGAATCACCGACGGTTTCTCCGTCTTGCGTTGCGTCGTCTGGACGTTCATTCGTGGTCGTGCCTGTGGCAGCCACGCACATAGTATTAACCGTTGAAAAACCAAACATATGGCTAGATAATTCGACATTCCTCCTATTTATAACCAATTCAGTAGCGTATAAGGACGTATGATTCCAGTTTTTCTGCCTCGAAGTGTACATCCTCAACTGAAGGTAATGAAATATGATTAACAATTCTGCGCGGAGAGCGCGGAGTTCGACGTACCGAGGAGCGCATCGAAGAAGGGGGTCGGGGAGGACCGGCCCGTCACTCGCGCGCGACGGACCCGAGGTCGGCGCGCGTATCCACGTCTCGGAGGATAGCCGGCGCGCCGTGGGCGGCGGCGGTCGACTCCGAGACGAAGGCGGGCGAAAGCGCCTCGACGAGGCTCCGTAGGTCGTGTCGGCCGTCCCGGAGCGTCTCCGTGCAGGCCACCTCTCCGGCGCGGACGTGGACCGCCAACGGAAGCGGTTCGACGGCGCCGTCCCACCGCACCGCGGCGCCCGTCGACCCCTCTGCGCGGGCGGCGAGGTGAGCGAGAAACGCCGTCGTCAGCGCCGGCATGTCGCAGGGGACGACTACAGCGTACCGAGCGTCGGCGTGTCTGAGCGCCGTTCGCAGGCCGAACAGCGGACCGCGGTCCGCCATGGGGTCGGGCGCGAACGTCGTCGGGATCGAAACCGCCGCGAGGGCGTCGGCGAGGGCGTCGCGTTGGTCGTCCCGGCAGTTGACGACGAGGTGATCCGAGAGCGGTTCGACCGCGTCGGCGGCGCGGACGACCAACGGGACGCCGTCCACCGACGCGAGGGCCTTGTCGCCGCCGTCGAAGCGCGTGGAACGGCCGCCCGCGAGAATCACGCCGGCGGTCCCCACGTCGATTCGACGCGCGTCGGAGGCGTCAATCGTCTCCTCGGCCGTCATCGGTTCCGTCTCGGGGTCCGTCGGGACGCCGCGCCGCCGAGAGGGTACCTTCGGAACCGGCACGTCGTCGGGTACCTCACCGGCATCAGTCGCCCGCCTCCGCGGGGGAGGGCGCGCCTCGGTTCGCCTCCTGCGTCGGGTGGCGGAGGCGAACGGCGCACTGCTTGAAGTTCGGCTCCTTCGAGTGGGGGTCAACCGCGGGGACGGTGAGGCGGTTCGTCGCGGGGTGGTGGATGCTGCACCAGAGCATCCCCTCGGGGACCGTCTCGTCGGCCTCGACGACGCCCGCGACGGTCCCGCGCCGGGAGTCCACGAGCGTCGTCGGGCGGCCGTCGGCGTCGCCCCCGGCGCCGGCCGCCTCGTCCGGCGACGCGTCGAGTGCGTCCGCGTGGGCGTCTATCGTCGCCGGCGCGGCGCGGACTTCGAGGGGGCCGGGGTCGTCCACGTCCCGCGAACGAACGCCCGTGTTGTAGCCGTCCTCCTCGCGGGCGGTGGTGAGCACGAGGGGGTAGTCGTCGTCGGCCGGTTCGGGGAGGTCCGGCGCGTCGAACGCCACCGTCGAGACGCGCGCCGTCCCGGAGGGCGTCTCGAAGGACCACCCGTCGTCGGTCCGGTAGCGGTACCCGCCGGCGTCGTCGGGCGTCGGCGCGGGCCACCGAACCGCGCCCTCCGCCTCCAGTCTCTCGTAGGAGATGCCGGCGCAGTCGGCCTTCGTCCCGGCGGTGAGTTCCCGGAACTCGTCGAACACCGCCTCGGGTTCGACGGGCGGTTTCGGGAGCAGACCCGGCGAGACGCGGCGGGCCACGCCCGCGATTACGTCGAGGTCCGTCCGGACGCCGGTCGGGATGTCCGTCGCGGCGCGGACGCGCGATACGGTCCGCTCCATGTTCATCGTCGTCCCGCCCTGTTCGCCCCACGTCGCGGCAGGAAGCACCACGTCCGCAAGGTCGGTCGTCTCCGTCCGGAAGGCGTCCTGCGCGACGAGGAACGCGTCGTCGAGAACCGCCCGCGCCCGGTTCGCGTCGGGGAACCCGGCGGCGGGGTTGGTGGCGACGGTCCAGACGACCGAGGGGTCGGAGTCGAAGATGCCCACCGGACCGGGGCCGGCGTCGTCGGGGAGGCGTTCGACCGGAACGTCCCACGCGTCGGCGACGGTGCGCCGTTCCGCGGGGTCCTCGAAGTCGCGGTGACCCGGCCAGGTCCCCTTCGAGGAACAGACCCGCGTCCCCATGGAGTTGGCCTGTCCCGTCAGCGAGAACGGACCGGACCCGGGGCCGAGGTTGCCGGAGGCGAGACAGAGGTCCACGAGTGCACCCGCCGTCGCCGTCCCGCGAACGCTCTGGTTGACGCCCATGCCCCAGTAGACGAGCGTCCGGCGTTCGAGGGCCTCCGCGAGGAGGTCGACCGCGTCGAGTCCGACGCCCGCGGCGTCGGCGGCGGCCTCGACGGGCGGAAGCGACTCGCGGAGTTCGTCGAACCCCTCGACGTTCTCGGCGACGAACGCCTCGTCGACGCGGTCCGTCTCGACCAGTCGGGCGAGGACCGCCTTCGCGAGGGCCAAGTCGCCGCCCGGCGCGAGTTGGACGTGGTCGTCGGCGAACCCGACCGTCTTCGTCTCCACCGGGTCCACGACGACGAGTCGGCCGTCCGTGGCGGCGTCGGCTATCCACCGGAACAGCACGGGGTGGGCGACGGCGGGGTTCGCGCCCCAGACGACGTGAACGTCGGCCTCGGGGACGTCGTCGTACGTCGGCGGCGGCGCGTCGCTTCCGAACGCGTTGTAGTACGCCGTGACCGCACTCGCCATGCAGAGCGTCGTGTTCGCGTCGTACATCCGCGTCCCGAGACCGCCGCGGGCGAGTTTCCCGAGGGCGTACGCCGCCTCGTTCGTCTGCTGACCGCTTCCGAGCACCGCCACCTCGTCGGGGTCGGACTCGCGCGCCTCCCGGAGGCGCACCGCGGCGACGGAGAGGGCGTTCTCCCACGTCGTCGGGACGAGTTCGTCGTCGCGGCGGACGAGAGGGCGGGTCAACCAATCGCCGCCGGGGTTCGCGGACTCGTCGATTCCCCGCCCGCAGGCGAGTCCGCGGTTGACCGGATGGGCGGGGTCGCCGCGGACGGACTCGATACCGGTGCCGTCCTCCACCTCCCGGTGGACGTGCCCGCATCCGACCGCACACCGCATGCACGTGGTCGAAACCTGTCTCACCACGGGTACCACCCCGACGCCATATTACACGGTTTTGGCCTACACATCTGTTCGAACATGGACCGATTCACGATATAACGGGACGTATGCAGGTATAAATCGCTAATCTTTGAACAAATAAGTCGGTCGTGAAGTGTGGGGGAGTCACCCGCAGACCTTGGTGAGGTATTATCGGTATAAGGGGATTCGAGCCGGCGACGGCGGCGGGAGGAGCGGTGGCACGGGGGTCGCTCGCGTCTTCCCTTCGACGGTCTTAAGCGTTCGTGGCGGCAACTTCTTACGGATGAGTAATCGGGCTCTCGAGGTAGTCGAATTTCTCCTCACGGCTCATCTCTACACGGAAAACCGGGGGTTGGACGAGAACGACCTGCCGCCGCGGTACCGCCGAGTGTTCTGGGCGGAACCGGACGATGACGCCGACACTGATGAGAACGCCCCAATCGGTATCGAACGACCCCTCGTCGTTACCGAGAGTACGGCGAGGAAAGCAACCGGCGTCGAGCATCCGTGGGACGCCGTCTCCGACCTGCTGTTCACGCAGCGCGAGGAGTTCTCCGGGCGCATCTCGCTGACGCAACCCGAGATGGCGACCGAGTGGTTCTTAGACCGGGCCGAACGCGACCGGTTGGAGACGAACCCCACCATCGCGGCGACCGTCGAGGACCGCGGCGACGTGGACGTGACCCACGCCGAGGCGCGGGAGCACACCCGGCCGATTCAGGCCGACCGCGTCTGGATAGACAGCCTCCTCGACGAGTACTTCGACGAGGAGGAGGACGCGGAGATGCTCGACTTGGTGCAGGTCCGCGCGCCGGAGGAGATAGAGATGACCCTTCAGGACTTGGTCCTCACGCAGGACCAAGAGGGCGAGATACAGAAGCTGATGAAGGCAATCGAACACCGCGAGTACCTCGCGGAGATCGGCCTCCGCGAGATAGGGAAGATACTGTTCGTCGGGCCGCCGGGCACCGGGAAGACCACCGTCACCCGCGCTCTCGCCCACGAACTCGGGCTCCCGTTCGTCGAGGTGAAGCTCTCGATGATAACGAGCCAGTATCTCGGGGAGACGGCCAAGAACGTCGAGAAGACGTTCGAGGTGGCCAAGCGACTGTCGCCCTGTATCCTCTTCATCGACGAGTTCGACTCCGTGGCGAAGACCCGCCGGTCGGACGAGCACGCGGCGCTCAAGCGGGCGGTCAACACCTTGCTGAAGAGCATCGACGACATCTCGCTCATCCGCGACGAGGTCATCCTCATCGGCGCGACCAATCACCCGGACCAACTCGACTCCGCGGCGTGGCGTCGCTTCGACGAGATCGTGAACTTCCCGAAACCGGACCGCGACATGCGCGCGGACATCCTCCGCATCATCACCAGACGGATGGACGTCGCGGAGTTCGACCCCGAATCCGTCGCCGACCGGACGGAGGGCCTCACCGGCTCTGACCTCCGGATGGTGATGCGGGAAGCCGTCCTCGAAGCCCTCACCGAAGAGCGGATGTCGCTCACGCAGGAGGACATCTTGGACGCCGTCGAGGACTTCGAGGAGCGAGACAACCTGAAGAACATGGACATGATGTCCGACGGCGAGCAGTTGGTCGCGGGCGACGGCGGCGCTCACGACCACGACCACGACCACAGTCACGACCACGACTGAGGCGACGTGCGGTGGGGTTTCGCCCCTTTTCTCGACAAAGTACTTAGCAGGCGGTCGGGAACCGGCGAGCGATGCCCTCCACCAGACGCGCGTTCGTCGGCGGATTCGCCTGCCTCGGTAGCACCGTTCTCGGCGGGTGCCTCGGCGGCGCGCCGACCGCATCGAACCGCGGCGACGACGGGACGAACCGAGACGAACCGACGACCGACGGCGAACCGACGCCGGACCCGACGCCCGGCGAAGCCGACCCCGTCTCGGTCTCGAAGACCGTCGAAGACGTGGCGTACGTCCCCGAGAACGAGACGGTGCGGATAGTCGCCGCCTACCGCCACGCGAACCACGAGGCGGTGGTGAACGGGTCGGAACCGCCCGAACGCGAACCCGTCTACGAGGAGATACCGTGGGAGCGGTGGGCCGAGGCGGAGTGCGCCACCGTCGCTTCGAAGGCGGTGGCGGAGAGACTCGCCGACGAACTGGACGGGAACGGCGGCGCGTCCGTCGGCGTCACCGCCGGGGACGACGGACTTTTCGTCAGCGTCGAGTACGTCGTCACGTACGACCGCGACGGGGAGAAAGTGAGCGAGACGAACGCCGCCTTCGACCGACTGGTCGCCGCGACGCCGCGGGAGGTGACCGCGACGGTGACGCTCGACGGCCGGACGGCGACGCGAACCGTCCCGACGCGGGTTCGGTACTCCGAGCGACACTACGCGTGACGCGCCGACCGCCGAACCGAGACGCCTAATTGTCCGGCGGACGGTCGTACGTCCGTGAACCGCCGCCTCGCCACCGTCGGCCTGTTCGGGACGCTCGCGACCCTCTGGGGGTTCTCCTTTCTCGCCATCTCCGTCGGCCTCGAATCGCTCGAACCGGTGCTGTTCGCGGCGTTCCGCTACGACCTCGGGGCGGTGCTCCTGTTGGGCTACGCCCTCGCAAGCGGCGCGACGTGGCGGCCCGCGGACCGCGCGAACGTCGCGGCCGTCCTCGCGGGCGGCGTCTTCCTCGTCGGGATGAACGCCTTCCTGTTCGTCGGCCAGCAGACGGTTCCGAGCGGGGTGGCCGCCATCCTGCAGAGCCTCGTCCCCATCGCCACGTCGCTGTGGGCGTTGGGGCTCTTGCCGGAGGAACGCGTCTCGCCGGTCGGAGCGGTCGGCATCGCCCTCGGCTTCCTCGGCGTCGTCCTCATCGTCCGGCCGGACCCCGCGAACCTGCTCGGCGACAGAGTCGTCGGCCGACTGCTCATCCTCCTCCAAGTCGCCGGCGTCGCGTTGGGCGGCGTCCTCGTCCAACGGGCGCGCCCGACGCTGGACAACGCCGCGCTCTCGGGGTGGTCGATGCTCGTCGGCGGGGTGCTCCTCCACGCCGTCAGCGTCGGCCTCGGCGAGTCGTTCTCGCTCCCGGCAACCCTCCGAACGGGGGCCGCGGTGGCGTACCTCGGCGTCTTCGCCACCGCCGCCGCCTTCTCCATCTACTTCCACCTACTGGAGACGCAGGGCGCACTCGAAACGTCGCTGGTCGCCTACCTCGTGCCGGTGGTCGCGACAGTCGCCGGCGTGGCGATACTCGACGAGAACATCACGCCCGCGACGCTTTTGGGCTTTCTCGTCGTCTTCGCCGGGTTCGTCGTCCTCAAGCGCCGGGCGATAGCGGAGTTGGTCAGCGACACGGCGGTGGCCGTCGGGCGCGCGGGCGACTGACGCCGGCGAGGAACCCGACGACCGGGACGCATCGACTACGCTTATCAACCGGCAGGAACGTACCTCGTGGTGATGCGGGTCACTCTCCTCGGTACGGGCGATACGACGGGGACGCCGACCGTCGGGTGCGACTGCGACACCTGCCGGTCGGCGCGAGAACGCGGCGTCGAGCGCAGTCGCTTCTCCGTCCACGTCGAGAACGAGCGAACCGACGAGTCGTTGCTGGTGGATTTCAGCCCGGACTTCCGGCACCAGTTCCTGACGCAGGACGTTCCGCTCCCGGACGCGGGCGTCGTGACGCACGTCCACTTCGACCACGTGGACGGCCTCGGGAACGCCTACCGGGTCTTCGACGAGTTGCCCGTCCACGCGGCCGACGAGACGGACCCGCGGACGGGCGAGAGCGTCGCCGAGACGGTCGCAGACAAGTACGACTACCTCGAACAGGTCGGCGTCTACGGGCACGCGCCGTTCGAGTCGTTCCGCGTCTGCGGCCTCGACGTGACCCTCGTCCCCGTCGAACACCCGCCGCTTCTCTGTTACGGACTCGCAGTCGAAGACCCCGAGACGGGCGCGAAGCTCTCCGTATCGGGCGATACGAACTACGCCGTCCCCGAGGAGTCCCGCGAGGTGCTCCGCGACCCGGACCTCTTTCTCGCGGACGCCATCGTCCCGGCGTCGCTCTGCGAACACCACCCCCTCGGCGGGAAACACCACGACGAAAACGGCGTCCCGCGCACGTTCGGGACGAAGCACATGACCAGAGAGGGCGCGCTCTCCCTGGCCGACGACCTGAACGCCTCGGAGACCCGTCTCGTCCACACGGCGCACTTCTACCCGCCCGACGAGGCGTTCGAGGAACCCCTCGCCGTGGACGGCGAGGTGTACGACCTCTGAGCGCGTCGTCCCCGCGTCGCGGTCCGTCCGAGGATACTTCGCCGCGGAGCGACCCGATAGGGTATGCCGACCGTCTCCTCTGACCTCCGCTACGCCGTCGCGAGTGCCGTCGCCGGCGGCGTCGTCTTCGCCGCGTTCTCGTGGGCGGCGGAGGGAGAAATCGACTGGGCGGGCGGCGCGGCGTTCATGCTGGCGTTCGGACTCGTCGTCACCGTCGCACTCGTCTACTCGAACCGAGAGGAAGAGAAATAGCGTCAGGTGAACCGGTCGAGTCCGCTCTGTCTCCGGACGACGCCCGCCGGGTCTCGGACCCACGGCGTCCGGGTATCCCGGAGGGCGGCGACGTCCGCGTCGGGCGCGTCGCCGTCCTCGCGCGCCGGGCAGTCCGCGCCGCACTCCCGGGCGGGGTCGACGACGCGGCCGAAGTGCGAACAACGGGGTCGCCCGTCGGCCGTCGCGTCGGCGCGGGCGCAGGCCGGGAACTCGTACGTCCGCCAGCCCTTGCCGTAGGCGCGTTCCGCGAGTCGCCGGCGCGCGCGGGCCTTCTCCGCGGCGGAGACGACGGCCACGTCCGTCCGCAGGGGCCGTTCCTCGACGAGTTCGACGCCCGGACGGTCCGTCCGCAGGGGCGTCGGTTCCCGAACGACCGTCCGGTCGCCCGTCTCGGGGTCGAACCGCCAGACGCCCGCCTCCTCGGGCAGGCGGTTCAGGTGGGCGCGGGTGACGTAGCTCTCGGTGGCGAGGACGACGCGGTCGAAGAGGCCGAGACTCACGTCGGTCCGCAACTGGCGTTCGAGTGCGCCCGGCGCGTCCAAGTCGGGTTTGTTCTCGACGCCGACGAGTTCGGCGAACCACTCCTCGGGGTACCGCGTCGTCCGGCGCACGTACTCCCGCGCGCCGCGGCGTTCGCGCTCGAAGAATCCGCTCTCGACGGCGCGGTCCACCGCGGTTCGGGCCGCCTCGCGGGAACAGTCGAAGGCGTCGCGCCAGTACACCGCCTCCCCGACGCCCACGTCGCTCTCGATTGCGCGCGTCGGGATGGTGTCTGCGGTGATGGCCGTTCGCTCGTCGAACCGCGGGCCCGGGACGACGGCGCAGATATCGACGATGCGGCGGCCGGGAGCGACGACTGCCGCGCCGAGTTGCCGGGCGGGGAGCCACTCGGTTTCGGCTTCGAGGTGGGCGCACAACGCGAGTTCGAACGCGAACTCTCGCGTCCGGTCGTCCGAGGCGGGCACGGGGGACCCTCCGGGCGGCGCGGACAAAAGCACCTCGCCGGGCGACGAGAGACGGGAGAGAACGACGGGGCGACGACGAGAGACGGCGGAGAGCCGACGCGTCCGGCGTCCGATAGTCGCTCTTCGGCCGAAAGACCGAGGCGTCGGCCGAGTCGGGTTGCAATCGCGCGATACCTGTTGGATATCAGAAGATAACTACTTTTGTGAATACGCCCCACCCACGACGACGGATGCACCCCGGAAACGAACGAAATGAGACTGACGGAAGCGGGAACGAGGGACGAGAGGGATGGAGCAGACGGGCGTACCTCGGCGTCGCGGCCGCCGCGGGCGCGTCCGCGCTCGCCGGCTGTAGCGGGCAGGGGTCGACGGTGAGCGCCGCGCGGCGGCCGCCGAAGGTCCCCGAGGGGCGACTCGACGAGGGCGGGTGGGAGCAGACGGACGACGTGACGGACGACCCGGCGTTCGAGCAGTCCGTCGGGCCGATGACGCTCACCGCCGCCACGCGGACGCTCCTCTACGAGGACACGGCGCTCCGAGAGCGGATAGCCGAGCAGACGCTTGGCCGGGCGGACGCGCAACTGGCGACGTTCTTCGCCACGCGGGCGACGTTCGACCCCGACATCACGAGTCTCCCGGCGGGCGCGGGCCGCCAACAGCTCCTCGACAGGGTCGAATCGCAGTCCCAGCAGGCGTTCCAGTCGCGCCTGAAACAGGCGGGCCTCACGGACGTGACGAAGACCAGCGAGGAGACGATGCAGGTGGCGTCGGGCGCGGAGGCGCGCCTGACTAACTTCGAGGCGACGTACGCGTTCGACGGCTTCTCGGTCGACTTGGGCGACCGGAAGATAGCCATCGAGGGCGGAGAGATAACCGTCGCCGGACACCTCGCGGCGTGGATAGGCGACGGCTCCGTGCTCGTGACGGGCGGGGCCTACCCCGACGAGAACTTCGAGCGGGAGGTGACGAAGTCGCCCTCGGAGGCGATATCGCTCACCGTGGACGTGGACCTCGGCCTCGAACCGGAGACGTACCGCGACGAACTGTTCGGGCTGATGAAGCGGGTTCGGTAGTCGCGGCGTCGAGGGCGCACGACGGCGCGTCGAGGAGGGCGCGGCGCTTCGCAGACGGAACGCTCGGAGGACGGGCACTCGCTTTTTCCCTCGGATGGCCGTAACGGAGACGATGCCAGACACAGACGCGGTGCGGACGACGGAGTCGGTCCGCGGTCGGTCGAGCGTCGCCGACGAAACGGTCGTCGTGACCGGCGCCTCCAGCGGTATCGGTCGCGCAATCGCGGAGACGTTCGTCGCGGACGGCGCGGACGTGGTCATCTGCTCTCGGACGCAGGCGGACGTCGACGCCGTCGCCGAGGAACTGAACGCCGCCGACCGTCCCGGGTCGGCTTTCGCCGTCGAGTGCGACGTGACCGACAGGGACTCGGTGGCGTCGTTCGCCGACGCGACCGTCGAGGAGTTCGGCGGCGTGGACGTCCTCGTGAACAACGCGGGCGGGGCCGGCCCCGGCGCTCCCCTTCACGGAGTCGAACCCGACGACTGGGACGGCGTTATCGAGGTGAACCTCACCGGGACGTACAACGTCACCCGCGCGTTCGCCGACGC
Source organism: Halopelagius longus (assembly GCF_900100875.1). Lineage (NCBI taxonomy): Archaea > Methanobacteriati > Methanobacteriota > Halobacteria > Halobacteriales > Haloferacaceae > Halopelagius > Halopelagius longus. The sequence goes on along the minus strand of NZ_FNKQ01000001.1, from coordinate 209,120 downwards.
ACTCCGCGAAGACGGCGGCGCGGTGGTCAACACCTCCAGCATGGCCGGTCGCTACGGCGTCGCGAGGATGGGCCCCTACAGCGCCGCGAAGGCGGGCGTGAGCGCCCTCACGCGGACGCTCGCCGTCGAGTGGGCCGGCGACGACGTTCGCGTGAACGCGGTCGAACCGGGGTTCATCGCGACGCCGGCGGTGCGGGAGTGGCTCGGCGTCGAGGAGATGCCGGAGCGAGACCCGGTGGACAGGACGGTCGGCACGCCGGAGGAGGTGGCCGACGCCGTCCGCTTTCTCGCCAGCGACGCCGCGTCGTTCGTCACCGGACAGACGCTCTCGCCGACGGGACCGCCGAACACCTTCGAACCGCCGGCGGACTAATCACCTCGGCCCGCCTAGTGGTATTCGAACAGTGTTCGGGGAGGGACGACTCCCTCTCCTGCGGGAAGTTCACACGACACGGGCCGCAGAGCGTCGGCCCCGCGACTATAACAGCAACTTTATCAGGCGCTCGGGGCGAAACTTCCCCAAGATTACTTCAGGAGGTCAATGGTGACGCAAAATCCACAACAACCGGAGGTGAACATCGGACTCGTCGGTCACGTAGACCACGGCAAGACGACGCTCGTACAGGCGTTGTCGGGGTCGTGGACCGACCAGCACTCGGAGGAGATGAAGCGCGGCATCTCCATCCGACTCGGGTACGCGGACGCGACGTTCCGCCGAATCCCCGGGAAGGACGAACCGGAGTGCTACACGGTCGAAGAGACCGACGAGGAAGGCAACGAGACGGAAATACTGCGAACGGTGTCGTTCGTAGACGCGCCGGGTCACGAGACCCTGATGGCGACGATGCTGTCGGGCGCGGCCATCATGGACGGCGCGGTGCTCGTGGTGTCGGCCACCGAGGACGTGCCGCAGGCGCAGACGGAAGAGCACCTGATGGCGCTCGACATCATCGGCATCGACAACATCGTCATCGCCCAGAACAAGGTCGACCTCGTCGACCGCGAACGGGCCGTCGAGAACTACGAGCAGATCCAGGAGTTCGTGAAGGGAACGGTCGCCGAGGACGCCCCCATCGTCCCGACCAGCGCCCAGCAAGGCGTCAACGTTGACCTCCTCATCCAGACCATCGAAGAGGAGATTCCCACGCCCGACCGCGACGAGGGCGAGGCCGCGCAGATGTTTACGGCGCGGTCGTTCGACATCAACCGCCCGGGTACGACGTGGGAGGACCTCTCCGGCGGCGTCATCGGCGGGTCCGTCGTCACCGGCAAACTGTCGGAGGGCGACGAACTCGAACTCCGCCCCGGCCGAGAGGTCGAAGAGGGCGGCCAGACCGAGTGGCGACCCATCACGACCGACATCCGTTCGCTGCAGGCCGGCGGGCAGATGGTGGACGAAGTCCGCCCCGGCGGCCTCTGCGGCGTCGGGACCGGTCTCGACCCGAGTCTCACGAAGGGAGACGCCCTCGCGGGACAGGTCGCGGGCGAACCCGGGTCGCTGCCGCCGACGCGCGAGGAGTTCACGATGGACGTCGAACTCCTCGACCGAGTCGTCGGCGAGGACGAGGACACGGTCGAGGAGATATCGACCGGCGAACCCCTGATGCTCACCGTCGGCACGGCCACCACGGTCGGCGCCGTCACGAGTGCGCGAAGCGGCGAGGCGGAAGTGTCGCTGAAGCGCCCCGTCTGCGCGCGGTCGGGCTCGAAGATAGCCATCAACCGCCGGGTCGGCGCGCGGTGGCGACTCATCGGCATCGGGACGCTGAAGTGACGGAGAGAGACGCGACACGAACCCAGAGGAAGGTGTGACGACAGTCATCATGGACACGAACGCGCTGATGATGCCGGTCGAACTCGACGTGCGACTGTTCGAGGAACTCGACCGGCTACTCGCCGCCGACCTCGACCTCGTCGTCCCCCGTGCAGTCACGGCGGAGTTGGAGAAACTCTCCCGCGGGGGCGGCACAGAGGGCGTGGCGGCCAGCGTGGGCGCCGACCTCGCCGCGGAACGGTGTCGCGTCGTCGAAACCGACGCACCGTACGCCGACGACGCAGTCGTCGAACTCGCGGAAGGCGAGTGCGACTACGTCGTCACGAACGACAAGCCCCTTCGGGACCGACTGCTCGAACGCGGCGTTCGAGTAATCGGTATAAGGGGTCGGGACAAACTCGCAATAACGGAACCATAGCCATACGATGTACAAACGGGTACGACTCAAGGACACAGTCGAGGTCCCGCCGGAGCATCTCGCTGACGTGACCCCCAATCGGGTCAAGCGACTCCTGCAGGATAAGCTCGAAGGACGGATGGACGAAGATGTGGGCAGCGTCGTGAGCGTCGTGAACGTCCACGACATCGGCGAAGGTACGGTCCTCCCGGGCCGCGCCGGCGTCTACTACGAAGCGGAGTTCGACGCCATCACGTACGACCCCAACATGCAGGAGGTCGTAGACGGCGAAGTCGTCGAAGTCGTGGAGTTCGGCGCGTTCGTCGGAATCGGTCCGGTGGACGGACTGCTGCACGTCTCGCAGATATCGGACGAGTACCTCGCCTACGACGGCGAGAACCAGCAACTCGCCTCCACGGAGTCGGGGCGGACGCTCGGCGTCGGCGACTCGGTTCGGGTCCGCATCGTCACGAAGAGCATCGACGAGCGGAACCCCCGCGACTCGAAGATCGGTCTCACGGCCAAACAGCCGGGGCTCGGCAAGCACGGCTGGCTCGAAGAGGACCGCCAGAAGAACGAGGCCACGACCGGCGCGGAGGGAAGCTAGATGGCGAAGCCGCGTCTCGCCTGCCGCGAGTGCCACTACATCAACGACCCGGACGCGAACGTCTGCGAGAGCTGCGGCGCGACCACCCTCACCGAAGACTGGGCGGGGTACGTCGTCATCACCCACCCCGAGGAGAGCGAGATAGCCGACGAGATGAACGTCAACGAACCCGGCGGCTACGCGCTGAAGGTCCGCTGACGCCGGACGATGCTCCGACTGCCTCGCGACCTCCGCGGCGCGTTCAAAGAGCCGTTCGGTCCGGTCTATCAGCGCGCCGACCGTCTCCTCGAAGACGCCGGCGACCCGATAATCGCCGTCGGAGACGTCGTCACCTACCACCTCCGCGAGGCCGGGCGCGTGCCGGACGTGGCCGTCGTGGACGGGAAGACGAAGCGCGAGGCGATAGACGAGGAGGTTCGCCGCGCCGTCGCCGCCCCGGACGACGGCATCGACGCCGAAAACGAGGCCGGAACCATCGGCGAGGAACTTCTCGCGGCGCTGGCTACCGCACTCGCGGAGTACGACGAACCGGTCACCATCGTCGTCGAGGGCGAGGAGGACTTGGCGACGCTTCCGGCCGTCGTCGCCGCGCCACTCGGCGCGAGCGTCGTCTACGGCCAACCCGACGAGGGGATGGTCCTCGTCTCGGTCACCGAAGAGGCGAAACTGGAGATGCGGACGCTGTTGGGCCGGATGGAGGGCGACGCCGACGCCGCCCTCGACGTACTCGGCGTCGAAGCGTAGTTCGTGCTGTGGTTTTGTGCAGAACGGAGCCTCTTCACAGACCCGACTGATAGCTGCCACAACCGCTACCGCGGTGACTCTCCAACTGCCGGACCGCCGTTTCAACTCCCACTAGCATCGTTCTTCGACCAAGCGTGAACGCCGTTCAGTTAGAGACACGCAGGACGATATACTCGTCTCCCGTTCGAAGTCTCTCGACTGTACCGAACGGAGAGAGATGGGAACGCAGATCGACCTCACGGTGATGTACTATCTCGAGTTCACCGTCGGGAGCGAGAACGTCGTGTACGCCGGAGAATAGCTCTGAGAGAACCCCACCACCCGCGTGGGTTGGCGGATTACAGAGCACTCTATCGAACGTCTGATCGGCGATGCCCTCGGCGCAATCAGCAGTTACGACAGTTCCATCTACGCGAGACGCGCGGAGACTGCACTCCGCACACGACGTCGCAACCGCATCGTCGTCGCTCAACCAGAGATCACAGTCCGCGACTCGACCAGCGTACGTTCCGATGGCCCCGTAACCACAGCAGAGATCCAACACCCTTTCACCGTCTTCGACCGTTATCGTCTCCAAGAGGAGACGCGTCCCGTCGTCCAATTTAGAGGGGGAAAACAACCCCGAGACGGTGACGAGCGAGAGCGTGACGCCGTCTATCTCTGGCCGGATCTCTCGCGGCGAGACGTAGGCCGGTCGTTCGAATGACCGCGGTCGGGTCGCCTCGAGAAGAGCGCAACCATCGTACTCGGCTACCTGTTCGACCGTTGCAGCGGTCTCGCGCAGGCACCGTTCGTAGCGCGTGAGACCGGTTTGCTTCGACGCAGCCAGATAGAGGCTTCCGTCGGGTTGCAGAACGGACAGACCATCGACGATACGCTGTTTTCCGACCGATAGTGGGGTGTAGGGCTTCGGAGCGTACGCAACTGTGTCGAACGTATCGCCAAGAGCGGTGACGTCGGCGACGAGTGCGGTTGCCGCGTCAACGCTATTTTCCCTCGCGTTACGCTCGCAAAGCTGTACGGCACGAGCACTGGACTCCACCATACTGACGGAGACAGAGCGATCAGCGAGAACGACACCAACAACGCCATAGTTTGCTTCTAGAGCGAGGAGACGGCCGAGGTCGACTCCCCAGAGAGATTCTATCAGTAGGAGCTCGGCGTTCCGGAACGACTGCTTCGAACAGACTCCGTCTGCGGTGTAGAACCGGTATACTGGACGTGCGCCCGAGATTTTCGATTCGAGAGCCAATTCGTAGGGGGCGTGCCTCATCAGGGGTACCCTCCGAGTGATATCGAAAGCGGACGGAAACTGTGATCAATCGCCTGTTCGATACGAACGCGATGCTGTCGACTGAAGTGTGACCGGGTCGTTGACGTTTCGGGCATTTACGCGGGTTCGGTAGCTCGTGATGATCGGAGAACGAGGCAGCCTACGCACTGCGCTCGAGCTACAGAGAACCTGTAAGAACGGTCCACGCACAGCTGAGCGCAGGGCGCGAACCGAGCGCCAATCAGCGCGACAGCCCCGTGAGAACCCCAACCGGTCGTGAATTCGGTTGGGTCACCGAACCGCCCACAGTTGGCGAGCCGGCCGAACCTCCCTTCGCTCTCGCGTGGTGGAGTACATCACCGAGATACGGAGCTCGGCCCAGGGCTCTTTTTCAACGTGAGTTCACGTTCGTGACCCGATTATTAAAAAATCCGTGTTCGAGGGAGTCGAGGACTCTCCCCGTGAGAGTCGGTATCTGCGCCGAGCCACCGGCCCACCATCTCCGCTACGGTTTCGCTGTCCAATAAGTAACGCACCGTACTGAGCGGATGTTTCGGTCCGTATTTCGAACGCGAGACGGCCGAATCGCCGTCCGACGGGCGAACCCGAGTCGCCGAGGCGTCCGTTCGTCCCTTCGAAATCCTTTTACTTGCATCGGGAGCATTTTAACCCAACTGAACCATGGAAATCGAAGTCATCTCCGAAGACGAGAATCCGATGTTACACCGGAGCGACGTCCGCTTCGAGATAGTGCACGAAGAAGCCTCGCCGTCCCGTCTGTCGGTCCGCGACAGTCTCGCGGCGAAGCTGAACAAAGACTCCGACGAAGTCGTCGTCCACGAACTCGACACGAAGTTCGGCATGCGCAAGACCGTCGGCTACGCGAAGGTCTACGACTCGCCGGACTTCGCGCGCGACGTCGAACAGGACTACATGCTCGACCGGAACAAGATCGCCGCCGACACCGAAGAGGTCGAGGCGGAGGCCGAAGAGGCCTGACTTCCGGGTCGAACAGACTCCGAATCAGCTTTCGTATTCTCGATGCGAGTTCTCGGAATAGAAGGTACCGCGTGGGCCGCCAGCGCCGCCTTGTTCGATAGCGAAGCCGACGAGGTGTTCATCGAGTCGGACCCCTACGAACCCGATAGCGGCGGCATCCACCCGCGCGAGGCCGCGGAACACATGGGCGATGCGATTCCGGCCGTAGTCGAGACGGTTCTCGACCGGGCGTCGGAGACGGCGGCGGGCGACGGAACCGGAATCGATGCCGTCGCCTTCTCTCGGGGACCGGGCCTCGGTCCGTGTCTCCGCATCGTCGGCACCGCGGCGCGCGCCCTCGCACAGACGTTGGAGGTTCCCCTCGTCGGCGTCAACCACATGGTGGCGCACCTCGAAATCGGCCGCCACCGGTCGGGCTTCGACTCGCCGGTCTGTCTGAACGCCTCGGGCGCGAACGCTCACCTGTTGGGTTACCACAACGGCCGGTACCGCGTCCTCGGGGAGACGATGGACACCGGCGTCGGCAACGCCATCGACAAGTTCACCCGCCACGTCGGGTGGTCCCACCCCGGCGGCCCGAAGGTCGAGAAGGCCGCCAGAGACGGCGAGTTCCACGAACTCCCCTACGTCGTCAAGGGGATGGACTTCTCCTTCTCCGGCATCATGAGCGCCGCGAAACAGGCGTACGACGACGGCGTGCCGGTCGAGGACATCTGTGCGGGCCTGCAGGAGACCATCTTCGGGATGCTCGCGGAGGTGGCGGAACGGGCCCTCTCTCTGACGGGGACGGACGAACTCGTCCTCGGCGGCGGCGTCGGGCAGAACGAGCGTCTGCGCGAGATGCTCGCGGAGATGTGCGAGCAACGCGGCGCGGAGTTTTACGCGCCCGAGCCACGGTTCCTCCGCGACAACGCGGGGATGATAGCCGTCCTCGGCGCGAAGATGTACGAGGCGGGCGACACCCTCCCGATTCCGGACTCGTCGGTGGACCCGAACTTCCGCCCCGACCAAGTGCCGGTGACGTGGCGCGGCGACGAGGAGTCCGTCGCGCGCGACCCGGCGGCATCGGGTGAGATTCGCGGCGCGGAGGCGACGGTCACCATCGAGTCGGACCGCGTCGTCAAGCGCCGCGTCACGAAGGCGTACCGCCACCCCGAACTGGACGACAGACTCCGTCGGAAGCGAACCGTCGCGGAGGCGCGCCTCACGAGCGAAGCGCGGCGCGTCGGCGTTCCGACGCCCGTCGTCCGCGACGTGGACCCCGCCGAGGGCGTCATCGTCTTCGACCGGGTGGGCGAGTCGGACCTCGCCGGGAACCTCACGGCCGACCGGTGTCGGACCGTCGGCGAACACCTCGCTCACATTCATCGGGCGGGGTTCGTCCACGGCGACCCGACGACGCGGAACGTCCGCGTCGGAGAGAGGACGTACCTCATCGACTTCGGCCTCGGCTACCACACCGGCCACGTCGAGGACCACGCGATGGACCTCCACGTCTTCGGCCAGAGCGTCGAAGGGACGGCCGCGGAACCGGAGCCACTGCTTCGGGCGTTCGAGGAGGGGTACGAACGCGAGGGCGACGACGAAGTGCTCTCGCGCCTCCGCGAGATAGAGGGCCGCGGGCGGTATCAGTAGGTCAGCTCGTACGGTCCGACTCGGCGTAACCCCGCAGCGATTCTCGAAGAGCGACTCGGCTTCGGGCGCAGCGTCCGAGAGGACACCAAAACGATTTATCAGCCGCCCGCGTAATCGTGAAGTATGGCAGACAAACCCCAGAGTGGTGAAATCCTCGGGATTCCGTACAATTTCGAACGACCGTCCATGGGCCGGATGCTCTCGTCGTACTGGCAACCCGGCAAGGGGATGCTCGTGAAGAAGCCGTTCGGAATCGGGTACACGCTGAACCTCGCCAACTGGCGGTCGTGGATCGCGCTGGTCGTCGTCGGCGCACTCCTCTGGCAGGAACGGTCTTCGGGCGGAGACACCGTCGCGACGATGGACGACGACGACGGCCCGGTCGAAGTCATCGTCGACGACGACTGAGCGGCGGACACCGACGCCTCTTTCTCTCGACCCGCCGGACGTTCGAGCGAATGCTCCGATACGTCACGACGAATCCGGGGAAGGTCCGCGAGGCGTTAGAGTACCTCGATGCGGTCGAGCAGTTAGACTACGACTACACCGAGGTGCAGGGGTCGGACCTCGGCCCCATCGCGGCGCACGGCGCGCGCGAGGCGTACCGGCACGCGGGCGAACCGGTCCTCGTGGACGACGCCGGACTGTTCGTCGACGGCTTCGAGGGCTTTCCCGGCCCGTACTCCTCGTACGTCGAGGAGACGCTCGGCGTCGAAGCGGTCTACCGACTCGCGGAGCGAGAACTGGACGAACCGCGCCGGGCGGCGTTCAAATGCACGCTCGCGTACTGCGACGGCGAGGAGTTCGAGGCGAGTCCCGACCCGATAGACAGAGACGACCGGACCGCCGCGGCGGCCCACGGCGCGGAACGGGACGAAGAGGAGACGGACCTCCTCCCGGTGAAGATATTCGAGGGGACCGTTCGCGGGCGCATCGTGCCGCCGCGCGGCGACGGCGGATTCGGCTACGACCCCATCTTCGAACACGACGGGACGACGTTCGCCGAGATGGACGCGGCGGAGAAGAACGCCGTCTCCCACCGCGGGCGGGCGTTGGCGAAGTTCGGGGAGTGGTTCGCTGAACGCAAGTGAAGCGAACCTCGTGAGACGAGCGTAGCGAGTCTCACGTAGGTCCCGTGAGGGACCGAAGCGACCGAACGGGAGGACTCGGAACGAACGAAGTCCGGAGAAGTGACTGTTCTCATACTATTATTTCTCAGATGGCAGAGGAACGATAATCGCGGATAGATAGCGCCCAACGCCGGAAGATCGGACGACAGAGAGATAAGAGAGCGAGGTAGTGACAATTCTCTGATGGTTGGTAATTCAACAAAGTGATAATCCGGGTCACCAGAGACGACTCCGATGGGAACGAACAGATGGGAGCGGCCGACGAGACGGCGCTTGTTGGCGTCGATCGGACTCGCCGCCGCCGGCGTCACGGCCGGATGCGCGGCTGGAAGCGACGTCGGCGGAATCTCGGACGAGAAGTCGTCCGGCGGAACGCTCGCCGTCCGCGTGACGAACCGGACCGAGACGGAACAGACCGCCACGGTAATCGTCAGAGACTGGGACGAGAACGTGGTCGACCGCGTCGAGGAGGCGTCGGTGCCGCCGAACGCCGAGAGCGAGTTGCTCCGCGCCGACTACGACGGCGACTGGTACAGCGTCGAGGTGCGAGGCGACGAGTGGGAGACGAGCGAGTGGTGGGAGCCCGAACTCTGCCGGTCGTACGCGTTCGCCATGACGCTCGAAACGGTGGCCGGCGTTCCGTCGGTCCGGACGAACGACGCCTGTTCGGCCGCGACGAAGGACTGACCCGAACCGACCGGCCGCGCGGCCGGTGGCGGCCGACTCACTCCCGCGGGTCGCGGTCCGGGCCGGGGTAGTCGCCGCCGACGACTTCTTCGTGGAGGCTCTCGGCGTCGAACAGCGTCGCGAACGCGCGCGGGTGGTGGACGCTCACCGGGAACTGACCGCCGAGCGTCGCGCCCGCCTTCGAGGAGAGCAACCGGTCGTCGAACGAGAGGACGTGCATCGCGCCGCCGCGGTACGCCGACCCGAGAGCGGGGTGGTCGGCCGCGGGGTGCGAGACGTGGTCGCGCCACTCCTCGACCCGTTCGAGCCAGTCGGCCGCGAGCGATTCGTCGCCGAGCGATTCGACCACCGCCCGCGCGTCGTCCAGGAGGGGGTCGCTGGCGACGAGCGTCGTCCACGAGTGGCGACGGAGGGCGTCCAACGCTTCTCTGGCGTCGCCGTCGACGAACAGGTCCGCCGCGAGGACGTCCGCGTCGGCGGCGACGCGGGCCGGACTCCGTTCGACGTCGTCGGGGTCCGGAACGTCCGCGTCCGCACCGTCCGCGGCGTCCTCTCCGTCGCCACCCTCCCGGCGCGCGTCGAGTGCCTCGCGCACGTCGTCGGCCGTCCGTTCGGACGATGCCGCGCGGTCGAACAGGTCGGTCCACGATGTCATGGGTCGGCGTTCGGTCCACGGATAGAAGGGCCGTTCGGTCGGTCGGACGCGGGGACGTGCGTCCGAGACTCTCACGCCGACCCGAACCGGTCGAGGAGTCGGTCCGCGACTGCGCCGACGAGGAACGCCGCGCCGACGTTCGTCAGGAGGCCGACGACGCCGACGGCGGCGACGAGGAGGAGTCTGTCGCACCGGGCGGCGGCGCGGCCGAGGTGCCACGCGACGACGACGAGGAGGACGCCGAGGACTGCGGTGGGGAACGCCGTCACGACGCCCGCGACGCAGGCGGCCGCGAGGTAGAGCACGCCGAGGACGACGTTCGCTCCGCCGGTGCGCGCGCCGAAGGCGTGTTTGCCCGCCAGTCCGCCGCTTCCGTGACACATCGGCAGGCCGCCGAACGGAACCGCCGCGAGGCACATCGCGCCCATGCTCCCCGCCAATCGGTCCGGCGGCACGTCGGCGTCGAACAGGTCCGAACAGAGAAGCGAGGTGGCGACTGCGGCGTTGCCGGCGGTCATCGCCAACTGCCCAGCCGTCGCCTCCGCCGCGCCGAACGTCGGCGTCGGAACGGTCGGAAAGACGGCCGGAGAAGGGAGCGTCGGGGAGACGCCGCCGGCGGCGACGACGGCGAGAACAGCCCCGCCCCCGAGGACGAGGAGCGACGAGAGGCGGACGCGTCTGGCGACGGCGGCGACGGCGACGAGTCCGACGGAGGCGGCGGCGAGCGTCGGGTCGCCCGCGGCGAGTTCGACGCCCGTCCGGGCCAGAAGGAGGGCGACGGCGAGTTGGACGCCGCGAATCGCCGCCTCGCCGACGAGCGACTCGATTCGGCCGAGGGCGCGGAGTCGGGCGGCGACGACGAGGACGACGCCCGCGAGGAGTCCGGCGGCGACGAGTTCCCCCGCGGTTATCGTCCCGGCGATGGTCAGTCCGACGAGCGCTTTCATCGGTTCGACCGACAGCGGAAGCCCGTACGCGACGCCCCAGACGAGTTGGAAGACGCCGAACCAAAGCAGGACGGTGGGGACGGAGAACGGCGTGAGCGCTCCGAGGGCGACGACGAGGGGGAGCACCGTCACCGAGTCGCCGAGCGCACCCGCGAGTTCCCCCGCGTCGATTCGGAGCGAACGCCCGGCGCGAACGTCGGCGAGGGCCATCGGCGAGTCGGTAGGAGAGGACGGACTTGAACGTTTTCGGTAACTATCTCCCGGCACTTCGGCGGGAAACGTAACCGAAACACGTTGCGCGGCGAGGAGTACCTTTATTCCGAGCGCACCCATCGTTGTTCCCATGTCGATACAACGGAGGCGGTTCCTCCAAGCGGCGGGCGTCGGAACGGTCCTCGGTCTGAGCGGGTGCGCGGGCGAGGACGGCGGTTCGACGGCGACGCAGGGGGGTGCCGGGACGCAGGAGCAAGTCGAGAGCCGGACCGACGGCGGGTCCGGCGGCGCGGAACTGACCCTAGCCACCACGACCAGCACGTACGACACGGGGCTTCTCGACGAACTGAACGCGGCGTTCGAGGAGTCCTTCGGCGCGACCATCAAGACGATACCGCAGGGCACCGGCGCGGCCATCGAGACGGCGCGCAACGGCGACGCGGACGTCATCCTCGTCCACGCCCGCGGCGCGGAGGACCAGTTCCTGCGGGACGGGTTCGGCGTCAACCGCCGGGACGTGATGTTCAACGACTTCGTCGTCGTCGGCCCGGAGGACGACCCGGCGGGCATCAACGGGATGTCCTCGGCGACGAAGGCGTTCACGACCATCGCGGAGACGCAGTCGACGTTCGTCTCCCGCGGCGACGACTCCGGGACGAACAAGAAGGAACTGAACGTCTGGGCGGAGTCTGGCGTCGAACCGTCCGGGAAGTGGTACCGCGAGATAGGCAAGGGGATGGGCGACACGCTGGTACAGGCGAGTCAGTCCGGCGCGTACACTCTCGCGGACCGCGGGACGTACCTCTCGATGAAGAACGAGGTGAACCTCACTATCCACGTGCAGGGACCCCTGAAGGACGGCCCGACAATCCTCAAGAACCCCTACGGCGTCATCCCGGTGAACCCCGCGAAGTACGGCGACGCGAACTATCAGCTGGCGATGGCGTACGTCGGCTTCCTCACCGGTCCCGAGGGGCAGGCCCTGATAGACGGCTACACCGCGAACGGGTCGCAGTTGTTCTTCCCGAACGCCCTCGCGGAGGAGCCGAACTTCGCGCAGTACGTGCCCGAAGACTGGGACGGGTCGAACCCCTCGAAGGAGGACATCGCGTTCCGAGCGTGGGTGGACCAGCGCGTCCCCGAGGACTTTTAGTCCGACCGGGAGGGAGAGGTACCCGTGTTCCTCGGCGGCGCGTTGGGCGATTTGAACGTGCAGTACCTCGTCAGCATCACGCTCGTCTCCCTGTACGTCAGCACCGCGGCCGTCCTCGTCAGCACCGCCGTCAGCCTCCCCGTGGCCGTCGCCGTCGCGTTCGGCGACTTCCGCGGGAAGTCGCTTCTCACGTCTCTCGTCTCGACGGGGATGGGCTTTCCGAGCGTCGTCGTCGGGCTGGTCGTCCTGCTGGCCCTCTCGAACTCCGGCCCCCTCGGCGAGTTCGGACTGCTCTTTACCCCCGAGGCGATGATCGTCTCCCAGACCATCCTCGCGACGCCCGTCGTCCTCAGCGTGTCGCTGTCGGCCGTCGAAGGCGTCTCCGCCGACCTGCGCGACGCCGCCTTCGTCGCCGGCGGGACGCGGACGGACGTGGGACTCGCGGTTCTCAGCGAGGCGCGGTACGGCATCGTCACCGCCGTCCTCGCGGGGTACGGCCGCGCCATCAGCGAAGTCGGGTCGGTGCTCATCGTCGGCGGCAACATCGTCTTCTCCGATCAGACGTCGTTCACGCGGACGCTGACGACGGCAATCACCGTCGAAGCCCGGAAGGGAAACGTCGAGACGGGCATCGCCCTCGGCGCGATTCTCCTCGCTCTCGTCCTCGGCGTGAACGCCGTCGGCGCGCGGTTCCGCGACCGGACGCCCGGCGAGACGGCGGCGGGGGGCCGGCAGTCGCGCGGGCCCGCCGGACGCGGCGGAGGTGAGCGATGACCGACGCCGGGCGCGTCCGTAGCGACGCGGGCGACGGAGGACGCGGCGCTTCCGCCCGCGACGGACGGGACGAGGGGCGTCGGAACGGCGAGCACGCCCCCGAACGCGAGGGGACGCGCCTCGCCGCCGAGGGCGTGACCCACGGGTTCGGCGAGGGGCCGGTGTTCGAGTCGGTGGACCTGACGGTCGAACCGGGCGAGGTGCTCGCCGTCGTCGGCCCCTCGGGGACGGGGAAGACGACGCTGCTCCGACTGTTGGCGTGCTTCCACCCGCCGGAGGAGGGAGTCGTCAGCGCCGACGGCACCGACGTGTGGTCGCTCTCGGAAGCCGACCGGTTGGCCGTCCGCCGCCGCGTCGGGATGGTGTTTCAGGTCCGGAGCCTCTTTTCGACGACGGCGGCGGAGAACGCCGCCTACGGCCTGCGCGTCCGGGAGTCGTGGACCGACCGCCTCCGGACGGCGGCGCGGCGCGCTCTCGGCTTCGAGACGACGCCGAAAGCCGCGAGAGAGGCGCTCTCGACGGTCGGGATGACCGACAAGGCCCACAGGCACGCGTCGTCGCTCTCCGGCGGCGAGGCCCAACGCGTCGCCATCGCCCGCGCCCTCGCTCCCGATCCGGACGTGCTGCTCTTGGACGAACCCACGTCGAACCTCGACCCGCGGAACACCGCGCTCGTCGAGGAGGCCGTCGAGGCGGCCAGCGCGCGCGGTATCGGCGTCGCGATAGCGACGCACGACATGCAGCAGGCCCGGCGCGTCTCCGACCGCACCGCCCTCCTCTTGGACGGGTCGATAGTCGAGTGCGGCCCCACCGAACGCGTCTTCGAGTCGCCCGACGACGAGCGAACCCGGAAGTTCGTCGCGGGCGAACTCGTCTACTGAGCGTCCGCCTCCCGGAGCGATTTTTACCGCCGGGGCGCGTCCGGCCGCGTATGGTGGACGACTGGTTCGAGGCGTACCTCGACGCCGACGGCGTCAGCTTCGACGACGACGACGCCGCCCTCCTTCGCGCCGTCGCCGAGTCCGGGTCCGTAAGCGGTGCCGCCTCCGCGTTGGGCCGTTCGCGCCCGCGGTGTCTGGCGCGACTCCGCGAACTCGAAGACGCGTTGGGGTCGCTGGTCGAACGCCGCCGCGGCGGGTCCGACGGCGGCGGCAGCGAACTCACCGCGACGGGACGCGAGGTGTTGGCCCGGTTCGACCGCCTCCACGCCGCCCTCTCGGGCACCGCGGGCGTCCCCGAGACGGTGACGCCCGGCACCGTCGCCGGCGTCGAGGGCGAACTCTGCGACGTGGAGACGGCGGCGGGGCCGGTCAGAACGCTGGGCGAGGCGTCGGCGCGCGAACCGGGCCGCCGGGTCCAAGTGAGCGTCAGAGCCGACGCCGTGACGCTTCAGGCGCCGGACGACTCGCCCGCGCCCGACTCGACCAGCGCGCGGAACCGCCTCGACGGGTCGGTCACGGCGCTCGAACGCGGCGACGCCGTCGTCCGCGTCGCGGTGGACGTCGGACTCGAAGAACCGCTGTGGGCGCTCGTCACCGCCGACAGCGCCGACAGACTCGGCCTCGAACCCGGCGCGGGCGTCGTCGCGTCGTGGAAGGCGACGGCGACACGGACGACTGCGGTGGCGGCGTCGACGGGAGACGACGGCGACGAGAGCGACGAAAATCACGAGAGCGACGAAATCGAGGACGGGTCCGAGGGCGGTGGCGACGCCGCGGAACTCGACGGCCCGTGACCCGGGCGCTCAGTCGTCCGCGTCCTGTCCGGCGGCGACAGCCAGTTCTTCGAGGTGCGACCGAACGTCCTCGGACACCGGCTGGAGCGGTCTTCGGACGGTTCCGGCGGGCGCGCCGCGCGCCCGCATCGCGGCCTTCAGGCCGGGGACGCCGTACTCGTCGGTGACGGCGCGGTTCAGATCGACGAGCGACGCGTTCAGTCGGCGGGCCACCTTCTCGTCGCCGTCGCGGTGTCTCTCGTACACCTCGGCGGCCGCCTCGGGGACGACGTTGGCGAGGCCGAGGACGCCCCCGTCCGCGCCCGCGCCGAGGGCCTGCGCGAAGACGCCGCCGGCCCCGACCAACAGGTCGAAGTCGTCGTCGCGGGTCGCGCGGCGTTCGCGGATGAATCGGTCGATATCGCCGCTGGAGTCTTTCATCCCCGCGATGTTGGGGTAGGAGGCGAGGCGTCCGACGAGTTCGGGCGAGAGGGCGACGCCCGTGTGCGTCGGAACGCTGTAGAGGTAGACGGGGATGTCCGCTTCGTCGGCCACGTCGCGGTAGTACGCTTCGAGTTCGTCCTCGTCGTGGGGGTAGTAGAAGGGCGTGACGACGAGGGCGGCGTCCGCGCCCGCCGCCGCGGCGTCGGCGGTGGCGCGCACCGTCTCCTCGTAGCCGGGGTGGCCCGTCCCCGCCAGCACCGGAACGTCAGACTCCGAGACGACGATCTCTATCACGCGGGCGCGTTCCTCGGCGGACATGAACTCCGCCTCGCTACTCGACCCGCAGGGGGCGATGAAATCGACCCCGCGGGCTTCCATCCACCGGACGAGTTCGCGGAGTGCGCGTTCGTCGAGCGTTCCGTCCTCCTCGAAGGGCGTCGCCAACGGCGGTCCGATTCCGTGCACGGTGGCAATGGGGTCGGCGCGCGGATGTAGTTTATCGCAGAAGACGCGGGTCATCCATCCGTCTGACACGGATTTAAGACCGATCGTTGCCGATATCCATCCGGGCGCGCACGACGGCCTCAGTTCCCATCCTCCCGACGCGCGCCCGGCACACCCACCGCCGCGGCACTCCCGATGCCGCGGCAGACGGCGCACTCCTCCCCCCACGGCGCCGTCATCGCTCCCGTTCCCCCGTCCGGTCGGACAGTTACCCGCCGAGCAACGTCACTCGAACGTCGTCTAAGGCGTCCCGTTCCGTCACGAGTGCGAGTTGGTCGCCGGCCTCGATTTTCGTGCCGGGGAGCGGAATCGTCATCGCCTCCCGTGCGCGCCCGTGAGCGTAGACGATGCCGTCCTCCCCGAGGTCGACGTCGGCGACTTTCTCGCCGACGACGGGGGAGTCTTCCGGTATCGTCACCGTCGAGAGGCGGAGTTGCTCCGTCAGATCGGCGATGGCGTTGAAGTTGCCGCCGAGCAGTGCCGTCTTCGCGCCCGCCGCGCCGAGGCGTTCGGGGTAGACGACGTCGTCCACGTCGTCGGCGTACTGCTCGTATATCTCCTGTCGGTAGTCCTCGCTGATTCGCATCACGGTCCGACACCCGAACTCCGCGCCGATCATGCAGGCGGCGAAGTTGACGTTGGGGTCGCCGGTGAGGCCGCCGATTGCGGTGGCGTCCTCGACGCCCGCGCGCCGGAGGACGGACTCGTTGCTCCCGTCGCCCTCGATGACCTCGAAGCCGGCCTCTCGGGCGCGTTCGACCTTCGTCTCGTCGTTGTCTATGACGACTACGTCGTGTCCCTCCTCGTTGAGCACTCGGGCGGTGCGGGCGCCGACTCGACCGTACCCGACGATAACGAACCTCATGGTAGTGTCTGACGACCGCGGAGGGTAAAAGCTTGAACGGCGCTCCGGGGGCGGCGGTTAGCCCGCGCGGGCCTCCTCGATTCGCTTGTGGACGCTGTCTACCGCCGTCGCGAGCGTATTCGTGCCGAACAGACCGACCAGAACCGCGCCGACGGAGTCGAACAGGAGGTCGACGATGGTGTCGTCCAACCCGTACTGGACGAGAACCGCCTCCGCGCCGACGGCGTCGGCGGAGAGGCGGGCGAAGAACTCCAGCACTTCCCAGAAGACGCCGAACGCGAGGGTGAACGTGACGATGAACACGAACATGAACCGCCGCGGCAGGTGGACGGTGTCGGTGTACCGATCCACCGCGCGGGCGGTGGCGTACCCGACGCCCGCGACGATGGTCGCAGAGAGGGTGTGCGTCACGTGGTCGTACCACCAGACGCCGTCGTAGAGGCCCAACATCCCCACCGCGTGGAGGAAGACGGCGAGCGTTATCCACAGCGTCAGACCCGGCGAGAGGCGGATGCCCCAGTCCCGACTCAGGACGGAGGGGAGGAACGTCACCGCGAAGGCGAACAGGCCGTTGACGGCGACGCTGACGTTCCGCGCGAGGACGCCCGCGACGAGGATGCCGACGATGCCGAACTGCATCGCGCGAACGGCGTGGCGGGCGGGGAGGGACCGTCGCCGAGCGTTCATGACTCACCGTACGGGCGGAGCGGGATAAACGGTCGTGCTATTGACGTGTTAGCACGGTACACGACAAGGTTTTTCCCTCGTTTCCCCTACGTGACGGCGATGATGGCAACAACGCACGCCCTCGCAGGGGTCGTGCTCGCCGTGGTTCTCGCGACGCTGTTTCCGGAAACAGCCGCGGGAACGATTCCGATACCGGTCGTAGCCGCGGCGCTCGGCGGCGTGTTCCCGGACTTCGACCTGTACGTCGCACACCGGAAGACGCTGCACTTCCCGGTGTACTTCAGCATGCTCGCGGCACCGGCACTCGTCATCGCCGTCCTCGCGCCGACGACGCTCACGCTGTCTGTGGCGCTGTTCTTCGCCGCCGCGGCGCTTCACTCCCTGATGGACGCCCTCGGCGGCGGACTCGAACTCAAACCGTGGCTCGGAACGTCCGACCGCGCCGTCTACAGTCACTACCACGGCCGGTGGATTCGGCCGCGGCGGTGGGTTCGCTACGACGGCGCGCCGGAGGACTTGGCCGTCGCCGTCCTGTTCGCCGCGCCGACGCTGTACGCGTTCGACGGCTACGTCCAGACGGGCGTCCTCGTCGCCCTCGGCATCTCCGCGGCCTACGTCGTCCTCCGGAAGCCGATGGTGACGATAGCCGAACGCGTCGTCGACGCGCTTCCGGCGGGCGTGTTGGCGTACGTGCCGAACCGGTTCGTCGAGGACTTCCGCTGAGCGCCGCCGGGCGCTTTTCTGCTCACCGAACGCCGCGAAGTTCGCGGAGCGCGGCCGTCAGCACGCCGTCGGCGTAGAGTCGCGTTCGCTCCTTGCCCGCGAGTCGTTCGAGGCGTCCGCTCTCGACGCCCTCGCCGATGCGGGCGACTATCGCCCGACGGACGCGGACGACGACGGTGAGACCCGACGCCGCCAACCGGTCCCCGGACTGTTCCAGCGGCGGCGGTAAGTCGCCGACGCGGCGCGCGATTCTGAGCGCCGACGCGAGCGACGGCGCGTCCACGTACACGTCGCCGAACGGCCCCGTGGACACCGTCGCCGTCTCCCCCTCGACGGTGAGCGTCAGGTCCGCTTCCACGCGGAGAACGCCCGATACGTCGGACATCTCGGTCAGTCGTTCGGCTCGGAGGTGCGGATTTTGAGCGTGCCGTCGAGTTCCCAGTGGGCGTACTCGGCGTCGTCGCCGGTCGCACTCGGAACGTCCACCGACATGTCCTCGAACTCGTACGTTATCTGCGCGCCGCGCCCGGTGAGGCGGTCGTACAATCCGACTGCGAGTTCCGGCCACGTCGTCGTCTCCTCGATGCGGTCCGACGGCTGAGAGTCGTCTGTACTCATGCGTACGCCGTACGGATAGGACGCGGATAAGAAATTGGGCTGACACGAGAGAATGTCGCCTTTCAGCCCTCGATACCGCTAATTTCGGCCGTCTGTAAATATACGAGTACGATAACAGAGTTCGCTGACAGTGGCCAACGCAGGCATCGAACGCATCCGGTCGAAGAGCGACGGGCGCGAGCGACGGGGCGGATTTCCGAGACGGTGCGAGGGCCGCAGCGTCGCGTACGGGCGGGTCGGCGTCGAGAGGCGGCGCGAGGCGCTTGCGAAAGTCTGCCGTCGTCTCTTTCCTCCGAGGCACCTCTTTCTCGTTGACCTCGGGGGAGTCCCCTCGGGGAGTGATACCGATGACTGACGACTACCAGCCGAACGACCAGTCGCGTCGCTCGTTCATGAAAACGGGAGCCGCCGCCTCGGGGGCCGTGGCGCTCGGACTCGTCTCCTCCGGGTCCGCCGCCGCACAACAGGGCACCGAGACGCCGCAGGGAGGTACCAGTACGCAGGACGACGACGGCATCACCGACGAGGGTTACAAGGCGCTCATCTTCGAGGACGACTTCCAACCGGCCGCCCGCTTTACGTTCGTCTCGGGCGTCATCGAGTGGACGCCGAACTGGGCGGACGTCCGCGACAGCGCGTGGTCCGAGTACAACACCTACCAGATACGGTGGCTCCACAACGGACAGGTCGATACGCTGTTCGTCACCCAAGACGCAAGCGAGCAGTTGACCGAGTTCGACCAGAACTTGGGCTTCATCCCCGACGAGGACGACGTCAACCAACCCGCCGTCTGGGAGATGAGTCGCGAGTGGGCGCCGTTCGGCGACAACGAGCGACTCCAAGTGGTCAACTTCAGCGAAGTCAACGAAGAGGAGGAAGACCAGATTCTCCAAGACGACGACTGGTGGGACGACCAGAATCAGACGCAGACGGAGACGCAGACCCAAACCCAGACTCAAACGCAAACGGAGACCCAAACGCCGACGCAGACCCAGAGTTAGAGGCGTACGCGCCCGACCGCTCGACTCCGTCCCGCTTTTTTCCGGTTACGTTCGCCGGTCGTCCGTCTCGACGCTCTCGTAGGCGCCTTCCTTCCGGAGTCTCCCCGTCTCCCGCAGGACGCTCGGCGTCCGACAGACGCCGGGCGCGCCCGTCACCTGCGGGACGGTGCAGTTGTTGCAGTTCTCGCACGTCGCTTCCACGTCGCCCGGTACGCCGTCCGTCGCCCCGTCTTCGAGGAACCGCGCGGCGATGCGGGGTTCGGCGTAGAACGGACGGCCCATCCCCACCATGTCGCACCGCCCCTCCGCGAGGAGGCGGTCCATCTGCGCGCGGCGACGGATGCCGCCCTCCGCGAGAACCGGGACCGAGACGGCCTCCCGCACGCGGGTGCAGAACGGCTTGTTCCACGCGGGGTCGAACGATTGGCTCCGCGCGTGGACTCTGTGCGCGAGGGCGACGAGTCGCGGGCGGAGTCGCCCGCCGAACGCCTCCCGATAGCCGTCGCGGAACTGCGAGTCCGACCACGCGCGGTCCGGGTACTCGCCGCGAATCAGGCTCATGTCCCAGAAGACGGAGCCTTCGACGGGGACGAGGGCGTCGAAGCCGACGGCCTCCAGTCGCCGGGCGATTCGAACGCCGTCCTCGACGGAGAGGGACGACCGGACGAACGGCGGCGACGCCGTCTCCGCGGGCACTTTAGTCACGACGGGAACGTCCTCGCCCACCCGCGTCCGTATCTCCTCGTAGACGAGTTCGAGAAAGCGCGTTCGCTCCCGGAGACTCCCGCCGAACTCGTCGTCGCGGGCGTTGTAGAACGGCGAGAGGAACTGCTGGACGATGCCCATGTTCGCGCCCGCGATGTGGATGCCGTCGTACCCCGCTTCCACCGCGTGTTCGGCGCACCGACCGAAGTCCGCCGCCAGTTCGTACACCGCCTCCGTCGAGAGGACGCGCGCGTCGTACGAGAGGATCCCCGCCGCGTCGAGCAGTTTCAGCGGCGTCGGTAGCGGCGAGACGGCGAGTTGCTCCGGGGCGGAACGCTCCTCGCGATAGGCGGCGTGCCACGTTTCGAGGCTCCGAATCCCCCCGTGGTCGAGTTGGGCGAGTATCTTCGCGCCGTGGTCGTGAACCGCCTCCGTGAGGGGTCGCAGGCCGCGGGCGAACGCCCGGTCGGCGAAACTCGTCATGTTCGGCGCGACGTGGCCCGTCTCCTCGCGGACGGGACTCGCGCCCTGACAGATGAGGCCGACGCCCGACGCCGCCGCGGGTTCGAGTTCCTCGCGGAGGATATCCACCGCGTCCGATTCCTCTCCGGCGCACTCCAAAAGCGGGGCGCGGTAGAGGCGGTTCGGAACGTCGAGTCCGGCGATGCTGACGGGGTCTTCGAGGGCGGGTGCCACACGGCACACTACTCGCAGAGCGGATTAAGCGTCCCGCCCGGACGCGCGAATCGTCCGCGGCGGTGACGGCGGTGTCACCGGGTGACGGCGACGCCCGCAAACAGTTACTCCACCGCGGAGAGACACTCGGTTATGACCTGTCCCTACCTCGCGTACCGCAGTTCGGCGGGCGGCGAGGAGTTCGACGCGGAACGGGCGTACTGCACCGCCGCCGGGCGGTTCGTCCAACCGATGCGCGCCGACATCTGCAACGACCGCTACGAGTTGGACCACGCCGCGCACTGCGAGATATTCCGCGCGCACGAGGCGGAGGACGACTCGTGACGTACGAGGATTACCTCGCGGGCGACCCCGTCATCGTCACCGCGGCGTTGACGGGCGGCGTCCACGGGAAGGAGGCGAACCCGAATCTCCCGGAGACGCCCGAGGAGATAGGGAGGGCCGCCGCCGCGGCGGAGGCGGCGGGCGCGGCGGTCGTCCACCTCCACGCCCGGACGCCGAACGGGGAGCGGTCGTTCGCCACCGAGCGCTTTCAGGAGATAGACGACGCGGTGCGGCGGTACGCCGACGACGTCATCGTCCAGCACTCGACGGGCGGAACCGGCGCGCCCGACGCGGACAGACACCTCCCACTCCGGACGGACCCGCCGCCGGAGATGGCCTCCCTCGACATGGGACCGTTGAACCGCTACGACCACCTGACCAGCGAGAACACGCGGGCCCTCGTCGATTCGCTCCACGAGGAGATGCGGGAACGAGGGATCAAGCCCGAACTGGAGGTGTTCAACGACGGCCACCTCAACGAGGTGTACGGCCTGCTAGAACGCCGGGAACTCGCGGACCCGGTGTACGCGACGCTCATCTTCGGCGGCGGAACGCTCACGCGTCCGCGCCCGCGGAACTTCCTGAACGCCGTCGACAACCTCCCTGACGGCGCGCAGTTCAACACGCTCGGGTTCGGCCCGCACCAACTGCCGTTCGCGGCGATGGGCATCCTCCTCGGCGGGCACGTCCGCGTCGGACTGGAGGACAACGTCTACTACCGCCGCGGCGAACTCGCGGAGAGCAACGCTCAACTCGTCGAACGAACCGTCCGCGTCGCCGAGGAACTCGGTCGGGAGGTGGCCACGCCGTCGCAGGCGCGCGACATCCTCGGACTGTGAGCGAGAACCCGCCCCAGACTCTATTCCGCGCGTTCACCTACGTGGGAGTATGCCATCCGACATCCCCGGAATCCACCACGTCACGGCAATCGCCGGCGACCCCGGGCGGAACCTCCGGTTCTACACGGAGACGCTCGGACTACGATTGGTCAAGCGGAGCGTGAATCAGGACGACGTGTCCGTCTACCACCTGTTCTACGGCGACGACGAGGGGTCGCCCGGGACGAGCATGACGTTCTTCCCCTATCAGAACGCCCGGCCGGGGCAGGTGGGGACGGGACAGGCGAGTGCGACGCAGTTCCTGATTCCCGCCGAGTCCGTCGAGTACTGGACGGACCGCTTCGAGGAAGAGGGCGTCGAGGCGGACGAACCGCGCGAACGGTTCGGCGACACGGTGATTCCGTTCT
This sequence comes from Halopelagius longus, assembly GCF_900100875.1. Taxonomy (NCBI): domain Archaea; kingdom Methanobacteriati; phylum Methanobacteriota; class Halobacteria; order Halobacteriales; family Haloferacaceae; genus Halopelagius; species Halopelagius longus. Next base: position 186,605 of record NZ_FNKQ01000001.1, on the reverse strand, counting down.
CCGACCCCGACGGCCTCCCCCTCGAACTGGTGGCGCGCGACGACGCCCCCGCGGGGAACCCTCCGGACGGTCCGGTGCCCGAAGCGCACGCGATTCGGGGCTTCTTCGGCGCGACGCTCTCTCTGGACACCGCCGGGGCGATGCCGGACCTCCTCGGGACGATGGGGTTCGAGGAGGCGGAGAGCGACCACGACCGGACCCGGTACGAGGCGGACGGCGAGTTGGGCTACGTCGTCGATATCCTCGAAGACCCGCAGGGCCGGCGCGGACGGCCGGGCGCGGGCACCGTCCACCACGTGGCGTTTCGAGTGGCCGAGGACGAACAGGCCGAGTGGCGCGAGGTGCTCCAGGACCGCGGCCTCCGGCCGACGGAGATAATCGACCGCAAGTGGTTCAAGTCCGTCTACGCCCGCACCGACGGCGGCGTCCTCTTCGAGTTCGCCACGAAGGAACCGGGGTACACGGTGGACGAGGACAGAGACGAACTCGGTGAACGACTCGTCCTCCCCGAGTGGTTGGAGGACCGGCGAGACGAGATAGCGGCCGGCCTCCCGGAGTTACCGACGGGTCCGACGGAGTAGGAGCGGCGTCGACGAACCGCCGGTTCGAGGTGGAGAAGCGGAGCGCGACGGCCGAGAACCCGAGACGGGAGGGAGACCCCTCAGTACGGAACGAGCGTCAGACCGAGAGCCAAGAAGGGAACGAGAAGGAGGAGCATCGTCACCGCGTAGCCGAACATGTCTCGCGCGCGCATCCCGGTGATGCCGAGGAGCGGAAGCGCCCAGAAGGGCTGGAGCAGGTTCGTGTGGGCGTCGCCGACGGCGTAGGCCACCGTGGCCTGTCCGATGGGGATTCCGAGTTCCTGCGCGGCGCTCAGGACGGTCGGACCGATGACGGTCCATTCGCCGCCGCCGGAGGGCACGAAGACGTTGACGATACCCGCGGTGACCCACGCGACCGCGGGGAACGTCTCCGGCGTCGAAACGGAGACGAGCGTCTCCGCGAGGACCGTCGAGAGGCCCGAGGAGTTCATCATCCCCATTATGCCCGCGTAGAAGGGAAACTGGAGGATGATGCCGCCGGTCGAGGAGATGGCGTCGTAGAACTCCTCTTGGTACCGCTTGGGCGCGGTGTACAGGAGGATGCCGAGGAACAGGAACGCGAAGTTCATCGTATCGAGGCTGAGCGCGTCGAGTCCCTCCGTGAGGAACACCGACCCGATGTAGAGCACGCCGCCGAGTCCGATGAGGCCGCCGAGGAGGGCGCTCCGATCGATCCGTTCGCCGGGCGTGTCCGCCCCGGCCGACTCCGCCGCGGTGTCCGGGTCGTCCGCGTACACCGGGTCGTCGTCGTCCGCGGCCGTCGCCGCGCCACCGTTGTCCGACTCGATTCCGCCGCCGTCAACCGCGGTGTCCGGGCCTCCGAGTTGGCTCTCGGGCACGTACTCCGTGATGTCGGACACCTCGTCCGCGGGCGGCGCGAGCAGATAGAGCATGACCGCCCCGTAAGCGATGCCGAGCACCGTCAGCGTCAGCGTGTAGGGGTGGAGGATGGTCTGTGAGACCGGGACGAGACCGTCCACGACGCCCTCTTGGAGGAAGACGTTGTCGGGAGTGTTCATCAGAAGCGGTGCCGACGCCGCGAGGCCCCAGTGCCAGGTGAGCCCCATCCCCATGTATCCTGCGACGCACAGGAGGGGGTAGTGGACGTCGAGTCCGCGCCGGTGGGCCTGTCGGCCCATCTCGCGGGCCATCACCGCGCCGACGACGAGTCCGAGACCCCAGTGAATCCACGCGACCACCATGGCGATGACGCCGACGAGAACGACCGCCTGCTTGCCGTCGTTCGGTACCGCGGTGAGTCGGGCGACGCCTCGCCGAACCCACGGGTGGTACGCGAGGGCGTACCCGGTCACCAGGATGAGCACCATCTGCATCGCGAAGGTGAGCAGGGCCCAGAACCCCTCGTTCCAGAACCGCACCATCTCCACCGGACCGTTCCCGAGGGCGAGTCCGCCCGCGAACACGAGGTACGACAGGAGGATGGCGAAGAGGAACGGACTCGGCATCCACCGTTCGACGTGTCGCGAGATACGCGCTCCCAACCGTTGTATCGCCGTACCGCCTGAGTCGTGTGACATACGAGTACACACCACGCAAAGTGACATAAAATCACGAGATAGATGCGTTCCGAGCAGTCCGATAGGACGTGGTCGAGCGTCAGTACTGGAGCGAGACGGACGGAGAACGGCAACGAGACACGAGTGTGTCGAAGAGAGAGTGGCGGCGTCTCGTCCGGTAGAGAGGGTTCGGCGACGGGAACTAGCCGTTCTCTTTCGGCGAACTCACCGCGACGAGACACGGAGAAACGAGCGCTCCGGACGAAGTTCGCCTCCGCCGCGGCACCTACTCTAAGTCCGCCTCGGGGCTCTGTTGACGGCGGTACGCCCCCGCCATCTCCCAGAGCACCTGTTCTATGTCCTCGCCGTCGGCGGCCGTCTCCAACTGCTTGTAGAGGTCGTCGGAGATGGTTAGTTCGGGCATTTCACTAGTGGTAACCCGTGGCACGGCAAAGTATGTTCGGGCCCGTCAGTGGCGAGGAATTACCTCAATCTGATAGGGTCAGACGGTGAAATACGTACTCGAAGGAGTATAGCTAACCAATCCCTTCTTGATGTTCTCCGAAGCCGGTTTCATCGGAAGGTCATCTCCCAATCACATTTCTGTGATGTCCTCAACCTCAATCTCAATGGGACGAGATGAGCGAGAGACTTCATTAGAGGCCTTCTGGATTCGGCAAGACATCGAGTAAGGTGTACCACATTCGTTTCAGATATACGGTGGTGAACCAGCTGGAAAGTAGAGCGTGCGTATCGAATGGGAGGTTCGGTCACTCCTCACCTGTCTCTAATCCGTGTTGTTCAATCAGCTCTGGCACACTCTCGGGGCACAGTTCGAACTCGTACTGGTCGTGGAGAGTAGCGAGTTTCTCAGCCGCGTCCGCGTCCGGCTCTCCATTATCTGGAAGAATCTCATCAGCTTCCGCAAAGTACCAAGCAAAGTCACCCGGAGTGATAATCTCCAGAAATCGAAGCGATTCCGGCCCCGGATTCCAGAACGTATGCCAGATACCGCGCCCTTTCACAGCACTCTCGCCAGCTTCAACTACGAACGTGTTGTCTCCCTCTTGAACGCCCATCCGTCCCTCGATAATGTATGAGATCTCGTCTTCGTTTGTGTGCCGGTGGAGCGGAGCAGCAAGTTTCCCCGGTGCCAGCGTGTGCTCGACCACAGCCACCTCGTTTTCACCATCACGCGGTGCGACTTTGAGTTCGGCACCAAGATTCCGATTGAAACCAACAGACACGGAGTACTTCTCGCGTTGAGTTGTATCAGTCATCGGGGGCGTACACCTGAATAGAAATTGTTATTGGACCATCATAATTTCCGGGGAGTTTGGTCAGTAGCCCCCTTTATGTGCCAGAATCGAACGGCGTCTTTCCTTCCTGATGATAGACAGACCAATACGCGACAGCCCAACAGATTACGAGCGCCGCGATGCTCAACCCTGTTTAGCGAAGAGGCGAATCTTGAACGGGTTTCGGTCAGACGATCGCATCGATAAAAGTGTGCATATAAGGAGTGTACGGAGGAAAAGCCTAGGCCGGGATTTGAACCCGGGCTCTCGTCCTTACCAAGGACGCGCTTTACCGCTAAGCTACCCAGGCGCGCGTCTTCTGATAATGCCGAACTCTCTTTAGGCGTTTCGATTCGGATGCGGTGCGACAGGGAGTTTCACGGGTCTATCGGTCCGTCGCGGAGGAGGGCACTCGGTCGTCGGACCCCGACTCGACGGCGGACAGCGACGCGATGCGGTCGGTGGTCGCCTCGGAGAACGCCGTCGCGGCGGGGACGAGGCCGTCCTCCACGTCGCACTCGCGGCCGAGGTCGGTCGCAAAGTCCAACAGCGCGGGCGACGCTTCGCCGCCGACGGCGGTGGTGCCGGTGAGGACGGCCAGCGCGAAGATGTCGGCCTCCAAGTTCCGGTCGAGGGCCGCCGTGTCCGCGCCCTCGGCGCGGCGGTGGGTCTGGTCGCGGCCGAACGCCCGCACGACTTCGACGGCGCGGGTGGCCGCGTCGGTGCGGGCGAGGAGGTAGAACCCCCGAGAGACCAGCACGTCCGCCGCGAGAACGTCCAAGTCGGCGGCGATATCGTCAGGCGTCGCCTGACTGCTTGCCGGGGTCCCCTCGGCGGTGTCTTTGTCGTCCGTCATCGTCGTCCACGGAACGTCGTGGGCGAGCGACCGGGTGAGTCTGAGGCCCTCGTAGATGAGTTGCACGCCGGCGGCCTGTTGTGCGATTCCGTCGGTATCGCCGGTGTTCGTCCGGTGGTCCGCAGAACCAGTCTCTACGGCGTCGGCGTCCATGTCCGGGTCGAGTGCGCGCGCGCTCAACAACGTCAGCACCGCGGGCGTCATCGAGGTGTCGGCGAGGCGGTCGAACAGCACCTCCCTGAGGCGTTCGGGTTCGATGTCGTCGAGCACTTCACGCGCGGCATCGCGGGCCCGCACGGCGTCGTCCATCGAGCGAGGGTTACGGCGGGAGGGGCAAAGACCTTTGGAAACGCGCCGGAGAACGGCGCATGATTCGGACGACGGCGGACGGACGCGTTCGGACGGTGCCATCGACCGGCCGGCCCGGCGAAACGCGCTCAGACCCGCCGACCTCGACGCCCTGCGGGCGGCGATAGCCGAGACGGACGCCTCGGAGACGCCGGTCGTCTACCTGCGCGGCGCGGGCGAGGACGCCTTCTGCGCGGGCGCGGACCTCGATACGGTGGCCGACCTCTCGGCCCCCGAGGCGTTCGCGCGTCTCCACGGGCGGTACGCCGACGACATTGCCGAGGAAACCTCGGCAAGTTGTCAGGCTTCGCATGACGACATCGCCGCCGACCGGGAGTGAAGAGCGGAATCGAGAGAGCGACGCAGAACGTCAGGGGCCCGAAATCAGGGGCGGAGCGACTCGGGTGCGGGCGGCATGTGGCGCTTGTGTTCGCTCCGTTCGTAGAGTTCGACGACGCGTTCGACCTGCGACTCGGGGATGTCGAGGTGGCGGACGGTGGCCGACTTCGAGAGCGGTCCGTCCACGTGGAGTGCGAGGACGGCATCTAAGGTGTCGTAGCCGACGCCCATCTCCTCCTCGTCGGTCTGTCCGATCCACATCCCCGCGGAGGGCGTCTTCGAGACGAGGTCCTCGGGGACGCCCATCGAGACGGCGAGCTGTCGGACCTGCTGTTTGTACAAGTTCCCGATGGGGTTGCAGTCCACCGCTTGGTCGCCGTACTTCGTGAAGTAGCCGAGGAGCGCCTCCGAGCGGTTGCCCGTCCCGAGCACGATCTTGTTCTCGTAGTTGGCGACGAAGTAGCCGAGGACGGCCCGCGTCCGCACGTAGACGTTGCCGGCGGCGCGCTTGTCGTCTGCGGCCTCCGGGAACGCCTCGAAGAACTGCTCGGCGATTGGCTGAATCTCGACGACGTCGTACTCGATTCCGAGCATCCGGGCGACTCGTTCGGCGTCGCTCATGTTCTCCTCGGCGTTTACCTCGCTCGGCATCACGACGCCGTGGAGGTTCTCCTCGCCGAGTGCCTCCGCCGCGAGGTACGCCGTGGCCGTGCTATCGATACCGCCGGAGAGGCCGAGCACCGCGCCCTCCGCGCCGGCGTCGTCCACGACGTCTCGGATGAACTGCAGAATGTGCTCGCGCGTCCGTTCGAGCTCGTCCTCCGAGAGGCGGAGGTCGAGCGGGGCCGACTGACTGAGGACCGTCGTTTCTTCGCTCATCGACTGCGAATACCGTCTCGGAGAACTAATAGTCACGTGTCGTCGGCGTTCGGTGGACGAACGTCCATCCGACTCCCGTCGGAGCCGACGCTGTATGCGGGTCGATTACGTCGAAAAGCGTGAGGTGCCGCCGGCGTGCGGCTAAAGCAGTAACGCGACGACGGCTAACACCAGGAACACCACGACGAGAATCTTCGCAATGTCCATCGACAGTCCGGCGATTCCCTGCGCGCCGACCGCGTAGGCGACGAGTGCCAACACGAAGAACACCAGCGCGTAGTAGAGGAAGTCGCCGCTGAACTGCAGGGGGGACAGTACCTGAGCGATCGTTGGTTGTAACATTGGTGTCTAACTCTCCTGCCCGGCGTCCCCGGCGAACGGGTCCGCTCGCCGTCGCTCCCGCTTCCGTTGGACTCGGGCACCTACAGATACTCCTGCGACGGGGAAGACACCCCCGCCAAACCAGTTTGGAAAACGGTCGTCGTTCGTGACTGTGTGAACACTTTCGCGGTCGTCAGCCGAGGTAGCACGTCGTGCCGCAGGAACTGCACTTGAGGACGCCGTCCTGCGACAGCATCACGCCGTCGGAGCACTTCGAGCAGCGACCGCAGACGTTGACTCCCGTCGCCCGCCCGACGGCTTTGAGCGCCGTCTCCAACCATCGAATCTGCTCTCCCTGTTTTTCGACCGCGGCCGCCAACGCGTCGAGGCGTTCGTCCGTGCTGTTCGCGTTTCGGGTCCTGCTGAGGAGTTCTTCGTTCATGGTCGTGGTGCGTCGGTCGGGGCGGCCGCATCCGCCTCGAACCGTCTACGCTTATTCTGTTGTACGCGCTACGTCGATATCTCTTCACCACCTACGTATGTTGGTAGTTTGGGCGGGCTCGCGCCGACGGACGCCGTCGCGAAGCGGGAAAATCGCATCACCTCAGCGCTTCCAACTTCCGGGTTTCTCGCCGTGGAACTCGCCTTTCGCCTGCCGACGAATCGGCCAGAAGGTGAGTGCGGTGACGAGAAGGAAGAACCCTCCCACGGCCGCGACGACGACGGCACCCGGAACGCCCGGGACGGACGCCGTCGCCAGAAGCGACTGCTTCGGTTCGAACAGCGTCACGCGGAAGAGCCACGCCATCCCCAACAGCACGTAGAGGGGGTAGTAGACGCGCCGCAGCCGACGCGATAGCGCCTCGCGGTAGGTCACCTTCAGCGTCGGCGTTCGGAGGTCGTCTCCGAGCTCGACCCGCCACTCTTCGAGGGGCGCGCCCGAGGGGTGAAGCGAGTTCGCGAAGAGGTTCTCCTCCAACAGGCGGACCCGTGACCGACTCGCGTCGTAGGTCCGGTACCGACGCACGTCGAACACGAGGAACAACGAGACGGCGAGAATCCCTATCAGGAGGAGGTACGCCGCGGTGTCCGTCCCTTGGAACGCGAGTGCCAGCACCGCCGCCACCACGACTATCGCCCAATCGGTCGTCAGGTCGAGTCGAGCGAGCAGGGTCCCGCTTTGGGACACCTCGCCGCGGTAGTAGTGCGGCATCAGTTCGAGGAACTCGTCGCGGTTGGTCGCGGCGATGCCGGCGACTTCCCTCGCCTCCGGGGCCGTAGAATCGAACGTCTCGGGGCCGGCGGTCACCGTCCACTCTCTCCGTGGAGCGACTTCGATTCGCGGAGCTGAATCTCTCGAATGCGGCGGTTCGAGCGGGGATGTATGGAATTCCTCGGGGACATACCACCAATACGCGCGGGACGACGATGGCCCTTTCTACGGAACGGGAGTGGCGCGGGCGAGAGCGACGAGGACAGCGGTGAGGGGACGGCGAGGTGGCCGACGAGAGACCGCATCCTGCGGCTATCGGAGCGGTGCGACGAAAAAGGGAGACGGCGGAGGGCCGACTACACGCCGTCTATCGGGTTGGCGAAGTACGGAACGCCGCCGACGCGCCGCGCACTCTGTCTCGCGTACGTCCGGAGGTACTCCTCGACCGGCCGTCGTCGGAGCGACTCGCGGTTCGCATAGAGGAAGCCGAGTCGGACGAGCGGGGTGGACTCGCCGTCTCGTTCCGCGGCGTCGGGGGCCGCGAGAGCGTCGCGTCCCGGCGCGTAGTAACCGACGCCGCCGGAACCCGCCGCGTACTGAAACTCTCTGACGCCTCGGACGAGGACCGTTCCGTCCGACGACGCCGACGCCGCGCCGGAACGGCCGGCGCGTTCTCCGGCGGTCTGCCCGTCGGACGGGCGGTGAGCGGTGACCGCGTCCGCCGCGCCCGCCGCACCGCCGCGCGCGACTTCCGCCCACGTCTCGACGGGTCCGTCGCCGCCCCACGCCTCGGCGAGTCGGTTCGGCCGGAGGCAGTCGCACCACGCGCCCGGCGGAAGCAACGCCATCCGGTCGGTGGGAATCTCCCTGCCTTCGAACGCGACGCCGTTCTCGCCCGCGCGCGCCCGTTCGTCGGGCAGTATCGGTCGGCTACCGGCCACTACGTCCGCCTCGCCCTCGGCGAACCGCCGGAGGGCTTCCGTCGTCTCCGCGACGCCGAGGGAGACGTCCGCGCTCGGATTCCGGTTCAGAAGTCCGTCGAGGGCGGCACCCGCCGCGCCGCGTTGGGAGGGACTCGCGCGGACGGTCACGGTTCCGCCGCGCCCCTCGTTCACCGCGGACCCCGTCACCAGACCGGCCCCGGCCGTCGCCCCCGCCATCGCGAGGAACGTCCGGCGCGAGGTCGGATACCCGTCGCTTCCCCGGGACCTGCGAGCGTCGTTAGTCGTGGTCATTGGACGAATACTCCGTCACCGGTTATTCCTCGGTGCTGTTGTCGGTCGACGTCGTCGTGTTCGTCGGAGTGTCCGTTTCCGTCTCCGTGTGCGTGCCCGTCTCCGTCTCCGTCTCCGTCTCTGTCTTCGTCTCCGTGTGTGTGCTCGTCTCGGTGTGGTTCTTGCCGTTACCCGCAAAGGCGTCCTCTCCCTGCGGCGAGGGGTCGTTGTACGTCTCGGGTTTGGACACCTGTATTCCGGGGTCGTACCCGTCGAGTTCCTGCTGGTTGATGAAGGAGAACGTCCCCTCCTCGTCCGGGGCGGTCCCGGACGTCCACGGCGCTCCGGGGTCGGACTGCTCTTCGAGGTCCGTCGCCATGAACGAGTAGTTGAACTCCTGATTCTCCTCCTCGTCCGGGAAGCTGTCGGGAATCGGGAACACGTCGAACAGTTCGTCGGAGTCGCCGAGGTCCTTCAGAATCTGTATCCACTGGTTCTGGTGCATCGTGTCGCGGGCGATGAGGTACGCGAGCATGTCCTTCATGCCCGGGTCGTCGGTCATCTCGTACAGTCGCGTGGCGAGCAACCGACCGGTCGATTCGGCCGCGATGTTCGAACACATGTCGGCCGCGAGGTTCCCCGAGGCGACGACGTAGTTGCCGTTGAACGGAACGCCGTTCGCGTCCACGAACAGGGGGTTCAGACCGCTGGAGAGGAACTGCCGAGGTTGCAGTCCCGCGAGCGTCGTGTAGTCCTCGCTGTTCTTCATATCCTCTTTCAGTTGGACCGGGGCGCCCTGGAGATTCTTGTCCACCGCGGTGGCGAGCATCTCGATGTGGCCGAACTCCTCGGTGGCGGTGTCGATGAGCGCTCGCTTGTATGGCGCGTACTCCTCCGTCTGCGGGAGGCCGGCCGCCTGCGCCATATACTGTAGGGCCACGCGAAGCTCTCCCTCGACGCCGCCGATGGCCTGTTGCAGCATCTTCGCGAAGAGGGGGTCGGGGTCCTCTACTTCGACTTTGTACTGGAGTTGGTCGCCTTCGTGGTAGAACATCTATGACACCGTCTGAAGTCACAACCCGATGTCACATATATCTGATACGGGATGCTTCTGAGTGTGCGAATTCCGGTAAATTAACCGACCTCGTACGCTCATCTTCTTTTGTATCTGGTCTTACACATTCTCCGTCGCGGATAAACGAAGGGCCGATTTCTCGGCGGTTACCGCGCCGGGAGGAGTGGTCGCTACCGACGGCGAATCGACGAACGAAAACGAGGTTCGGCCGCCCGCGGCTATCGTCGCCGCGGGAGCGGTGCGCGTCGTTCCGTCACGCTTCCGAGGAGGTGCCCGCGACAGTCTCGTCTCTCATCCCCGCCTCGAGTGACCGGATGTACTCGTCGGGATGTTCGAGGACCCACTGCCGCGCCGCGTCGAAGTTGTACTTCTCCAACCCGTCGAGAACGTCCTCCGAGAGCATATCGTGGGTCCCCATCTGACGCAACGTCTTGAGTTCGCAGTGGACCTGACGCGGCACCGTCACCGGTTCGGTATCGGAGTCGCTCATGGGCGTCGTCTCACGCGGCTCACACTTATGCCTCAGTGTCAGCCGTCCAGTTTATCCGGCGGGGCGAACGGTTGTCGCCACTCACTCCGTCGCGAACGCAATTACGTGGGAGAGAGAACTCGAGATGGGTGCCTCTGACCGCGCCTGTTACTCGTTCCGCTACACACGTCGAGGTGGTGCCTAATTTGATAGGCCGAGACGGATCCGGGGTGTCATTCGTAATCGATATAAACGGTCGCGCCCTGATTTCGATGCGAGCGCCGGCGCTGAGACGGGCGGCGTCCGTCGATGCTCGGTGCGAACGACGTGAGCGCCGATGGTCCAGTGGTAGGACATTAGCTTCCCAAGCTAATAGCCCGGGTTCAATTCCCGGTCGGCGCACTCCTGTTAGTCGTGCGCCGCCGACGTTCGTCTCGCTTCGCTCGATGAACTCCCGGTCGGCGCACTCCCTGCGGTCGTTCTCCGAAACTCCGAAATCTGACGTAGCGACGGCTTACTCCTGCGTCGCGGTCGTCGTGCAGGCGTCGGGCGTGTCTTCGACCCAGACGCCGAGTTTGCCGTCGGCGCCGATGCGGCCTTCGAGGCCGTAGCACGGGAAGTCGGTCTTTCCCGTGTCGAACGTCCGCCACTCCTCGCGTTCGTCGATTCGGAAGTGGACCGTGTAGGTCCCTCGGCCGTCGGTCCACGGGCCGTCGACCTGCTTCATCGTCTCGTTCGAGTCGGTGCCGAGTCGGTAGGACGACCAGAAGGCCACGTCCCCGTCGCGTTCCACGAGGACGTGCATGGTGTGCGACTCGGCGTGGTGGTTCACCACCCTGACGTACCCGAGACTCGTCCGGTCGTCGCTCTCGGTAGTGGCGGTTTCGGTTTCGGACGCGCCGGTGGTCTGCCCGTCGTCGGTGGGTTCTCCGGTCGCGGTCTGGTCGTCGTTTCGGGCGTTCGTCCCGCCGCACCCCGCGAGGGCCGCCGCCCCCGCGGCGGAGAGCGAGAGGAGACTGCGGCGAGAGAGCGTTCGAGACGTCGGTTCGTCGCGTCGGTTCATGAACGCGACTCCGTAGCAGGGGTGAAAAGGTTTGCCGTCGAGAATTACGTTCGAGCGTTAACGTCGGCGGCGTCCGTCCCGGACTCGGACGGGGAGACGACGTAGCCGTCGTCTTCGAGTGCCGTCGCGACCACCTCGTCGAGGTGCGCGCGCATCGTCTCCGAGAGGCGGGCTATCTTGGGGTCCTCCTCGGAGAGTTCGACGCGGGTGGCGTCGTCCTTCTCGGGGAAGCGGTAGCGGCGGCCGTACTTCTCGCCGTTGTTGCCGTAGGCGATGACCGTCAGGTACGGTCGGCCGCGGTACTCCAGTCCGGGGGCCGCCTCGGGGTCGTACGCCGCCCAACTCCCGGCGGGGTGCGTCGTCACGAGTGCGAACTCCGAAAGGTTCGTCGCGTACCGACCGACGACCAGCGCTTTCTCCAAGGTTTCGCGGTCCCACGTCGTCTCCTCGCCGGTTCGGACGTGGCGGCCGACGACGCGTTCGGGGGTTATCTCCGCGACTTCCCACTCGTCGATGCGGACCGACTCCACGTCGCTCGCGGCGTTTTTGATTCGGTCGCCGACGCGGACGCCGTAGTAGACGGGGCGGCCCGGACGCCACTGGATGTGCAGTTCCTCGGGGTCCCGGAGGATGCGTACCTCCCGCCCCTGGACGATTCGGTGTTCGACGGCGGTGAACCCGTCGCTGTGAGTAGTTGCCATAGGCGTACTAATCGCGCGCTGAGGAGATAATCCTCGCTACGCGCCCGATTCCCGGACGGTCACCCGAAGAACTCCGCGAACGCCCGGGAGTCGAGAAGGTCCAGAAGCGTCGCGGCGGCGTCCTCGTCGAACCAGAGGCGGCGACGCCACCACGGCCCGCGCCCGGAGTCGTTCGACAGGCGGGTGACGATCTCGTTCGCCTCCGCGCCCGCCGTCGGGGTGCTGAGAGGGACCACCCGGTCGAACAGGCGGGAGTTCGGCGTCCCGGCGACGAGGACTTTCGCGTCGAAGGGGTTCCGCTTGACGTGGGCGTTGTTGGCGAAGCGTTCCCGGTCGATCGTCGGAAGCGACCCGTACTCCTCGCCCGTCACCGCGATATCCACCTCGAACGCGCCGATGAGGTAGACGCCCCAGTCGGGCGGGAGGTACGGGGCCGCCTCCTCGTACTGACCGCGGAAGTCGAGGGTGGCGTAAAAGAGGAGCCAGTCGCCGGGGTCGAGCGTCGAGAGCGGACCCGCCTTCACCGCGTGTTCGTCGCCGTACGTGTACGACTCGCAGTAGGGGTACGTCTCGAACTCCGGGTCGAGGTGGACCGGCCGGTCCATCGCCTCCGGGGGGAGTTCGACCGGCGGGTCGAGGTCCGCGTACGTCGGCACCGAGGCGGCGGGTCGCGTCGGTTTCCGTTCCGGTATCGGGACGTAGGCGAACGTTCCGTCGGGGTACACCGGGCCGCGAACGCCCGGGATGTTCGTGTTGGCCGCGACGTTGATGGCGATTGCGCGAGGCATGAGTAGAACGTCGAGACTACGCGGCGGTCGAAGGCCGGCGAGAGCGTCGGGCGCACCGGTGTCTCATGCGAGTCGGCCCGCGCAGTTCCAGCACCGGTCGAAGGTCCGGTCGGGTTCGTTCTCCACCCCGCACCGAGGGCAGACGCGCGCGTCCGACGGACCCGACTCGCGGTCCCACGCCTCCGTCGCCTGCAGGCGCGAGACGCCGACCGCGTCGCGCCCCCGCGGCGCGGTGCGTGCGTGCGACTCCGCGTCGTCCCCGTCGCCCCCGAACCCGCCCTGGACGCCCTCGTCGCCGTCGAGGAGGTACCGGTACACCACCAACTGGAGCACCGTCAGGCCGATGGCGTAGACCACGATCCATCCCCACGCGTCCATGCTATGATAAACGGTACCAAGGCACTTTATCCTTCGGTCGCGGGGGCGAACGCGGCGGCGGAGGCGGCGGATACCGGTTCGTCGGCGTCCGTCCGGCGGGTCGGTTAGGAGGCGTCCGGCGGGGAGAGGTCGCGGTCGAACTCGTCGAACGCGTCCACGTCGTCGGACAGGTCGTACGGAATCGTGCGCTCCTCCTGTCGGTTGGTGAGTCGGTCCTCGATGGGGTCCGCGACGGACTCCCAGCCCGGTTTCACCTTCACGCTCTTGGCGGGGATGCCGACGACGATGTGGTGGTCGGGCACGTCGCCCTGGACGGCCGCGCGCGCGCCGACGACGGCGTTCTTCCCGATGCGACAGCCGGCGCGCACCATCGAGTCGTACGTGACGCGGGCGTCGTCCTCGACGATGGTGTGGAAGTTCTCGACCTGCGTCTGGTCGACGATGTCGTGGTCGTGGCTGTAGATGTGGGCGTTGTCCGAGATGGACACCTGGTCGCCGATGGTGAGTTTCCCCCGGTCGTCCAAGTGGACGTCGTCGTGGACGACGGTGTTGTCGCCGACGCGGATGTTGTGGCCGTAGGTGAACGTGATGCCCTTGAAGAAGCGGCAGTTGTCCCCGCACTCGTCGAAGAGGTGCTTCGCCAGCATCTGTCGAAACCGGAGCGCGAAGTGGATGTTGTCGGCCATCGGCGTCGCGTCGAACTGCCGCCAGAGCCACTGGAGGTGCTTCGAGCGCGTGAACTTCTCTTCGTCCTTCTCCGCGTAGTACTCCGACTCGAGCGTCGCGTTGCACGGGTCGTACCCCTGCAGTCGGACCCGTTCCGCGGCGGAGATGTCGTCGCCCGCCTGCCACCGCTCGTACGCCTCGCGGTCGCCGTAGAGGTCGATGAGAACGTCTCTCACGACCTTACAAGTGTCCTCCTCGGAGGAGAGTCGCTCGTCCACCTCGCCGATGAACGACTGGACGTTCCGCTCCGCCTCCTCGGGGAGAGAGACGTGGACTTTCGTCATTGTACCTAGGTTCGCCTCCCGAAGACAAATCGGTTCGGTTGTGCGCAGGCGGTGGTGAACCGGGGCGTCTCGCCCGTCAGTGTCGGATTTCGACGGAGAGGAGCATCCTCCGGGAGGATTCGATACCGGCGACGGTGTGAAGCGAGATACTACGAGGTGAGTCAACGATTGGAGACCGACGCGCACTTTAGCGGCGTCCGAGAGGGTGTCGCTATGGACGGCAATCGAGGACCGGACGGTCCGTCGGACGCGTCGCGGGCGGCGTGGACGCGCGACCACGCGTCCGAACTCCGACGCGACGAGTCGAACGTCGCGCCGGTCATCTACCCGGCCGACGAACGGGTCGACGACGAACTCCACATCTGGGACACGTGGTTCCTCCGAGAGCGCGGCGGGGAAATCGCCGAAATCGACGGCTACCGGGTCATCGTCGCGCTGACGGCGTCCTCGGACCTGCTCCCCGGGAAACGCCACGACGTCGCCACCCTCCGCTACTTCTACTCCGAGGACGGGGAAAACTGGGAGACGGGCGGGCCGGTGTTCGAAGGCGAAGCGTTCGGCTCTCGGCAGTGGGCCGGGTCGGTGCTCTACGACGACGGCGACGTCTACTGCTACTACACCGCCGCCGGGCGCGCGAGGGAGAAGGAACTCTCGTACTCCCAGCGAATCGCTCTCGCGGAAGGCGGCCGGTTGACCGTCGGCGACGGAGTGTCCATCGACGGTCCGTGGGAACACTCCATCCTCCTCGAACCCGACGGCGAGTTGTACGAGACGGAGGCGCAGTACCGCGGGATGACGTACACGTTCCGCGACCCGTGGTTCTTCGAGGACCCCGCCTCCGGCGAGACGTACCTGCTGTTCGAGGCGAACACGCCCGTCCCCGAAGGGTCGGACGCCTGCGGCGGCGACCCCGCACAACAGGAGTTCAACGGGAGCGTCGGAATCGCCCACTCGCCGACGGGCGACCCGACGGACTTCGAACTCCGGCCGCCCCTGTTGGACGCCGTCTGCGTGAATCAGGAACTCGAACGCCCGCACCTCGTCGTCCGTCGGGGGCGGTACTACCTATTCGTCTCCAGTCACGTTCACACGTTCGCGCCCGGACTGGAGGGGTACGACGCCCTCTACGGCTTCGTCGCCGACGAGTTGCGCGGCGACTACGAACCGCTGAACGGCCACGGGATGGTCGTCACGAACCCGGCGGGCGCGCCGTTCCAAGCGTACTCGTGGCTGGCGTACGACCACGGCGACGAACTCCTCGCCACCTCCTTCTTCAACTACCACGAGTACGACCGGCCGACGATGGACGACGTGGCCCTCCTCCCGGAGGACGAACAGCGCCGGCGCTTCGGCGGCACCCTCGCGCCCACCGTCAGAATCGAACTCGACGGGGCAGAGACGCGCGTCCGCGGCGCACTCGACCACGGCCACCTGCCGCTTCCCCGCGAGGGACTGCCCGAACCGTGGTGGACGCGCGCCGAGGGCGACGACGGCGACGGCGGGGAGTACTGAACTACTCGCCGCGCTCCCGCGCCTCGAACGCCGCGCCGAGTTCCCACGCCTCGAGTCCGTCGATTCGGACCGACCCGCCGCGCGCGGAGAGCGACGCGCCCTCGGCGTCCGCCCGCGTCGGGTAGACGCGACTGGTGAGACACCGCCGTTCGTTCGCGAACAGTTCGAGGACGGAGCCGTCCACGAACGCCCGAAGCGACAGGATGTCGCCCTCGACGGGCATCCGTTGCTCGCTCGTCTCGGGCACGCCGTCGAGAGCGCTCTCGGAGCGGTCCACGACGAGTTCGTCGCCGTCGTAGCGGACGACGGTTCGCTCGTTACCCGCGGGCGACTCGAACAGGCCGAGTTCGAGCGTCGCCCCCGATTCCGTCCGCGCGTCGAACGCGAGTTCGTAGGCGTTACCCGACAGATCGAGCGTGCGCGAGTCGCCGGGGGCGAGGGAGATATCCCCCTCCGCGGCGCGGCGGCGACGGAGTTCGGCCAGTTCTCGCGCGGGTCGCTGGCGGAGTTCGCCGCCCTCGACGGAGAGTTTCCGCGGGACGGTCAACAGCCCCGACCACCCGGCGTGCCACTGCGCCTCCGCGTCGCGGGCCTCGGGGGCCCACCCCCACGCGAGGACGCGGCCGTCGTCCGTCCGCGTCGACTGCGGCGCGTAGTAGTCGCCGTAGTCGAGTCGTTCGCGGTGCTCTATCTCGAAGGAGGGGTCGTCGAGGTTCGCGGTGCCGAGGAAGTACTCGACGTGGCTGTAGTTCGAGACGTGCAGCACCTGTTTCTCGCCGAAGTCGAGCAGTTCGGGGCACTCCCAGACGACGCCGTGGCCCTCCCAGTCGCCGACCAACAGGGGGCCGACGTACTCCCACTCGCGGAGGTTCGGTCCCCTGTAGAGGAGGGCCGCCCCGCCCGTCTCCTCGACGCCCGCGCCGACGAGGTGGTACCACGTCCCGCCCTCGCGCCAGACGTTGTGGTCGCGGAACTCCGCGCGCCAGTCGTCGGTTTCGAGCAGGTCGATGTCCTCGGTGGGGGCCGAGAGGATGGGGTTCTCGCCGTGTTTCTCCCACGTCTCCAACGTGGGGTCGTCCGTCGTCGCCAGACAGGGGAGTTGGTCGCGCCCGCGCCCGCCCGTGTAGACGAGGGTCGGCGTCCCATCGTCGCCCACGACGGCGCACCCCGACCAGACGCCGTCGCGGTCCGGGCCGTCCGGGTCGGGCGAGAGGGCGACGGGGCGGTCCTCCCAATGGACCAGATCCTCGCTCGTCGCGTGTCCCCAGTGGATGGTGCCGTGGAACGGCCCGCCCGGGTTGTACTGGTAGAAGACGTGGTACGTGCCGTCGTACTGGAGAATTCCGTTCGGGTCGTTCAGCCACCCCGCGGGGGCCGAGAGGTGGTAGCGCGGTCGGCGGTGGTCGTCGGCGAGTTCCTCGCGGACCGCCTCGAACCCCGCCGCGTCGTCGGGTCTGTCGGTGAATCGCGGGCGGCGGCGCGCGTCGCCGCCGAGGAGGGCGAGGGCGTTGCGGAGGAGTCGTCGCTGCGCCTCCGCGGCCTCGAACTCCCGTCCGGGGAGGAACGCGACTTCCGATCCGACGCCGTACAGGTCTCCCTGGCCGACGCGCCACGCGAACGCCGCCTTCTGCGCGACGTGGAACGCCTCGCCGCGAATCGTCGAGGCGAGTACGTCGCCGGAGGCGGGGAGCGACCCCTCGTACCGGGCGAACGGCCGCGCCGCCTCCGCCGGTTGGGTGTGGAGTTCGCGGAGGGGGAACCCCTCGAACAGGGGGTGGGCGTCGAACGTGCGCTTCTTGAGGAGTCCGCTCGGTTCGGGCGGCGTCTCGACGCCGACGGCGTCCGGCGCGACGGGGTCGACGCCGAACGGTTCGACGGCGGAGAGGGCCCGGAGCGTCAGAAGGAGACCGTTTCCGGCGGCGAGGAACTCCGAGACGGCGTCGGCGCAGTCGGCCGCCTCCTCCCGAACCGGGTCGAGCGGTTCGCCTCGGTGCCACCACGCGGCGTCGAACCGGGAGAGCGACGCGTCGTCGGGTGCGAGGTCCGCGAGTGCGACGTCCTCGACGGTTGCGACCGTCCGTTCGCACCACTCGCGGGCGGCGCGTTGTTCGTCCGTGAGTTCGTCCGCGCGCAGGAACGCGACGCGGACGGGGAGTTCGTCCATCGTCGCTGTCGTTCGAGGGGGCGGAGTATTAACTCGTGGTTTAGTACCACCTTTTTCTTCGTCGGGTGCGCGAAGCGCACCGCTCCTCGAAAAATCTGGACCAAAAAGGCCGCGAGACTCGGGCTCCGCCCTCGCTCGCGGTGCATGTTACTGGCCGTTATCGAGGGCGGTGTAGGAGAACGAGTGGAGAGTGTTGATAGCGCTTTTTTCGGAACGGTGTCGTTCCGCTCGAGGTATTTGGTACACCACTCAGGTGTCCGCGAGCGAAGCGAGCGGTTCACCGACGGAGCCGTCGCAGACGGCGGAGTCGGATTTTTTTGGTCCAGCTTTTTCGAGGAGGGTTCCCGCAGCGAACGTAGTGAACGAGGAAACCGACGAGAAAAAAGGTGGGCTAAAGTGACCCGAATACCAAGCAGGCGGTATGAACTACCGGACGCTGGGCGATTCGGACGTGGAGGTCAGCGAAGTCGGGTTCGGCGCGTGGGTCGTCGGCACCGACTGGTGGGGCGACCGCTCGAAGGACGAGTCCATCGACCTGCTTCACCACGCCATAGAGCAGGGCATCACCTACTTCGACACCGGCGACGTGTACGGCCACGGCAAAAGCGAAGAAGTCGTCGGCGAGGCCATCGCGGAGTACCGCGACGAGGTGACGCTGGCGACGAAGGTGGGCTACGACTTCTACAACAACCCGCAGGCGGGTCACGGCGAACTCCCCAAGGAGATGACCGGCGAGTGGGTTCGCTCGGCGACCGAGAAGAGCCTCGAACGCCTCGACACCGACCACGTCGAACTGCTCCAACTCCACAACGCGAACGTCGACGAGGTGGACGAGGACGTGCTTGAGACCCTCGACGAACTCCGCGAGGAGGGTCTCGTGGACGCCGTCGGGTGGGCGCTGGGGCCCTCCATCGGCTGGCTCGCCGAGGGCGACATGGCCATCACGGAGGAGTTCGACGCCGTGCAACTCGTCTGGAACCTCTTCGAGCAGGAGGTGGGCAACCACTTCCTCGACACCATCGAGGAGACGGGCTCCTCGACGAGTCTCATCCCGCGCGTGCCGCACTCCTCGGGCCTCCTGAACGAACAGGTGACGCCCGAGACGGGGCACGACTTGGACGACCACCGCGGGTTCCGCCCCGACGCGTGGTACGAGACGGGCTGGGAGAAGATAGAGACGCTCCGCTTCCTCGAACGCGACGGCGAGCGAACGATGGGACAGGCCGCCATCGCGTACCTCCTGAGCCACGACGCCGTCGCCAGCGTCACGCCGACGTTCCACACCCGAGCGGACATCACCGAGTGGGCCGCCGCCTCCGAGGTGCCGAAACTCTCCGAGGAGGAGATGACTCGCGTCGCCGACCTCTACGAGGACAACTTCGGCATCGACCGCGACGACGGGATGGACGAACTCCGCTCGTCGGTCGGCGGCGACGACATCGACGCCGCGGGCATCGACAAACGGCCCAGTTCGGGGCCGCGCAGTTCCGCCGACTGACGCCGTGAACCGAACGGCGAAGGCGTTTCTCGCCCTGACGGCGGCGGTCCACGTCGCCCTCGCGGCGTGGATTCGCCGCGACGCCCGCGCCCGCGACGCCGACGCGTCGCCGTGGGACCTCCTGACCGCCCTCACCGGCGTCTTCGGGCTGGCGGGCTACCTCCGGACGCGTCGCCGAGCGAACTGACACTTTTTATCCGAGAGCGCGGAACGTCCGTGTATGCTTTCGCCCGACGCGCTCCGAGGGAGGGGACCGTGACTGAACGCGCGTACGCGCCCGGGAGCGTGACCGTCGTGTTCGTTCCGCAGGACGACCCCGAAGCGGGCTCTCTCGGCGTCAGTTTCGCCGTCGAGGACGGCGTGACCGCGACGGTCGAAGCCGCCGCAGAGACCGTCGTCCGCCTCGACGGCGACCGAACCGACTTCGAACCCGTCGAACGCCTCCTCTCGACGCTGGACGTGAGCGCCGCCGTCGAACTCGACGCCGCCGTCCCCGTCGGACGCGGGTTCGGTGCCAGCGGTGCCGCGACGCTCGCAACCGCCCTCGCGGCGAACGAGGCGTTCGGCCTCGACCGGTCGCGCGAGTCGTCGGTGCGGGCGGCCCACCGCGCCGAAGTCGCCGCGGGGACGGGCCTCGGCGACGTGTTCGTGCAGGACCGCGGCGGCGTCGTCTGGAACACCGGCGACGGCGTAGAGCGTGCGGAACCCGGCGGCGAGACCGTCGAGTACGCGTCGTACGGCGGTATCTCCACCGCGTCCGTCCTCGGCGACGAGGAGGCGATAGCCGCCGTCGCCGCCGCCGGTCGGGAAGCGCTCTCGTCGTTCGACCCCGACGCGCCCCTCCCGGAACTGTTCGAGTCGGCGTGGCGGTTCGCCGACGAGAGCGGGTTGCCCACCGACGCCGTGCGCGATACCGTCGCGGACGTCGCGGCGGCGGGCGGGGCGGCGACGATGGCGATGGTCGGCGAGACGGTGCTGGCCGTCGGCGCGCCGGGCGTCCTCCCGAACCGGACGCGACTCACGGGGGCGGGCGCGAAACTCCGCTAAGCCGGGAGTCGGCCGGTCGTGACGGCGACAGCGACGGCGGGCAAAATTATTTTCGGCTGGTTGTCAACTAGGGGGTATGACCGCCCTCCAAAACGCGAGCGAGTGGTTCTCCGAGCAGGCAGAGACGCTGAAAGAGAACCCGGCGCTGCTCGGGTTCGTCGTCGCTCTCTGGATTACGTCGCTGGCGTTGTTCTCCGGTGGGAACCCCGTAATGGTGTTTCTCGCCGTCGCGCCGGTGTTGACGGCGATGGGGTACGGCGTGGACGTACTCGTACAGAAGATGTTCGGGAGCGACGACGACGCCCGGAACGGGGGAGCGGAGTTCCGGGGCGACTACGAAACCGGCGACCAGAGCGAGTACGAGGCGATAGACGAGGCGCGCGCGATAGAACGCTTGCGCGACCGGTACGCCGCGGGGAAGATAGACCACGACGAGTTCGAACGCCGCCTCGAACGGTTGGTCGAGACGGAGTCGCTGGCCGACGAGGCGTCCGCGCGGCGCGAACGCGAGTACGAGTACTGAACCCCTTCGTTTCCATTCGAAACCGCTCGCCGGAGCGGCGTCTGACGCGCAGTCGCAACGGCGTCCGACGGGAACCACGGGGCGCGTTCGCGTGTCGGTCCGTCGCCCGCCGCCTCAGGCGAGGAAGACGTGTCGGGGTCGGTCGGCCAACACGTCCCGGCCCCACTGGACGGTGTCGCGGAACTCGTCGGACCGGAAGAACGCCATCGCGTCCTCGCGGGCGTCCCACTGGCTGGCGATGAACATGTCGTCTTCGTCTTCGACGTTCACCATCAGGTCGGTGTCTCGGTGGCCGTCCATCTCCTCCAGCAGGCCGCCGACGGTGCCGAACTTCTCGACGAACTCCTCGCGGTAGTCGGATTTGACCGTGTAGAACATCCCCATCGTCCCGAATCCGGACTCCTCGCCGGCGCGAGAGACGATGCCGGGGAGTTCCGAGAGGAACCCGGCGGCCGTCTCGGCGGCCGACGCGGTGTCCCAGATGCTGACGACGGCGCTCCGGTCGCGTTCGTTCGCCTCGTACACCGCCGTCTTGACGTGCGTGCCGTAGTGTTCGAAGTTGCCGCGGAGGCCCTCTACCTCCTCGAACAGTTCGGCGGTGTCGGCCTCCGAGTAGAGGACCGTCGCGTACACGTCCTCGCCGTGGGGCTGTCCGGCGTAGATGTTCAGGTCTTCGAGTTCGCCGCGGATGTCGCCGGACTCCTCGTCGCCGTCTTCGCCGTGCGGCGCGTCGCCGTGGGCGCTTCCGCCGCCGTGGCCGTGGTGGCCGCCCTCACCGCCGTGGTGCGCGGAGTCGCCGTGGGCGTGACCGTGCGCTTCGCCGTGTGCGCCGCCGTGTTCGCCGTGCGGGGAGTCGTTGCCGGCCGTCGGAACCGCCTCGCCCTCCAAGTACGCGCCGAGGTCCGCGGGCGGGAAGCGGCGGCCGACGTAGAACTGGCCGAACTCGCCGTACTTCGAGGAGGCGTCGTCGAACCGCATGTCGTAGACGATGTTCTTCATCTCCACCGGGTCCTCGGCGAACAGGGTGACGCCCCACTCGAAGTCGTCGAACCCGACGGAGGAGGCGATGACCTGCTTTATCTTCCCGGCGTACTCGCGGCCGGTGTCGCCGTGGTCGGACATCATCTCCGCACGCTCCTCGAAGGAGAGGTCGTACCAGTTGTACTCCTCGCCGCGGCGCTTCGACATCGGGTAGAACGCCACGTACTGGTCCTCGGGGATGTCGGGCTTCAGTTTCCCCTCGATGTAGTTGCGGAGGCCGGCGTCTATCTCGTCTTCGTTCCCCTCGAAGTAGTCCTGAGAAACGTAGCCCGATACCTCGGTGACGGAGACGTACGACGTGGGTTGCTCCGTGAACGCCGCAAGCGCCGTCTGCTCGAACTGGCGTTCGGCGCGCGAGAGGTCGTCGAGCGTCGGTCGGAGGTGGACGACGAGCAGGTCCGCCTTGTGGCCGAGGACGGAGAAGACGGCCGAGGCACCCTCCTCGGCGTCCTCGACGGCCTCGTGCGTGCGGAGGTGTGCGACGCCCTCCTCTATCGCGCGCTCCCGTTCGTGGGCGGGCGCGTCGCGCCACGCGTCCCAGTCGACGGTTCGGAAGTCGTGCAGGACGAACCAGCCCTCGTCGGTCGGTGGGGCCTCTGGCATACGAGTCGGTTCGAATCCCTCCCGTATGGGAGTTGCGAGTCGTCGCCGCGGTTCGAGAGCCGTCGGAACCGGCGGCCAACGGGCGAAACTGTCCGGACCGAAACCCTTTCACCCGGATAGTCGGAAACAACTTCCGATGCGGAAAAGCGGCCCGCCGAAAGGCCTCATCTCGTACTTAGTGCTGGAACTGCTGGAAGAGAAACCGCGGTACGGGTACGAGATACTCAAGGAGATCACGGAGATAAGCGGCGGTCACTGGGAACCGTCGTACGGGTCCGTCTACCCCATCCTCTACAAGTTCGAGGAGAAAGGCTGGGCCAAGCGGGTCGAACGCGAGGAGGAGTCCGACCGCAAGTACTTCGAACTCACCGAGACGGGCGAGGAGGAACTCGCGGAGAAACGCCGCGAGGCGGGCGGGAAAGCCCGCGAGTTCGCCGACATCATCCTCGGGTTCTACCACGTCTACGTCGGGTTCGCGACCGACGACCGGTTCGAGTTAGAACCCCCCGAGGACGGGTGGCGCTACGACGAGACGTTCAGTTCCTGGATAATCGAGCAGTTGATTCGCCACCACGAACGCGACTTCGGCGAGTTCGAGCGAATCGACGCCACGCCCGAGGAGTTCTACGACCGCGAGGGCGTCGAGGAAGGCGACGAGTAGCCTACCCGCCGAGGACCGTCGGCCCGAAGATGAGCACCAGAAGCGACAGCAGCATCGTCACGCCGACGCTCGTGGTGATGGTTCTGACGAGGGGGTACGGCTCCTCCACCGGCAGTCGGGCGACGACGGCTTCCGCGCTCGTCCGCAGGATGCGGCCGCCGTCGAGCGGATAGCCGGGGATGCAGTTGAACATGCCGAGCTGGAGGTTTATCCACGCCGTCCAGAAGCAGACGTTCGCGAGGAGGAACACCCCGGTTCCGAGGAACCCGAACGGGCCGCTCACCGCGTAGAAGTTGTAGACGTTCTGCGTGAAGCCCGGGAAGTTCGGGATGCCGAGGACGAGCGACGCCAGCGGCAGGATGAGCGAGACGTACACCGCGCCGAGCGGCGAGTCCGCGATGCCGCCCGACAGCGACGCGGCGTCGGGGCCGCCGTCGCCGCCGAGAAGCGAGACGTACGTCCCCGCCGGGTACGACTGGACGCCGAAGTCCGTCAGGAGGAGTCCGCTCGTCCCGAACAGGTTCACGCCGAGGAAGCCGCCGCCGTCGCGGGGGTTCTCCCCGAGCGTCACGTCGTAGGTTTCGAAGGACCCGCCCTTGTACACCTCGACGGACACCGTCTGACCCGGCTGGATGTCGTCTAAGACGTTTCCGAGCTCCGTCGACGAGGTGACGCGCGTCCCGTTCACGGCGGTGACGACGAACGGCGCGTCGGGCACCCCGGCGTCGGCGACGGGGCCGTTCGCGGCGACGGACGTGACGTACGCGCCGACGGGTATCGTCACCGTCCCGCGGGAGGTGGTCAACTCGGCGAATCGGTCCTGACCGACCG
Organism: Halopelagius longus; assembly: GCF_900100875.1. Taxonomy (NCBI): domain Archaea; kingdom Methanobacteriati; phylum Methanobacteriota; class Halobacteria; order Halobacteriales; family Haloferacaceae; genus Halopelagius; species Halopelagius longus. The sequence continues at coordinate 162,654 of NZ_FNKQ01000001.1, read as the reverse complement.
CCTCGGAGAAGCCGCGCTGGGTGTACACCGGCGTCCCGTTGACGGCCTGCACCCGGATGGGCTCGCCGCCCAGAGAGAGGTTCGCGGGGTTACCGGCGACGGTGCCCGCGACCACGAGCGAGCGTTCGACGGTGACGGTCCGCGTCTCGCGGTCGGCGGCGCTCTCCCCGCCGTTCAGTTCCACCTGAATCGACCGCGCGTCGGAGTTCAGAAGCGCGCTGTCGAGCGAACTCTCGTTGCTCACGGGCGTTCCCGCCACGGCGGTGATTCGGTCGCCCTGCGAGATGCCGCCCGCGGCCGCCGGCGACCCGTCGTACGCCCCGGCGACGGCCATCCCGGGCGCGACGCCGATGGAGGCGATGACCGGGCCGAAAAGCAGGGCGAACGCGACGATGGTGACGGCGAAGTTGTTCGTCACGCCCGCGGCGAACATCCGGGTTCGGCCGCCCCTGTCGGCGTTTCGTTGGCTCTCCTCGTCGGGTTCGACGAACGCGCCGAGGGGTAACACCGTAAAGAGGAACACCCCCATCGACTCGATGTCGATGTCCTCGACGCGACAGAGGATGCCGTGACCGCCCTCGTGGACGACGAGTCCGACGAGGAGGCCGAAGATGATCTCCGGGGCGACCGAAAGCGGCAGGAAGTCGTTGACGCCGGGGATGACGAGGAAGTTCTGCGGTTGGTTGACCGCGGAGGGCGCGGGCGGGTTCCGGAGGATGAGGATGCCCTGCGCCAACAGGAAGAAGAACATCCCGAACATGATGACGAGGGCCGCGCCGACGCCGATGTTGCTCCACGCCCGCCAGAACCGCTTGGGCGTCGCAATCCAGTCGATGAGGTCGCGACCGCGTTTCGTGTGTATCGTGGTGAACGGACCCTGTACGCGGACCGAGGAAGGCAGGAGACCGCGTCGTCGGAGGAAGAAAGCGGCGAACGAGTACGCCAGCAGGCCGACGAGAACCCACAGTAGCGTGTTCATCAGAGGAAGGGAAGTACGCGCCGGTGAAAGACGTTCGGATTGTCGGAGCGGCCGGGTCGGAACCGCCCCCGTCCCAAGGAGTATATGATGGGGCGGAGGAGTACTCGACAGGAATGTTCGACGGGAGACAGTACGAGGTCAGACAGAAGTTCGGAATCAGCACGAAGTACCGCGTCTACGAGGACGGCGAGCCGATTCTCGAATCGAAGAAGAAGAAACTCCGCCTGAAGGAGGACTTCCGCTTTACCGACGCCGACACCGGCGAGGAACGCTTCCGCGTGAGAGCCGACAGCGTCCTCGACATCGCGGCCGCCTACGACATCGTGGACTCGCAGACGGGCGAGCGAATCGGGTCGGTGAAGCGAAGCGCCATCTCGTTTGCGAAACACGAGTACGCCCTCCTCGGCCCGGACGGGGAGACGGTGGCGTACATCCGAGAGGACAGCGTTCTGAAGGCCATCCTCCGCCGGAACGTGACGACGTTCCTCCCGTTCACCTACAACGTGGAGGGGCCCTCGGGCGAGTCGTTAGGCTCGATTCACGAGTCGTTCTCGTTCCGGGACAAGTACCGGATAGACATCGCGGACACGACGGCGGTAGACCCGCGACTCGTCGTCGTCGGCGCGGTGGTCGTCGACGCGATAGAGGAGAACTGAAGGGAGAGGTCAGGCCTCTCTGCGCAACCGCTTCACGACCAAATCCCGGTCGAGTTCGCCGAGGAACTCGCCGAGACGCGGTCCCTGCGTCTGGTCGAAGAACAGGCGGTAGCCCGCCTCGAAGAACTCGCCGACGTCCACGTCGTGTCGCTTCGCCGCCTCGTATATCTCGCCCTGTATCTCCCCGCCGTCGTGACCCTCCTCGACGAACGCCGCCAAGTCCTCGAGGGCCTCTTCGACGTCCGCGTCGAACGCCACGTCCGGCAGGTCGGCCTGCAGGCGGTAGTTGTACTGGTTGTCGAGGCGTTGCGCCCACGCGTGTGCGCGTTCGACCCGTTCGAGTGCCTCCTCGACCGCCCACTCGGGGGTGTCCTCGTCGAAGTAGCCCTCGTTCGTCGCCATCCGGATTCGGAGGTCCCTGTCGTCGGTCATCCCGAGGACGGCCGCGAACGTGTAGGGGAGTCGGACGCGTTCCTCGCGCACTTCGTCCACGACGAACGGGTACGCCCGGTCGGCGAGAGCGTCGAGGTTCTCGTCGTCTTCCTCGCCGAAGTAGATGCGCTCGAAGCGGTCGAACTCGTCGACCAGTTGGTCGAGTCGGGAGATGTCGAAGTCCTTGGCCTTCTTCGGGTTGCGGACGAAGAAGTACCGGAGCACCTCCGGTTCGAGGAGTTCGAGAATCTCGTCGACGGTGACGATGTTCCCCTCCGAAGAGGAGAGGGGGTCGCCGTTGAGCGTGAACCACTCGTACACCATCGGCACCGGCGGTTCGATGCCGAGGACGTTGCGCGCGATGTCGTCGCCGGAGGGCCACGACCCCTCGGCGTGGTCCTTGCCGAACGGTTCGAAATCGACGCCGAGAACCTGCCACTGGCCGGGCCACTCGAAGCGCCACGGCAGTTTGCCCTCGCGGAAGGTGGCGGTACCCTCGTGGCCGCACCCCTCGATGTGTCGGTCGCCGGCGTCGATGCCGTCGCAGACGTACTCGACCGTCTCCGAGTCGAGGTCCACGCTCGTTATCGTCTGCGTCAGGGTGCCGCACTCCTCGCACTGGGCCATGAACGGGACGTACTCGTCGTCCACCTTGTCCTGATACTGGCTCAGCACCTCGCGCGCCTCGTCGGCGCGTTCGAGGACGCGGCGGACGACGGGGTCGAAGTCGCCGTTCTCGTACAGTTCGGTGTTCGACACCATCTCGATGGGGACGCCGATGAGGTCGGCGCTCTCTTCGAGGAGGTTTGTGAAGTGTTCGCCGTACGAATCCACCTCGCCGAAGGGGTCGGGGATGTCCGTGTAGGGCTTCCCGAGGTTCTGGCCGAGTGCGCCCGCGTTCACGTCGCCGAGTCCGACGACGTTCCACTCGTCGTCGGCGAGTTTCCGCGGCAGTTTCCGCAGGGCGTCCTTGTCGTCGGAGGTGAACACCTGTCGAACCTCGTGGCCGCGTTCGCGGAGTGCCTCCGCGACGAAGTAGCCGCGCATTATCTCGTTGAAGTGGCCGAGGTGGGGGACGCCGGACGGCGAGACGCCGCCTTTGATGACGATGGGGTCCTCCGGGTCGCGGGCCGCTATCTGGTCGGCTATCTCGTCGGCCCAGAAGGCGCGGTGCGTCGTCGCTTCGCTCTCCGCGTCGACGGACGGGAGTTCCTCGGACTCGGGAGTATCGTCGGTCATCTACTGCTGTGCCCAGTAACTCGGTTCGTCGCCGACGCCCTCGGGGACGATGTTCGTCCCGTCGTGGTCGCCCGAGAGAACGGCGCGTTCGATTCGTTCGGGGTCGGTCCCGTCGAGGACGATGGTGCGGACCTTCGAGCGTTCGATGAGTTTGGCCGCAAGAAGGTCCACGGGGGCGGACGCGCCCGCGTCGCGACTCATCGGCGCGATGACGTCGACGAGTTCCGACGCGGAGAGTTCGTCGTACTTCTCCGCGCCGTCGTCGGCGGTCGGGTCCGAACTGTAGACGCCGTTGACGCTGGTTCCGTAGACGAGGAGGTCGGCGTCGACGTACTCCGCGAGGGCCGCCGCGACGGCGTCCGTCGTCTGTCCGGGCATGATGCCGCCCATGACGGAGATGTCCCCGCGGCGGATGGCGTCGCCCGCCTCCTCGTAGTCGTGTGCGACCTTCGGGTCCACCTGCGGGCCGAGTGCCGCGATGAGCAGGCGGGCGTTGATTCGCGTCACGTCGATACCGATCTGGTCGAGTTGGACCTCGTTCGCGCCGAGGTCCCGCGCCGCGTGGATGTAGTCGCGCGCGACGCCGCCGCCGCCGACGACGGCACCGATCTCACAGCCCTCGCGGGCGAGGTTCTCGACGACGGACGCGTGCCCCTCGACGCGTCTCGCGTCGAGTTCCGGCGCGAGGACGCTCCCGCCGATAGAAATAACGACTCTCATTGCCCCGTCGTTGCCACGAACCGGTCTTAAGGGTTATCAAGTCCGCGACGGACTGACGCCGCGACTCACCCGTCTCCCGACCGACCTATCGCGGAGCGAGGCGCTCTCCCCGGAGACGGACCCGCGGAGCAAACACTAAAGCCCGTCGCAGACCGCCGTTTCGGGTATGCACCTGCTCGGAGTCGTCGGGTCGGGGGCGACGGAACTGTGCGAGCGAGTCGCACCCCTGCTCGACGGACGCGTTGCGACGGTCGAATCGCTCTCGGACGTGTCGGGCGCGGACGCGACGGACTCGGTGCCGTCGCTGGAGTCCGCCTCGGCCGCCGACGCCGCCTACGGACTCGGGCCGGACGGGTCGTGGGTCGCCGCGGGCGAAGGGAAGACGCTCGGCGACGTTCTCGACGAGTTGGCCGCGAGGTACGACTACGCGCTTCTGTCGGGCTTCCCCGACGCCGACGTGCCGACGGTGGCCCTCGGCGGGGCGCCGGCGGCCGAGGCGGAACTCGAAGCCGAGGACGCCGAGTCGGTCGAACTCGACGCCGTCGCCGAACTCGCGGAGACGGGCGAACCGCACGTCACCCTCGAACGCCTCGTCGAACGGGCGAAGGCGTCGCCGCGTGCGGAGTACGCCGGCGCTATCGCCACGTTCACCGGGCGCGTCCGCGCGAAGGACGAGGAGGACGACGCCCGGACCGTCCGGTTGGAGTTCGAGAAGTACGACGGCGTCGCCGAGGAGCGAATGGCGACCATCGAATCGGAGCTAGCGGACCGAGAGGGCGTCGAGGAGGTCCTCACGTTCCACCGAACGGGCGTCGTCGAGGACGGCGACGACATCGTCTTCGTCGTCGTCCTCGCCGGACACCGCAGGGAGGCGTTCCGCGCGGTGGAGGACGGAATCGATCGATTGAAGGACGAAGTTCCGCTGTTCAAGAAAGAGACCACCGTCGAGGACGACTTCTGGGTGCACGACCGGCCGTAACCGCCCGCGTACGCGTCTGTCGCGCGTCTGACGGAGAGTCTCGTCCACTGCTGAACGGAGACAAAACCAGCAACAAACACCTGCTTAACACCCAGTAGTCGGCAATATTATCCTCTTCACGGACCGTATTTTTTCATTGCTTATACCTGAGAACTGATCCCTCAGATCCGTTTCTAAAACATCTAACGGTTCCTTGAACCGTCGTGAAACGAGCGTTTTTCGCTATTTACGGGTGAAAGCGGTCGAATTCCCCCTAACGTTCCTTTCTTTATATACTGTCCCGGAAGCATGGAGGTAATGAGGTCACACAGATGAGCGCAACCGCAAACCCCTCCACCGAGTCCGCAAGCGAGAACGTCTCGAAAGAAGACCGTCTGAAGCAGTACCTCGTCGAGAAGGCGCAGGACGGCGAGCTGTACTTCAAGTCGAAGTTCATCGCGGACGAGGTCGGTCTCTCCCCGAAGGAAATCGGCGCCCTGATGGTCAAGCTCCGCGAATCCGCGACGGAGCTGACCATCGAGAAGTGGTCGTACACGAGTGCGACTACGTGGCGCATCGAGCCGAACCAAGCTTGAGCGGGCGCGTTCGTCGCTGAACGACCGCCGCCCGAGTGGTCCCCGCGACTTCTGCCGCCGTTCCGGCCGCCCGCGTCGGCGGGGCCTCCCCCGCCCGCCGACGACGGAGCGGTCACGATACCCGCTGTCACGGGATTTATACTGACGTGCGACCTACCTGCGTAGCGATGGAATCCGTCGATTCGGCGGAGGACCCGCCGGTCGAGGCCCTTCAGTCGGTGTTTCACCTCCACGAGACGCGCCGGGACGGTGGCCGAATCCTCTACTACGGCGAATCGCGCGTCCCGGAGCGAATGCTCGTCCGCGAGGTGTGGCCGGCGTTCAGACGCGCCGGATACGAAGTGCAGGTCACCTCGACTGACTCCGGCAGGGAGGACGTGGTCGTCGCCCGACCGGTTTCCGAGGGCGTCGACGGCGTGCCGTGGAAGAACCTCAGCCTCCTTCTCGCCACCGTCGTCTCGACGATGTTCGTGGGCGCGTTGACGTGGTACTACATCCCCTTCTCGGAGGTGACGGCGAACCCCCTCGTCGTCCTCCGGGCGTGGCCGTTCACCGCCGCCATCCTCGGCGTGTTGGCGACTCACGAACTCGGACACTACGTCGTCGGGCGGTACCACGGCGTCGACATCTCGCTTCCGTACCTCATCCCGTTCGTCTTCCCGTTCGGGACGCTCGGGGCGATAATCCAGATGCGCGGGCAGATGCCCGACCGGAAGGCGCTCTTCGACATCGGCGTCGCCGGCCCGTTGGCCGGTCTGGTCGCGACGATTATCGTCACCGCAGTCGGCCTCTCGCTCCCGCCGATGACCGTCCCGTCGTGGGCGGTACAGGAGGGCAGCGAGGTCATCGTCTTCAACAATCCGCCGCTCTTGAACATCATCGCGACGATACTCGGGCGACCGACCGAGTACGCCGACCCGACCGTCACCGTCCACCCGGTCATCATCGGCGGGTGGGTCGGGATGTTCTTCACCGTGTTGAACCTCCTGCCCGTCGGTCAACTGGACGGCGGCCACATCGTCCGCGCGATGGTCGGCGAGGCGCAGGAACGCATCGCGGCGTTCGTCCCCCTCGTGCTGTTCGGCCTCGCGGCGTACCTCCACTACGTCCTCGGCAACAGCCTCAGCGAGTCGGTCGGTCTGTGGGCGTTCTGGGGGCTGATATCGGCGGCTATCGCGTTCAAAGGCCCCGCCGACCCCATCGACGACTCGCCGATCGGTCCGGCCCGGATGGCGCTGGGCATCGTCACGTTCGCGCTCGGAGCGCTCTGTTTCCTCCTCGTGCCCATCGAAGTGATGACCGTCTGAAGGGGCGCAGTTCCGCCGCCTACTCCACTACTCTCACTCGTCCGACGCGTGCGTGTAGCCCTCGTCGGGGACGGGGTCGCCGTCCGCGACGACAGCGTCGTCCGTCACGTCGCCGACGACGGTGACCGAGACGGGAACCGCCGCCCGAACCGCGGCGAGGTCCGACTCGGGGACGGTGAACACGAGTTCGAAGTCCTCGCCGAAGTACGCCGCCATCTCCCTCTCGTCGCCGTCGCCCGCGGCGTAGTCGGCGACGGCGTCGTGAACGGGGAGACTGTCCCACGAGACGGCGAACCCGCAGTCGGACGCCTCCGCGAGTTGGTGGAGCGAACGCGCGAGTCCGTCGCTCGAATCCATCATCGCCGTCGCGTACGGCGCGAGTGCGACGCCCGAGGCGACCCGCGGCGGGAACCGAAAGAGGTCGTTTCCGCGTTCGACGTCCCCCGCCTCGAAGGCGCGGAGTCCGGCGGCGCTTCGCCCGAGAGCGCCGGTGACGCAGACGACTTCACCCGGCGACGCCCCCGAACGGAGAACCGGGTCCTCGGAGTCGCCGATGGCCGTCGTCGCGACGGTGAACTCGTCGTGGGTGTCCAAGTCGCCGCCGACGTACTCCGCGCCGACGGACTCGCAGACGTCGCGCGCGCCGCCGACGAACGCGCGGAGTTCGTCCTCGTCGAGTGTGGGCGCGCCGTAGGCCGCAACCGCCGCCGTGGCGTCCGCGCCCATGGCCGCCACGTCCGAGAGCGACGCGCCGACGGCGCGCCACCCGGCGGTGTACCGCGTCGTCCCCGCCGGGAAGTCGGTGGAGTCGTGGAGCATGTCCGTCGTCACCACCTGCGCGCCGACGACGGCGGCGTCGTCGCCCGCGCCGGGCAGTTCCGCCGCGAGCGTCCGGAGCGCCGTTCGTTCGTCCATGCCCACGGTTCGCGTCCCGACGGCGAAAAAACCACCACGTTCCGTCGGCCCGCGCCGCCCAGTCGTCGCCGGCGGGTCGGTTCGACTTCGGGAGTCGCCGCACCCGGCGGCCGTCGGTCACTTTCGATGGGTTGATGCCGCGGACGGCCGACGGTCGGGGTATGGCCCGCGAGAATCTCCGCGCCACCGTACTGGGATTTTTGGGCGCGTTCGCGGTGTTCGCGGTGCTGTTTTACTTCGCCGGGATCGACGACCTCGTCGGCACCCTCCAACGGGCCGACCCCGCCTACGTCGCACTCGTCGTCGCCACCACGCTCGGTTGGTTGGCGGCGTGGAGCGTGGCGCTTCGGACGGTGTTGGGCGTCCTCGGCGTCGACATGTCGTTCGCGAAGTCGTTCTTCGTCTTCACGGGCGCGATGTTCTCGAACAACATCACCCCGTTCGGGCAGGCGGGCGGCGAACCGGTCACCGCCTACCTCATCACCCGCACCGCAGAGGCGGAGTACGAGACGAGTCTCGCGGCCATCGCGAGCGTCGACACGCTCAACTTCGTCCCCTCCATCACCATCGCCCTCATGGGGGCTATCTACTACGCGACGGAGGTCACCCTCGGGACGAACCGCGACCTCGCGTTGGCCATCGTCGCCGTCGTCGCCCTCGCGGTGACCGTCCCCACCATCGGCTACCTCGCGTGGCAGCGACGGTACGGACTGGAGGCGCGAATCGTCAGTAGTCTGACCCCGCGCATCCAGTGGGTCACGGAGCGCATCCCGCGCATCACCACCCCGACGAGGGAGGGGATCGAGAAGCGCATCAACGGCTTCTTCCGCGCCATCGAGCGCGTCGCGACGAACCCGCGCGGGTTGGCGCTCGCGCTCGGGATGTCCGCCGTCGGGTGGTCCTTCCAGATGCTCGGCCTCTGGCTCTCGTTTCGGGCCATCGGGGTCAGTATCCCGCTGTCTATCGCCCTGTTCGTCGTCCCCATCGGCGCGATAGCGGGCGTGACGCCGCTTCCGGGCGGAGCGGGCGGCATCGAGAGCGTCCTCGTCCTCCTCCTGCTTGCGGCCCCCCTCGCGGCCGTCACGAACTCCGTCGCCGTCGCCGCCGTCGTCATCTTCCGCGGCGCGGTGTACTGGATACCCATCCTCATCGGCGGCACCGTGATGGGGTGGGTGAGCGCCCGCGCGAATGGGGCGTAGCGGAACGAACGTACCGTATCAGCAGACCGTAGCAGTAGTACCGTAGCCGACGGTACCCTCGCACAGACGCGCGCCTACGAGCCTCGATGGGCGATTTTCGACCGCCGACGTACCAGCACACGCACCGTTGGAGAACGCGCGGCAACCACGCCTATGTGCGTGGATTGGGTACATATATGCGAAATGGATAATTTGTCTGACAGCGACGGGACACGGCGACGACTCGACACGGACGCGGAGGATGCGGGCGTGGAAGTCGTCAAAGCCGTCGCCGACTTGGAGGGTGTCCACCCGACCGAGTTGACGACCGCGTACGACTGCGTGGACGGCGTCCTCGACCATCTCTTCTCGAACCCCCCGTCGCCGGAGGCCCGGATGCGGGTTCAGTTTCACTACGAGGGGTACCGCATCGCCGTCGAACAGAACGGAAACGCGACGTTCGCGAAGGCGGAGTAGGCGGGGACGCCGCGACGCGTCGGCGTCGCCGCGGCGCTGAACGGCCGCCTCGAATCGTCTGTCGGCGCGTCCGGGCGAGGGGCCGCATCGGTCGCGTACCGCCCGAATACGATGGCTTTAAACGACGCCGTCCGGAACGAGTACCCATGGTAACCATCTATGACGTTCCGGCGGACGCCCTCATCGAGGACGTCGCCGAACGACTCGAAGAGCGCATCGAGGAACCCGAGTGGATGGCCTTCGTCAAGACGGGGCAGACGCGGGAACTCCCGCCGCAACAGGACGACTTCTGGTACGTCCGCGCCGCGTCGCTCCTCCGCAAGGTCGCCACCGACGGTCCGGTCGGCATCGACCGACTCTCGACGGAGTACGGCGGCCGCAAGAGCGGTTCCACCCGCTACCGCGTCTCCGGCAAGCACTCCGACACGGGCAGCAAGAAGGTCATCCGAACCATCCTCCAGCAGTTAGAGGAGGAGGACCTGGTGAACACCGCCAAGGGTCGCGGCCGCGTCATCACCGACGAGGGCCGTAGCTTCCTCGACAACGCCGCCGCCGACGTCTTCGAGTCGCTCGACCGCCCGGAACTCGAACGCTACGCCTGAGCCGGCCGTCGAATTCTGCTTTCTGCATCTCCCTCCGAGCCGCGGCGTTGCGCCGCCTGTCGAATGTCCGAAATCGTTTTCAGATACGCGACGGAATCGTACGATATGAGCGGAAACCCCGACGAGGACGAACGGCTGCAGAAGCTGCGAGAGCAGAAGATGCAGGAACTGCAGGACAAGGCCGGACAGCAGGGCGGCGGCCGAGACGAAGCCGCACAGGAGGCGGCGCGCGAACGCGCCGAGGCGCAGCAGGACGCGCTCCTCAAACAGCACCTCACCGACGGCGCTCGGCAGCGACTCAACGCCGTCGAGATGTCCAAGCCGGAGTTCGCCGAGAAGGTCAAAAAGCAGGTGACCGCCTTGGCACAGAGCGGTCGCCTGCAGGACCGCATCGACGAGGACCAGATGAAGAGCCTACTCAAGGAGCTTCAGCCGGAGTCGAAGAGCTTCAACATCCGTCGGCGCTGACGCGAACGTGGATTTAGCGCTCCTCTACAGCGGCGGGAAGGACTCGACGCTCGCCGCTCTACTGCTCGATTCTTTCTACGACGTGACGCTCGTCACCGGTCGGTTCGGGGTCACCGACGACTGGAAGCACGCCCGCGACGCCGCCGACAGGCTCGGGTACGACTTCGACACCGTGGAGTTGGACCGCGAGGTGGCCGAGGACGCCGCCGACCTGATGGTCGAAGACGGCTACCCGCGAAACGGCATCCAGCGCGTCCACGAACACGCCCTCGAACGGGTGGCCGAGTTGGACGTGACCGCCGTCGCCGACGGGACGCGCCGGGACGATAGGGTGCCGACCGTCTCCCGCGCGCAGGCCCAGAGCCTCGAAGACAGACACGACGTCGATTACCTCTCTCCGCTCGTCGGCTTCGGCCGCCACGCCGTCGATAGACTCGTCGACGAGACGCTCGACGTGGAGTCGGGGCCCTCGGAGCGCATCCCCAAAGCCGACTACGAGGGCGAGCTCCGCGCGCTACTCACGGACCGACACGGGTCACAGAGCGTCTCGGCGGTGTTTCCGGACCACGAACAGACGTACGTCCGCGGGCTGAAGTGACGGTTCGAAACGAAAGCCGAACGACTCTTACCCCGAGGCTGTCACCGGCCTCGTAATGGTCGCTCTCGAACCCGGTATCGTCTACTCTCTCGTCGCCGCCGTCGTTTGGGGGACGTACATCTTCCTTCTGAAGCAGTACTTCGGCGGCTACCCGGGGGCCGTCGTCACCGTCGTCGTCAACGCCTTCGCCATCCTCTGGTACCTGCCCGTCACCGCGACGCAGACGAACGCGCGGGCGTTGCCGAGTCTCGGCGAGTTGGGCCTCTACGGCGTCGCCGTCGTCGTCGGAACCGGCGCACTCGTCGGCATCGCCTTCGTCCTCTTCGTGGACGCACTCGCGGAGGGCGACGTCTCCTACGTCGCGCCCATCAACAAACTCGCGCCCGTCTTCGTCCTCCCCATCGAAGTCGTCCTCCTGAACCAGTTCCTCGGCCCCCTCCAAATCACGGGCGTCCTCGTGGCGACGCTGGCCGTCTACGTCGCCAACTACCGCGGCGGCGCGCTCTCTGACCCCCTCCGGCGGGCCGTCCACTCCCGCCCCGCGCAACTCGCCCTCGCGAGCGCCGCCTGTTACGCCGCGAGCGACGTGGGAAAACGCTTCGCGCTGCAGGAACTGGCCATCCCGACGGCCGCCTGGGTTCCCGTCCTCTTCGCCGCGGCGGGACTGGCCGTCCTCCCCGTCGCCCTCCGCCGGTGGACGAGCGTTCGCGGCGCGCTTCCGAAGTTCGCCGCCGCGGGCGCAGTCGTCGCCCTCGGCGAACACGTCACCTCCACGGCGTTCGCACTCGTCCCCGCGAGCGTCGCCTCGCCCATCGTCAACACCCAAGCCATCGTCGCCGTGATTCTCGGCGGCGTCCTCCTGCACGAGCGTCACTTCGGCATCCGACTCGTCGCGGCGGTACTCGCGGTTGCGGGCGTCTCGCTCATCGCCGTCGGCGGCGACTTCCGCTCTATCGGCGACGTGGTGGCCGCGCTTCCCTTCTGAGGACCCGTCGCGTTCTCGCCGACGAACGGCGGCGACAGCTCCCACGTCCGGGAGAGTGGGTTTATCGCCGGACACGACGAACGACTAGCAATGTCGGAGAAAGTAGCGGAGAGCGACGGTCGAGACGCGATGGGGAAGGGTATGGCGGTCGGTCTCGCCGTCGGGGTCGCGATCGGCGTCGCGATGGACGATCTGGCGATCGGAATCGCCGTCGGGCTGGCTCTGGGACCCGCGTTCGGAGCCGGATGGCCGAAGCGGGAGTGACCGACGGAATCGTCCCGAACGGTAGCGCGGTTCGTCCCGTCGAGAAGACTTATCACCCGTTCAGAACGAATCCGAGCCGATGCCCTCCAGACGCACGTTCATCCGCGCAGTCGGCGGTGCCGCCGCACTCGGCGGCGCGGGCTTCGTCCTCTCGGGCCGCCGCCTCCCCGGGACCTGTCCGTCGCGAAAAGACCCCACGTGGGAACACGACGGCGAGGACTGGACGACGCCCGCCTTCGGACCGAACGCCCTCTTCCTCGGCGAACGGTTCGGGATAACGGGGTTCGACGGACCCACCCGCCTCGCGGCCCTGCAACCGTGGGACGGCGAGGCGGCGTGGGCGCGGACGACGACCGGTTCGGGGTGGGGTCGGCCGGCCGTCGCCGGAGAGACGGTCTACGCCGGAACCGGGAACGAGACGGTCCACGCGTTCGACCGGGTGACCGGCGACACGCGGTGGGTGTGGGACGGGAGCGAGGAGGACACCATCGGCGGCGGCGCGTGGGCGCGCCCCGCAGTCGCCGACGGCACCGTCTTCGTCCCCGTCTCGACGGCCGCCACCGCGAATCCGGACCCCTCCGACGACGCGGACTACGACCACCGCGTCGTAGCTCTCGGGGCGACCGACGGCGAGGTTCGTTGGACCGCGCCGATAGACCGACCGACCTTCTCGGACCCCGCGGCGGTCGCGGGAACCCTCGTCGTCGCCACGGAGTCGGGGACGGTGTACGGTCTGGACCCCGGGGACGGGTCCGAACGCTGGGTCGTCTCCCGCGCCACCGGCGTCCGGCAACCGGTCGTCGAGTCCGGGGACCGCGCCGTCGTCGCGGACGACGGATCGGTCGTCGCTCTCGACGCGGAGACCGGCGAGGCGGCGTGGACGGCATCGACGCCGGGGACGCCGACGGCGCTCGACGCGACGGACGGCCGCCTCTTCCTCGGCGACGGCGACGGGAACGCGGCGTCGTACCGCCTCGACGACGGCGAGGAACGGTGGCGGTTCGGCGCGGAGGCGCCCGTCGGCGGCATCGCCGGTCTGCGCCCCGCGGCCGATCGAACCGAGTCCGACCGAACCGCCCGCGCCGACGAGGCGTCCGTCGAAGCGTACGTCGCGGACCAAATCGGATACGTGTACGGCGTGACCGACGCGGGGACCTGCGTACGGAGATTTCGGGCCTCCGAGAGTCGGTACGACAACCGGTGCGGGTGGCTACCCGACCACGTCACGATGAACGGCGCGGCGATACGGAGCGACGGGTTGTACGTCTCGACGCGGTGGGGGGCCGCGCGGTTCGAAATCGACGGCGACTGAGGAGCGTCCGCCGTCCGCGCGGATTCGAACGGCGGCGCGTCCGCGTTCAACAGTTTCAAGCGCGACACCCGCGAATCGCGGCACATGTACGACCGACTCAAGGGCTTTCGGGATTTCTACCCCGAGGAGATGTCCGCCCGGCGGCAGGTGTTCGACACGGTGGAAGACGCCGCCGCGCGCTACGGGTTCCGCGAAATCGGGACGCCGACGCTCGAACGGACGCAGATGTACGTCGACAAGAGCGGCGAGGAGATAGTCGAAGAGTTGTACGCCTTCGAGGACAAGGGCGGCCGCGAGGTGTCTCTGACGCCGGAGTTGACGCCCACCGTCGCCCGGATGGTCGTCGCCAAACAGCAGGAACTGTCGAAGCCCATCAAGTGGTACTCGACGCGGCCGTTCTGGCGCTTCGAGCAGGTCCAGCAGGGTCGCTTCCGCGAGTTCTACCAGACGAACGTGGACGTCTTCGGCTCCGAAGCGCCGGAGGCGGACGCCGAAGTGCTCGCGTTCGCCGCAGACGCGCTGACCTCCCTCGGTCTGGAGGCCGACGACTTCGAGTTCCGCGTCTCCCACCGCGACATCCTCGGCGGCCTCCTCGACGCCTTCGAGGGCGAGGTGGACACCCGCGACGCCATCCGCGCCGTGGACAAGCGCGCGAAAGTCGAGGAGGAGGAGTACCTCGGTCTGCTCTCGGACGCCGGCCTCTCGTACGACGACGCCCAGAAGTTCGACGACCTCATCGCGACCGGCGACTTGGACGCCATCGCGGAGTTCGGCGGCGACGACGTGGAGTCGGCGGTGGAGAACCTGCGGGCGGTCCTCTCCGCGGCGGAAGACTTCGGCGCGGGCGAGTACTGCGAGGTGTCCCTGACGACGGCCCGCGGCCTCGATTACTACACGGGCGTCGTCTTCGAGTGCTTCGACTCCACCGGCGACGTGTCGCGGGCGGCGTTCGGCGGCGGCCGGTACGACGACCTGATAGAGTCCTTCGGCGGTCAACCGACGCCCGCCGTCGGCGTCGCACTCGGCGACGCGACCCTGCAACTGCTCTGTCAACGCGCGGGTGTCTGGCCCGACGAGGAACTCTCGACGGACTACTACGTCCTCCAGATCGGCGACACCCGCGAAGTCGCCGCCGACATCGTCCGCGAACTCCGCGCGGCGGGGAACGTCGTCGAGACGGACGTCTCCGGCCGGAGTTTCGGCGCGCAGATGGGGTACGCCGACTCCATCAACGCCGAAACCGTCGTCATCGTCGGCGAACAGGACTTAGAGAACGGCGAGGTGACGATAAAGGAGATGTCGTCGGGCGACCAGACCACCGTCCCCGTCGAGGAGTTCCCCGGCGACGACGACGCGCCGACGTACGAGGACTACGAGTAACCGAACAGGGGGAGACGACTGGCCGTCAGACCTACTGTCGGCCGCAGTCGCCTCTCTACGATGACGGACACGAGGCCAAACGTCCTGTTTCTCTTCACCGACCAAGAGCGGGCGGACCTCGTCGCCCCCGACGGACTGCCGGTCGAGACGCCCAACATCGACCGACTCCGCGAGTCGGGGACGTGGTTCGACCGCGCGTACACGCCGACGAGCATCTGTACGAGCGCCCGCGCGTCCGTTCTGACGGGGTTGTACCCCCACGCCCACGGCATGCTGAACAACAGCCACGAGGCCGACGCGATTCGGAAGGACCTCCCCGAGGACCTGCCGACGTTCGGCGAGTTGCTCGCCGACGCGGGCTACGAGAACGGCTACGTCGGCAAGTGGCACGTCGGACAGTCCCGCGGCCCCGAGTCGTTCGGCTTCGAGTACTTCGGCGGGAGCGACGACCACCACGACAACTTAGACGACCGCTACCGCCGCTACCGCGAATCGTTCGACGTAGACGACGAGGAGATAACGGACCGGGTGTACGCCGAGTTCGGCGGCGAGGAGATGCTCGTAAGCGGCACCACGTCGCTCCCGCCGGAGGCGACGCGGACGTACTTCCTCGCGGACCTCACCGTGGACGCGATAGAGCGACGGGCGGAGGGCGACGACGCCCCCTTCTTCCACCGGACGGACTTCCTCGGCCCCCACCACCCGTACGTGATTCCGGAACCGTACGCGTCGATGTACGACCCCGACGACATCGACCCGTGGCCGACGTACGCCGAGACGTTCGACGGGAAACCGCGGGTGCACGACCAGTACCGCCGGTACCGCGGCGTCGAGGAGTTCGACTGGGAGACGTGGGCCGAACTCGTCGCGAAGTACTTCGGCTTCGTGACGTTCATCGACGACCAAGTCGGGCGGATACTCGACGCCCTCTCGGAGGCAGGGTTGGACGAGGAGACGATAGTCGTCCACGCCGCCGACCACGGCGACTTCACCGGGTCGCACCGCCAGTTCAACAAAGGGCCACTGATGTACGAGCAGACGTACCGAGTCCCGCTCATCGTCCGCGACCCGACCGAGGAGACGGTGCCGGAGTCCGACGCGTTCGTCGGCCTCCACGACCTGATGCCGACGTTCCTCGAGTGGGCCGACGCCGACGTCCCCGACGGAATCCACGCGCGGAGTCTCGGTCCCCTCCTCTCGGGTGACCGCCCCGCGGCGCGGCCCGACTCGGCGTACGCGCAGTACCACGGCGACGAGTTCGGCCTCTACTCCCAGCGGATGGTCCGCACCGACCGCTACAAGTTCGTCTACAACGGCCCGGACACGAACGAACTGTACGACCTGCGGGAGGACCCGAACGAACTGCGAAACCTCGTCGAGCACCCCCACTACGCGGACGTGCGCCGGGAGATGCAGGACCGACTGGTCGAGCGGATGGAGGAGGTGGACGACCCACTCGCGGGGTGGGTTCCGAAGACGTTCGCGTGACGCGGCGTCCGGCGACTCAGAGGTAGCCGAGGTCGGAGAGTCGTTCGCGCGTCGAGTCGGTCATCGACACCTCGCCGCCCGCCTCGGCGTGTTCGAAGGAGTCCAACCACTGGTCGAGGCGGTCCGAGAGGAGTCTCGTCCGCTCTCGGTTCTCCGCCGCGCGGTTCCGCGCCGCCGAGGCGTCGCCCGCGCCGCCGACGCGGCGGTATCGCTCGGAGCCGTCGGACCCGCGGACGTACTTCTCCTCCCGGGTCCGAATCGCCCGGAGAGACCGGTCGAACGCCCGAATCCGGTCCGGAATCTCGCCGAACCGCTCGCGTAAGGACTCCGGCGACGGTTGCGGGGCGAGGTACTCGGCGAAGACGGCGCGCCGCGGCGACGCCTCGGCGTCGGGGTGGAGCGACCGGCCCTGCGACTGCCGCCGGAGTTCCGGGTCCTCGACGCCCGCCGCGTCGAGGAGCGTGGGGGCCAAATCGAGCGTCTGGACGAGTTCGTCCCGGCGGCCGCCGCCGTCGAACGGGCCGCCGCGGAACACCAAGGGGACGTGCAACAGGGTGTCGCGGAGGTTGTACTGGTGGCCGAAGAAGCCGTGGTCGCCGACGTTCTCGCCGTGGTCGCCGACGGCGACGAACACCGTGTCCTCCCACTCGCCCGCGGCGGCGAGCGTCTCGCGGATGCGGGCGAGTTGGGCGTCGAGGTAGGCCAGAGACCCCCGATAGAGCGCTTCGAGGGCGTCGAACTCGCGGTCGGTCAGGGAGTACTCGCCCACGTCGTACGCTCTCGGGTCCTGCCGGAGCGACATCGCCTCCTCGTACGTCGTCCCGGACGGGAGGTACGGTTCGGCGTACTCCCGCGGCGGCCGGTACTCCGCGTGCGGTTCGATGAAGTTGAGAAACAGGAAGAACGGCGACTCCTCGCGCCGTCGAAGCCACGATTCGAGCCACGCCGTCGTTCGCTTCGCGCCGTCGCCGGGTGCGAGTTCGTCGTAGACGAGGTTCGCCGCGTTGACCAGCGGGTTCCCCTCGAACAGTCTGTCTCCGGCGGCGCGCAGTTTCGCCATCGGATGCTCCGCCCGCGTGACGGTGCCGAGGTCCGTCTCCGACTGGATGTACTGCCAGCCCTTCCGAAGCGTCTCGAAACCGCGGTCGAACCCGAACTCCGCGGTCACCCACGTGTTGTTCGAGACGCCGACCGTCTCGTACCCCGCGTCGCGGAACGCCGCCGCGAGCGTTCGGAGCGAATCGCCGAGGTAGGTGTGTCCGCCGTGCGCCCCGTGCCGGGAGGGGTAGGTCCCGGTGAACATCGACGCGTGCGAGGGGAGCGTCCACGGCGCGGCGGAGAACGCGTTCGCGAACTCGGTTCCCGACGCCGCGAGGTGAGCGAGCGTCGGCATCGGCGAGGACGACGCGGGTACCGTATCCCGCCCCCGAACCGTGTCGAGGACGGCGAGGACGACGTTCGGCCCGGTCATCGCCGACGCACCTCCGTCGGGTCGGCGGCGTTGGGCGCGCCGCCGGGGCCGAGACGCAACTCGGTAGACATTGACAGTCGTGAGGTTACGGCCCTCGGATTTTGGCTTTCGGGCTGTATATACCGCCCGCGGCGAGAACCGTCGGCGATAAGTCCGGAGAGCGGCCATCACCGGACGTGCGCGCGTTTCGCCTCGCTTACGACGGCCGGCCGTTCCACGGCTTCCAGCGGCAGCCCTCGGTTCCGACCGTCGAGAACGCCCTGCTCTCGGCGCTCTCCGGCCTCGGCGTCACCGACGACGAGGAGACGGTGCCGCCGGGGTACGCCGCCGCCGGACGGACCGACGCGGGCGTCTCCGCACTCGCGCAGACGGTGGCGTTCGACTGCCCCGAGTGGTGTTCGCCGCGGGCGCTGAACAGTCGACTTCCCGGAAGCGTCAGGGCGTGGGCGGCCGCCGACGCCCCCGACGGCTTCCACGCGACCCACGACGCCGTCCGAAGGTCGTACGTCTACGACCTCTACGCGCCCGATATCGACGACGAGGGTGCGCGCGCCGCGGCGGACGCCCTCTCGGGCGAACGCGACTTCCACAACCTCACGCCGGACGAGACGGGGACGGTTCGGGACCTCTCGCTTTCGGTCGAACGCGACGGCGACTTCCTCGTCGTCCGGGCGACGGCGGGCGGGTTCGCCCGCGAACTCGTCCGCAGACTCGTCTCCGTCGTCCGCGGCGTCGGAGGCGGTGACCTCGCTCTCTCGGACGTGGACCGCCTCCTCGGCCCCGAGAGCGTCGAGGGGCCGGACGGAGTCCCGCCCGCGCCGCCGGAACCCCTCGTCCTCGTCGAGGCGGCGTACCCCGAGTTGACGTTCGAACGGGACGCCGACGCGGCGGCGAGTGCCGCCGAGGTGTTCGGACGACGGCGACGCGACGGCCTCGTGCGGGCGCGCGTCGCCGGGCGCATCCGCGAGGGCGTCGAAGGTACGAAATCTCGGTAGCCCTCACGAGCCGAACACAAGTATCATAGCAACGACGACGGTGGTCCGCGCCCAGTACACGCCGTATGAGTTACGACGCGGTCATCTTCGACGACGACGGGGTGTTGGCGGTGCCGACGGCCACCGACGTGCGCCGACGGGCGGTTCGGACGGCGTTCGCTGAGTTCTCCGTCGAACCGACCACGGAGGGCGTAGACAGCGTCGTCCACGGGAGCATCGCCCGCATCCGGCGCGTCTGCGACGTGCACGGCATCGACCACGAGGAGTTCTGGAAGCGACACGAGGCGGCGGCCGCGGCGGCCCAAATCGAGGCGATGGAGCGCGGCCGGAAGACGCTCTACGACGACGTGTCGGCGCTCTCCGGACTCGACCAGCCGATGGCCGTCGTGGGGGACACCCAACGCGAGGCGGTCGAACACCTCGTCGACCGGTTCGGACTCGAAGACCTGTTCGAGGCGGCGTACGGGCGCGAACCGTCCGTCGAGGGGTTCAGACGACGCAAGCCGTCGCCGCACTACCTCGCTCGCGCCGTCGAGGAACTCGGCGCGGAGAACGTCCTCTACGTCGGCGACAGCAACGTGGACGTCCTGGCCGCGAGTCGCGCGGGCGTCGACTCCGCGTTCGTCCGCCGCCCCCACCGCGCGAACTACGAACTCGCCGCCGACCCGACGTACGAGGTGCGGTCGCTCCGGGACGTCGTCTCCCTGTGCTAACGTTTTTATTCCACTTCTTCGATACGTCGGTGATGCGAAAGAATCCCTCCAGCAAGGAAGACGCACCCCGCGACGCGGCGATGGAGTTCACCGTCGGAGCCGCACTCTTCGGCCTGATATCGGGCATCGGGTCGATGTTCGGGTCGAACTTAGGTGTCGTCGGCGTGGTCATCTCGTCGGTCGCCACCCTCGTCGGCGTGTACGTCGGCGGCGTCCGCGTCGCGCGCGGCATCGGAATCGTCGTCGAGGCGTTCGCGCCCGCGCCGACCGAAGCGACGTAATCACGCCCACTCGTCGGGCCAGAGATTCGCCGCCCGCATCCCCGCCTCGAAGTCCTCGGCGCGGAACGCCGCCGCGAGCGTATCGGCGTCGAGTCGCGGCACCTCCGTCTCCCCGGCGAGTTCCCGGACCAACAGAGCGGTGAGCATCGCGTGTTCGCGGATATTTCGGTCGTCCACCTTGTCGCGAGTGTCGGCGTGGGTGTGGCCCCACCCCCGCCCGCGTTCGCCGCTATCGCTGTGGAGTTGTAAGGCGGGGACGCCCGCCCGGACGAAGGGCCACTGGTCGCTGAACGGGTGCGGTTCGGGCTTTATCCGAATCGGGTGCCGCGTCCGGTCGGAGACACGGCGGGCGACGCGTTCGGTGGCGTCGGAGGTGTGCGTCATCGCCACCAAGTCGCGGAACCGACCCGCGCCGTCGACGTTGACGACGGCCTTCAGTCGGTCGTCGTCGAATTCGTCCGCGAGTCGTTCGGAACCGAGCAGTCCGGTCTCCTCGCACCCGACGGCGGCGACGCGGACGCCGAGGGGGAGGTCCATCGCCGCGAGGATTCGCGCCGCGACGACGACGGTGGCGATGCCGCACCCGTTGTCTAGCGCGCCCTCCGCGATGTCGTGGGCGTCGTAGTGGGCGACCAAGAGGAGTTCCTCGTCGGTGTCGGGGCCGACGCGCCCGACGACGTTCCGACTCTCGCCGGGCGTCGTCTCCGCCTCCACGGTCAGGCGCGCCGTCACGCCCCGGTCGGCGTAGTCGGTCAACCACGCGCCGGACTCCTTGCTGACGCC
Organism: Halopelagius longus; assembly: GCF_900100875.1. Taxonomy (NCBI): domain Archaea; kingdom Methanobacteriati; phylum Methanobacteriota; class Halobacteria; order Halobacteriales; family Haloferacaceae; genus Halopelagius; species Halopelagius longus. The sequence continues at coordinate 141,857 of NZ_FNKQ01000001.1, read as the reverse complement.
GACGGCGGGCGCGACGGCCTCCTCGCCGAACGTCAAGGAACCGGTCGGCGGCAGTTGACCGGGGACGTGGTTGACGAAGACGAACGCCTCCGCGCCGGAGTCGACGGCGTAGCCGAACTTCTCCATCCGGTGGACGAACCGCCCGCCCGAGGGCGTGGTGGTCGAGGCGACGGCTATCTTGCCGTCTACGTCCGCCTCGTCTATCTCGTCGGGCGTCCCGTGGCCCACGTCTGCGAGTTCGCCCGTCACGTCGCCCGACGGCGAGTACGGGAGGGCGACGGCGTCGAAGGTCCGTTCGTCGGGCGCGGTGAGGCGGAGTGTCGATCTCCCGCGGTGCCACGCCCGCATCTCGAACGGTCGCTCTCGAACGTCTTCGACGCCCGAACCGCGGAACGCCTCGGCGACGAGTTCCGCCGCGCGCCGTTCGCCGTCGCTCCCGCCCATGCGGTTTCCGATGCTGGTGAGGCGGGTGAGAAACTCCCACGCCGCGTCGTCGGTCCACGCCCGCCCGAGGGCCGCGGCCGCCGCCGCGTCCGCGTCCGCCGGTGAGTCGCGTCGGTCCATACCGCGGGGTCGTCCGTCGCACCGATAGGGGTTGCGGGGAATCCGGGTGGGCTACTCGCCGTCCGAGAGCACCGTCAGGTGCGTCGGCGGGACGCGTTCGGTCGTGTAGACGGCCTTCCCGCGCTTCCGAATCTCGCGCCCGGACTCGCGGAGGCCGGCGGCGTCCACCCGGAGGACCGCCGGGTCCGGGGCGTGGCGCGACCCCACTTCCCGGGCCTCCTCGACGGACTCGGAGAGGTGTACCTCCCGCCGGTTCATCGGTTTCAGCCCCTCCTCGCGGATGGCGTCCAGATTCCGCGGCGCGGTGCCGTGGTACAGAACGTCCGGAATCGGGTCGTCGGCGTCGGCGTCTGCTTCGGGGTCGTCGCCCGCGTCCGCGTCGAGGTCCACGTCGATGGAGTGTCCGTACGCGGCCCGGATGCGCCCGTCGTCGCGTTCGAATCGCCCCTTCGGGTCCGTGGCGACGACACCCCGGAGTGCCTCTTCGTCCGCCCAGTCGTACTTCCGTTCGACCGCCGCCAGTAGGTCGGCGAACTCGGCCCATCCGGCCTCGGAGACGGTGATACCCGCGTCGTCGGGGAAGTGCCGGAGCGCACCGCTGACGAACTTCGAGAGCCGAGTCCGTCGCTCCGACGAGAGGACGACGCGCCCGCCGACGCCGCAGACGGGACACGCGTCCCCGTCGAAGAACCCGTGGTCTCGACAGCGACGAATCGCACCCATCGTCGGAGCAAGGGGACGGGCGCTAAAGAGCCTGATGAACGACCGAACAGACTCGTACCAACGACATACTAGCCCTAAATATTATTCTCTGCGGACACGAAACTGTGGGAACGATGCCGCAATGTGAAAACTGTGGTTCGTTCGTCACCGCGGAGTACGTCCGAGTTTTCGCCCCGGACGAGATGGACAACCCCCGTGTGTGTCCGAACTGCGAAGACAAGGTCAGGGACGGAGCGGAGGTTCGCGAGGCGCGCGCGACGCGGCACTAACCGAATCCGGGACTCGATACGTAATCGACGGATCACCCCCTAGCGGACGCTACGTCGCCGGCGTGAGGCGAACCGTCTGACGCGTCGAAGGCATCGCTCGTCGGTTCGTGCGACCGAGTACGGAGACGTGCCGGTCGGTGCCCTCAGTCGTCCTCTTGTTCGCCACCTCCGCCTTCGCCGCCACCTCCGCCTTCGCCGCCCTCACCGCCTTCTCCACCTTCGCCTCCCCCTCCGCCTTCACCGCCTTCTCCGCCGCCTTCGCCTCCCTCTCCCCCCTCGCCGCCGAGTCCCGAACACCCGGCGAGGGCGAGAGCGAGTGCCGATGTAGCGCCTGTAACGACTCGTCGTCTGGTCGTACTGCGGGCCATGAGCGACCCTTCGGGCGTCCGAGAGAAGTACTCTGTGCGCGTTCGATGGTAATTCACGTTCGCGAACCGCTCTCGGCGCCGCGCCGCCGAACGCGCCACCGCACCGGAATTGGCAAGGCTTACCACGACACCGGCGTTGTGAGGACGTATGAGTTCGGTTCCCGAGCGGAGCGAAATCGAGCGGGAGTACAAGTGGGACGTCGAGGACATCTACGCCAGCGACGACGCGTGGGAGGAGGCGTTCGAGGCCGTCAGAGAGCGTCTGGACGAACTGTCCGCCTACGAGGGCCGCGTCACCGAGAGTCCCGAAACCCTCCTCGAACTGCTCGAACTGCAGGAGGACATCATGCGAGAGGTGTCGAAGGTGGCCAGTTACGCCAGCCTTCGGAGCGCCGAGGACACGCGGAACCAAGAGTACCAAGCGCTCTCGACGAAAGCGCAGTCGCTGGCGTCGCAGGCGTCTTCCGCGGCCAGTTTCATCGAGCCGGAACTGCAGGAACTCGACGAGTCCGACGTCGAGGAGTTCGTCGAGGAGGAACCCGCCCTCGCGGAGTACGAGCACTTCTTCGACGACGCCCTCCGGATGAAGCCGCACACTCGCTCCGCCGAAGTCGAGGAACTCCTCGCGGAGTTGGGCGAGGTGGCGGGCGCGTCGAGCGACATCTACAACATGCTCTCGAACGCGGACATGACGTTCCCCACAGTCGAGAACCCCGAGGGCGAGGCCGTCGAGATATCGCAGGGCAACTTCACGAAACTCCAGAAGCACCCGAACCGCGAGTTCCGCCGCGAGGTGTACGAGCAGTTCTACGACGAGTGGGAGGACGTGCGCAACTCCGTGGGGACGGCGCTGAAAAACAGCGTCAAGAAGGACGTGAAGTACGCCCGAGCGCGGAACTACGATACCGCCCGGGAAGCCGCCCTCGACGGCCCGAACGTCCCCGTGGAGGTGTACGACAACCTGCTCGAAACCGTCCGCGACAACCTCGATTACCTCCACCGCCACGCCGAGTTGAAGCAGGAGGCACTCGACGTCGATGACCTGCGGATGTGGGACCTCTACATGTCGCTGACGGGCGAGGAGGGTCCCGAAATCACCTACGAGGAGGCGAAGGAGTACATCATCGAGGCCGTCGCACCCCTCGGCGAGGAGTACCAAGAGCGACTCGCGGAGGGCTTGGAGTCCCGGTGGGTGGACGTCTACGAGAATCGGGGCAAGCGCTCGGGCGCGTTCTCCTCGGGCACGTACGACACCCAGCCGTTCATCATGATGAACTACCAGGACGACATCGCCTCGATGTTCACCCTCGCGCACGAACTAGGCCACTCGATGCACTCGGAGTTGGCGAAGGAGGCGCAACCGTGGCAGTACGCCGACTACGAGATTTTCGTCGCCGAAGTCGCCTCGACGGTCAACGAGACGCTCCTGACCCACTACCTCCTCGAAAACGCCGAGGACGACGAACTCCGCACGCACGTCTTAGACGAGTACCTCGAACGCTTCCGCTCGACGCTGTACCGCCAGACGATGTTCGCGGACTTCGAGTTGCAGATGCACGAGATAAGCGAGGAGGGCGGCGCACTCACCCCGGACCGGCTCGACGAGATGTACGGCGACCTGAAGGCGGAGTTCTACGAACCCGCCGAGACGGACGACCGAATCGGACGCGAGTGGATGCGCATCCCGCACTTCTACTACAACTACTACGTCTACCAGTACTCGACGGGCATCTCCGCCGCCGTCGCCATCGTCGAACGCATCCTCGAAGAGGGCGAGGACGCCGCCGCGGACTACCGCGAGGCACTCGCCCTCGGCGGGTCGAAGTACCCCATCGAGGTGTTGGAGACGGCGGGCGTGGACATGGCGTCGCCCGAACCCATCGAGTCCGCGGTGTCGGTGTACGGCGAGTACCTAGACGAGATAGCGGAGTTGCTGGACCTCGAATAGAAACCGAGAGGGCGGCTTTTCCTCGTTTCCAGCGGTTCTATCTCGGGGTTACGCCTCCACCGACCGCAAACGCTATGAGACATAGTGATCGATATGATGACATGTCTGGGACTGTTCGGGACTACCTTGCGGACGCGTACAACCCGACAATACGGGGCTCAGCGATTCTCTTGTCCACGTCGGGTTTTGTGCTGTTCGTATTCCTCGGCAGTCCAGATTTCACGGATCCGTACTACCTCTTCGGACTCGGAACGACGATATTGGCGGTCATCTCGGCGGTGATTATGCTCGTTTCCGTCAGAATGGAGCGCCGTTAGACCGCTACTCTAACCGAGCGATGTGATGAGCGCCCACATCGGGCGCTGAATCGAGATGCGCCCTCCATTCGAGACGGTAGCCGAAGCCTGTCACCCGTGCCGGGTTTCGACGGATCCGAAACGCGTGCTCTTCTCGTTCCGGCCCCGCCGTTGCTGCGACTATCGTCGCTAACGACTGAGCAAATGGCCGCGAACGGGGACTCACCCCTCGTGCCGCCCTTTGTAGAGGTAGACGACGACGAAGACGGGTACCGCGGCGATGACGGCGTAGTGCCACTCGCCCGCGAACTCCGGCGGCGCGAGGAAGAGGACGGCGACGACGTAGCCGAGGAGTGCCCCCAAGACGGACCACCCGTCGGAGTCGCGGAGGTACTCCACGACCGCGCCGACCATCGTGAGAAGCACGACGGCGGTGAGCATGACGACTATCTCGTCGAGCGACGACATGAACCCGTGACCGGGGTCGAAGAAACTCGGCATTTACGCTCGTTTGTCGGCGTCGGACGACGTGAAAACTCGGGCCGAGAGGGACTCGAACCTCAGTCGCTCTGCTCACTCCGTTCGCGTCGCTCGCTGGTTCAAGCCCTCGGTGGCGTTTTCACTGCTCACTTCGTTCGCAGGAAAACGGGCCGGGAGGGACTTGAACCCCCGACCGTCTGGTTAAAAGCCAGACGCTCTGCCGAACTGAGCTACCGGCCCTCGTCGTGACCTTACTGGTCGGCAGTCATAAGCGTTTACTCTCGTCCTGCACGCTCTTTGTCCTCCGCCGCGTCGTGCGAGTATGAGCGAACGCTCCGCCCCGGCGGACACCGAACTCGGGTCGTTCGTGGACCGACTCCTCAGGTTCGACACCACCGGCGGCGACGAACGCGAGGCCCAGCGGTGGCTGAAGCGGCAGTTGGACGCCTTCGGTTTCGAGACGTTCGAGTGGACCGCAGACGCCGAGCGACTGGCCGACCACCCGTCGTTCCCGGACGACCCCGCCGAAATCGACGCCGCGGGCCGACCGAGCGTCGCGGGCGTGTTCGAGTTCGGCACGCCCGAGGACGGACCGACGCTGATTCTGAACGGCCACGTGGACGTGGTGCCCGCCGAGTCGGAGAACTGGACCGCGGACCCGTTCGACCCCGTCTGGTCCGACGACGGGGAGACGACGCTCACCGCCCGCGGCGCGGTGGACATGAAATCGGCGGTGGGCGCGTGCGTGTTCGCGGCGCGCGACCTGAAGTCGCGGGTCGAATCCGGCGAAGCGGACGCGAACGGCCGCCTCGTCGTCGAGAGCGTCGCCGGCGAGGAAGAGGGCGGCATCGGCGCGGCGGCGGCCGCACTCGACAACCCCTACCCCTTCGAGCGCGACGCCGCGATAGTCGCGGAACCGACCGACAGGCGCGCCGTCACCGCCACCGAGGGGACGGTGATGAAGCGCCTCCGAATCCGCGGGCGGGCGGCCCACGCCGCGACGCGGTGGCGCGGCGAGGACGTGCTTCCGCACTTCGAGCGGATACGCCGAGCGTTCTTCGAGTTGGAAGCCGAACGCGGCGAGTCCGTCGAACACCCCCTCTACGAGGAGTACCCCGTTCCGTGGCCGGTGTGCGTCGGGCGCGTCGAGGCGGGCGAGTGGGCCTCGAGCGTCGCCGGAGCGCTGACGGCGGAGTGGCGTCTCGGCGTCGCGCCCGGCGAAACCGTCGCGGAGGTGGAAGCCGCCTTCGAGGAGCGACTGGACGAGGTTGCGGCGGCCGACGAGTGGTTGCGCGAGCACCCGCCGACGTTCGAGCGATTCTCGATTCAGTTCGAACCCGCCGAAATCGACGCCGACGAACCCGTCGTTCGAGCGCTTCGGGACGCGATGGCGGCGACCGGACACGAGGACACCGACCCGGCGGGCGCGACGTACGGCGCGGACTCGCGCCTCTACGTCGAAGCGGGCGTACCGACGGTGCTGTACGGGCCGGGGACCGTCGAACAGGCGCACTTCCCCGACGAGAGTATCGAGTGGGCGGACGTAGAGGCCGTGCGCGAGACGCTGACGGAGGCGGCCGCGAACTTCCTTCAGTCGAAGAAGTAGTCTTCGAGCACTTCGCCGACCAAGTCGCCGGGCGTGCGGTTCTGTATCGACGCGCGCCGCCGGAGTTCGCGGTACGCGTCCGGCGGCAGCGACAGTTCGAGTCGGCCGAACTGGACGTCCCGGTCGGCTAACGCCTCGGAAACGGAACGGCCGTCGTTGACCTCGCTCGCCACCTGTCGGACCTCTCTGACGGTCAGGTCGCCGTCGATGACCGCCCACGCGATGTCGAACCGGTCGGGCCCGGGAACGCGGGCGATGTGCTTCGCCGCCGTCGGCGCGATGTGGCCCCGGGCGACGTGCCGACGGATGCCCTGCGGCAGGTCGTGAACCCGCGCCCACTTGCGGATGAACGAGACCGAGACGTCGCCGCCGGCGCGTTCGGCCGCCTCCTTGTAGGACCCGACGCCGCGGACGAGGGCCGCACACGCCGCCGCGCCGCGGAGCATGTACACGTTGTCCTCCGCGCCGACGGTGTTCTCGGAGAAGGCCCGAACCGTCTCGGCGGCGAGGGAGATGCTCTCGGGGTCGTCGGGGTCGAAGCCGACGGCTTCGTGCGCCCTGTGTCCGGTGATGGCGGGGTCCGCTCGGACGACGGGCTCGCCGACCGGTTCCTCTCTGTCGGCGGGTAGCGTCGGCTGGTCCCCCGAATCGGCCGGCGGCCTGTTATCGTCCGTCATCGTCTGAGTTCGAGTAACGAACCAGTCACCAAAAGCCTCCCCGTCTCTTGCGAACGTTGCGCAAAACCCGGGAGACGCAGAAGGGTAGAGAGTCAGTCGTCGCGGTTCTCGGAGAGATGCTCCCACACCTCGGTACAGCCCGCACCGTCGTCGAGAGATTTGAGGTGGTCGTAGTCGTCTTCGGCCGTCTCGGCGTCGGCGTCGGCGGCCGGTTCGTCGTCGTCTATCTCGTCGCCGTCCCTCTCGACGCGGGTCCGAGTCATCGCTCGCCCCCCGTGTCGATGTCGTACAGTTCCGGCGCGACGTCGGCCGATGCGTGCTGGCGACGCCCCGCGTCTGGGTCGTGACGGTCGGTCATCGAACCATCGTTCGGACGCCACACGGTTAAAGCGCGCTTCCTCTGTAATGTGTACCTGCACTCCCGACTACCGGAATCGGTTGCCCCTTTCTCGGAGACGGCATATCGGGTGTAATCGCCCGCCTGCGGCAGGATTGTCACGAACCCTCGCGTCGTCAACCGGGACGGCGCTTGCTCGCGCCGTCAGAGTAGGGTATCTCGGACGCGTACGGGTCGGTATGACAGTCGCCCTTCGCGTCCTCGACGACGGCGCGTGGATATCCGTAAACGACGACCGCAAGGTGAGCGTGAGCGAACTGTGGCGGTTCGTGGACCCGGATTTCTGCCGTTGCGAACTCCCCGACTTCGTCGTCGAGGGCATCGTCGACGTCGGCGTCGAGGGTCGGACTATCGAGACGCGCGTCTACGGACAGTGCATCGCCTGCGGCGAGAAGGGGACGACCGGATGGCTACCGGTCGGCAAGATTCTCGACGGCGAATACGTCGATATCGACCGCGAGGGTGTCCTCAAACCGGCCGGACCGGAATAATAGGCAGTATTTTCCTGTATTCGGAAGCACCGGGAAGGGTTGACGGCACGCGTCGGTCTTTGAGTGTCCGCACGAATGAAGACGTAGACAAATGCCTACGGACGTCGAACGCTGGAAGTCAGAGGTGTACGGGAACGAGATACGCGAGCATCTGTTCAGGTTCGCGGAGGAGGGGTGGGACGCCATCCCGGACGACGAACACGACGCGTGGTTCGAGCGGTTCAAGTGGTGGGGTCTGTACCACCAGCGGAACGGACAGGAGTCGTACTTCATGATGCGCATCGGGACGCCGAACGGCGTCCTCGAACCGGGCCAACTGCGCGTCGTCGGCGAGATAGCCGAGGAGTACGCGACCGGACCGGGCACGAACCCCATCTTCGGCGACGCCTACGCCGACTTCACGACCCGGCAGTCGATCCAACTGCACTGGATAAACATCGAGGACGTGCCGGAGATATTCGAGAAACTGGAGGAGAACGGCATGTCCACCCAGCAGGCCTGCGGTGACTCCTGGCGGAACATCGTCGGCAACCCCGTCGCCGGGAAGGACGCCGAGGAGGTCATCGACGCGTGGCCCGTCATCCACGACCTCAACGAGCAGTTCAAGGGCAACGACGACCACTCGAACCTCCCGCGGAAGTGGAAGGTGTCGGTCACGGGCTCCCCCGACGGATCCGGGCAGGGCGACATCAACGACCTCGCCTTCGAACCGGCGTACAAGGAGATAGACGGCGAGGAAGTCGTCGGCTTCAACGTCCGGGTCGGCGGCGGCCTCGCCCGAAACGAGGAGCGCTTCGCCCGCGACATCGACGTGTGGGTTTCCGAGGAGAACGTCCCCGAGGTGGCCGGCGGCCTCTCCGCCCTCTTCCGCGAGTACGGCGACCGCGAGGACCGCTACAACGCCCGCATCAAGTTCCTCGTCGACGAGTGGGGTCCCGAGAAGGTCCGCGACGTGCTCCAAGAGGAGTTCGTGGACTTCGAGCTCCACACCGCCGGACGCGACGTCCGCGAGGAGTACACGTACAACGCCGGCGACGGCGGCCGCAACGACCTCATCGGCGTCCACGAGCAGAAGGACGGCGACAACTTCGTCGGCCTGAACGTGCTCGTCGGCCGGATGGGTGCCGAGGACGTGCTCGAACTCGCCGACCTCGCGGAGGAGTACGGCTCCGGCGAGGTCCGACTCACGCAGCGTCAGAACGTCATCGTCACCGACGTGCCCGACGAGAAACTCGACGCGTTCCTCGAAGAGGACCTGCTTGAACACTACTCGCCTGACCCCTCGCCGTTCATGCGCGGTTCCGTCGCCTGCACGGGGACGGAGTTCTGCTCGCTCTCCATCGTGGAGACGAAGAACCGGCAGGTGCGCTACGCTCGCTGGCTGAAGGAGAACGCCGAACTCCCCGAGGGCACCGAGGAGTTCCACATCCACCTCTCGGGCTGCACCGCCTCCTGCGCCCAGCCGCAGATCGCGGACGTGAGCCTCCGCGGCATGAAGACCCGGAAGGACGGCGAAGCGGTCGAAGCCCTCGACATCGGTCTGGGCGGCGGCCTCGGCGAGGAACCGCAGTTCGCCCAGTGGGTCACCCAACGCGTCCCCGTCGACGAGGTGCCGGGAGCCATCAAGAACCTCCTCGAGAACTTCGACGAGGAACGCGAGGACGGCGAGTCCTTCCGCGAGTTCGTCACCCGCAAAGACGAAGACGAACTGGCCGAACTCGTCGAACCCGAGGAGACGGACTACGAGGACCCGATGATGCACAACACGAAGATGACGTGGTACCCGTACGCCGACGACGACGACATGGGCTCCAGCCCCGCGCCGACGTACCCCGACGACACGCCGATGCCGGCCGACGACTGAGGCGGGGTTCCGTCCCGTAGGCCGGTTCTCTCTTTCTCTCCTCTCTCACCCGCGTCCAGCGCCGCATCCGAGCGGAGGGTCGGTTTTATTGTGAACGAAGCAACACGTTCGTGCGGACGTTCGGTTCTCCGTCGCACGACCGCAGTCATGGCACCCGAAGACGCCGTTCGAGACGCCCTCGAATCGCACGACGCCACCGCGGCCGTCGAGAGAGAACTCCACGTCGTTCCGCCCCACGCCGTCTACGAGGCGACGTTCGGCGGGCGGCGCGCCGTCTGTAAGGTCGCACGCGGACCGACCGCCGACCCCGCCACGGAGGCGGCCGTCCTCCGGTACGTCGCCGCCGAGACGCCCGTTCCCGTCCCGCGCGTCCTCGCGTCCGGGGACGATCACTTCGTCGCGGAGTGGTGCGACGACGTGCCCGCGGACCCCTCGCTCACGGAGGCGCGGGTTCGAGCGATGGGGCGCGGATTGGCCGCCCTCCACCGGTCTGCGGCCGAGGACTTCCGGGCGACCGGTCGCGTCCGCGTCGGTCCGGACGGACTGACGCACTCGAACGACGAGGCGTGGAGCGAGACGCTCTGCGAGTTGGTGAGCGACCGAGCGTCGTACCTCGACGCCGTGGGGTACGGCGACCTCGCCCGCGAGATTCGAGCGGTCGTCCGCGAGAACGCCGACCGACTCGACGCGGTCGGAGAGACGACGCTCCTGCACGGCAACTACCTCCCGGACCACGTCGGCGTCGCGGCGGGCGGGGTCGCGCGCGTCATCGACTTCGAGCACGCACTCGTGGGGCCCGGCGAGTGGGACTACCTCCGAACGGTCGTCCCGGTGTTCGGCGTCGACCCGACGCCGACGGCCGGCGTCTCCCCCGCCGCGTTCCGGGACGCCTACGAGTCCGTCCGGCCCCTCCCGGAAGGGTTCGAACGGCGGCGACCGCTGTATCACCTCGCGAACGCGGCGTCGTACCTGCGAGCGCTACACGTTCAGCGGTCGCATCTCGACGTCCGCGTCGGCGGCGTCGAACCCGAAGACCCCCTCGACGTGGAGTCGGTCGCCCGGAGAGCGTACGACCTCTGTACGTCCGTCCGCGACGCACTCGACGACCGACGGGACGGGTGACGGTACGCCTTTGAGCGTCGGTCGCATTCTCACCGGTATGCCCAACAGGCTCCTTCGGGTCAACGCGTACACGACGTTCGACATGCTGGACGCCGAGGCGGTCGGACACGACTTCACCGACGAGGCGTTCGCCGTGCTGAACGTGACCGCGCCGCGCGAGAACCCCGACCACGTGAAACTCGAACTCGAACTCGACAACAGTCAGTTGGAGAACCTGCCGGCGCACGCGGAACGCGTGACGCTCAGCGCCGCCGAAGCGCGGACGCTCGCCTCGGAGTTAGAGAAGTACGCAAACCGCGTCGAGGCGGCGCAGAGCGACGACTGAGCGGGGTCGGTGGAGAACCGGAAAACCGAGAGAGCGTCGAACCCTCGCCGAGGATGAGAGACGGTCCGGAACGACGGTTTCGAACGGTCGGCGGGGGCGGTGGGTGCCTCTTCGACGCGGCGACTCGCCTCGGCACTCCGGGGACGTGTACTCGTCTACGTCGTGCACGCGCCGCGCACGACTCGCGCCGCCGAAGCGTCAGGTCGGTCGGATTCGCGGGGCGAACGCCGGGTCGGCGTCACTCCTCGGCGTCGCCGCCCGCGCGTTCCCGCCACCGCGCTTGCTGTTGCCGTTCCGTCACGTGGTCGAGGCCGTCCACCAACTCGTCGCGGACTCCCGACTCGAACGATTCGACGTCGCTCAAGAACGACTCCCGAAACGAGGTGACGAGTTCGTACGTCCACTGGTCTTCGACCGCACCCGCCGGGAGGTGGTCGTCGCGGAGGCGGTTCGCCCACTCTTCGTGACCCGCCTCGCGGAGTTCGTCCTCGGCGTCGGCCAAGCGGTTCATCGCGTGGCCGATCTGGTGGTGGAACGTCAACAGCGACCCGTACCCCTTGTAGATGTGTTCGAGGCCGAGTTGCAGGTCGTGAAGCGCCTCTCGTTCGGTCTCCGAGATATCCGGGTCCGGCGCGTTCGGGGGAACGTCGCTCATACTCCCGTCCAAGGAGTGCGGTAGCATAGGCGCGGTGGCCGGGAACCGAACAAAAAGAGCGCCTCGGGGACCTTACGCCGAAGCCTCGTATCCGGCGTCTTCGACGGCGGCGACGAGTTCGTCGTCGTCGGCGTCGCCCTCGACGGTGGCGGACTCACTCTCGCGGTCCGCGGTGGCGGATTCGACGCCGCCGACGTCCGAAAGCGCCTCTTCGACTGTCTGTTCGCAGTGCTCGCAGGTCATGCCTTCGACGGTGATGGTCCGAGTCATCTCGTTCGAACGTACTCGCCGTACGCTTAATGCGCTTTCTCTTCAGAATCGAAAGGGGAGCCCCGGATCGACCGAACGTTCGAAAGCGGCGGTCGGTCGGAGGGACGGAACGTGCGGCGTCAGTTCTCGGCGAACTGGTCGTGGTAGTGCCGTTCCACGTCGAGTCGCTGCTCGCGGGTCAGGTTCCCGAGTTCGCTGTCGTAGAGGTAGCGAGCGAACTGGTCGCGGGTGCGGATGTGCGCGAGTTCCTGCTCCTCGGCGAACGGTTGCCGGTCGTACATCTCGGTTATCTTCCCGGCCGACTCGGCGCTCAACTCGGAGAAGTTGTAGCCCCACTCGGCCTGCGACAGTTCGTCGCGCGAGTACGTCGCGTCCTCGCCCGAGTCGCCGAACTGCGCGTCGAACGTCTCCTGTACGTCCACGCGGGCGTCGAAGCCGAGTTCCTCGAAACTCGCGTTGTAGCGGTCCCGCGCGATTTCGTCGCGCGAACGGACCTCGGCGGGGTCCCACTCGCCGGACGGTTGGCGGAGGTACAGTTCCTCGACGTAGGCGGCGTCTTCCGTCCCGAGGGCGTCGAAGTCGGACCCGAAGACGGCCTGCGACAGTTCGTCGCGCGTCAGTTCGCCGGACGCGTCGCCGTCAGCGGTGTCCGATTCGTTCGTCTCGTCGGACCCGTTCTGGCCGTCGGCGTTCGTCGCGTCGCCGGAGTCGTCCGTCTCCTCCGCGTAGGAGGTGGAGCGAACGGTGAGGGTGACGTTTGCGGTGTCGGTCGCACCGTGGGCGTCCGTCACCGTCACGCGGAACGTCACGTCCGTCCAGACGGCCACGTCGGGGGCGACGACGGACGCGGTGGCGGTGTCGTTTCTCGCCCACTCGGCGTCGGGGCCGGACACCTGCGTCCACGAGTAGTTCAGTTCGTCGCCGTCGGCGTCGCGAGACGCCGCGGCGTCGAGTTCTACCTTCGTCCGTTCGTGGACCATCCCGTCGGCGCGCACCGCGGCGACGGGCGCGGTGTTGTTCCCGGCGGACGCGTTCTCGACCGATGCGTTCTCTGCGGACGCGTTCGCCGTCGACTCGGCGCCCGTCGCGTTCGCGTCGGACGCCGTCGAGTTCGCGGCGTCGGCCTCCGCAGCGTCGGTGTCTCCGGAGTCGGAGTCCGTCGCGTTGGCGCTCCCGGAGGCGGCCTCTGCGGTGCCGTCTCCGGTCACGGTGACGGTCGCGTTCGCGCCTGCGGACGCGTTCGTCTCGGCCGTCTCCGAGTCGGCGGACGCCTCGGAAGACGGTGTCTCGTCGGACGGTGCAGTCGGTGTCGCGGTCTGTTGGGACGACGCGACATCGTCCGTCGACGGAACGCCGACGTCGGCCCCGACACCGCCGACGAAGGCGGCTGTGGCGACGACGCCGACGCTTGCGACGACGGCGATGAGCGTTTGGTACTTCATAGTGTAGAGCCTCGCACCTCGAAGATTCGTGGGATGCGGGACCCTTCGTTATGCGGCGGCGAGCGAACCGGTAGGAGAGAGATAACTTCGTCCCAGATACACCGTCTTCTCGGAGGAAAATTCCCTCGAAGGAGTTAATCCGCGTCAAACGCCACACATTCGAACGTCTACCGGACGCGGACTTCAGATTCGAAAGTCGCCGGGGACGAAACGTTATTGCTCCCCACGGTCACACGTCCGGTCGTGAGCAGTCTCGACGAGACGGACATGGAGATTCTCGAACTCCTGTCCGAGGACGCACGCCGGCCGTACAGCGACATCTCCGAGCGAGTCGGACTCTCCGCGCCCGCCGTCTCGGACCGAATCGACCGCCTCAAGGAATCGGGCGTCGTCAGGCGATTCACCGTGGACGTAGACCGGTCGCAACTGCGCGCCGGCGTCCCCGTCCTCGTCCGCCTCGAACTTCGGCCGGAGGAACTCTCCGACGCGAAAGATGCCGTGCAGGGGGCGGACGCCGTCGAACACGTCTTCACCACCGCCGAGGGCGACGTAGTGTTCCACGGCCGATTCCGCGCCGACGCCGTCAGAGCGCAGTTGGACGAACTCGTCGACCTCTCGCGCGTCGAGGACTACGAGGTGACCCTCCTCTCTGACGCCGAGTGGACGCCGAACGTCGGCGGCACGGAGTTTGCACTCTCCTGTGCGGAGTGCGGCAACACCGTCACCGACGAGGGCGAATCCGCCCGGTTCGGCGGCGAACGGTACCACTTCTGCTGTCCCTCCTGTCTCGCCCGATTCGAGGACAAGTACGAACGACTCGAAGCGGGCGCGGAGTAGACTTTCGATTCCGAGATTCTTCCTCCGTCTAACCCGCACTAACTGAGGCGCAACCGAGGTAAGTATGGGGTGCGTAAGAGTACGTGAGTGATGAGTACTACAACAGCCCACCTCGACGTGCGGGGGATGTCCTGCGCTAACTGTTCGAAGACGGTTAGCGAGGCCCTTCGGTCGCTCGACGGCGTCGAGGAGGCGAACGTCAACTTCGCCACCGACGAGGGGACGGTGACGTACGACCCCGAACGGGTCACCCTCGCGGACATCTACGACGCCGTCGAGGAGGCGGGGTACGACCCCGTCGAAGCGACCGCCTCGATAGGCATCGCCGACATGTCGTGTGCCAACTGCGCGGAGACGAACCGCGAGGCGTTGGAGTCCACGCCGGGCGTCGTCCGCGCGGACGTGAACTACGCCACCGACGAGGCGAACGTCGTCTACAACCCGGCGGACGCCTCGAAGGAGGACCTCTACGACGCCGTCGACTCCGCCGGGTACACGCCGGTCCGCGAGGACGACGGCGACGAGGGCGACGGCGGGTCCGGCGCGCGCGACGCCGCCCGGAACGCCGAGATGCGTCGGCAGAAGCGCCTGACGCTGTTCGGCGCGGCGCTTTCGGTTCCGCTGTTGGCGATGCTCGTCCTCGAACTGTTCGCCTCGGGCGTCCTCCCCGAGACGGTTCCGGGCACCGACCTCCCGTTCGGGTGGGTCGCGTTCGCCCTCGCGACGCCCGTGCAGGTCGTCCTCGGCCGGGAGTTCTACGAGAACTCCTACAAGGCCCTCGTGAAGAACCGCACCGCGAACATGGACGTGCTCATCGCCCTCGGGTCCTCGACGGCGTACCTCTACTCCGTCGTCGCCCTGTTGGGCGTCCTCCCGAACGCCGGCCTCTACTTCGACACGGCGGCGCTCATCTTGGTGTTCATCACCCTCGGGAACTACCTCGAAGCGCGTTCGAAGGGGCAGGCCTCCGACGCCCTCCGGAAACTGCTGGAGATGGAGGCCGACACGGCCACCCTCGTCGAGGACGACGGCACCGAGCGAGAGGTTCCCCTCGAAGACGTGGACGTGGGCGACCGCCTGAAGGTCCGCCCCGGCGAGAAGATTCCGACGGACGGCGTCGTCGTGGACGGCGACTCCGCCGTGGACGAGTCGATGGTGACCGGCGAGTCCGTCCCCGTCTCGAAAACCGAGGGCGACGAAGTCGTCGGTTCGACCGTCAACCAGAACGGCGTCCTCGTCGTCGAGGCGACGAAGGTGGGCGAGGACACCGCCATCCAGCAGATAGTCGAGACGGTGAAGGAGGCCCAGTCGCGCCAACCCGAGATTCAGAACTTCGCTGACCGCATCTCCGCGTACTTCGTCCCCGCGGTCATCGCCAACGCCCTGTTCTGGGGCGGCGTCTGGTTCGCCTTCCCCGAGGCGTTGGCGACGTTCGTGAACGGACTACCCCTCTGGGACGTGGTGGTCGGCGGCCCCGCCGCGGCGGGCGGCCCCGTCTCGAACTTCGAGTTCGCCGTCCTCGTGTTCGCGTCGTCGGTGCTCATCGCCTGCCCCTGCGCCCTCGGACTGGCGACGCCCGCGGCGACGATGGTCGGCACGTCCATCGGCGCGCAGAACGGCGTCCTGTTCAAGGGCGGCGACATCCTCGAACGCGTCCGCGACGTGGACACCGTCGTCTTCGACAAGACGGGCACCCTCACGAAGGGCGAGATGTCGCTGACCGACGTGGTCGTTATCGAACCCGCCGCGGACGGCGGTGAGGCGGCCGCCGACGGCGGTCCCGACGCAGTCGGGAGCACGTCGGACCCGCGGTCCGACGGCGGGGCGGTGAAGACGAGCGAACGCCCCGAACGCACCGAGGAGTCGGTCCTGCGCCTCGCCGCCGCCGCCGAGAGCGGAAGCGAACACCCCCTCGCCGAGGCCATCGTCGAGGGCGCGCGCGAACGCGGCATCGACGTCTCGGACCCCGAGTCGTTCGAGAACGTCCCCGGACACGGCGTCCGCGCCGCCGTCGAGGGCCGGGAGGTTCTCGTCGGCAACCGCAAACTGCTCTCCGAGGAGGGAATCGACCCCGCGCCCGCGGAGGACGAACTCCGCAGACTCGAAGGCGAGGGGAAGACGGCGATGCTGGTGGCCGCCGACGGCGAACTCCTCGGCGTCGTCGCCGACGCGGACACCCTCAAGGAGTCCTCGGCGGACGCCGTCGCCGCCCTCCGCGAACGCGGCATCGACGTGCGGATGATAACCGGCGACAACGAGCGAACCGCCCGCGCCGTCGCGGAACGAGTCGGCATCGACCCCGAGAGCGTCCGCGCGGGCGTCCTCCCGGAGGACAAGGCCGACGCGGTGGAGGAGATACAGTCCGACGGCAGTCGCGCGATGATGGTCGGCGACGGCGTCAACGACGCCCCGGCCCTCGCGACGGCGTTCGTCGGCGTCGCCATCGGGTCCGGCACCGACGTGGCCATCGAGGCGGCCGACGTGACGCTGATGCGCGACGACCCGCGCGACGTGGTGAAGGCCATCCGCGTCTCGGAGGGGACGCTGTCGAAGATTCGGCAGAACCTCTTCTGGGCGCTGGGGTACAACGCGGCGATGATTCCGCTGGCCTCCCTCGGCCTGCTTCAGCCCGTGTTGGCGGCCGCCGCGATGGCGTTCTCGTCGGTGTCGGTGCTGACCAACAGCATGCTGTTCCGGCGGTACGCGCCGGACCACGACTACCGACTGCTCGGCTTCCTGCGCGGAGGGAACTGACGTGGGCGACGACTGCACCTACTGCGGGTGCGACGTGACCGCCCACGACCCCGTCTACGTCGAGGAGACGGACGGGGACGGGAGCCGACTCCCCGCGGGGCGGTTCTGCAACTACGGCTGTCTCGCGGCGCACGTCGAAGAAGCGGGACTCGCCGCCGGGACGACCTGTCGGGTCGAACTCGACTGACCGGCGGCGAGACGGCGGGAAAGAGAACTCCCTCGCTCTCAGTACTCTTCTCTCAGCGCTTCGTGAACCGCGTCTCGCTTCTTCCGGCACCGCGTCGTCAGTTCGCCGACGGCGGACAGCACCGGGTACGTCACCTCGCGGTCCGAGGAGAGGTACTCGACGACGGCGTCGTGGCGGATGCCCGCCTTCAACCCCGTCGCGGAGACGTGCCGGAGCGTCTCCTGTCTCCGGTCGGCGACGGCGTCGAGGTCGGATTCGACGGCGTCGATTCGGTCGCGCATCGAGAGCAGTTCCTCGGTGTCTGCGAGGATGAGCGTCGCCTCGTCCGTGGGCGGGAGTCTTTCTCTCGCCGCCTTGAGGTCGTCGATGGCCGAATCGAGCGAGTCGCGTTCGCGTTCGAGGACGCGGACCATCACCGTGTTCTCCGCGAGGCGTTGCTCGGTGTGTTCGAGGACTGCGCGCTTCAACTGCGGCGTGAACCGGTTGCCGCCGCCCTCCGCGGCGAGGGCCACGGCGACTTCCTCGGTCAACTCGGCGGCGATGGTCTCGTGGACCGACGGGTCGCCGTCGTCGCTCTCCGTGACGTGCGGTTGCACTAACTCGGCGAACGCCCGGCGGACGGTTCGGCAGGCGTCGTCGCCCGACGTCGAACTGGCGGCCGTCCACCCGGCGGGGCCGCCGGCGGACCCGACGTCGTCCATCGTCGCCGCGGGCGTGGTTTCGACGCAGTCCTTGAACCGCCGGAACGCGTCTCGCTGTTTCGAGACCGCACGGTGTTCGTCGCGGGCGTCGCGTCGCGCGGTGAGCGGAGGTTCGAGTGCGTCCGACATGGGCGGTCAGTCGCTCCCGGATTCGGGGCGGACGGCCACGGGTGCGGCGTCAGATGTCCCCGTTGACGATGGAGGCGACCCGTTCGCGGTCGAACAGTTCGCCTTCCACGTCGTACAGTTGTTTGGCGGCGCGTTCCGTGAGCACGAGGTTCGTGATGGGACCCTGATAGAGGGGGCCGCCGCGGTAGACGTCGCCGTTCTGGACGGCCGTGAGCGCACTCGCCGTGTCGTGGTTCTCCATGAACGAGACGACGGTGTTCTGGAACTCCTCGGCCGTCTTGGCCTCCTGCCCGCGGAAGAGGAGAACGTCGGGGTCGACTTCGAGAAGCGTCTCGTAGTCGATTTCGCCGCGGGAGGAGTGGAAGTCCTTCACGTCCGTCTCCGCGAGGGCGTCGCGGACGTTCAGGTCGCGCCACTGCTTGAAGCTCGTCCCCTCGCTGATGACGTACGGGAGGAACGACTCGGGTTCGTCGCCGGAAGCCCAGAGGATGGCCACCTGCGGTCGTTCGGACTCCGAGGACGGGACGACGTCGGAGAGACCCGACTGGAACTCATCGTGGAGGGAGGCGAACGCCTCGTAGCGGTCGGTGCGCTGGAACACCTGCGCGAGTTTCTCGAACGCCTCGTACAGCGTGTAGTACTTGTAGTCCTCGTGCCACGCGTACCCTCGCGAGAAGATGCTGTTGCCGAAGAACGGCGCGATTTTCTCCTCGATTTCGTCCACGTCGGCCTGCTTCCACCCCTTGTACCGGTTGAGCAGGAAGTTCGGGTCCATGACGTGCACGTCGCCGTCGAGTTCGTAGAACACCTCCTTGCTGACGCCGTCGGAGTACAGCGACACCATATCGCTCTTGTCGACGGAGACGTCGGGTATCTCGTCGTAGTACTGAGTGTGGTACCGCGACGTCATCCAGACGCCCTTCGGCGGTTCGACGCCGAGGGCGACGCCCATGTCGGCCCAGCTACCGTTGTTCGCCACCCACGTCTCCGGGGGTTGGGCGAACTCGACTTCGCCCATCGGCTCTATCGAGACGCTGTAGGAGGACCCCGACTCCGTCGTCTCCGACTCGGTTCCCGTCTCCGTCTCTGTCGCCGTGGCCGACTCGGTCGCGGACGCTTCCGTCTCGGTCGACTCGGATCCGCTTCCGCCGGTACAACCGGCGAGGAGGCCACTCGCAGCCAGTACTCCGCTCGCCTTCAACACGTTACGTCGCGTCCGACGCGGTGCGCCGTCGTTTGCCATTACGGTTTAGGCTAACCTAAAAGCACAAGAGTGTTTCGAAGTGGCCGGGAGAATCGGTTCAGAGCGACCGTTTCGGGACGATTTCGGGGTCGGGCGTGTAGGTGACGGCGGCGTCGACGTTGAACACGTCCGCGAGGAGTTCCTCGGTCACCACTTCCCGCGGCGGTCCCCAGTCGTACACCTCGCCGTCGCACATGGCGACGAGGTAGTCGGCGAACCGGGCCGCCTGCGCGATGTCGTGGAGGACGACGGCGACGGTGACGTTTCGTTCCTCGTTCAGTTGTCGGACCGTCTCCATCACGCGGAGCTGGTGGTGTAAATCGAGGAACGTCGTCGGTTCGTCCAACAGGAGCACGTCCGTATCCTGCGCGAGGACCATCGCTATCCACGCCAACTGCTTCTGCCCGCCGCTGAGGTTCCCCACCTGCTTGTCGCGGAGGTGGTCGACGCCCGCCAGGTCGAGTGCGCGTTCGACGGCGCGTTCGTCCTCGTCGGACACCTGCTCGAAGAAGTTGCGGTGGGGGTAACGGCCGTGGTAGACGAGGTCCTCCACGGTGAGCGACCCCGGCGACTCGTTCTCCTGTGAGAGCATGCCGAGTTCGCGGGCGAACTCCTTGTCGCCGTACTCGTGGAGTCGCTTCCCGTCGAGGGTGACGGCGCCGGCGTCGGGCTCTAAGTGGTTCGAGAGCGCCTTCAGGAGCGTACTCTTCCCGCTCCCGTTCGGCCCGACGAGCGCGGTTATCTCGCCGCGCGGCACGTCGATTCGGTCGCACTCGACGACCGGACCGTCGCTCGTCGGATACGACAGCGAGAGGTTCTCTCCGACGAGCACACTGTCCGCCTCCTCGCGTCCGTTCTGAGCGGGTCGTTGCATGGAGTCTGTCTGTTCTGCCGGCCGCGTCGGTTCGGTCGTGTCGTTTACCTTGCTCATCAGATGTCACCCAGATTCTGCTGTCTCCGCATCAGATAGAGGAAGTACGGCCCGCCGACGAGGCCCGTGACGACGCCCACGGGCAACTGAACCGGGTCCAACGCCAGTCGCGCGCCGACGTCCGCGACCACCATCAGCGCCGGGCCGGCGAAGACGCACCCGACCATCAGGCGCTTGTAGTCGCTCCCGACGATGTTCCGCACGAGGTGCGGCACGATGAGGCCGACGAAGCCGACGATGCCCGCGACGGCGATGGCGGCGCTCGCCGCGAGGATGGCGACGCCCGAGAGGAGAAAGCGCGTCCGTTCGACGGACATGCCGAGCGACTGCGCCGTCTGCTCGCCGAGAAGGAGGACGTTCAGCTGTCGGGCGGCGATTACCGAAAGCGAGAGCGCGACTGCCGTCGAGGGGAGCGCCAGACGCACCTGCTCCCAATCGACGCCGGTCAGCGAACCGGTGGTCCACGCGATGGCGCTCTGGACGATGGCGAGGTCGTCCGCGAAGAAGAACATCGCCGTCTGCATCGACTGAAACAGCGTGCTGACGATGACGCCGGCGAGGACGAGGCGAACCGGACTCGTCCCTCCCTTCCACGCGATGGTGTAGACGAGGAGGAACGCCAGCGCGCCGCCGCCCGCCGCGATGAGCGGGAGAAACGGCGCGAGACCGCTGAAGACGACGAGCGTCAGGAGAATCGCGAGCCCGGCACCCGACGAGACGCCGAGGATGTACGGACTCGCCAGTTCGTTCCGGGTGACCGCTTGGAAGATGGCACCCGAGACGGAGAGGTTCGCGCCGACGAGGATAGCCACGAGGACGCGCGGCAGTCGGATGTTCCAGACGATGAGGGTCTCTCGCCCCATCTCCGGGAGGTCCGTTCCGAAGAGGAACGCCGACCACGCGTCCGCGTTGAAGAGGACAGTCGGGTTCAGCACGGCCCGCCACGCTTGGGCGAGCGACATCGTGTACGTGCCGAAGCTCACCTGGACGAGACCGCCGAGAACGACGACGGCGACGCTGGCGACGCAGAGGCCGACGAGCGACCCGTCGATCCATCCAACGCCCCGACGAATCCTCGACCAGATACCCAACCGCATAGATTCACTCATCAGACGTTGTTTAGGTTTACCTAAACCAAACGTATATGCGTTACCCTTCGACCCGAGAAGACGAAAAGAGGAGATACGAGCCGTCGCATCCGGTATCTCGGACGAATCGGTGCGTTCGCACCGACCGAACGGGGGAGGAAGCTCGAACGCGTGCGCGCACCGAACCCCGTCTTCCGCCCGGCGACGTGCGGTCGTTCGTCGGATGGGTCCCTTGACACATAATTCGTTCGGCGGAGCCTGCGCGCCCTCGCGTGGGACGCGCCGTCGGCGCTCGATTCGGTGTCCAGCCCCCACACCCGCTTCGATCGGCGTCGTTCGAGTCGCAGATGTTGTGAACCTGTACTGGAGCGTGCGAGTAAAGAATAGGCTAACGAGCGAACGATTAGCTATAGGCAAGAGAGGCGCCGACCGTCGGGGCGATTCGACATGACGGCCATCGTGCACCAATTCGCTAGTACGCCCGCGAGAGAGCCGATATTACCGCATTGTGACCACCTCGAATCGCGGATGAACCGTGAACTGATGGTAAGGTTTATAATTATCTTACTGTATTGTTATTGGTAGTGCGGCGCTATCGGTAAAGTTGCGTCGCGGGACTGAGAACGATGAGTGAAGAACGATACATCGGTGCCATCGACCAGGGGACGACCGGAACCCGGTTCATGGTGTTCGACCACGACGGACAGGTAGTAGCGAACGCGTACCAGAAACACGAACAGGTGTATCCGGAGCCCGGCTGGGTGGAGCACAAGCCGCAGGAGATCTGGGAGAACACGAAGGAGGTCATCGACGCGGCGCTCACCGAGGCGGGAATCGGCTCCGAGCAGTTGGACGCCATCGGCATCACGAACCAACGCGAGACGACGCTCATCTGGGACCGCGAGTCGGGCAAGCCCATCCACAACGCCATCGTCTGGCAGGACCGACGCACCACGGACCGCGTCGAACAGCTCCAAGACGAAGGCAAAGAGGGGTGGATTCGAGAGAAGACCGGTCTCGAACCGGACGCGTACTTCTCGGCGACGAAAGCCGAGTGGCTGCTCGACAACACGGACCAGATAAAGCTCCAGCGGATGCGGCCCGACGACGTCCGCGACAGGGCCGAGCAGGGCGAGTTGCTGTTCGGCACCATCGACTCGTGGCTCATCTACAAGCTCACCGGCGAGCACATCACGGACGTGACGAACGCCTCGCGGACGATGCTTTTCAACATCCACGAGATGGACTGGGACGAAGAACTCCTCGAAGAGTTCGGCGTCCCCGAGGCGATTCTGCCCGAGGTTCGTCCCTCCTCCGACGAGAACCATTACGGCTACACCGACGCCGACGGCTTCCTCGGCGCTGAAGTTCCGGTCGCCGGCGCACTCGGCGACCAGCAGGCGGCGCTGTTCGGCCAGACTTGCTTCGACGAGGGCGACGCGAAGAACACCTACGGGACGGGGTCGTTCATGCTGATGAACACCGGCGACGAGGCCGTCGAGAGCGAACACGGTCTGCTGACGACCGTCGGCTTCCAGCGCTCCGGCGAACCCGTGAAGTACGCCCTCGAAGGCTCCATCTTCATCACGGGCGCGGCGATCGAGTGGCTCGAAGACATGACGCTCATCGACGACGCCGCCGAGACCGAAGAGCTCGCTCGGTCGGTCGATTCGACGGACGGCGTCTACTTCGTGCCCGCGTTCGCCGGTCTCGGTGCACCCCACTGGGACCAACGCGCCCGCGGCACCATCGTCGGCATGACGCGCGGCACCCGCCGCGAACACGTCGTCCGCGCGGTGCTCGAATCCATCGCGTTCCAGACGCGCGACGTCGCGGAGGCGATGGAGTCGGACTCGGGTATCGACCTGACGACACTCCGCGTGGACGGCGGCGCGGTGAAGAACAACTTCCTCTGTCAACTGCAGGCCAACATCGTCGGCACCGACATCGCTCGTCCGGTCGTCGACGAGACGACTGCGCTCGGTGCCGCCTACGCCGCCGGACTGGCCGTCGGCTACTGGGAGACGGTGGACGAACTCCGCGACAACTGGCACGTCGACAGCGAGTTCCAACCGGAGAGTCCCGGCGACGTCGAACAGCGCTACGGTCGCTGGACGGACGCCGTCGAACGGTCGCTCGACTGGGCCCGCGACGGAGGTGAGTGAACGTGGCGCTCGCCGAACTCTGGTCGATAGAGATGCTCATCGCCGCCTTCGCGGGCGGGGCGTTCGGGGCCGCGGTCGGTGCGCTTCCGGCCTTCGTCTTCACCGGCTTCATGGTCATCGCCGGCGAGGCGGCGAAGATAGCCAACGCGGACGCGGCCGCTATCACGGACTCCGTCGCGTTCGGTGCGCCGTTCTCGCCCGCCATCAGTTTCGCGGGCGGCGCGGCCGCCGCGGCGTACGCCGCCAAGCGCGGCTACATGCAGTCGGGCTTCGACTACCACAACGCCAAGGACATCTCCTTCGCACTCGGGACGAAACCCGACGTGCTCGCGGTCGGCGGCGTGTTCGGCATCCTCGGCCACTGGCTGACGGTGATTTCGGCCTCGTTCAACATGCCGTACGACCACATCGCGATGGGCGTCGTCCTCTCGGCGCTGTTCCACCGGCTCATCCTCGGCTACGACGTCATCGGGAAAGTCCGCGGGAAGAACATCCTCGACATGAGCCCCTTCGAGCGGGAAGAGCTCCGAACCACCGACAGCGCGCCCTCGGGCGGTGCGGTGGCCGACGGCGGCCACGAGACGAACCGTCTGGCGGTCGAACCGTGGCTCCCCCAGCAGTACCAGTGGCCGAACGTCGCGGCTATCGGTGTCGTCGGCGGCATCTTCGGCGGGTACATCGGCGTGGCGACGGGAAGCGCGTTCCTCGTGTTCGGTATCAGCGCGGCGTCGCTCCTCTTCTTGAACCTCGGCGTCGAGCGGTTCCCCGTCACCCACCACATCACGCTGCCCGCCGCGACGGCGGCGCTCGCGTTCACCGCGGGCGGGAGCGAGGGGTCGGTCGCGGCGGCACTCATCGTGGCCGGCGTCTTCGGCCTCGCCTGCGCGCTGTTCGGCGAACTGTTCCAGCGCGTCTTCTACGCGCACGGCGACACCCACTGGGACCCGCCCGCGGCGGCCATCGTCTTCGGGACGTTCCTCGTGTTCGTGCTGTACGCCGTCGGCGTCTTCCCCGACAGTTCGTGGGTCGCGACGCTCGGAATGTAGCCGGTCCCTCGCAAATTTATTAGCGGCGATACCGTAGCACAGCCAACGTAAGCGGCGGTTAGTCGGAATACGATTCGACTGAATGAACATCGAAGACCGAATCCTCCAGCGGAAACGTCGGGGGGAACGACGGCGATTACTCGTCGACGAGAGCGCGTTGAGTCCCGTGTGGCACCCGGAGAGCCCGGTGGGACGCGGGGCGACCATCGAGCGACTGCTGGACCGACTCGACCCCGTCTTCGACGGGGAGACGCCCGAGGACGTGTACGTCCACGGCCCCTCGGGGTGCGGGAAGTCCGCCGTCGTGACGGCGCTGTTCCGCCACCTCTCTCGACATCTCTCCTCGCCGACGAACACCATCCAGACGACGACGCGAAGCGGAAGCGAATCCGGCACCACGTTCGCGTACGTGGACGTCCGGACGGCGACCAGCGAGTTCGAGTTCTACCACCGACTGCTCGACGAATCGACCGACGAGTCCGTCCCCCGGCGGGGACTCTCCACCGACGAACTGCGCGGGCGGATTCGGAAGTCCCTCCGAACGCAGTCGCTCGTCGTCGCACTCGACCACGTAGACGAGGTGGACCCCTCGCTTCTGGAGTGGTTGGCGCGCGAACGCGACGAGTGGTCCCGCGACGTGTCGGTGGTGGCCGTCGGGCGGGCGAGTCCCGGGGGCGCGCCGGAGGCGGTGTCCGACGCACCGACGGTCGAAGTGCCGCGCTACCACCGCGCGGAGGTGACGGACATCCTCACCAGTCGGACCACCGCGGGGTTGGCGCGCGACGCGGTGACGCACGACCAGATTCGCACGCTGGCGACGTGGGCGGAGGGCGACGCCCACGACTCCCTCGCGGCGCTTCTCGGCACCGTCGACGCCGCGTTAGACGACGGGGCCACCGTCGTCGAGGAGGACCACCTCCGGGCGGGGATGGACTCGGTGCCCCGGCCCTGCGTCTCCCTCGGGCGCGTCCTCGCCCTCGCGGAGAACAGACAGGAGGTGCTGCGCTACCTGCTGGAACTCGACGAGTCCGAGCGCTCCTCGGTGCAGAAGACGGCGGACGCACTCGCCTCCCGGTCGTCGCTGTCGGCGAGCACCATCCGGCGCTACCTGTACGAACTCGCGGAACAGGACGTGGTCGCGCGCGTCCAAGCCGACGAGTCGAACGGGGCGGGACGGCCCCCGAGCAGGGTCGAACCGCGCTTCCCCACGCGTGCGTTCGAGCGTCTGACGGCCGTCGAGACGCGGACGGCGAACTAACCACTACGCGCCGAGTGGATAACGTATTGACGAAAATGGTTATACCGTTAGCCTCCGAGCCGTCCGAATAGAACGGTCGAACACGCCCGCCGAACGGGCGGAGCGTCCCGTTCGAGCACACTCATGTCGTCACACTCACCATCCGGCGGGCGGTCGTCCGACGAAGATTCGGGCCGGTACTTCTCGCGGGACGACCCGGTCTGCCTCCGCGTCGTGGAAGCCGTCGCGGCGTTCCGCGGCGTGGACCCCCTCGAACTGGAACCGTTGGCCGAACGCATCGACGCCGACGCGTTGAACGCCCTGTTCTCGCCCGTCGGCGACGGGACCATCGACGGCGGGAGCGTCACCTTCCGCTACGGCGGCGCGCGGGTCACGGTCACCAGTCGCGGAGACATCGACGTCGTCGAAGCGGAACGCGCCGGTCGGCGCGAGTAGCCCTCCGTCGAGGACGCCCGAGCGGAAGCGACGAATCCAAACGGCTCGGCCGGCTACCGTCCGGTGATGGACATTCGGTTTCTGGGCGGCGCGCGCGAGGTTGGGCGGAGCGCCATCCTCGTCAACGACCGTCTCCTCCTCGATTACGGGATACTCACCGGGAATCCGCCGCAGTTTCCGGTGGACGCGCCCGACCCGGAGGCCGTCGTCGTCAGTCACGGCCACCTCGACCACGTCGGGTCGATTCCCTCGCTCCTGTCGGGCGACCGGCGGCCGCCGATACACTGGACGCCGCCGACGCGCGAACTGGCGCTGACGCTCGCCCGCGACACGCTCAAACTTCACGGCGGGAGTTACAACTGCCCGTTCACGGAGGCGGAGGTAAAGCGCGTCACGCAGGTGTCGGAGACGCACGGCTACCGCGAGACGTTCGAGGCGGCGGGCCACGAGGTGACCTTCTTCGACGCCGGCCACATCCCCGGAAGCGCCCACGTCCTCGTGGACGACGGCGAGACGCGCCTGTTCTACACCGCCGACTTCCACACCGACGACCAGCGGTTGGTGTCGGCCTCAACCGCGCGCCCCGACGCCGACGCGGTCATCTGCGAGAGCACCTATTCGGACGTGGACCACGACCCGCGCCGACGAATCGAGGAGCAGTTCGTCGAGAGCGTCGAGACGACGGTGTGGGACGGCGGCACCGTCGTCGTGCCCGCGTTCGCCATCGGTCGGACCCAGGAGATGCTTCTGGTCTGCGAGGCCAACGACATCGACTGCTACGTCGACGGCATGGGCAAGCGAATCACGCGGATGCTCCGCCAACACCCCGAGTACGTCAGGGACCCCGAAGCGCTCCGTCGCGCGAAGTCGAACGCTCGCTTCGTCACCGGCCGGGACGGACAGCGGAAACGCATCGCCGCGCAGAACACGGTCATCGTGACGACCAGCGGGATGCTCTCGGGCGGACCGGCGATGACCTACGTGCCGGCGATACGGTCGAGTCCGACGAACAAAGTCGCACTCACGGGGTATCAGGTCGAGGGGACGCCCGGGCGCGAACTGCTGGAGTCGGGGCGGGCGGAACTCGACGGGCGCGTGATGCCCGTCAGCGCGCAGGTGGAGTGGTACGACTTCTCGGCGCACGCAGACCGAGAGGGCCTGTTGAGCCTGCTCGACTCCTACCGCGACAGTCGCGTCCTCGTCAACCACGGCGACCGCTGTGCGGCGTTCGCCGAGGAACTAAGAGCGGACGGGTTCGACGCTGCCGCGCCGGACATCGGCGACGCCGTCACGGTGTAGGTGTCGTCCGGCGGGACGCGTCCGCCCGCGACTTACGTCACCTCCGGCCCGCTTCGATATATGTACGCCGCCGGAGCGGTCGCTCTCCTCAGAGCGTACTCGTGAGGCCGCCGTCGAGGACGAGCGACTCCCCGTTGGCGTAGTCGGAGAGGTCGCTCGCGAGGAACACCGCGCCGCCGGCCACGTCTTCGGGTTCGCCGACGCGCCCCTGCGGAATCTGCCGAAGGAGCGCCTCTTCGGCGTCTCCGCCGACGAGTCCGGACTGCTCGGTGAGGGTCGTTCGGATGAGTCCGGGGTGGATGGCGTTCACGCGAATCCCCTCGCCGCCGAGTTCGTCGGCCAGCGAGTACGTCAGGAG
Source organism: Halopelagius longus (assembly GCF_900100875.1). Taxonomy (NCBI): domain Archaea; kingdom Methanobacteriati; phylum Methanobacteriota; class Halobacteria; order Halobacteriales; family Haloferacaceae; genus Halopelagius; species Halopelagius longus. Next base: position 113,929 of record NZ_FNKQ01000001.1, on the reverse strand, counting down.
CCGAACCCCTCCCTTGGAGGTGCTGTACGGTGTGGTGCCGCCGGCCCCCTGCAGTCCCTCGACGCTGGAGATGTTGATGATGGTGCCGCCGCCGTTCTCTACCATCCGCTCGGCCGCCACCTGCGCCCCGAAGAACGCGCCCTTGAGGTTGACGTCCATCAACCGGTCGTACTCTTCCTCGGTCACCTCGAGGAACGGCGTCCCCAAGGCGAACCCGGCGTTGTTGACCATCACGTCGATACCGCCGAACTCCTCGGCGGCCTCGACGGCCTCCTCGAGTTGGGTACGCTCGCTCACGTCGCAGTCGACGTAGACGGCCGACGCGTCCGTCTCCTCCGCGATGCGTTCGTGGGTCGGCGCTCCCCCCTCGCGCGGTTCCTCGCGGATGTCCGCGACGACGACGTCCGCACCGTGCTCTGCGAACGAAAGCGCGATGGCGCGGCCGATACCGCTCGCGGCACCCGTTACGACGCTCGTTCGTCCGTCTAGAAGATCGCTCACGTGTCAAAGATCGCTCAAGACCGGTTAAGTGTTCGGCTCGCGGCCGCCGACGAAACGACTGGGCCGCGACCTACGCGCCGAGACCCCAGAAGAACGCGATGCCGAGCACCGTGACGACCGACAGGAGAAACTGTAACGGCGCGCCGACGCGGAGGAAGTCCGAGAACGTGTAGCCGCCGGGGCCGTAGACGAAGAGGTTCGTCTGGTAGCCGACGGGCGTCATGAACGCCGTCGAGGCGGCGAACGTCACCGCGAGGACGAACGCGAAGGCGTTCGCGCCGATGGACTGGGCGGCGTTGGCGGCGACGGGAATCATCAGCACGACGCTGGCGTTGTTGCTGATAACGCTCGTCAGCAGGCCCGTCGCGAGGTAGAACACCCAGAGGACCCCGATTGCCGGCAGGAACGTCGCCGTCGAGGCGACGGCGCTGCCGAGAAGCGCGGCGGCCCCCGTCTGCTGGAGGGCGATGCCGAGGGGGATGACGCCCGCGAGCAGGAAGATGACGTTCCACTCGACGGAGGAGTACAGTTCGGTCGGTTCCAAGACGCCGGTGAACACCATCGCGACCACCCCCGCGAGCGCCGAGACGACTATCGGGAGGACGTTCAACGCCGGAAGCGCGACGACGCCGGCGATGATGGCGACTGCGAACGGAATCTTCTCCGTCCGGTACGTCGTCTCGTCGAACTCGTGGGCGACGATGAAGTCCTCGTTCTGGACGAGACGGGAGAGGCTGTCCGACGGGGCCTGCACCAACAGCGTGTCGCCGACCCGGATGCGGATGTCCTCGAACCGGTCGCGGACGACTTCGCCGCGGGAGCGGAAGGCGAGGACGTTCGCGTCGTACCGTTGCCGGAAGGTCGAACTGGAGAGCGTCTCGCCGACGAGGAACGACCCCGACGGGACGACGACTTCCACGAGGACGGGGTCCTCGTCCTCGGAGTGCAGGTCGTCTTCGCTCTGCGGCCCGCCCGCGAACGTGAGACCCTCCGCGTCGATGATGCGTTCGAGCGTGTCCCGGTTCGTTCTGAGGCGGAGCGTGTCGTTCTCGTGAATCTCCTTGCGGGCGAGCGGTTCGTCGAAGCGCTCCCCGTAGCGGACCAACTGGAGGGCGTCGATGTCGAGTTCGTCGTCGCCGAACGCCTCCTCGACGGTCTGGCCGGTGAACGACGAGTTCGCGGGGACGACAACGTCCGCGAGGTACGCCTGCAGGGCGTACTCCTCGACTAAGTCCTCGTCGGCCGGAATCCGCTCGGGAATCAGCCGGACGCCGACCGTCATGAGGTAGAGTGCGCCGACGGCGAAGACGACGACGCCGAGCTTCGTGAACTCGAACATCCCGAACGCCGAGAGACCGAGCTCGGGCGACTCCGCGCCGAGCTGCGCCGCGATGTCGCTCGCGAGGATGTTCGTCGAGGTGCCGATGAGCGTCAGCGTCCCGCCGAGCATCGACGCGAACGAAAGCGGCATGAGCAGCTTCGACGGCGACGTCTTCCCCTCGTGTGCGAGGTCGGAGATGACCGGCACGAGGATGGCGACGACGGGCGTGTTGTTGATGAACCCCGAGACGGGGCCGGTGACGCCGACGGTGGCGGCGAGCTGCTTGGTCCGGCTGGTCCCGGCGAACGCGGCCATCTTCCGGCCGATCAACTGGACGATGCCGGTCCGGTTGATCCCGGTGCTCAGGATGAGCATCGCGAGCACGGTTATCGTGGCCGGGTTGGCGAACCCGGAGATGCCCTCTTGAGGCGATATCTGCGTCCACGGTTCGAGGACCATCAAGAGGACCATCACGAGGATGGCCGTGACGTCGATAGGAAACCACTCGGTGGCGAACAGAACGAGCGCCAGAAGGATGAGCGCGAAGACGACGAGCATCTCGGCCGTCACCGGCGTCGAAGCCACGCTCTGAATCGGCGAGAACGCCGAGGAAAAAGGCATACCGAGAGGAGACGCTTCCGACGGAAAAAGGAGTGGTATCCGCCTCGACCGTCTGCCGTCGGTAGGCGGGGCACGTTCGAGTGCGAACCGAACGGAGAGCGCTCCGGGGCGACGCGCAGTTTAACTCGGTTAAGATACTCTACAGTGCAATGAGTACCAAATCGGACGCTACCGAGGGGGCATTCTGGGCGGATGCCGACGACGACGTAGCACGCCGGCGGTATCAGACGCTCCTCGATACGCTCGGCGACGGCATCTACCACCTCGACGCCGAGGGGCGGTTCGTCGCGGTGAGCGACGAACTCGTCGAGACGACCGGGTTCGCTCGGGAGGAACTCCTCGGCGAACGCGTCACCGTCCTCCTGACGGACGACGACGCAGACCGGGTGAAGCGGGCGGTCGCGCGCCGAGCCGAGTCGGAGAGCCGCGAAGCCGTCCCCCTCGAACTCGGCGTCCGAACCGCCGACGGCGGCACGGTCCCCTGCGAACTCCGGGTCAACCCGCTACTGGAGGACGGCGAGTTCCGGGGGAGCGTCGGGGTCGTCCGCGACCGTTCGGAGACGGACCGCCCGGATGCGCTCGATTCGTCGCCCGCGTCCCCCGAGTCGGTCAGCACCGTCCTCGACGAGGCGGACATCGGCGTGTTCGTCCTCGACGACGAGTTCCGCGTCGCGTGGGCCGACGAGACCGCAGAGGAGTACTTCGGCCTCGACCGGGACGACGTCGTCGGGCGGGACAAACGGGAGGTCATCCGGGAGACGGTCAAAGAGAGGGTCGTAGACTCCGAACGGTTCGAGGAGAACATCCGCGCGGCGTACGCGGACAACAGCTACATCGAGCAGTTCGAGTTCCGGGTCACCGAAGGCGAGGGACGCGAGGGTCGGTGGCTCGAACACTACAGCAAGCCGATAGCGTCGGGGCAGTACGCGGGGGGACGAATCGAGCTCTACTACGACATCACGGACAGAGCGGAGTCCGAGGACGCCCGCAAGGAGACCGAAGCGCAGTTTCGGTCGCTGGTCTGCGCCGTCGAGGAGTACGCCATCGTCCGTCTGGACGCCGAGGGCCGCGTCGCAAGTTGGAACGAGGGCGCAGAGAGGATCAAAGGCTACGACCGCGCGGAGATAGTCGGCGAGCACGTCTCGACGTTCTACACCGAGGAGGATAGGGCGGCCGGCGTCCCCGAACGGAACCTCGAACGGGCGACGGAGGAGGGAGTGATCGAGGACGAGGGGTGGCGCGTCAGGGCGGACGGGAGCCGGTTCTGGGCGAACGTGACCCTCACCGCCGTTCGCGGCGACGACGGGACTCACCGCGGATACCTGAAGGTGACGCGCGATGCGACCGAACAGCGCGAACGCGAACAGGAACTGCAGAGCGAACTCCAGCGCATCCTCAGCCGAATCTCCGACGCGTTCTACGCCGTCGACGAAGAGTTCCGCCTCACGCACGTCAACGAACGCGCCGAGGAACTGCTCCAGCGCTCCGAGTCGGAACTGCTCGGCGAGACGCTGTGGGACGTGTTCCCCTCAGCCGCCGAAATCGACGACGTCTGGGACGCCTTCCAGACGGCGAGGCGTTCCCAAGAGGCGACCAGTTACGAGCTGTACTACGACACGCTCGACTTCTGGGTCGAGGCGAACCTCTACCCCTCCGAGACCGGCATCTCCGTGTACTTCCGCGACGTGACGGAGCGGAAGAAGCGCGAACGGACGCTGGAGCAGTACGAGGCCATCGTGGAAACCGTCGGCGACGGCATCTACGCGGTGGACGCCGACTCGCGGTTCATCATGGTCAACGACGCGTTCTGCGAGATGGTCGGCTACGACCGCGAGGAACTGCTCGGAGAGCCCGCGGCGATAGTCCACGACGAGTCGGTGACGGCCCGGGCGGAGGAGTTAATCGAGGACGTACTGGACGGCGAGCGAACGCTCCCGAAGGTCGAATTCGACCTGCGGACGAGTTCGGGCGGGACGGCCCCCGTCGAGAGTCGCATCTCCCCCTTCCCGGACGGCGACACGTACGGCCGGTGCGGAGTGGTTCGAGACGTCTCCGAACGCGCCGAACGCGAGCGAGAGTTGGAGAAGTACGAGACGATAGTCGAAACCGTCGAGGACGGCATCTACGCGGTGGACGCCGACGGCCGGTTCACGATGGTCAACGAGGCGTACACGAAGCTGACCGGCTACGCTCGGGACGAACTGCTCGGCTCCCCCGTCTCGTTGGTCGTCGCGGACGACACCGCCGAACGCGCGGCGGAGATGGAGACGGCGTTGAAGGAGGGGGGCGTCGACGAACCGGTGATGGAAGGGGAGATACGAACGGCCGACGGACGCCGCGTTCCCGCGGAGGCGACGTTCGCGCTGCTTCCGGGCGACAGCCGCGAGCGCATCGGCGTCGCGCGCGACATCACCGAACGGAGGGCCAGAGAGCGCGCCTTAGAGGAGAGCGAACGGCGGTACCGGACGCTCGTCGAGCACTTCCCGAACGGAGCGGTCGGGCTGTTCGACGAGAGTCTGACCTACACCGTCGCCGGCGGCGAGATGCTGACCGAACTCGGAATCTCCCCCGAGGAGGTGGTCGGAACGAACATCGCCGAGCGCTACTCCGAGGAGTTAGTCGAGGAGATACGACCCCACTTCCGCGCCGTCTTCGACGGCGAGTCCCGGACGTTCGAGGTGGAGTACCACGGGAAGTCGCTGTTGGCGCACACGCTCCCCGTCCGGAACGCCGACGACGAGGTGTACGCGGGGATGCTGATGCTGCAGGACGTGACCGAACGGCGGGAGTACCGCCGGAAACTCGAGGAGTCGAACGAGCGCTTAGAGCAGTTCGCGTACGTCGCCTCCCACGACCTGCAGGAACCGCTCCGGATGGTCACGAGCTACCTCAAGTTGATAGAACGGCGGTACGGCGACCGATTGGACGAAGACGGCGAGGAGTTCCTCGGGTTCGCCGTCGACGGCGCAGAGCGGATGCGCGAGATGATAGACGGACTGCTCACGTACTCGCGAATCGAAACGCAGGGAGATCCGTTCGATCCGGTCGATCTGAACGACGTTCTCGGGCACGTCCGCGCGGACCTTCAGATGCGGATAGCCGAGAGCGACGCCGACGTCGCCGTCGAGCGACTCCCGACCGTCGAGGGCGACGCCAGCCAGCTCCGCCAACTCTTCCAGAACCTGCTGGGTAACGCGATCCAGTACAGCGGCGACGAACCGCCGCAGGTCGAAGTCACCGCAGAGCGCGACGGCGAGAGCTGGGTCGTCTCGGTGCGCGACGAGGGTATCGGCATCGACCCGGACAGTCAAGACCGTATCTTCGAGGTGTTCCGACGCCTGCACACGAACGACGAACTGCCCGGCACCGGTATCGGACTCGCGCTCTGTCGGCGCATCGTCGAGCGACACGGCGGCGACATCCGGGTCGAGTCGGAACCCGGCGAGGGAGCGACGTTCTCGTGTCGGTTCCCGGACGCCAGAGAGTAGTCCGCCCGGCGTTCGAGCGCCGCCGCAGCGCGCGAACGGCGGATTCATGCGGCTCCGTCAGAGTCACCGAGTAACGATGACCGCAGACGACGAGAGCGCGTTCGACCGCCTCCGTGCGGAGGTAGACCGGCCGCTGACGCGACTGTTTCGGGAGTACGGGGCGTCGCGGAAGCGGTGGCTCGCGCTCGGTCTGGCGGCGAACCTCCTCGCGCAGACGGCGTCGCTCGTCCCGCCGGTCGTCCTCGGGACGGCCATCGACGCGGTGTTCGGGTCGCAGACGACGCCCTACGCGCTTCCGCTCGTCCCCGCGGCGTGGATTCCGACGACGCCTGAGGCGCAGTTCTGGTTCTCGGCGTGGCTCATCGTCGGCGCGTTCGCCACCGCGGCCGTCTGTACGTGGGTGTACGGCGTCACGGCGAACTTCTTCGCGCACGACGTGATGCACGCGGTCAGGACGGACAGTTTCGAGAAACTCCTCCGCCTCGACATGCAGTTCTTCGACGACAAGCAGACCGGCGAGGTGATGGCCATCCTGAACAACGACGCGGGCAATCTGGAGGTGTTCCTCGACAACGCCCTGATGAACTCCCTGCGCCTCCTCGTGATGGTCGGCGGCATCGCGTTCATCCTCTTTTCGCTGAACCCGCAGTTGGCGCTGGTGACGCTCGTCGTCGTCCCGGGACTCGTCGGTTTCACGCTCTGGTTCATGCGCGCCGTCGCGCCGCGGTACCGCGCCCGCCAGTCGGCCGTCGCGTCGTTCAACACGCGCATCGAGAACGGCATCGGCGGCGTCGAACTCGTGAAGACGACCAACAGCGAGTCGTTCGAGAGCGGGCGCGTCCGCGACTCCTCGGCGGACGTCTACGAGACGACGATGTCGGTGCTGAAGCTGAGCTACCTCTACCGGCCGGGGATGGAACTGCTCGCCGGCCTCTCCTTCGCGGCGACGTTCGTCGTCGGGGGGTACTGGCTCCTCGTCGGCGCGCCGGGCCCCCTCGCGGGCGAGTTGAGCGTCGGGACGTTCGTCACGTTCATCTTCATGACCCAGCGGTTCGTCGCGCCGTTGGCCGAGGTGTCGAACATCGTCGACCAAGTGCAGAACGCCCGCGCGTCCGCGGAGCGCGTCTTCGGACTCGCCGACATCCCCGTCCACATCGAAGACCGACCGGACGCCGTCGCCCTGTCGGATCCCGAGGGCCGCGTCGAGTACGAGAGCGTCTCCTTCGCGTACTCGGACCCCGTACTGAGCGACGGCGGCGACTCCGCGGACGGCGGCGACGACCCGCCGGTGCTCGAAGACGTGTCGTTCGACGCCGCGCCGGGCGAGACGGTGGCGTTCGTCGGTCCGACCGGCGCGGGGAAGTCGACGCTCGCGAAACTGCTCCTCCGCCTGTACGACCCGACTGCGGGGAGCGTCCGTCTCGACGGCGAGGACGTGCGGGCGGTGACGCTCGATTCGCTCCGGAACGCCGTGGGCTACGTCTCCCAAGACACCCACCTGTTCGACGGCACCATCGCCGAGAACGTCCGGTACGGCCGGTTCGACGCGAGCGACGAGGCGGTTCGGGAGGCCGCGGAGGCCGCCGAGGCCCACGAGTTCATCGCCGACATGCCGGAGGGGTACGAGACGCGCGTCGGCGAACGCGGCGTGAAGCTCTCCGGCGGGCAACGACAGCGTATCGCCCTCGCGCGGGCCGTCCTCCACGACCCGCCGGTACTCGTGTTGGACGAGGCGACGAGCGCCGTCGACACGGAGACCGAACGGGCGATTCAGCGCTCGCTCGACCGGTTGGCCGAAGACCGGACGACGCTCGTCATCGCGCACCGACTCTCGACGGTGGTGGACGCAGACGAGATACTCGTCCTCGAAGACGGCCGCGTCGTCGAACGGGGGACCCACGACGACCTGTTGGCGCGCGGGGGGCGGTACGCGTCGCTGTGGCGCGCGCAGACGAACGGACGGTAAGGAGCCGAGTGCACAGTTTCTGCGGGCGCGGCGCGCGCTGCGAGACACGCGGAGGACTCATCCGTCTCCGCCCCGGACGGAGGGGTATGACCGCAGACAGGAACCGCGCCCCGATTCGCGAGCTCGTGGCCGACCTGTCGGACCACCTCGAATCGACGGCGGAACTGCCGGTCGAACGACCCGAGAGCGCGTACCTCGGCGAGGCGGAGGCCGTCGCCTCCGACGTCGCCTCGTTGTGGCTGGCGGGCCACCCCTCGCGGGCGGGCGACGCCGACGTCTCTCTGACCGTCGTCCGGTCGCGCATCGAACACGTCGAGGAGCTGCTGTCGAGCGTCGAATCGACGGAGAGCGACGCGGCGAACGAGCACGTCGCGGCGGCCAAGGAGTTGACCGAGGAGATCCTCGCCCGCCTCGACGACCGCTCGGATTAGAAGCGCGTCACCTGAAACTCGCGGTACCCGCCGTACGCGACTTCGAGCGACCCGAGCCACCAGTTCCACCGGTCTGCGACGCCGGACCCCTCCGGCGCGTCGCCCATCTGGCGGACCACCTCCTCGACGGTGAGGGGTTCGCCCCTATCGGCTTCCGGTTTTCCCGACTCCGCGAGGTCCCGCGCCTGCCGAGCGACGACGCTCCGTTCGCGTTCGCTGCCGCCGAACGCCCGTTCGAGTTCCGTCGCCAGTTCCTCGGGGTCCAGAGGGGGCGGAGAGTCGGACACGGCCGGCGCTTGGGGACCGAAAGACAAGAATGGTCGCCGCGTCGGCGGTCACGACGCCCACGCCGCCACCAGGAAGAGGACGCCGAACGCCCCGACGATGGCGACGGAGGATGTCATAACCGGGGCTTCGTCTCCGCCGCCGGCGACGGCCGCGACGAGTCCGACGAGGCCGAAAAAGAGGAGGGCGAACGCGACGAGGGCGGCCTTCGCCGCGCGGGAGGTTTCGCTCGGGTCCGGACCGTAGTCGCGCGACTCGATCTCCGAGAGGGCCTCATCGACGGCCGGAAACTCCGACTCCGGCACCACCAGCACTGGAGCCCGCGAGAAGGAGGGAGACCCGGCGTACCGGAGGCGGACGACGTGCGTCGACCCGACCCTCCACGACCGATGCGAGCGGAGCGTTCGAACGTCGCGCGACCGTGGTTTCGGTCCCGTGAGGATGCGGAGCGTCCCGTCTTCGACGTCGAGTTCGCCCGTCGCGTTGCGGACGGCGACGGCCGTCTGCAGGGCGATGACGACGCCGACGAAGAGGAATTTGCCGTACGGGAGAGAGAGCACACCGACGAGGAGGGCAATCGAGAACGGGGCCGCGAGGAGGACGTACGTCGGGCGCAGGTCGGGGACGTACGGAAACAGGGTGCGCAGGTCGCCGGCCCCGTGCGCCGTGACGAGATACAGGAGCGAGAACGGACCGCCGACCAAGAGCAACGTCACGGCGACGACGAGGAGGTCGGACGCTCCGTCGGTGGCGGCACTGAACGCGAGGAAGGCGACGGCGACGACGGCGACGACGAGAATCCCGACGAAGAATCCCGCACCGAGGTGGACGAGGGCGTCGCGGAGGCGGCCCGAGGAGGACCGCTCCCACGAGACGGTCGGCACGGCGGCGTCTGCCGGTTCCGTGGTGGAGGGGACCATACCTCCCGTTTCCCACGGTCGGAGTTAATTATTTGTCCCCGACCGTTTCGAACTCACCGCCACCACTCGCTCCGGCGTTCCTCGTAGGTGGCGTCGCGGAACGGCGGCGGTTTCTCCGAGTCGTCCTCCATGCCGAGGGCGTACGCGAACCAGTAGCCGACGTGCCACCCGACCGCATCGGCGTCCGTGTCGGCCGCGACGACGATTTCGAGGCCGGAGTACGTCTCGACGGCCCCGTCGCCGTCGGGGTCCCACCCGGTCGTCCCGGCGCAGGACGCCGCCTCCGCCGAACAGGGCGGCGTCTCGGCGAATCTGACGGTTACCTCCGCGTCCGCGGGGTCGGAGACGTACTCGACGGAGACGTTGTCGGGGACGCCCGGCGGGGCACCCTCGTAGTAGCCGAAGGCGTGTTCGACCTGTTCGCGCGCCGCCTCGGGTTCTCTCGCGCCCGACGTGTTCACGTGGACGGTGAACTCCTCGTCCTCCCACGGGAACTCGCGTTCGGTCGCGTTCGGTTGCGACTCCGTGTAGAGGATGGACCGACTCGCCATCACGTCGGCGGGGGCGTCGTCGTGTCGCAGGCCGAGGGTGTGCCCGAACTCGTGTTTCAGGACCAACACCGTCGAGGAGTTCGAGAAGCCGGTGCGAATCGACACCCTCGCCGGACGGCGAATCTGGCGGCTGTCTTCGACGAGGGGCGCGCATCCCGCCGCCTCGGCGGCGTTCTCGCAGTCCTCGATGTTCTCGACGAACCGAACGACGATGTCGGGGTTCTCGGCGTCCGGCCGAACGGCGTACTCGACGGGATAGCCGGCGTAGTGTTCGGCGCGTTCCTCCCAGTAAGCCGTCGCCTCCCGGACCAACGGAGCCCAGTTCCGATCGGTGTCGGCCGTATCGCGGACTCCGACGACTATCGGGTCGTCGCCCCACGGACTCTCACGGTCGGGGTGCGCCGTCGCCGTCGGGTCGGCGTCCGTCGCGGTTCCGTCGGGCGTCGGAGAGTCCGCGGTTCCGTCGGTGGGCGCGTCCGTCGGCGTCGAGGGACCGACCGAGGGGTCGTCCGTCGGGATATCGACGGGGACGGCGCACCCGGCGAGGACGACGAGTACCGCCAGAGCGACGGCCCGGAGCGAGGCGCGAGACATTCGTTCGGTCGGAGATGAATTGGCGGGATAAAAGAGCGTTCGCCCGGGGGAAACTTACCGGTAGTCGGCCGCCTCGGCGTCGGGTTCGACGCCCGCCAGTCGCAGGGCGTTCGTCGTCACGCCGAGACTCATGCCCATGTCGCCGACGACGATGGCGAAGGCGACGGAGATGAGACCGAGGGGCGCGGCGACGGCGAGGACGGCCTTCACCGCGAGCGACGACCAGACGTTCTGCTCGATGATGCTCGTCGTCTTCCGCGAGAGCGTCACCAGATACGGTAGGCGCGTCAGGTCGTCCGAGAGGAGGGCCACGTCAGCCGTCTCCAACGCGGTGTCGGTCCCGGCCGCGCCCATGGCGATGCCGACGCTGGCGGCCGCGAGGGCGGGCGCGTCGTTGACGCCGTCGCCGACCATGGCGACGTTCCCCTCGGCTTCGAGTGCGCGCACCGCCTCCACCTTCTCCTCGGGGAGGAGGTCCGCGCGCACGTCGTCGACGCCGAGGCGTTCGCCGATGACCTCGGCGGTCCGTTCGTTGTCGCCGGTGAGCATCACGACGCGTTCGACGCCGAGTTCGCGGAGGCGCGAGACGGTCCACGCCGCCTCCGGGCGGACGGTGTCGGCGACGGCGACGACGCCCTCCAGTTTCTCCTCGGTGCCGACGAGGACGACCGACTTCCCCTCCGACTGGAGGCGCGGGATGACCTCGTTCGCCAGATCGACGTACGACCCGTGTTCGCACTCGCGGGCCGACGCCTCGGGCGTGACGCCGCCTGCGGCGGGACCGCCGTCCGTACGAACGTGGGTGTGTTCGAGGTCGAATCCGAGTTCGGCGAACAGCGACGGTTTCCCGGCGTAGTGCGTCTCGCCGTCCAACTCCGCGCGGACGCCCTTGCCCGTGAGGGCCTCGAACCCCTCGACGTCGCGGTTCGGCACCGACTCGCCGTCGGCGCGGGCGACGATGGCCTTCGCGATGGGGTGTTCGCTCCGCGCTTCGAGGGCGGCGGCACAGCCGAGGAGTTCGGACTCGGAGGTGCCGTTGACGGGCACCACGTCGGTGACGCCGAGTTCGCCCGTCGTGAGCGTCCCGGTCTTGTCCACGGCGATAGTGTCCACCTCGTTCATCGCTTCGAGGTACGTCCCGCCCTTCACGAGGACGCCGTTGCGCGCCGCCGAGGTGATGCCCGAGACGACGGAGACGGGCGTCGAGATGACGAACGCGCAGGGGCAGGCGACGACGAGGAGCGTCAACGCGCGGACGAACCACGTCTGCCAGTCGCCGGCGAAGGTGAACGCGTACCCCGCCGCGCCGACCGAGACGGGGTCCGCGATGAGGAGGGGCGGCACCGCCGCGGTCAGGAGTGCGCCGACGACGATGACGGGCGTGTAGTACCGCGCGAAGCGGTCGATGAACTGCTCGGATTCGGTCTTCTCGCGGTTGGCCTCCTCGACCATCTCGACGACCTGCGAGAGCGTCGAGTCGTCGGCCGTCGCCGTCGCCTCGATTTCGAGGTAGCCGTCCTCGACGATGCTGCCGGCGTACGCCTCGTCGCCGGGCGAGAGGTCCACGGGGACGGACTCGCCGGTGATGGGCGACTCGTCCACGGCGGACTCGCCCTCCGTGACGACGCCGTCCAACGGGACGCGTTCGCCCGGGCGGACGAGAACCGTCTCGCCGACGACTACGTCCTCGGCGGCGACGACGACTTCCTCCCCCTCGCGTCGGACCGTCGCCGTGTCGGGCGACAGTTCCATCAGTTCCCGCAGGGAGTTGCGCGCGCGGTCCATCGAGAAGCGTTCGAGCAACTCGGCGACGCTGAAGAGGACCGCGAGCGTCGCCGCCTCGAACGGCAGGTTCACCGCGATGGCGCCGACGATGCCGGCGGACATCAGCAGGTCGATGTCGAGGTTGCGGTTCTTCGCCGAGTAGTAGCCGTTCCGCAGAACCGGCACGCCCGCGGCGGCGATGGCGACGGCGTAGGCGACCCACGCGGTCGATATCTCGTAGCCGAAGGGGGCCGCCAGCAGGGCGTCGAAGCCGGTGAGCAGGAACTCCAAGGCGAGGCCGACGACGAGGAACGCCGCGCCGACCCACGTCTTCAACGCGCGCGGACTCGTCCACACGTCGCGGGACTCGCCGGCGTCGGCGTCGTCGTCCACCACGTCGTACCCCGCACCCTCGATGGCGGCGACGAGTCGCCCGCGGGATGTCGCGTCGGGGTCGAAGGAGACGCCGACTTCCCCGAGGGTGGGTTGGGTGTCGACGTCGCCGACGCCCTCGACGGACCGGAGCGCAGACTCCACCTTCCCGGCGCAGGAGGCGCAGTCCATCTCGGGCACGTCGAACGTCGCCGTCTCCTCGCCGAGGACCGAGTAGCCGGCGGCCTCGACGCGTTCGTGGACGGCGTCGCTCGTCGTCTCGGCGGGGTCGTAACTCACGTAAAGCGTCCCCGTCGTCGGTTGCGGGTCCACGTCCTCGACCCCGGGGTCGGCGCGGACGCTCTTTTCGACTTTCTCCGCGCAGGAGGCGCAGTCCATCTCCGGAACCGAGAGGCTGAGACTCTCTGCCGTCCCGTCGTCGGGACCGCCGAGGGTCACTGCCCCGTCGGTCGGCGTCTCCCGCGGCGCGTCGGCCCCCGGTTCGCACCCGCAGTCCCCACCCGACCCGCACCCGCCCCCGGACGGGCCGTGGTCGTGACCGCGGTGCTCGTCGTCTCTAGTCATACGCGTGCCTAGGCGACAGGAGGTTATTAATCCAACTACCAAATACGGCCCGTTTAGTGGGTATTCTTAATAACTTAATCGAACCATAGTAATAACAACGCGCGAACTCGTCGCTCTTCGGTCGGAATCGGCTGAGAGGAGTAAGCCCCCTTCTGTTCGTCCCGGCATTCGGCTGAGCGTCCGCGTCCTCCCCGGAGAGACTCCGGGGGCACCCCGGATGTCCCGAGGGTGCTGTCCGGACTACCTTAGCGGCGCGGACTTGCACCGGTGAGGATTCGCCGTTCCATCCCTTCTCGACCGTCTGCTCGCGGGCGCGGTGCGCCCGTTCGCTTCGAGGCGGCTAACGCCGCCTCGCACCCTCCGCGGGTTAACTCCCTCCCCTTACGGGTCGGTTCGCACGCATCATCGGTCGGGTCGAGGGGTCTCGTTTCTGTTCCAGAGCCAGCCGTCTCCGACTCCGGGCTTGCGCCCGGTCACCCGTCCGGACGGTGGGGGGACTTTCCTCATGCGTCGCGGGTGCGACGCACGGGAACCGGGCTCTCTCTGCCGTTCGAAACTACTCGGTTTCCCCGCATAAGACGTTCGATCGGCCGACACCGCTCCGTTTCTCTGCTTCGAGGCCGGGAATCAAGCCCCAAAACCGGTGGTGACAAGGGAAGCGTTCAAGTTAAACGAATGCATAAGAATAGATATGTCCGAGGCGCAGACCGTACACCTCACCTACGAGGATGGGGCGAGGGCGGTCGAGTTAGCGCGGGAATCGGTCGAATCGTACGTTCTTCACGGTCAACGTGAACAGCCGGGTAGCATGCGCGATGCATTTTACGCTCGAACCGGCGCGTTCGTACGCATCCAATCCACCCGGGGACGGGGCCGGCTACGGGGGTGCGCCGGCGCCTACCGGGGGAAAGACCAACTGGGTCACGCCATCGTAGACGCCGCCATTCAGGCCGCATCCGGCGATTCCTGCGGATCCGAGATAGAACAACCGGAACTTCCGAACCTGAACATCTCGGTCTGTATCGTCTGTAACCACGTCTTAACGAACGACCCCGTGGCCGACATCGAACTCGGCACCCACGGCGTCGCCATCGACAAGGACGGAAAGCACGGCTGGCTCTACCCGACGATACCGGTCGAGAACGGCTGGAACGAGGAGCAGTTCCTCACCCACGCCTGCCGGAAGGCGGGGCTGTCGCCGCTCGCGTGGCAGGACGAAGACGCCATGGTGACGCTGTTCGAGGGACAGGTGTTCCGCGAACGCGCCGACGGCGGCAGCGTCGAACAGCTGTAAGAAGAAGGGGGACGGGGGGAAAGAGGAGTCGGCGCGCCTTCGGCCGCCGGCGGCTCTGCGCCTCTCGTTTGCGGTTTTCGATTTTTTCGCGGACTGTCGTCGGAGCGACTGCGCCGTCAGTCGTCCGCGTCGCCGTAGCCGGTCAGTTCGGCGTCTCGCGCGGCGCGTTCGGCCGCCGCTTCGACGTCGAAGGAGGCGTCTTCGACGAGTTCGCCGTCGCGGACGAGCGGTTCCAGGAGCGCTTCGCCGTCTTCGGGGCCCTCGCGCCCGCGGAGTCCGACGTGGTGGCCGCCGTCGGCCGTTCGGTACACCTCCTTCGCGCCGGTGAGTTTGCCCCGCTTGGCCGTCGGTTCGCCGTCTACCTCCACGATGTCGAGCGCGAAGTCCACCGGGTCGGCGTTCGAGACGTAGCCGCCGACGCCGAACCCGTCTGCGGCGTCGCGGAGGTGCCGCAACTCCTCGGGGCCGAGGCCGCCGGAGACGAACACCTCCACGTCCTCCTCCTCGTAGGCGTCGAGCGTCCACTGCACCTCGCGGACGATGTGCCGGAAGTCGCCGCGGCGCGAGGAAGTGGTGTCGAGGCGGACGCTGTCGAGTCCGTCGCCGAGCGTCTCCACCGCACGGAGCACCTCGTCCGTCTCGTCGCTGTAGGTGTCACAGAGGGCGACGCGCGGGACGGACTCGTCGACCGCCTCGTCGAACGCCGTCCACGCCTCCTCTTGGTTCCCGCGGCCGAAGCATATCAGCAGGGCGTGCGGCATCGTCCCCGACGCCTCGTGGCCGAGAATCTCGCCCGCCGCGACGTGGGAGATGCCGTCCAACCCGCCGACGAGCGCGCTTCGCTCTATCATCGCGGCGATGGAGGGGTGGACGTGCCGCGCCCCGAACGAGAGGACGGTGCTATCGGGTGCGGCGCGGCGCACGTCCAGCGCCGCCGTGGCGACGCCGGAGGCGTGCGAGAGAAAGCCGAGAAGCGAGGTTTCGAACCGAGCGAACTCCAGATACGGTCCCTCGATTCGCATCACCGGCCCGCCGTCGAACAGGCGGCCCTCGGGGACGGCGTCCACGTCGACGTTCCGGCCTTCGAGGAGGGCGGCGGCGTCTTTCACGCCGGAGAGCAGTTCGTACTCGCCGGTCGGAAACTGGTCGGCGGTCACCTCGGCGACGACGTGCGGGTTCTTCCCCGCGTGCCGGAGCGTCGTCTCCGTTCGCTCGAAGTAGGCGTCGGTCGCCGACCCATCGAGAATCGCGTCCTCGCCGACGATGTCGAACGTCGTCATAGGGGTGGCTATTCGCGGAACCACGAAAAGGTCACGTGTTCGGTACGAGCGACCGAAGGCGAGTCGTCTTCGGCGGTCAGCACACCGCGACGACGGCGCGGTAGACGTTGCCGTCGTGTTCCACGTACGGGCGGTCCACCCAGAACTCGTAGCCGTCGCCGCCTTCGATTTCGGCGTTCCCTTCGACGAGCGCCGTGTCGAACTCGGCTTTTCGCTCGGCGGAGAGGTTACCGTACGCGACGACCGTCTCGTCCGACGGGCGTTCGACGGCTTCGAGGTAGAGAACCGGGGGGCAGTCGTGCGTCGACGACGACGCCGCGGCCGCCTTCGTCCCGTTCGTCACCTTCGTCGGCGTCGTCGCCTCCGCGTCGTTCGTCTCCGCCTTGTTCGTCGAGTATCTCGCTATCGCTCCGTCTGTCGCCGTCTCCGTCTCCACTGCCGCCGTCGCGTCAGTCTCCGCCTGTCCGTCCGGCGCGGGCGAACCCGGCGCGGGCGAACCCGGCGCGGCCGAACAACCGGCGAGAACGACGAGGACCGCGATGGAGACGAGAAGTGGTGTGCGGGGGTGCATACTCGGCCCGAGGCCGTTCGCAGGTAAGTGTCTTCTCTACCGACCCGGCGCGTGGACGCCGTCCAACCGGTCGGTCGTCGGCGCGTTGACGACGGTGACGCGCGTCCCGTTCCGCGTGACGCGGAACGCGTCGGCGTACGGACCGTCCGCGACGACGTACGTGTTCGGAGCCGTCCGCGTGGCGTTCAGCCCCTCCCGAAGCGCCGTCTCGTAGGCGGACACGAACTCTTCGGCGTCCGCCGCCGTCTCCCACTCTATCGCCCAGACGTAGCCGAACTCGCCGTCGTCGCTCCGGTACGGGACGACGGTGTCGCCCGCCCACCCGTCGCTCGCGTTCGAGGAGTAGTTGTACCGCGAGTACGGCTCCGCGTTCCGTTCGAGCGCCGACGAGGGTATCGCCCCGTGCCGGTAGAGCATCACGAAGATGGGCGCTTCGCCGACGGTGTTTCCGACCGGGTGGCGGTCGAACCGCGACCACGCGCCGTTCGACCGGTTCGGCACCGCGACGGTCCGCGGTCGGTCCTCGGGGTACGCCTCGGGGTGGACGAGTTGCTCCGTGGAGGCGGGCGGTCTGGCGTACGCCTCGTTTACGGCCGTCCACCCGCCGCGTTCGCGGAGCGAGTGGACGAACGTCGGTCCGTCGCTGTACGGCGCGTAGACGGTCAGGTACACACCGGCGTCGAAGTTCTCGCGGTTCGGATTCGTCTCGGGCCGCCGGACGCAGTCCCACTCGTCGCCGCACCGTTCTTCGTACAACTGCTCGACGTACCGCGCGTCGCCCTCGACCAGTCCGTCCTCGGCGAGTCTGCCGTCGAGCGTCTGCGGCACGCCCCCGATGTCGAACCGCTGGTACTGGAGGGCGTGCATCAGTTCGTGCGACAGCGTCGCCCGGTCTATCACCGGATTTTCGGCGTCGCTGACGACGACGATGCGCTCCTCGGACGGCGAGTAGTAGCCGAGAACCGCGTCGCCGTACAGGTCGTCGAACGCCGCCTCGACGGTCCTGTCCTCGCCGATCAGAAGGAGCGCCTCCCACACTTGGTCGTTCCACCCCGGCCCGGCGCCGCCGTCTCCGCTCGATTGGTCGCGGTACTCGGCGCGCGACATCACGTCCACCTCCACGGACTCCTCGAACTCCAGCCCCCGGATGCGTTCGACGCGGGCCGCCGTCCGAGCGACGAACGCCTCGCGTTCGGAGGCGTTCAGCCCGTCCGACTGGTTCACCGCGACGGACTCGTTGTACCAGTAGCCCGCCTCCCAGCCGATTCTGTCGCTCTGGGGGTCCTCGGGCCAGCGCCACTCGTTCGGCGTCGGGTCCGCGACGGGGGCGGCACAGCCCGAGAGCACGAGCGTCGCTACCGCGAGAACGGCGACGAACCGGACGCGCGCGTCGTTCACGCGTCGAAACACGGTGCGACCGGACAAAAGAATTCGCGGCGGCGGACGCGCCGTCAGGACTGCGGCGGGCGGATGTCGTCGAGGTCATCGGGCGTCGGCCCGTTGACGATGACGACGCGGGTGCCGTCGCGGGTGACGCGGAACGCGTCCTCGAACTCGCCGTTCGGGACGACGTACGTGTTCTCGCCGCGTTTCGTCGCGTCGTGCGCCGAGAGGATGTTCCGATACGCGTTCTGGAACTGCCGGGCGTCGGACTCGGAGTCCCACTCGGTCACCCAGACGTAGCCGTACTCGCTGTCGTTGCCGGACCCCTTCTTGTACGGGAACAGGCGGTCGTTACCCCACCCGTTCGAGGGCTTCGCGTCGTAGTTGTACGAGTCGTAGCGGCTGTCTATCTGGAGGATGGTCCGCGGGTTGAGCGTGTCGGCGCCCGTCGTCCGCGCCTGATACCAGAACATGGCGAAGATGGACGCCTCGCCGACGGTGTCGGAGCCGCTTTGACCCTGATTCCGGAACGTCGACCAGCCGTTTCGGCCCCGGTCTCTGAACTCGATTCGGACGGGCTTCTCGTCGGTCCGGTGGATGACCTGCTCCGAGGACTCGGGCGGGTTCTTTAGCTGCCGGTCCACCGCGTCCCACCCGCCGCGTCGGTGGTGCTCTGAGATGAACACCGGGCCGTCGGAGTACGGTTGGAAGATGGTGAGGAAGATGCCGAGGTTCGGACCGCCGCCCGAAGCGTTCCCGGAGGACTCGGACGAACCGCTCCCTCGCGGTGCGGCGACGCAACTCCACTCGCCCTCACAGAGGTCGGCGTAGCGGAGTTCGACGTACTTCGCGTCGCCCTCGACGGCGCCGTCGATGGCCAAGTCGCCGTCTTGGGTCTGCCCGGAGTACTTCCGCTTCGTCAGGTCGTAGTGTTGGTCCTGAAGGGCGTGCGTGAGTTCGTGGACGAGCGTCGCGTTGTCGATGGTCGGCGAGTCCGGCGAGTCGGTGATGATCTTTATCGCGTCGTCGCGGGGGGAGTAAAAGCCCGCGACGGCGGACTCGCGCGTTCCGCTGATGCTCGATTGGCTGTCCTGCGCCTCGCCGGTGATGAACAGTGCCTCCCACACTTGGTTGTTCCACTGGTCGAACTCGCTCGGTCCGGTCGCGGAGGGCGTGCCCGTAGAGCGGTTCCGGTACTCGGCCCGCGAGAGCACGTCGACCGACACCCGCTTTTGGAACTCCTTGTGGCGGACGTACTCGACGCGCGCCATCGACCGCCCGACGAACGCCCGCAGTTCCGCGTCCGAGAGGCCGTCGGACTGGTCCACCTCGATGGGTTCGCCGTACCAGTAGCCGTCCTCCCACCCGAGGGCGTCCTCCTCGGGGTCCGAGAAGTTCTCGTCCGGCGTCGCGGGCGTCGGTGCGTCCGAGTCAGACCCGCCGGCGTCGGCGTTCGGGTTCAACGCGGGCGCGGAACACCCCGCGAAAACCAGAAGGAAAGCGAGGGACGCGGCGACGAGTCCGTGGCGCGGTGGCATTGTCCGGCCTGATGGCCCGGGGGCAGAAGTACCTTTCCGCATCGGCCGGCGACGCCGGGGCCGCCGCGAGGCGGTATCGCACGGAAGACGGCCCGAGGAGGAGGCGGCGTACAGTTTTGTGGACCGGTAGATAACCTAGTCGTATGAGCGAGTACTCGTTCGACCCCGAGCGAACCGCCGTGATAGCCGTCGACATGCAGAACGGCTTCTGTCACCCGGACGGGAGCCTGTACGCGCCCGGGAGCGAGGCGGTGATAGACGACGTGGCCGCCCTCGTGGACGACGCGCGAGAGGCGGGCGCGCAAGTCGTCTACACCCGCGACGTGCACCCGCCGGAACAGTTCGACGACGCCCACTACTACGACGAGTTCGAACGCTGGGGCGAACACGTCGTCGAGGGGACGTGGGAGACGGAACTCGTCGAGGAACTCGACGTGCGCCAGGAGGACCACGTCGTCGTCAAGCACACGTACGACGCGTTCCACCGAACCGAGTTAGAGGGGTGGCTAAACGCCCACGGCATCGAGGATTTGGTCATCTGCGGGACGCTGGCGAACGTCTGCGTCCTCCACACCGCGGGAAGCGCGGGCCTGCGCGACTTCCGCCCCGTCCTCGCCGAGGACGCCATCGGCGCGATAGAGGACGAGCACAAGGAGTACGCCGTCGACCACGCGGGGTGGTTGTTCGGCGAGGTGACGACGAGCGACGAGATTCGCTTCGCGTAGTCGGCGACGGGAAGCCGGCCTCGGCGGGTCGGTTGGCCCGCGAGGGCGTCGAGAAAAACGGAGCGGTCCCGGACGGAGACGGAGGTCAGCCCTCCCAGTCCGGGTCGTTCGCCGCGCGTTCTTCGAGTTCGACGCCGCCCTCCGGGACGTGGTACTCGCGGAGCAACGTGCGGTGTGCGTCCGGTTCGTCGACGGTGTCGTCGACGGCGTACGCCCGCCACGTGCAGCCGTCCGGCGCGAACTCGGCGACGGCGTAGCCGTTGTACTGCGAGTCGAACCACTCGATGTGGGGGTTCTCTTCTAAGACGACTTCGCGGTGTTTGTCGGCCGTCAGGGCCGGCGACTCGGACTCGACGTCGGTGGAGTCCTCCGCCCCCCAGAAGTTCGAGGCGTCGGACTCGCTCGATATCGCCGGCGCCATCAGTTCGACGCCGACGCGCTCATCCGCCGGAGGAATCGGCGACCGGTTCTCGACGCTCTCCCAGTCGTTCAGCACGTACGACACCATGTAGTTGTGCATGTCGCCGGTGAGCGCGACGTAGTTCTCGACGCCTTCGTGGGCCAATCGGCCGACGATTTCGCGCCGTTCGTGTTCGTACCCGTCCCAGTTGTCGTAGTCGCGGTAGAACTGCCCGTCGTCGTTGCTCGACCGCCAGATGGGCGAGAACGGCACCTCGTTCCCCCACGTCAGCCACGTCGCGTCGCTTCCGAGAGCGGTATCGAGGAACCACTCGCGCTGTTCGAAGCCGAGCATCGTCCGGTCGCCGTCGTCGGCCTCGGGCGCGTTCGGCGGGACGCCGCCCTCCCGCCGCCCGGCGTCGTCGCCGCCCGGCGGCATCGACCGGAAGAGGCGTTCGTCGGTCATCAGGAGTTCGACCAAGTCGCCGAAGCGCACGCTTCGCCACATCCGGAACCGGTCGTGGAGGTGGTCGGCGTCGGCGTCGTACTGGACGCGGGCGGGGTTGTACTCCCACCACGCCCGAATCGAGTCCCGGTACAGCCGGGTCATGAACTCGTCGTCGTCGTTCCGCGGGTGGTCGTCCGACCACGGGCGGTCGTTCTCGTAGTCCCAGAACGGGTTGTTGACGTACTCGTGGTCGTCCCACGTCGGGATGAACGTGTGGTTGGCCAGCGCCCGCTGGAAGAACTCGTCGCCGCGGTACGTCCGCCAGAGGTGCCGGTAGTCCTCCAGCGTCCACGCGACGTCGTTTCCGCTGGGGAGCGTGACCGACCGGCCCTCGAACCGCGAGTCGCCGGCGTACTCGTAAATCTGGTCGCCGAGGTGGACGAGGTAGTCGACGTCCTCCTCGGCGACGTAGCCGTACGAGGGGTAGTACCCGTCCTGATACGACTGACAGGAGACGACGGCCAAGCGGAGGCGCTCCGGACTCGCGTCCGGCGCGGGGAGCGTGCGACAGCGACCGACCGGACTGTTCGCGCCCGCGTGGTGGAACTGGAAGTACAGGTGGCAGTCTGCGGGGAGTTCGCCGTCTACGTCCACCTTCACCACGTGGTCGTGGTCGGGCGTCACCGCGTCCGCGGCGACTTTCCCCTCGTACACCGTCTCCGAGAACGACTCGTCGGTCCCGACCCGAACGTACGTCGGGTCCGACTCCGAGTGCGCGCCTTCGGCCAGTTTCGTCCACAGAATCGCGCCCGCCTCCGTCGGTCCGCCGCTCGCCACCGACAGCGGAAACGCGCCGGCGTCGGCGTCGGTCGTCCAGTCGGCCGCACCCTCCCGAACGGACTCCGCGCTCGCACCGCGAACGATGTCCGCGTCGAGGAGCGCAGTGGCGACGCCGCCGGCCGCCGCCGCACCCGCCGTTCGGAGAACGTCCCTCCTCTTTGTCACATTCTCGCCGTCTGTATTGTCCGTCATGAGACACAGAGGCAGTTGTTCGATTCCGTAGTAGCCATTTATAATAGTAATATTGACAAGTATGAAGCGGAGGGGAGAGATACGAGCGGACCGTTCGGGTCCGGACGAAGGCACTCGTGTCGGACGGTCAGTCGCCGCGTCTCCCGGTGCCACGAAGGCGAAGCGACGGCGGACGAAGGAGTCCTCAGCGGAACAGCCTGTAAGCGGCCTGTCCGGTGGCGACGGCTTGAGAGTCGGGCGTCCCCTCCCACCGGTCGGCGGCGTCGTCGGACGCCTCGTCGGGAATCTGACTGACGACGGTGACGGTGCTGACGCCGATGGTACCGCCCGCGCGGACGACTTCGGCCGTCGCGCGGAGCGTTCCGGACGCCCGGCGGAGGTAGTTCACGTTCAGGTTCACCGTCGCAACGCCGTGGGCCATCGGGTCGTCGAACGTCGTCCGCTGGGCGATGCCGCCCGCGGTGTCGATAAGCGTCGCCGCGATGCCGCCGTGGACCGTCGGTGGGTCCGTCGTGTTCGTGAGTTTCTCGTCGTACGGTATCGTCATCACGACGCGCCCGCGTTCTATCTCCTCGACGCGCGTGTTCAACCACGAGAGGTAGCCGTGTTCCTGTTCGATGTACTGCTGGACGAACGCCGCGGCTTCGCTCGGGAACTCGACGTCGTCCCGTCCGTCGCCGTCGCGGTTCTCGTCACCGTCGGCCATTGGTGCCACGGCGCACGCGAACCCTATGTAGTCGGCGGTTCCGGCACTCCGGCGAGGGTTCGCGGGTCAACCCAGTCGAATCGGGTCGTCGCTCTCCCGAATCTCGACTCGGACCGCCTCGCCCACCTCGAACCCGTGGTCCGGGCAGACGAGTTTCGCGCCGAAGTCGCGAGTCGACCCCGCAAAGAGGGAGACGCCGGTGATTCTGTCGCCGTCGACCACCACGTCGAACGCGTCCCACGCGACGTTCCGGCCCTCGACGGCCCCGACGGGGTGGCCGAGGAACGACAGCGTGCGGCCGTCCGCGCCGTCCGAGAGGACGCCGCCCGCGGCGTAGTGCGCCAACCCGCCGTCGAGAGCGACCGCGAAAGGCTCTGCGTCGCCGTCGGAGCGCGCTTCCGCCGCGACGGCGGCCCACCGGTCGCCGGGCGCGGGGTGGACCGGTTCGTCGAGAATCGCGTAGGTCTCGCCCGTCTCGACGACGGTTCCGGTGCCGTCCCACCGGACGGGTTCGACCGGCGCGTCGGCGACGACCGGAAGCGACCCTGCCGCGCGGTGGGGGTTCTGGTCGCGGCGGCGGAAGCCGAGGTGGACGTGGTTGCCGACCCACGGCGCGAAGAAACCCGAGCGAATCATCGGCCCGAGTCGGTCGCCGACGGCCACCGAGTCGCCCGCCTCGACTTCGGGTTCGACGTGGAGGATGCGGGCGACGTACTCGCCCGCGTCCACGAGGATGAGGTACTCCTCCTCGTGGGCGTAGGGTTTCGGCGGCGCACTGACGGTCCGCGTCTCCACCACCTCGCCGGCGACGGGCGAGAGGCCGTCGTTCGACGTCGGGTAGAGGTCTATCGCGGAGGCGTCGTCGTGCGCCGGGTACGGCGAGTTGTACAGCGAGAAGCGACGGTACAGGTCGAGTACGTCCGCGGGCACCGTCACGAACTCCGCGTCGGCGGGGCGGGCGGGCGGGCGTCCCGGTCCGTCCCGATTCGGGTCGCTCTCCGCGCGGGCGCGTCCGGACTCGGCGTCGCCGTCCATGCCGAAACGGGGGGACCGGGAGGGCTTAGACGCGTCGGCGCCACCGCCCCGTATGGACGCCTTCGAAGGCGACCGAGTTCGAGTCGTTCGCGGGCGCGCGCCGACGCGAGAGGCGGACCGGACGGTGACGGCGGCGATGCTGGCGGAGACGGGGCGAGACGGCGTCCCCGCCTTCCGCGCGTGGACGCCGCACAGACAGGTCGCGTTCGGCCGCCGGGACAGTCACGCCGACGGGTACGAGGCGGCCCGCCGCGCGGCCGACGAACGCGGCTTCCCGCCGGTCGAACGGAGCGTCGGCGGGCGGGCCGTCGCCTACACCGGAGCGACGACGCTGGCGTTCGCCCACGTCGTTCCGACGGAGGACATCCGTACCGGCCTCGACGACCGGTACGACGCGGCGACCGAATCGGTCGTGGACGCGTTGGCGTCCCTCGGCGTCGCCGCGACGCCGGGCGAACCGCCCAACTCCTTCTGCCCCGGCGCGCACTCGGTGCAGGCCGACGGGAAGCTATGCGGTATCGCCCAACGCGTCCGGAGCGACGCCGCACTCGTCTCCGGCGTCGTCGTCGCGGGCGAACGCGAGGAACTCGCGGCGGTGTTAGCGCCGGTGTACGAGGCGCTCGACGTGCCGTTCGACCCCGAGACGGTCGGCAGCGTCGCCGAAAGCGGCGGGCCGTCCGACCCCGAGGAGACGCGTCGAGCGCTGGAAGCCTCGTTCGTCGGCGACGCCGAGTGGGACGTGACGGACGCCGCGGCGTTCGTCTCCGACGAGGAGTAGCGAACCGCGGGGCTTAGGTCACCGCCCTCGGACACACGGGTATGTCTACGCTCATCGTCGATGCGACGCTCGCAGACGGACGCGTCCGCGACGTGCGGGTCGAAGGCGAGGAGATAGCGGCGGTCGAACCGTCGCTCGACCCGACGCCGGACGAACGAGTGATAGCGGCCGACGGGCGGCGACTTTTCCCGGGCGCGATAGACGCCCACGTCCACTTCCGCGAACCGGGCTACGCCCACAAGGAGACGTGGGAGACCGGTTCGCAGAGCGCCGCCGCGGGCGGCGTCACGACCGTCGTCGACCAACCGAACACGACGCCGCCGACGACGACGGGGGCGGCGTTCGACGAGAAGGCGGAACTCGCGGCGGAGTCGCTCGTGGACTACGGCATCAACGGCGGCGTCACCGCCGAGTGGGACCCCGAGTCGCTGTTCGACCGACCGCTGTTCGCACTCGGCGAGGTGTTCCTCGCCGACTCGACGGGCGACATGGGTATCGAGGCGGACCTCTTTTCCGACGCCGTCGCGGCGGCGGCCGACGCGGACGTGACGGTCACCGTCCACGCCGAGGACGCGGACCTGTTCGACGAGGCGGCGCGGGAACGCGACGCCGGCGGGACGGGGCGGGACGCGGACGCCGACCCGTGGAGCCAGTACCGCGCCGCGGAGGCGGAGGCCGCCGCCGTCGAACGCGCGGTGGAGGTGGGTTCGGACTCCGAGGCGGCGATACACGTCGCGCACACGAGCACGCCCGAGGGCGTCGACGCCGCGAGGGCGGGCGGCGCGACGTGCGAGGTGACGCCGCACCACCTCTTTCTCTCCCGCGAGGACGCGACGGAACTCGGGACGTTCGGGCGGATGAACCCGCCCCTCCGGAGCGAGGAGCGTCGCGCGGGGATGTGGGAGCGACTGGTCGAGGGCGACATCGACATCGTCGCCACCGACCACGCGCCCCACACCGTCGAGGAGAAGGAGACGGGTCTCTGGGACGCCCCGAGCGGCGTTCCGGGCGTCGAGACGATGCTTCCGCTCATGTTGGCCGAAGCGGAGGCGGGGAACCTCTCCTACGAACGCGTCAGGGACGTGACCGCCGCGAACGCCGCGGAGATATTCGACCTGCCGAAGAAAGGGCGCGTCGAAGTCGGGCGCGACGCGGATTTGGTTCTCTTCGACCCCGAGGAGACCCGCGAGATTCGCGGCGACGAACTCCACTCGAAGTGCGGGTGGACGCCGTTCGAGGGACGGACGGGCGTCTTTCCCGACCTGACGATGGTCCGCGGGACCGTCGTCTACGACGAGGGGACGTTCGTCGAGGCGGTCGGACGGAACGTCCGCGAGTAGGCCGGAGAGGGCGAACTGCCGGCGGGCGCGTCCCGAGTCGGATGCCGGACTATCGCGAACCGACTCGGGGCGACGTTCAGGTCACGGCGCGAGTGGCCCCGTCCTCGTACTTGAACGTCAGGTCAGGAGCGTGCCGAGCGTCGCCGCCGCGACCATCGCACCGGCGCCGAAGCCGCCGATTCGCGCCATCGCGCGGCGGGAGTCGCGTTCGGTCCAGTCGGAACCGGAGTCGAGTCGTCGCGCCATCTCCTCGAACGCGCGACCGGCGAGCATCGACCCCGACCAGCCGAGGAGGCCGAACCCGAAGACGAGAGCGCCGAGCAGAAACGCCGAGTTCGCGGCCCACGCGACGTTTCGGGCGACACCGCCCGCGAGCGTTCCGACCGCGCCGACGCCGAAGCCGACGACGAACGCGCCGCCGACGATGCGGACGCGGCGGCGGAGCGAGGGCGGTAATCGAGACGAAAGAGAGTCCGTGCGGGACATGGCGGCGTGGTCGAGGCGTCAGTCGACCGCTTCGCGCATCCGCGGGTCGAGCGCGTCGCGCATCCCGTCGCCGAGGAGGTTGAACCCGAGCACCGTCACGGCGAGGAACAGGCCGGGGAAGAACGACCACCACCACTCGCCGGTGAGAAGTCCCTCGTTCACGCCGTTCGCCAACATCAATCCCCACGACGGCGACCCGGCCTCGGCGCCGAAGCCGAGGAACGACAGGGCCGCGAGGTCGATGATTGCGAGGCCGAAGTTGAGCGTGCTCTGGACCGTAATCGGCGCGAGGCAGTTCGGCATCACGTGCCGGACGAGGACGCGGGCGTCCTTCGCGCCGAGGGCGACGGTGGCGTCCACGTACTCGTCTTCGAGCACCTTCAGGGCGGCACCGCGAACGACGCGGGCGAACCGCGGCGTGTAGACGAGCGTAAGTGCGGTCACGGCGCGCCACAGGCCGAGGCTGTCCGGGAATATCGCCACGAGCGCCAACGCGAGCAACAGCGACGGGAACGCGAGGAACACGTCCATCGAACGCATGATGACGTTGTCCGTGATGTCGCCGTAGTACGCGGCGATGACGCCGAGCGCGACGCCCGCGGTGGTCGAGATACCGACCGTGACCGTCCCGAACTTCAGCGCCAGCCACGACCCGTAGAGGACGCGGCCGAACAGGTCGCGCGCTTGGATGTCGGTTCCGAACGGGTTCTGTGCGGTCGGCGGCCCGAGACTCGGGTTCGTCCCGAACTGCGACTGTTGCAGTTCCGCGAGGCTGGGCGCGAAGCCGAACATCGCACCGAGGCGGGCGTACAGTGCGACTGCGACCATCGCGAGGATGAGAAGGATTCCAGCGAGAGCGAGGCGGTTCGACAGGAGGTCCGAGAGGAACGGCGACGCGCGCAGACGGCTCACGAGACCGCGGTGCGTCGATTCGGCGTTCTCTCCGTGTGTTTGCGTGCTCATTGTTCGATTCGTGGGTCGAGATACGAGTACGTCACGTCGACGCCCAAGTTGACGAGCGTAAAGAGGAAGGCGAACACTAGCACCGTTCCCTGCACGACCGGGTAGTCGCCCACCTCGATGGCTTTGACGAGCATCGTTCCGATACCGCCGATACCGAACACCGTCTCGGTCAGGACGGCCCCGCCGAGGAGCGTCCCGAACTGGATGCCGATGACGGTGATGACCGGGATGAGAGCGTTCTGGAAGCCGTGCTTCATGATAGTTATCTTCGCGCCCTGCCCCTTCGCGCGAGCGGTCCGCATGTAGTCTTGGCGGATGACCTCGAGCATGGACGACCGCATCATCCGCGAGATGAGGGCCATCCCGTAGATGCCGATGACCGCCGCGGGGAGGAACATGTGCGACGCGGCCGAGAAGAACGCCGCGAAGTTCCCCGTCTGCAGGCCGAACACCAGCGAATCGACGGTGATGAGGCCGGTGTACACCGGCGGGTCGAACTGCGAGGCGATGCGGTTCGACGCCGGAAGCACGTTCAGGAACTGCGCGAAGAGCAGGATGACGAGCGGTCCGCTCCAGTAAATCGGGACGCTGATTCCGGTGAGCGCACCGATGCGGGTGACGTGGTCCGTCGCGGTGTCCTGCTTGACGGCGCTTATCACGCCGGTCGGGATGCCGAGCAGTACGCCGATGAGTTGCCCGTAAATCGCCAGTTCGAGCGTGACCGGCAGGCGGGCGCGCAGAATCGTCAGGACGGGCGTGCCTCGCTGGATGATGTAGGAGTTACCGAGATCCAGCGTCACGACGTTCAGGAGGAACTCGCCGTACTGGACCCACAGCGGGGCGTTCAGTCCGAGGTCCGCCCGGACCTGTGCGACCTGTTCTGCCGTCGCTCGCTGTCCGGCGATGACCCGCGCGGGGTCGCCCGGACTCAGGTGCAGGATGGCGAACACCAGCGTCGCGACGCCGAACAGCACCGGCACCAAGAGCAGAAGTCGCTTGATGAGAAAGCGCTTCGAGACCATATGAAAAAGTGGCTATCGCGACACTACTTGAGGCTAACGAGGTTGAGGAACGGACCGCTGATGGGAGCGAGTACGAACCCCTCGACCGATTTAGAGACGCCGCGCAGTTCCTTCGCGTGGTTCAGGAACACCCACGGCGCTTCGTCGTGGGCTATCTGCGCCGCCTGCTTGTACTTCTCCTCGCGCGCCTTCGTGTCGTACGTCTTCTGCGCCTCTTCGACGAGCGACATGTACTCGCGGTTGGCCCACGCGGCGACGTTCAGCGTGTTGTACCCGTCCGCGTCGAAGCTGACCCAGTCCTGCCCCTCGGTGAGTTGGTCTTCGGACACCTGCGGGTGCAGCAACGCGTAGAAGAAGTTGTCCGGGTCGGCGTTGTCGGTGTACCAGCCGAGGAAACACGCGTCGTGCTTCCCGGAGCTCGTGTAGTCGAGGAACGGGTTGAACGACTGCTGGTTGATGTTGACTTCGAGGCCTATCTCCCCGAGGTTCGACTTCACCAACTGCGCCGCCTGAAGCGGCGAGGGGTTGTAGCCGCGGGGGTTTTTGAACGTCGCGAGTTCGAAGCTGAAGCCGTCGCCGTACCCCGCCTCGTCGAGGAGCGACTGCGCCTTTTCGAGGTCCTGCGGGTACGGGTCTATCCCCTCGTTGTAGCCGAGGACGTTGCTCGGGATGGGTTGACTCGCCTGCTTCGCGATGCCTTGGAAGATGTTGTTGACGAGCGACTCCGTGTCGATGGCGTAGCTGATGGCCTTTCGGACCTTCTTGTCGCGGAAGGCCTCGATTTTCTCCATGTTGAACGCCATGTAACCCGTGTTGATACCCTCCTTTTCGACGAGCTCGGCGTTCGAGGAGTTCTCGACGACCTTGGAGGCCTGCGCGCCGATGCCGTCGATGATGTCCGCGCCGCCACTGTCGAGCGTCTGCGCGCGCGTCGTGTTGCTCTCGACGGTGGTGAACACGACTTCGTCAACCTTCGGCGCCTCTCCCCAGTAGTCGTCGTTCGCGGAGAGTCGGATCCGCTGGTTGGACGTGTCCCAATCTTCGAAGACGAAGGGGCCGGTGCCGACGGGGTTGTTCTTCAGGTCGGTTCCGTGCTCCTCGATGGCCTTCTTCGAGAGCACCGAGGAGGCGAACATCGCGAGGTTTCGGAGGAACGGAGCGTACTTCTGTGACAGCTCCATCGTGAGCTTGTAGTCGCCGTCGGCCGACACGTCGTCCACCCAGTCGCCGAGCGTGAACGGGCCGTACGCCGAGGTGTAGGTGTCGCCGGGGTAGTGCTCGTAGTCCGGGTTGGTAAAGCGGTTGAACGTCGCGACGAAGTCCTCGGCGGTGAACTCCTCGCCGTTGTGGAACGTGACGCCCTCGCGGAGCGTGAGCGTCGCCGTCGTCCCTTCGAGGTTCCAGTCGGTCGCCAGCCCGGCCCGGAGCTTGCTCTTCCCGGGCGCGAACATGATGAGCTGGTCGTACATCTGGTTCATGACCTTCGTGTCCTCGCCGCTCGTCGTGTTCTGCGGGTCGAGCGAACCGGAGTCGTTCCCGCGGGCGAACGTCAGCGTCGTCGCGTCGCCCTCCTGGCCGGTCCCGGTGCCGTCTGCCGTCCCTTCGGGGGAGCCGGTTCCGGCCTCGTCGGGGTCCGCGGCGCAACCCGCGATCGTCGCGGCCGCCGCGGCGCTTCCGGTCGCCTTCAGAAACGTACGTCTATCTATGTCACGGGGCATATTATCAGACATACGTAGTCATTACCTAAATGTGTCGATGTATTATATGATCCGGACGGAGGGAAGTTGACCGACGTTTCGAATACGTTCGCGGGACGGGCCCGTTATCGGTCGACGAGGTGGCACGCCGCCGGATGCTCGTCCTCCGAGAGATGCGGTTCCGACCGTTCGCAGACGCTCTCGAACCGGTCGCGGAGTCGGTCGGCCGCGGTCTCCCACTCGCCGGCGGCGACGGCGTCGAGTGCGGACTCCACGACGGCGCGGTTCTCGCCCGCGAGCGGTTCGGTGAAGAACCGGTCGTAGAGGAGGTCGGCGACGGAGTCCGCGGAGACGCCGCCGTCCGCGGCGGCGGTCGGCGTCTGGTCGGGCGGCGACCCCCCTCCCGTCCGTTCGGCGGCGGCCTCGCGGGCCGCTTCGAGGTCGATCTTCCGGTCTTCGACGCGTTGGCGGAGGTCCATCACCTCGCGGTAGGCCGCCTGTTCGATGTCGATCTCCGCGGGCGGGATGACCTTCGGACACCGCGTCCGGAAGTGACACCCCGAGGGCGGGTCGATGGGCGATGGCACGTCGCCTTCGAGGATCACGCGGTCGGTGTCCGCCGTCGGGTCGGGGACGGGGATGGCCGACAGGAGCGCCTGCGTGTACGGGTGCCTCGGGTCGTCGAAGAGGTCGCTCGTCGGCGCCGTCTCCACGACTTCGCCGAGGTACATCACGGCGATTCGGTCGCAGATGTGGCGGACGACCGAGAGGTCGTGTGCGATGAACAGGTACGTCAGTCCGAACTCCTCCTGCAGGTCTTCCAGCAGGTTGAGGATCTGCGCTTGGACGCTCACGTCGAGTGCGGAGACGGGTTCGTCGCAGACGATGAAGTCGGGGTCGACGGCGAGTGCGCGGGCGATGCCGACTCGCTGACGCTGTCCGCCGGACATCTCGTGGGGGTATCGAGTCCGCTGACTCGGATCGAGCCCGACGGCGTCGAGGAGTTCGTTCACCCGGCGGCGACGCTGGTCGCGTCGGTTCTCGCCGTCCCGGGGCGACTCCTCCGGGAGGTCGTGTATCTTCAGCGGTTCGGCGATTATCTGGCCGACGGTCATGCGGGGGTCCAGACTGGACATCGGGTCCTGGAAGATCATCTGGAGGTCCCGGCGGCGCTCTCGGAGTTCCGACCCTTCGAGGTCGGTGAGGTCCTCGCCCGCGAAGAGAACGCGGCCCTCAGTGGCGTCCAGTAGTCGGAGGATGGTCCGGCCCGTCGTCGATTTCCCGCAGCCGGATTCGCCGACGAGGCCCAGCGTCTCGCCCTCGTAGATGGAGAGGTCGACGCCGTCGACCGCCTTCACGCTCTCGTCTTCGAACCCGAGCCACTCGTCGAGGAGGCCGTCCGCCCGCGAGAAGTGCTTCTTCAACCCCTCAGCGCGGAGGAGTTCCTCGCCGATGTCGCTCTCGGTGGCGACCAACGAGTCGCCGTCGCCGTACTCGCTCTCGTCGAAGTCCTCGAAGATGCACTTCGCGCGGTGGTCCACGCCGTCGGACCCGTGCTGGAGGTACGGTATCTCTCCGCTGGTACACTCCTCGGTGGCCCACGGACACCGGGGCGCGAAGTGGCAGCCGTCGGGCATGTCGATGAGGTCGGGGACGTTCCCCTCGATGGGGGTGAGCCTGTCTTTCTCCTCGGTCGGGATGGACTCCAACAGCGCGTAGGTGTACGGGTGCGAGGGGTTCCGGAATATCTCCTCGACCGGTCCCTCCTCGACGATTTCGCCCGCGTACATCACCGCGACGCGGTCGCACGTCTCGGCGACGACGCCGAGGTCGTGCGTTATCATCAGCATGGACATCCCGAGGTCGTCCTGCAGGTCGTTGATGAGATCGAGGATCTGCGCCTGGATGGTCACGTCGAGGGCCGTCGTCGGTTCGTCGGCGACGAGCAGTTTCGGGCGGCACGCGAGTGCGATTGCGATGAGGACGCGTTGGCGCATCCCGCCGGAGAACTCGTGGGGGTACTCGTCGATGCGCGCGGTGGGTTCGGGGATGCCGACCTCCGAGAGGACCTCCACGGTTCGTTCGACGACCGCCTCGTCGAGTTCGCCGCCGCCGATCTTCGGCAGAATCTCGCGGACCGCGTTGAGCCACGAGTCCTTCTTCCGTCCGCCGTACTGGTGGAGTCGGAGGCTCTCGGCCACTTGCTCGCCCACGGTGAGTGCAGGGTTGAGCGAGGTCATGGGGTCTTGGAATATCATGCTCATCTCGCCGCCCCGGATCGACCGGAGGGCCGATTCGGGCGCGGCGGTGATGTCTATCTCGTCGCCCTCGACGAACTGCGGGTCGCGGTACGCCTCGCGGAACTCCTCCGCGAGGGAGGGCGACGTGAGCGTCACCTCGCCGCCGACGACTTCGCCGGGGTCGTCCACGAGGCCCATCGCGGAAAGCGCCGTCACGCTCTTTCCGGAGCCGGATTCGCCGACGAGACCGACCGTCTCACCTTCGTCGATTTCGAGGTCGACACCGTCTACCGCCTTCACGCGACCGCGTTCGGTCGCGAACTGCGTCCGGAGGTCCGAGATGGAGAGGAGAGGCATTGGCACACAATCTCTGCCTGATTCGCAAATACCTTTGCAATTGTGGAAGTCGGGAGTGGAACACTTTTCCGCCGCGGCGGACCAACTGAAGGCATGGACGACCCGAATTCGGAGGAGGGGGCGCATCCGCTCTCCGGCGTGATGCAGTTTTGGGACGACGTCGTCGGAGACGCCGAGGCGACGGCCGAGGAGTACCGCGAGGCGGGGTGGGACGTGGTCGAACTCCACCCGGGCGACGTGACGCCCGTCCCCGCGATGCTCGACACCGAACCGTCGGCGGAGTACGGGTTGAACGTGCTCGTCCCGGGAGAGGAGTTCGACACCGTCGAGGACGTCGTCGAGACGGCCGAGTTCGACTCCTACGACGCGTACCGCGCCGAACGCGGCGGAACGGTTTTCCTCGTCGTCGCGATGCTCGCGGAGGATTCGGGGCGAGCGGTCGTCGTTCCGATGTACTACCGGACGAAAGAGGCCGCGCCGATGCTCGAACGGGCGGCCGACGCCGACGAGATGCGAGTCATCGTCCGGCCCCTCTCGGACGACAAGCGCGTCGTCTTCGAACAGCGCGACCCGAATCCGCTGTTCCCCGAAGGCGGCGCGTAGGGCGTCCCCGACCCGTCGCCCTCAGTCGTCGGCCGCGTCGTCCGCGAGTTCCTCCTCGCGGAACTCCTCGCTCGCCTCCCTGACCTCGCGCATCACGCTTGAGATGCGTTCTTCGGCCTCGAGTTCGTCCTCGACGGAGAGGTCGACGCCCTCGACTTCGAGGAGGAACTTCGCTATCTCGGAGACTTCGTACATCAGTTCGTCGAGTTCTTCGGCCGTGAAGAAGCCCGACATCGCGCCGTATAGGAACGTCGCGCCCGACTTCCGGACCTTGTCCTCGAACGAGGAGCGGGCTTGGTTGACCGCCTGCGGCGTGTACGTGTCCGTCATGAACGGGACGAGTTGCGGGAGGTTGTTCCCTATCTTCGTCATCTCGACGCCCGTCTCCGTGCGGAAGTCGGCACAGAGGCGCGCGATGGCCCACTCGCGGGCGGTGACGTACGTCCGGTCGCGCAGGAACTCGTTGACCCGGTCGTACTCCGCGCCGTCCATCTTCTTGAAGCGCGCGTACTTCTGCACGTCGCTCGGCGGCGCGTCGGCGGGGTCGTCGTCACCGTCGCTCTCTGCGGCGTCGGAACTCTCGGAATCCGCGCTCCCGTCGGCCGCGTTCTCGGCGTCGGGGTCGTTTGCGGCGTCCACGCTCTCGTCGTCGGTGCCGGTTTCGAGGCCGCCTGCGTCGTCGTTCGCGGACTCGCCGTCGGTTTCGATTCGCTCGTCGTCCGCCTCGGTTCGGCCGTCGTCTCCGTCCGGTTCGTCGGTCGGACCCGCCTCCTCGTCGCCCGCCGTCCCCGGGGGCGACGAGCGGGGGTCGTCGCCCTCGTTCGCCGGCGCGTCGTCGGCGGGTGTGGGGTTCTCGTCGCTCATACGCGGGATTTCCCGGCGTACCGGAAAAGGGTTCCGTCGGCGGGGTCCGCCGGTCGCGGGGGCCCACGGGCAACTGTTTTCTACCGGCCACACGACATAGCCTGCCATGAAGGTTCTCTTGGGAATCGGGGGAAGCGACGACTCGGTCCGGGCGTTAGAGCAGACGGTGTCGCGCACCGCAGTCGCGGGCGACGACCTGACCGTCGCGATAGTGGACAACCCGGCCTCGGACCGGTCGAAAGACGAACTGGAGGAGATGGCCCGCCGACTCCTCGAAGACGAGGGGGTCGACGCGGAGATTCGGCGAGTCGAAGGCGACCCGGGGAGTCGTCTCGTCGGCCTCGCCGAAGAGGAGGAGTTCGAGAAGATAGTTCTCGGCGGGGGGAAGCGGAGTCCGATGGGGAAGATAAACATCGGCGGCATCGCCGAGTTCGTCCTGTTGAACTCCCACGTCACCGTCTCGCTAGTCCGATGACACCGGAGCGACGCTATCCGGGCGACCCCGCCGGGCCGTTCGAGGGGCCGCCGCAGTCGTTCGAGGACCGCGAGGGAAGGAAGATAGAACTCCGGGCGTACGACGGGTCCGAAGCGGAGTTCGAGGCGCTCGTCTCGATGTACCTCGAGTTCGACCCGGCGGACCGGGCGCAGGGCATCCCGCCGGGACAGGAGAGTCGGGTCCGCGACTGGTTGGAGAACATCCTCGACGAGGAGTGTCTCAACGTCGTCGCGTGGCACGGCGACGAGGCCGCCGGGCACGCGACGCTCGTTCCCGACGGCGACGCGTACGAACTCGCCATCTTCGTGCTCCAAGAGTACCAAGAGGCAGGCATCGGGACGAAGCTGATGCGCGCCCTCCTCGGTCACGGGTGCGAGTCCGGCGTCGAGAAGGTGTGGCTCACCGTCGAACGGTGGAACCGCGCGGCGGTGAGTCTGTACAAGAAGATAGGCTTCGAGACGACCGACTCCGAGAGCTTCGAGGTGGAGATGGCGCTTCGACTCAACGAGAGCGAGTCGTAGATTCGGACGCGGCCGTTCGGCGCGGCGGCGCGTCTCAGACCGACAGCACCGGCTGCGTCGCGTACAGCAGGACGTACTCCGCGGCCTTCGCCAACACCTCGCCGGGGTCGCCCGAGACGGGTTCCCGCGGGACGACGACGAAGTCCGCGTCGAGTTCCTCGGCGGTGTCGAGGACGACGCTCCCCGGATGCCGGAGCTTCATCTTCGTCGAGAAGCCGTAGGCGACGGAGGTAGCGAGGTCCACCTCGTACTCCGCGGCGATGTCCTTCGTCGTCTGCGTGATGGCCTCGCCGTCGGCCGCCACCTCGTCGTCGTCCACGGCACCCGTCTCTATCGCGCGGACCACGTCCTCGCCGAGGACGTGAACGGCGTGCACGCCCGCGTCGTACTCGGCGGCGATGGCGCAGGCGCATTCGACGGCGGCGGCGGATTCGTCGCTCCGGTCGACGGGAACGAGGACGAGGTCCACGTCCAGCGGACGGCGGTCGGTCATATCCGCCCATGCGACGGCCGACGGGAAAAAGCCTCACCTCCGCGTCCCAGAAGCGATAACGACGGCTTGGATTTATGCCGCCCCACGGTGAAACCGCGCCCATGTTCGACACCATCGTCATCGCGACGGACGGGTCCGAGAGCGTCCGCCGGGCTATCGACGTCGCGTTGGACCTCGCAGACCGGTTCGAGGCGGGCGTCCACGTCCTCTACGTCGTCGACGAGAGCGAGGTGGAGTCCTCGCCGGAACGACTCCGCGACGAGATGCGCGAGGCCCTCGCGGACCGCGGCGAGCAGGCCCTCGCGGAGGTCCAAGAGGAGACGGAGCGCGAGGTGACCACCGCCGTCGTGGAGGGACGACCCGCCGGCGTCATCGGCGACTACGCCCGCGAGAACGACGCAGACATGGTGGCGATGGGCACCCGCGGCCGCCACGGCGAGAACCGCTTTCTCATCGGCTCGGTGGCCGAACGCGTCGTTCGAACGTGCCCCGTCCCGGTGTTGACCGTCCGCCAACTGGCCGACGGCGAGACGGAGGACGGACCGACCGGGACGCCCGAGATGGCCTGAGCGCGATTTCGAGAGGCCGCCGACGGCGAGGGACCACCGGCGTTTTCATCCCCGGCCCCCTCGCCTCGGGTATGGAAGACGAACTCATCGACAGCTCTCGGCTCTCGCTCTCGCGGAAGTCCCAGCTTCCGGGCGCGGGATTCTTCTACCCCGATTCGCTCGACGAAGACCGCTCCGAGGAGTTGGTGAAAGAGGCCGTCGAGGACGCCGAAGTCGTCGTCGTCGCCGACACGGACGCCGACGGACTCGGGTGCGTCGCCCTGCTTCGGGAAGCGTACGGCGCGGCACTCGACCCCGAACCGTTCGAGGAGGAGATTGCGGAGCGAATCGAACGGCTGGAGGGGACGACCGACCCCGAAGACGACGAGGAGGAGGCGGAAGTCGACGTGCCCGAGGAGGAGGACGTCGCGCCGGGGTCCGCAGTCGCCCTCGTCGGCTCCGGCCCCTACTCGCTCGAAGACGACTTCGACAACGTCGCCGAGTACGCGCCGGAGGGCGTCGACGTGTTCGTCTGCGACCTCTGCCCCGACAAGTACGAGTACGTCGAGGAGGAACTCGACCGACTCGTCGAGACGGCCTCGGAGGTGCG
Source organism: Halopelagius longus (assembly GCF_900100875.1). Lineage (NCBI taxonomy): Archaea > Methanobacteriati > Methanobacteriota > Halobacteria > Halobacteriales > Haloferacaceae > Halopelagius > Halopelagius longus. The sequence goes on along the minus strand of NZ_FNKQ01000001.1, from coordinate 77,101 downwards.
CTGGTTCGACCACCACCAGTGGAAAGACGACGTGGCCGACGCCGTCGAAGAGGCGGGCGTCGGACTCGTCGTCGGCGAGTCCGACGAGGAGTGTTCGACGGACGTGACGCTTCGCTCTCTGGACTACGAGTTCGACGACCGGTTCGCCGAACTCGCGGCGGTCACGCGCGACCACGACCTGTGGATACGCGAGGACGCCCGCAGCGACGACTTGGCGGACTACGCCTACTGGACGGACGCCGAGGAGTACGTCACCGTCGTCGGCGCGTACGGCGCGGACCTGCCGGACGTGGCCGCGGAGTTCGTCGAACTCCGGCGCGTCGAGAAGGAGCGACTCATCGAACGCGCCGTCTCGCGCGCGGAACTGAAGTCCGTCGGCCCGTGGACCGTCGGCGTCACCTACGGCCGGTGTTCGCAGAACGAGGTGGCGGAAGCGCTCCGCGAGGAGGGCGCCGACGCCGCCGTCGTCGTCAAACCCGCCGGAAGCGCCAGCATCCGCGGCACGGAGAACTTCGAGCTGTGTCACGAAGTCGCCGGGCAGGTCAACGGCGGCGGCCACCCGAAAGCCGCGGGATGTAAGCCCGACATCTACGACGACATGCTCGACTACGCGAACCACTGGACGACGCAGGGAAGCGCCGCAAAGCGCGTCATCCTCGCGGCGTTCGAGCGAGTCGCGGAGCGAGCGGAACAGGGCGTCTACGACGACGAGGGCGTCGAAACCGACCGCTGAGGGACCGAATCGGAGTCACAGCGACTTCTTCATGCAGACGGCCGACGCGGGACAGAGTTCTTCGAACTCGGTCGTCTCGCGTATCGCTTCGGGCGTATCCGAGCGGTTCGTCTCCTCGTACCCCCTGTCGGCGAAGAACTCGGCGGCGGTGGTGGTGAGGAGGTACAGCGTTTCGACGCCCGACTCGCGGGCCTCCGCTTCGAGTGCGTCGCAGAGCGCCGTTCCGTACCCCTCGCCCCGCGCCGACTCCTCGACGGCGACGGAGCGGAGGAGTCCGTACGACCCGTACGCCTCGACGCCGCCGACGCCGACGGCCTCTCCCCCATCGTCTCCGACGTAGAAGCAGTCCGGCTTCGACCGCACGTCCCGGGCGGGCAACCCGTTCGCCTCCAGTACCGTCTCGACGTACGAGAGGGAGTCCGCCGCCCCTCGGAGCGTCACGGTCGGTTCGTCCATGCGACGGAGTACCACCCGACGCGACAAATACGTTTTCCGGAACCTACTGCGCCTCGGCGGGTTCGTCCTCGCCGGGTTGGACGCCCGTCTCCGCCTCCGCGCCGACGACCCACCGGTCGGAGTAGTCCGTCCCGCACTCGCAGTGCGCGTAGGCGTGAATCACGTCGCCCTGTTCGTACAGGCCGCCGACGCCCTCGTTCTGTTCCTCGGCGAACGCGAAGATGAACCGAGTCTGGTGGTTCTCGTCGGGCGCGCGGTTCGGACACTCGCCGCCGCCTAAGTCGCGGTCGACGTGGCTCTTCGACCCCGTCGCTTGCTGGGCGAACTCCATGGCGTCCATGCCGGTTCCGGCGGCGAACGCGCGGCGGCCGTCGTCGCCGTCCACGACGAGGACGTAGCCGTTCTCCACCTCCTCGCCGAGGTTCGGTAGTTTCCCCTGACTGTCGAGGTACTCGTGGGTGAGAAACAGCGCCACGTCGTCTACGCGTTCGCCCGCGAGGAACTCGTCGAGTTTGCTCATACCCTCTCTGACGCGCGGAGGCGTAAAAAGCGCCTGAACTCGGAGACGAACGACCGGCTACTCGCCGCCGAACTTCTCGGCGATGTCGGAGAGAGAGGCGTTCGGTCGCTTCGGCACGGAGTAGACGGTGCGTTTGCCGGGTTCGCGCAGGCCGTAACAGAACCCGGGTTCGAGTTCGTCGAGTTCGACCGCCGACCCGGGGTCGCGACCCGTCTCCGAACACCACTCGGCGAGGCGGTTCTCCCCCTCGCCGGGGTTCCGAGCGAGTCGCTTGTTGTCGTACGCGCCGCGAACGAGTCGCCCGGACGCGTCCGCATCGACGCGGGCGTGGTAGTGCCCCCCGCCGACGAGGAGGCGAATCAGGTCGCCCTCCTCTAAGTCCGCCTCGTCGGGGAGGCGGAGGCAGGGCCGTCGAGTCCCGCCGCTACGCGCGACGTTCGCGCGAAACGTCGTGACCGAGGCGTGGTCGCTGGGGACGCGTTCGGACACGAGTCTGCGTCGTTACTCGTCTTCGTCTTCGTCGTCGCCTTCGTCGCCCTCGCCGAGGGCGGCGGCGACGTCGCCGTCGCCGCCGACGACTTTCGCGTTTATCTGTGCGGTCTCCTCGGAGACCTGCCGACCGCGGACGGTGACGCGCTTGCGTTCGCCCTCGCGGTTCGGCTTGTAGCCGACGCCACCCTCGAGGAGGAGTTCCTTGAGGTTCGAGCCGGCGACGTTGTCTCGCATCGGGCGTCCGGCCTGGTCGGAACCGCCGGTGAGTTCGAGCGTGAAGCCGTCGAGTCCGACGGGCGCGCCGTCTACCTCGTCGCCGATGTCGCGGCCGAGGAATCGGTTCGCATCCTGTCCGTCGACCTCGAACTGGTAGGTGTTCCCGGTGTCGGGGTCGGAGACGACAACCTTGAAGTCTGCCATGGGTGGAACGAAACGACCGCCGATAAAAAGTACGTCGAAAGCGACTCCGGTCGGCGACGGAGCCGACAGGTCGGCGTTCGGTACACTCACCGCTGTCCACGATAATGATTAACGCGGATAAACTCGTAGCCGACGGCATGACGGACTCGTTCGATCGGTCGCTGTGGTACGAGTGCGCGCGGTGCGGCTTCCAGTCGGAACCGGGCGACCCGACGACCGTCTGCCCGCGGTGCGGAGCGACGATGCAGGCGCTCGACTGAGAGCCGACTCGGCGTCGGGGGTCGGACCGCTACCGGGAGTCGGCGGAGAAAAAATCGGCGTCCGGGCGGGCCGGCGGAGTCACCGGTCGATCAGCTCTCGATGGGAATCTCGGTACCGCGGGTCATCTGCCCCTCGATGGGCAGGCGGACTTCGAGGAGGCCGTTGTGGTAGGAGGCTTCGGCCTCTTCGGGGGTGACCCGCTTCGGCAGGCGGAACGACCGGTGGTAGGTCTTCTTGCGGTTGCGCTCCTCGTCGACGCGTTCGGCGGCGACGGTCAACCGACCGTCGTGCCACCGCAGATCGATCTCCTCGGGGTCGAACCCCGGCACGTCGATGCTGAGGACGAACTCGTCCTCCGCTTCGTACAGTTCGTACCCCTCGTCGGGTCGGTTGGCGAACGGTCCGTCCGAGAGGATTCGGCCGGGAAGGTCGAGACCTTGCGTCCAGGACGTGGTGGTCGGGAGCATCAGTCTCACCTCCGAGTACAGGCGATAATTGCCGCTCCGCGGACTAAAATCTTGTCCGATACTGTGCGACAAAATGCCGAATTAACGGAATTTAATCCGCCTAGAGGCGACGCACGGCCGCTTATATCGGTTCGCGTTCGCCGGTCACTCCTCGAACCCGTCCTCCCACCGGAACCGACCGTTCCGTTGGACGACGTCGCCGTCCACTTCGAGTCTGGACTCGTCGCTCACGTCGGTTATCATGTCCGTGTGGACGGCGGAGTCGTTCCCCGCCTCGCCCTCGGGGAGACAGGAGTCGTACGCGCGCCCGACGGCGAGGTGGACGGTGTCGCCCATCTTCTCGTCGAAGAGGATGTTGTCCGTAAAGCGGTCGATGCCGCGGTTCATCCCGATGCCGAGTTCGCCGAGGCGGCGCGCGCCCTCGTCGGTGTCGAGGATGTCCCCGAGGGCGTCCTCGCCCGTCTCGGCGGCGTACTCGACCACCTCGCCGCCCTCGAACGTGAGGTGGACGTTTCGCACGCGCGTGCCCGAGAGCGTCATCGGCACGTCGAAGAACACCTCGCCCTCCGGGTCGTACGGCGCGGTGAACACCTCGCCGGAGGGGAGGTTGTGGGAGTCGTAGGCGACGGAGGCGGCGGAGTTGACGGCGGTGCGGCCCTCGATGGACATGGACAGGTCGGTGCCGTCGCCTTTCACCAACCGCACCTCGCTCCCCTCGTCGAGTACCTCCTTCATCTTGGCCATCTCCTCGGCCAACGCCTCCCAGTCGCGGAGGACGGCGTCGTAGACGAACTCGCGGTACTGTTCGACGGACATCCCCGCCTGTTGGGCCAGCGAGCGGGTGGGGTGGACGGTGGACACCCAGTCGGTGTCCATGCGGGCCTCGCGGACCGCCTGATTCGCGCGCGAGGCGGCCTGTCGCGTCTCTCCCGGCACGTCCGCGGTGGCGAACGTGTTGCGGCCGCCGCCGAGGAACAGCACCGAGTCGGCGTTCTCGTAGAGGGCGAGTTCGTGGTCCGACGTCTCGAAGTCGCCGTCGTGCGCGCGGAGGTACGCGCGGGACACCTCGTCGGAGGCGTACGTCGTCACGACGTTCGCGCCGCGTTCGCCCAGTTTCTCGGCGACGGCGACGGCGAGTTCGTGCGCGCCCTCGGCGACGCTTACGACCACGTCGTCGCCGGGTTCGACGCGCGCACTCCAGTCTACGAGCACTTCGGCGTGCTCTCGGATGCGTAGGTCCATACCCGCGAGTCGCCCGCGGCGGAGAAAAATCTCCCTTACTCACCGTCCGGCCGAACCCTCACTCGGCGAGTTCGAGGAGGGCGTCGAACTCGCGGGCGTACGCCGCCAACAGGTCCTCGAACGTGACGACGCCGGCGTACTCGTCTCCCTCGTCCACGACGATCGCCGCGCGGGCGTCCCGCCGGGCGAACAGGCGCACGAGGGCCTCCCGGTCGGCCGTTTCGTGTACTGTCACCGGGTCGTCTCCGACCAACTCCCCCACCGCCATCTCGCGCACGTCCTCGTCGGCGACGACGGCGCGGCCGACGGTTTCGGGCGTGAGGAGTCCCAGCGGGCGGTTCTCGTCCACGACGACGACGATATCCGCATCGCGCGTTCGCATCGCTTCCGCCGCGTCGGCGACTGTCGTCTCCGGTGCCGCGGTCAGCGCATCCGTACGTGTCAAGTCCCCGAGCATGGACGAGACTACGACGCGAACGTCCATAGGCGCGACGGGCGTTTCCGGAGGCGAGAACGGAGGCCCGAACGCCGGCCCATCCCTCGGAATCGGAACCACTACCTCCCCCGCCGATGGACGGCCACGCATGCAACTGGGCGTCATCGGACTCGGCCGCATGGGGCAGATAGTCGTGACCAGAGTCGTAGAGGCGGGCCACGAAGTCGTCGCCTTCGACCTCAGCGCGGAGGCCGTGGCGACGGCCGCCGACGCGGGCGCGACGCCCGCAGAGAGCGTCGCCGACCTCGCGGACCGCCTCGGCGACGACAAGCGCATCTGGCTCATGGTCCCCGCGGGCGAGGCGGTGGACGCGACGTTGGAGGAACTCGCGCCCCACCTCGATTCCGACGACGTGGTGGTCGACGGCGGCAACTCCCACTTCGAGAAGTCGGTCCGCCGCGCCGAGGAGACGACGGCGGCGTACCTCGACTGCGGCACCTCCGGCGGCCCCGCGGGCGCGGAACTCGGCTTCTCGCTCATGGTCGGCGGCCCGCAGTGGGCGTACGACGAGATGACGCCCGTCTTCGACGCCGTCGCCACCGGCCCCGACGGTCACGACCGAATGGGTCCCGCCGGGTCGGGCCACTACGTGAAGATGGTCCACAACGGCGTCGAGTACGCACTCATGCAGGCGTACGGCGAGGGCTTCGAACTGCTGGCGAACGGCCGGTACGACCTCGACCTCGAATCCGTCGCGAAGACGTGGAACAACGGCGCTGTCATCCGGTCGTGGCTGTTGGAACTCTGCGAGGAGGCGTTCCGCGAGGAGGGATCGGACCTCGGCGACGTGGCCGACCACGTCTCCGGCGGGTCCACCGGGACGTGGACCGTCCAAGAGGCCCTTCGGCAGGAGGTGCCGGTTCCGCTCATCTATCAGGCCCTCGCCGAACGCTTCGGCAGTCGCGACGAGGCGCGGTTCTCCCGCCGTCTGGCGAACCGACTCCGGTACGGGTTCGGCCGCCACGAAGTCGTGCGCGAAGAGGAGTGAGTTACGGGACCGGAATCCCGTCCGAGACGGCGTAGTACGCCCGTCGAATCGGGAGCCACCGTCGCCGAGATAATCATAATTTCCTTAACCCCCGACTCCGTAGCGCCCCTCATGGTCGAAATCAACCTCGTGGGTCTGGGTCTCGGCGCGACCCTGACGCTCGTCGCAGTCGTCCTGCACTTCTCGCGGGGCACCGAGTGGCAGCCCAGCGCCGACATCTCCCAAGAGGTCCTCGAACGCCGGGCGAGCACCGTCCCGGAGACGGACTTCCCCGAACCGATGAACCGGTCCATCGGCGGCGGCGGCGTCGCGGCGGGCGCCGTCGGCGCGGGCGAAGAGGGCGCAGAACTCGAAGACAGCGACGGCGAGGACGCCGGAAGCCCGGCGGACATCCCCGAGGACGAAGTCGAGTACTTCGAGGTGGAGTTCGCAAAGCAGGGCGAAACCGTCGAAGTCGCCAACAACAAGACCGTCCTCGAATCCGGCGAGGACGAAGGCTGGGACCTCCCGTACGCCTGCCGGCAGGGCCAGTGCGTCTCCTGTGCCGGCCAGATCACCTCGGGCGGTAACTCCGAGGACTACGTCGTCCACGACGACCAGCAGATGCTCGACGACTCCGAACTCGGCGAAGGGTACACGCTCACCTGCGTCGCCTACCCGCGCGCGGACTTCACTATCGAGACGGGCGAGGCGCCCTAACGTCGAGACGCGCGTCTCGAACGACCCCGAGGTTCTCGTTTTTCCGACTCCGCCGCCGTCCGAACGCCGACAGCGGGCGGTTCGTCCCCGGAGTTCGGCGTCGTATTTCGATTCGAAACAGTCGGCAACCTATTCGACAATCCACAAGTTGAAGCGGAAGAGCGTCGTTCGTACCGCTCAGTGCCCTCCAACCCCGCAACGGCCGGCGGGTCGCTCACCGAGGGCGGCCTGAAGCGCCCGATGTTCGCGCTCGCGTGGCCCATCATCGTCACCGAACTGCTGCAGGTCGCGTACAATCTGGCAGACACCGTCTGGCTCGGACGCCTCTCAACGGACGCCGTCGCCGCCATCAGCCTCGCGTTCCCGCTCATCTTCCTTCTCATCTCCGTCGGCGGCGGGTTCACCGTCGCCGGGAGCACCCTCGTCGCGCAGTACACCGGGGCCGACAGCGAGGCGTCGGCGGGAACCGTCGCCGGCCAGACGCTCGGCTTCATCACCCTCATCGCCGTCGTCGTCGGCGTCCTCGGCTTCTTCGCCACGGACGCGATGCTCTCGGTCCTCCCGAGTTCCCCCGCGACGGCCGAACAGGTCGTCCCGATGGCCGCAGATTACATGCGCATCTTCTTCCTCGGCCTCCCCGCGCTGTTCGGCTTCTTCGTCTTCTCGGCGCTGATGCGCGGGTACGGCAACACGCGCGCGCCGATGGCCGTCATGTTCGTCAGCGTCCTCGTCAACGTCGTCATCGACCCCGTCTTCATCTTCGGCTTCGAGTCGAACCCGCTTTTCGGCATGCTCGGCGCCTCCGGCGTCGAAGCGGCGTTGTTCGCCGCCACCGGTTTCGAAGGGATGGGCATCGAGGGTGCGGCGCTGGCGACGGTGCTCTCCCGCCTCGTCGCCACGGTCATGGGCGTCTACATCATCTTCTACACCAGCGCCGGGCCGAACGTCTCGCCGTCGGACTTCCGGCCCCGACCGAACGTCGTCCGGAAAATCGTCCGAATCGGCGTTCCGAGCGCAGTCGAACAGTCCGCAAGCGCCCTCGGACTCATCATGCTGACCGCGATGGTCGTCACGTTCGTCCCGGAGGTACTCGCGGCGTACGGACTCGGCAACCGCCTCGTCTCTCTGATATTCCTCCCGGCGTTGGGGTTGGGGCGGGCGACGAACACCATCGTCGGGCAGAACCTCGGCGCCGGGAAACCCGACCGGGCCGAACGCGCCGTCTGGATGGCGGTGAAAGCCGGGTCGAGCGTGATGATACTCATCGGCGTCGTCGCGTACGTCTTCGCGGAACCCATCGTCGGCGTCTTCATCGGCACGGGGACGGACGCCGCCGCCCAAACCGTCGCGTACGGCGCGGACTACGTCCGCGTCCGCGCGTTCGAGTTCGGCTTCATCGGCCTCCTGCAGGTCGTCCTCGGCGCGTACCGCGGCGCGGGCAACACGAAGACGGCGCTTGCGTTCTCGCTTTTCGCCCTCTGGTTCGGTCGCATCCCCGTCGTCTACTACCTCTCGTTCGTGCGGGACTTCGGCGAGACGGGCATCTGGATCGGAATCGCCTTCGGCCAGATTCTCGGCGCCGTCGCCGCCGGCCTGTGGTTCACCCGCGGGACGTGGAAAGCGTCCGTCATCGACCGCGGGCAGGCGACAGGGGACTGACGGTACGACCTTTCACAACGGTTATACTGCGCGACGGTGTACGAACGCCCGAGGGCCCGTAGCTCAGCGGACAGAGTGCTTGGTTCCGGACCAAGATGTCGCGGGTTCAAATCCCGTCGGGTCCGTCATTCTCCATGACGGTCTGAATTCAACAGACGGCGGTAGATCGTTTATGTACCCCGTCCTTGTCCGTAAGGTGAGTTCGTCATGCTACATATCCCGGGTCGTCGCCGTCACGTGATTCTCTAGAGTCAAACGTGACCAAGATAGGTAATTCTATCCATTGTATTGTCATGAACCGCTTATTAGCGAGGGAGATAGAATGGATACAGTCTACAGTGAATTCTAGAAATACGTCAGAAAACTAATCCACCGGTGCTACACGATTGAATGTAATCGGGATATCAATACAAATCGTTGTTCGTTCATCTTTATGTCTCGAACAGTTCTCCCAACCTTCTTTTTTAACCGCCCGACCATACCAGCCTGTCACCACGGTCGATCTATCTCTTCGAGTCTCTCGATTTTAGTCGTCTTCTGAACCCGAGAATACTGTCGCCTCCATGGTCGTTCCGGAAACAACCCTCTCTCGTCGAATTCTTTCCAGGCATCGTTCGTAAGTCGACAAAAGGTGTGTGAGTCCGTCTCCATCAGTTCGATAACACCTGTCTGTTCTAAAGTCCTAAGATGACTCTGTAGCTCTCCAATCGGAATTGACGGACTCATGTATTCTAATTCTTCTACAGTCGGTGCCCCTGTGGGATGACCAACGATATCTGCGACGAGGTTAGCGTAATCTGATTTTGTGGCAGTCTCAGTGACGTCTGCGCTCATGGTTGGCCTTTCTCGCTCTCTCGTGATAATCCTTGAGCCGTCTTGTCATGACTCGTTCCGGTGGTGACTAGTCTACGGCGATTCTAACTGTAATCGAAGTCCACTCAAGAGCATCTTCTCGGCGACCGCTTCCATGTCTTGCTCCTCGTCCTGCGATACCTTCTGGAGTAGGGTGACCGCAGATTGAGGGAGTTCCAATTTCACTTCTTGCGTCTCACCGGATTTGAATCCAATCTTTCTCTTTACTGCCTCCGCGACAAACGTCTCCACTGTCTCTGCTTCCGGCGTAGTTTCGACTGCTGTCTCAACCATCGCAAAGAGACCCTCTGGGAGGGTGACTTCTACTACTTCCGCGTTCTCTGGAGTCTCGATAGATGGGTGGTCGCCATCAATCACCCCCTTCAGGAGGTTCCGAGTTGAACGATTACAGAGACCCGATAGGTCCTCTCCTTGTTCCTCGGCAGTGGCCTCTGCTAGATGGAGAGCCAACGGACTGAGTTCGATCTGAACACGCTCTTCGGCACCTTTGGGGAGTGTGGACTGCCCACCTGATTCGTCAAGTACTCCGTCGACGTGCTTGAACCGTTCCGGAAAGAGAGAGTAGAATCCGTGTTCGGTGAGGGTAGGCGTTTCATGCTCTTGGAGGAACTCGATTTTCTCCGTTCCGGGGTTGTCGCCGACGACTAGGACGTCGGTTTTTTGTGAGATGTTGTTCGTCACCTTACCGCCGTAGCTTTCAACGATCTCCTTGAAATCAGCACGAGTTACCTCCTCTAGTCTTCCCGTACAGACGACTTTGCACCCATCGAGGTCAGACGCGTTCCGGAAGTCTGCACCACCGACATCGTCGGGGATTTCGGTTGAGGGCATGGGATGCAGAGATGGTTTATTCAGAGTTAGTTATATGTTCGCACCCTCGGTTAGTCCTTCGGCGTTCCGGGGAAACATTAAGCAACGATGACGAGACAGACGTGATAGATGCAATACGTCGAACCGCTCGTCGACAACGCTGATACGAAACTTGAGGACGTCTATCAGGAGGTAATCCGTGAATCAGAGGAAGTGCGGATCGCGACTGGCTACTTCTATCTCTCCGGTTTTGACCTCGTCAAAGATGACCTGCAAAACCTTCTCGATCCAGATGTCCTCGATACTGCTCCGATGCGCATCCTCATGGGGAGACAGACAGACCGTCGAACCGTCGAGGAAGTCGACGAAGGGCAGTCTCTTCGAGAGCAGTTCATCTCTGACCTCGAAGATGACATTAATCAGTTGAACAACGCTCAGTTAGGCCGTCTCGATAGGCTTCGAGACTTCATCGCTCAGGACATCGTTGATATCCGTGTCCGGGACCCTGAACAGGGGTATTTCCACGCAAAAGGTGCCTGCTTCCGCGAAGCAGTTGATGACTCCTCACGTCGAGAGGGAGAAAAGGACAAACGAGGATCAGTCACCATCATCGGTTCATCAAATTTCTCGCAGACGGGTCATCGACACAACGTCGAACTCAATCTTACAAGCCAAGAACCGAGTGATGCTCAAGCCTTTGAGGAGTGGTATGACAATCAGTGGGCAAACTCTGACAAGTTCTCTGAGGAGATCATCGACGTCATAGATAACAGCGACCGCTATCGCGAGTGGAAGGAGAAACAGAAGACGGAAGAGGAGGAAGAAACAGAAACCCTTGGAACGTACCTCGAACCGTTTGAACTCTACAAACTGCTCGCCTACGATGAACTAAGTGGCAACGTTAGTGCACGAGATAGTCCGTTGTACTACTTCCAGAAACTCGGCTATGAGAGCGCACGTGAGAAACTCTCCCAGTACGACGGCTGTATCATCTCCGACTCTGTTGGGCTCGGGAAGTCATTTATCGGTGGTGAACTCCTCTACGACTATCGACAGCGCGGTGATCGCTGTCTCCTCATTGTTCCGGCGAACCTGACCGATCAGTGGGAAGACCTCCTCCAAGATGGAACCGACGAGGACGGCAACCCCTACTTCGGGCTGGAGATGGACGGAACTCACCTCGATGTAATGAGCGTCAGTAAGTTCCAGAACCTCACCTACGAGGAGGTTCAGGACCTCCGCGACGACTTCGACGTTCTACTCATTGACGAGGCCCACCGCTTCCGTAACTTTGGGAAGTGGCGACCGAGCCCCGACCATGACGATGACTACAAAGGGACGCGGCGGCACGCGAACCTCCGGCAGTTGCGTGGGAAGACGATGATTATGCTGACCGCGACACCCATTAACAACAGCGCTACTGATCTAAAGAACCTCATCAGTCTATTCACAAGCCCAGAGGAGATTCGTAACAAGGCCTCACTCGACTTCGACGCCTTCGACGAATACATCGAACTCGCGGAGATACGCAAGCGCATCGCCGCTGGGAAGGAGGAGGTCTCCGACGAGAAGCAGCAGCAAATCACCGAGCAGTTGCAGCGCCAGTCGAAGGAGATCTCGAATATCCTCAACGAGGTCATGGTTCTGCGGACGCGCAAGCACGTCAAGGACCAGATTCAGGACGACGAGGACTTCGAGATGAGTTTCAAACCACCGAAACTCCACAAGGAACAGTACTCGCTGCCGCCCGCCTACCAGCCTATCTACCGAATGCTTCCCGACGTAATGGACGCCCTCCATCTCCCGCACATCACGGTGAAGAACCCGAAGGCAGGGAGTACACTCAAAGCCCTCTACAAATTGAATCTCCTCAAGCGATTGGAGTCCTCGACATACGCGTTCGTGCAGTCCATCGAAACATTGCACCAGAGTGAGCGGCGACTGCTCGGTCTGCTGGAGGATCTGCCTGAAGACGAAGACATCGAACTGCTCCGTGCGGTACAGGACGGAGAAGCCCCTGCAACCATCGACGACTTCGTTGAAGGGAAGGACGCCGCCGAAGATCTCGAACAGACACTCGAAGAATTCGGCTTCGACTCGACCGCCGTGCAGGCTGATGGGGGTGAATCGGAGACGCAGGACGAACTGGTAGACGCGACTATTGGGGAGGTCAAGACTTACATCCGCGAGGACCTGACGCTGATCGCGTACTTCCTCACGCAGTTCATCGGGGATGTGGCACGGGATACTGGAGACGTGAGTGACCACGCAGTCACGGTTCGACAGTGGCTCCACGACCATAACGCAGGCACGCTCCCTGATGTCCCTGAGGAAGAGATGAATCCCATCCTGTACCCGAGGAGCGACCTGACGGAAGTAGACTCCGCGACTCGGGACTTCTACGAGGCCGTGTTCTCCTTGCGTGAGTTCCGCGACCCGAAAATCGACCGCCTCGCAAGCGTCCTCCAGAGTCACGATAAGAAAGTCCTCATCTTCACCCAATATCGAGGAACGGCCGATTACGTGTATCGGACGCTCCGCGATAACCCGGACTCACCGTTGACAGCGGGGAACAGCGCGGTCGTGAAAGGCGGCGATGAGAACAAGCAAGACATCATCCAGCGGTTCGCACCGCAGGCATCCGGGTATCAGAGTACGCTCGCAGAGTCGGACGAAACTGAACTCCAGTACGTCGTCGCGACCGACACGCTCAGCGAGGGTGTGAACCTACAGGACGTTCAGGTCGCGGTCAACTACGACTTGCCGTGGAATCCGATGCGCATCGTCCAGCGGGTCGGACGCATTGACCGTATCGGGAGTACGGCGGAGAAGCACGTCCACAACTTCTACCCTGACGGGGACATCGAGGCGGCCATCAAGTTGCTGAAGCGACTGCAGGCGAAAATCAACGACATCGCGCTCATCGTCGGGAAGGAGAACAACATCCTCGACCCGAACGAGGATCAGATTCTAGAGAAGGCGGGCGTCGATACGCAGAAGACCATCGGGGAACTGGAGGTCGATGAAATCGAGGACTCGCTACGGCGGTCTCGCGAGGTTTCTGACGTGAATGAACTTGACGATACCTCGAAGAACCCCCTCCTACGAAATGCGGGAAGTAACGAGGAAGCCGCATACGATCGCTTCCTGCTCAAACGCGAGTTGAACGAGGAGTACGGGCTCACGGCTGACGACTTCGAGTACGCCGAGGACTTTTTCGACGACCCGCCGGAAGAAAGAGAGTTCCTCTATACGAATGCTATCAACCACGACAGGGGGCCGCGTCCGGGTGTTTTTGGGCTTGCGCACCTCTGGTTCGATAGTGAAGATGAGAATGCCCCACTCGGACGTGTTCGACGGGCATTCTACTACAAGCCGTTCAGCGACGACGTGAAGGAGCGGTCTGTACAGACACTCTCCATCAGTCCGTCTGTCGAAGGTGAGCCGGTCTCGGGGAACACCGACCACGTGATGGCGAACCGCGAGGAGATTACGGACGTTCTCGACGAGAGGCTCGAATCGATACGCGAGGGGCAGGTTGAGGGCGCGTTCAAACAGGGTGACTCCTACTCAAAGGAGCAGGAGACAATTCTGGACTTCATCGCCCACTATATTCAGACGAACTTCGGGGATGACCCCTGCTCACGTGAAGAATACGAGACGATAGGTGAGTGGGCAGATGACCTCCACGGTCGGCTGAAGGGCATTAAACTAGGGAACACCGACGAAGACCGGATTCTCCGCGAGACATTCCGACATCATGTGGAGTACGAGTCGTTCCCGGACTGGCCGTCAACCGAGTTCCTCGAAGAACTAGAGGCATTCCTTGAAGAGAATATTGAGGCGTCTACTGAGTATCAGGCTAAACTCGTTAGAGAGAGTCAGGTGAAGGCTCAACTTGTCTGTTGGGGAGTGATTGGAAAATGATGGTATGTATCCATGAATGACTGCACAAATCGGGTGGAGCCGGGTTGTATTTCATCAATATGTCCCTATGTCAAGTAACGTGGTACAGGTAGTAAATGCGGTTGGTGGTGGCGAACTGGGAGTTGAACTCCAACTGGATAAACTATTAGCAGACTCTTCATTCGAGTATAGTTACGAATCCGGGGACTCAATGGCTTATGTGACTATCTCAGGCGACTTACCTACGGTCACTCTTTTCCAAAGTGGAAAATACAGCATTGCGGGAGGCAATTCAGTCAGTCAATTGTTCGAAGTCGATGGAATGTTTAGGGATAAAGTATCAGAAATAACTGATTTTAGTCTCGAGAGTACACCTGAATTCGAGATTAGATACTTAGTCGGTATTGGCGAACTTGGCAATGAAGTAGATTTGTCTATCATATTTAAGGAATTACCGTCTGATAAAGTAGAATATGAACCAGAACAGTTTCCCGGTTTATTTTATCGGCCCTCGAAGGAGACTACTATTACAGTATTTTCGACGGGAAAGGTGTCAGTAAACGGTCCGCGCTCTGAAGAGGCCCTTCAAAAAGAATTCACCCGGCTGAAAGACAAATTGGACAATATACAGAGATAATCCCTTTAATAAAACATGTTGAACTATGAGTATGGACCTTCCCGCTTAAGAAGGTCATATTTCTCAAGGACCGTATCAAAGTATTCGTCGGTCATTACACGTGGTGAGGATACACGGTGGAAAGTATCGAGAACGAATTCTGTGTCACGGTGAGTTAGACCGTACGCATGGAATGAAGCCGCATCTATCTCTGCCCGTACATCCATCCTCTTCGATTTATCCTCAACTGGCTCAATACCACCCAGCCGATTCCTCATCTCCTCAAAAGCAGTCCCATAACAGTTGAGACGAGCAGCACGCTCCCAGATGTAGTTGAACCAATCATCGCCCTCAGTAAGCCTCGGCACCTGTGATTCCGTTAGTTTGTACATCACGAGGTTCCTCTCGATCTTCCGTCTCATCAAGTAGTCGAACGGTATGCTATTTAACAGACCAAGTGCTACGAATAATTCTCGGTCAGTAAACACTCGTTCATAGACTGAGTGGAGGGGGAACTCAGAGAGGTCCTCGCGATTGATGTTGAATGTGTATGGCCGAATCGTGTTAATCGCATGGTGACAGACGATACCCTTTGGGATGGCCGCACAGATAAACGTGCGCTCGTCAGTCGGTTGAGCAATGTTTCTAAAGACGATACGATATTCGCTACAGTCAAGTTTGATATCTTCTAAAGAAAGCGGCTTCCCTCGCTCCTGTTCTAATAGGTCATTCACGAACCCCTTCTGAGATCCATTACCATCGAACTCGTTGTAGATGGCCTTTTTTAGACCCATCTCCGGGTCTCGCGAACGAAACGCCTTCTCTCGAATGCGACGTTTCGCACTTTTCTCTGGGTCATGTTCCTCGTCTACGCTCCAGAGTGTCGGAGATTCCAACCCATCGATGAATTCAGGGGTATAGCTGTATGAATATATGTTTGACCCTCCATATACAGGATAATCTCCTTCTTCCTCAGATTCAACGTAACGGTCCCTGTCTGAGGAACGATTGATCTCCTGATACGGCTTCATCTTCCAGCCCTGAGAATCGTCACTTAGTGGGGGGTGCTTTATGTACTTTGACAGGATATCCACTTGTTGTTCAGATTCAATAAGAGGGAATATCTTTGCCTTCGGGGAATACTTTTCCAGCACATCATGGGGAACTGTGACGGCAGATGAATCAATATCCATTAAAACATCTAATTCACCCTTTCGATGTATCGACTTTAACGCCTCAGTTTTACCGCTGTTTTTGAAGGTTAACACCCCGAATTTGTACTGGCCGTGGAGGTCTGCAAATATGCCGCCATTTTGGAATATTGCTAAGTCTCGTATCTCTGTCTCATTCAGTAATTTCATTCTGAGGTCTTTCCCAGCAGACCCGACAAAAGTAGTCCCCGGGAGGATTTGAGCGACATACGATTTATCGCTCGCCAAGTCAAAAATTCGCTCCAAGAATAACATCGACAGGTCATTCTTTTTGCCGACAGAATCACCATCTATCTCAGGATCTTGGAGTTCATACTGCGAATTGTTATTGAAATACGATGCCCGGGTTTTCATGCTATTCTGGTACTCTTCCCACCCCTTGGCAATCGATGGGTCCTCCAGCAGAGTCTCTTGCTTTTGATCCTTCTCGGATGGACCTCGTTGCCGAAATACCTCATCGAACTTAGTGAAATAATCCTCCCTATTCGGTTCGATAACGTCCCACGGTGGATTTCCAACTATTACATCAAAACCACCATCGGCGTACACAGAGGCAAATTCGAGAACCCAGTGAAATGGAGAGTGGTTCTCTACATCCTCCTTAGTGATGTCTTTGACTCCAGCATCACGGAATCCTTCCAAGACCTTCTCATCAAGGTCGTTCTGGTGCGCGGAAAGACGGCGTTCGGCTTCTTTCCGCCAATTCGTCGCCTCTGTCGCGGTATCGGCGTCCCGATGCTTTTCTACTGCATCAATGATGTCTTCGTACTTTTCACGTACGCTTTCACCTACACCACCACCGAAGTTTGATAGTGGCGCGTCACCGTCCTGATTCACTTCCATCAGTTCGGTGAATCCGATGAGCGAGTTCCCCTGCCGAATGTTGAAGTCAATGTTGGGGAGCGGCTCGACCTCACCGGGCTCGTCCTCAATGTCTGCAACCATTGAGAGCCAGAGGCGGAGTTTGCAAATTTCGACTGCACCCTCGTCGATGTCCACCCCGTAGAGGTTGTTCAGAATGATAGTGCGTTTCGCATACAGCGATGCGCTGCCCTTCCCGGACGCGATAATGTCCAACTCGTCGCGCGTTCGTGAAGAGAGTTCCCAGCCCTTCCCCTCGTCTTCGAGGTGCTGGAAGAACTCGATACACTGCATATAGAGGTCGAGGAGCACCTCCTGTCCGGCGAGGAGGAACGCTCCACTACCGACTGCAGGGTCAAGGAGTTTTGCTTCCTTCAGGATGTCGTGGTAGAGCGTTTCGACGTGCCCAACATCGACGTTCTCGGTCGGAGCCTGATGAGTGACCATTCCACCGTCAGCGATAGCCGCTGTATCAGCACTCACGCCCGGGTCAGCGAATCCGAACACGTCATCAATTTCCTCGTAGTTCGCGCCGACGGTTTCGTTGAGTTGGTCAAGGAGATACGGATGAATCGTCCGCCGAGCCATGAAGCCCGTGATTTCCTCAGGCGTGTAGTACGCGCCCATCTCTTTCTGATTGACCGTCTGCTCGAAAATGTGCCCGAGGACCGCCGGGGAGAGGTTCTTCGGGTCTACGATGTCGAGTCGTTCGTCAACGTTCCAGTTCCAATCAGAGAGGAAGTCCAGAATCTCGTCAAATAGTTCGTTCGTCTCTTTAGCGGACTCGCCCAGTTTTGCATCCTTGAACTCTTCCTCAACGGGATTCTTCGCGAACAGACCACCGTTCAGGTATGGAAGTTTACCGAAGTCCGGGTTCTGCTTATCCTCCGCGAGGTAATCGAAGAATAGGGGCGCGTAGAACTCCTCGTAGCGATCGTCGCCCTCGTTTACGACCTCTACAGGTTGCTCGTGAAGATAGTCGGGGTTGCGGTCGAGCAGGCGCTTTTCCTGAATGAAGTAGAGGAAAATCATCCGGTCGAGAATGACCTGCACATACCGCTGCTTCGCATCACCCCGGTCGTCGGGGATGCCGGAGACCTCCTGCACGAGGTCGGTGCGTAAGGTCTCGAACTGTTGGTAGAACTCCTTGACGACCTGCCGAGTATCGTATAGCGTGTCGTAGATGGCCGCCGACGAGCCGTACTCGATGGAGTTCAGTTTCTGCAGGATGGTGTTCTTCTCGCCGCTCTCGCTTTGGAACTGCTTCTTGGTGAAGGAGAGTTTCTGGTGCTTGATTCGACCGTGTTGTTGGCCTTCCCAACTGCGAACGCGTGTGATGAAGGTGAAGTCCTCGTAGTTGTTGGTGGCGACGAAGTTCGTGTGGCGCGTGCGATTTTGTGGCTTGAAGTCGGTCGCTGACTCGCCGGGTCCGGCCTCGACGATGGTAACGAACTCGTCATCTGCGAGTTGGAGAACGAGTTCGTGGTCTTCCCCGAGGTTCGGTCGCGGTTTGAGCCCGCGTTTCTCGAAAGAGGTGGCAATGTCGTTGAGAGAGTCCCAATTCGCAATATCGCCCGCAGTAATCTGCTGGAGAGTCATGGCAGGGACTCATTCTAATGGTATATCAATTTGGTGTGAACAGTCTCTGTTCGTTCCGGTAGGAACGAGCAGGCAGTCTATACTCAGTACGGACGTTCTCCGTCCGGAGTGAGGTATACCTGATTCTCCCAATCGTCATCTGCTACAATCCACTCACCAGCAGCCACTAAATCGATGAATTCGTCTCGGCTGTGCTCGAACTTTTGACCGGGAGATGGGCCGACTAGGCGGATCTCTTCTCCGTCGGTGGTTAGTTCGTAGAACAACGGTTCATCGTCGGATTGAGGGCCGAGTGCCCCCTCCCAATCTTCAAGATTTAGATGCACGTCAGCCATTCCTCTGGTAGTTGGTTGCAGTTCTTGTTTATATACCTGTTTCCGGACCGCAGAAGTGCTCTCTTGTCACCTACACAGCATCTACTAAGCGGATTTTCCGTACCAGAGCCGGATTTCAGCGCACAGTTCAACGAGTTTGTCGAAATGAACAGGACCAAGATCGACTACTATCGAATTTGTGTCCCTGCCGAAGCAAGCCTGAACGGTATCTGAGTGAGTTCGATAAATACCGACCCACACTTTGTCAATACTCCCAGTCCAGACGGCTGTGCGCTCTCCATTCTGGGGAGCAAGTTTCTGAGCGGACTCCAACTCGTAACACGCCTGAATAACGAATTCTGTCAGTTGTTCCCCAATTGGTTTCTTAGTGTAGGTTTCAATTTCGGGTCGAAACCCTCCACTATACTTCTTCACCCAGAACCGACTAGGTCGGTGACTGTGGGCATCGAGACCTATTTCAAACGTATCTCCTTCTCCTCTCCAAAAGCGCTTGCTAAGATAGCACGATCGACCAGCGGACTCTACCTCTTGCTTTCTACTCTCAACTGATTCTCGACGAGCGTTTTCTTTCTCCCTGATGAGGCCGTACACCCACGAACGGTACAGTTCTTTTACACCGGGTGATGAGGGTGAGAGATTGAGATGTATGGTCTGTTTGAGAGACCAACTTGGGTTTGTGGGAGAGGTTGATTTATCTGGCTGTGTAGTGCCGAACTCAGTAACTGAGAGTTGACCTGCAGAGTCAAGACTCAGATAGGGTGCGAGGTCCGTCTCTGTGATATTGAGATAGTCTGCTTTCGTTCCGGTTTCGTCTAAGGAGGGTCCGTGAGGCACTCCGAATGGCCATGCAGGAATCGCTTGAGGGAGTTCGACGTCATCGTAGTCTGGATGTTCACCCTCGTAATTCTCTTCGAACAGCCAAATGACGCTGTATCCTCCTGTAAGGTAATCTGCAGTTGTTTCTGTGATGTCTTTTGCGTCGTTCCGGTATTGAACTTCGACCGCGATACCGGCCCCAAGTGGATGTTGTGGCTCAGAGAACTCCACAAATACATCTGCTCGGCGGGGTGTGTCCTCAGCACGGAATTCAACGCGCACCGTTGAGTCATCATATTCTGTGGTGAGTTTCTGTAATGCAATCGACTTCATCGCTAGATGTATCGATGACTCGCCTGCACACGTCGACTCTGGAGGATGGTAGAAGTGCCGAGCAATTCTCTCCCCCTCTCTCACCTTCATTTCTTCATCGCATTGAGGGCAGAGCGCAGTTTCGTCATCGTCGACGTTTACAGGGAGAAGTGGTTGGCCGTCGTCGTCAACCGCGATAAAGGGCATTCGGTAGTATCTGGAACGAGAGACTCTTACTTAATGTCTGTTGGTCATAATGACCTCTTGCAGTAGCCTACGCAAGCAACTGAAAGATGAGGCATCTGCACACTTTAGCTTAGGAAGGTCATGTCTACTGCACGATTATTATTGCTTTTCTCTACTTCTCCTTCGTTCTACTGTCAGTAGTGTAGTGGAGAAAGGCAGACCGAATCTCCTCCTTCGACGCAAAGTCTCCGTTAACTGCGTCAGAAATCCCTCTTAGAATTCCTTCTGGAAGTTGCGCCGGGTTATTGATGTTGTCCATAGTCTATTCTTGCAGGGATTGGATATGAATCCCCACCCGAATTAGAACGTGAACCGCTTAGTTACTGCACCGGGGGAAGGACACTAACTCCAGAGCGGAGACTACGATTAGTCAGATATCGCGTCCAGTAGTACATCACGAGCGTCCTGAACTCTATTAACGCTCTCTCTATCCATCTCATCGGTAGTTCTTCCTTCATCGACGGGAGTCTCTGCTGAATCGGGGTGTGTTTCCAGTATCACTTCCTGATACTGGCTCTTCACCTTCTCTTCTGACAGATTTTCTGACTCTACTCCTAAGATTTGACACGCCTCCTCGACGGACAGATCGTAATTCAATTCAGTTGAGGATCCCCTCCAAACCGTCTGGAAGTTATCCAATCGGTCGATAACACCCTTAACATCCGCCTCAGAGGTCGTTTCCCTAGCGACCCTCACAAGACTGTATGCAGCAGCCGATTCCTCGGGAGAGATTACTCCTCGTGAGCGCCATTTGTCTAAGGCGGTTTCCATAACGAGGTACCATGCTTCGCATCTCAACTGTGACGCCGACTCTGCGTCCGCCGGTTCTACGTATGGGCGAGTCCCAATGAGTTGTGATACAGCCCGCATTGTTTGGTATATACTGTCTCTATGGGCCTCCTTAGTGCGGATGAGGTCGGATTTGTACTTCGATTCGGTGAACAACTCCCAAGCCTTGCTAGTATTGTCGAATATTTTCCGCGCAGGTTCGTTATATGGGTAGTTGAGATCTTTGAGGTCCACGAACTCTCGCGGTGACATTGTTGTCCGAATCTCGTCGATACGACTCTTAGACCAGATCTCCTCATCAGCCTCAAGTTTCGGGTATAGGACTCCCCGATCAATTAGGCGCTGGACGTCTTTTCTTGCGGTCTCCTCGCTCACATCGAATTCCCGTTTTAGCAGGGATACTAGGTTCTCTCGAATGATTTCGCCCCTGAGACCGTGTGTGTGATTTATCAGAGCAACTATCGCAGGGAGCCGATCTGAGTGCGTTTTACTCACTACGCTTTTATCGCCTAAGTCGAGGGTTTCGGGATCCATCTCCACGTCATGTTCTAATCCGAGACTCCGCCAGTCCCTTGACCCGGATACGCTGGCTGGTAGCGAAGTCGTCTCCTGTCTATCTTCAGCGGTCTCTTCCACCAGAGTATGTAGCGTGCTAATCGTCGTTTCACCGGACTCGACGAGGTCTTCCTCCTGCACCGTAGCAGCTACATCAAGCAATTGTCGCAACGCTTTGGTCTTCGCGCCTTCTTCTTCCGCAAGTACATCTATCGCATCAAGTCGCCGCTCTTCTGTCACGTCACCATTGATTCGGGTCATCGTAACAGACCGTATTGAACTCGTATATAAGTACCCTCGCCGATTTCACACAATCATTACACAAATCGCCTTTACAGGAATCGTCTATAGAACTATTCAGAACCGAGCATACGGACTTTGCCTGCCCCGTGAGGATAGCTCTTACTCAGAGTCATCAAGGAGTTACTCACTAAAGAACGGAGGTAGAGTACCTGTCTCAGTCACGAAGAGAAGTTGATTAATCTCAGTAACCACACCCCGGATATATTCTCTTTAGTCGGGGCTTCTCTCCACTGAGTGAAGAGATTCTGTAGGTGAGGACTCCTACAGAGATCCCATCTCCCGCGCGTTCCGGTCGAGAGATGCCGGATTAGTGATAAAATGCGCTTTTAGACGCTCACTCGCACGATACTATGTCCATAGTATCGTACTTCGTTCGCTATAAGCGGCCGCTCACTCGATACTAATAGGGTGTTTTGTTTAAACCTTTCTCGGTTGAAGTTACTACGCTTCCGTTGAATTAAGATCCAGTCACTTCGCTGCACCGAGGTTGTAACCGGACGGCGACTAAGATCTAATCTGCTGAGTTGCGAGGTGATTTCCATCATCTGGTCCTTAAATCTGTAAGAGCGAAGAAGCACGCGAAGATGTCTCCATGTCTATTCTCGACCACTTTGGGGAACTTGGGGGTCGAGAATAAATATTCCAGAGACTGGTTTCGAGAGTAGTAACAGAGTTAGCGATGACCTCTGTACAGGGGTCTGTGCGGCTATATCGGGTTGAGTAACGAGTGAATTGAGAAGTGATGTTCTCCGTGAGGTAGTGTCTTATCCCCCTACTCGTAGAAACAGCGTCGAGAAAGAATATCTCAGAGACAGGTGTCGACAGGGAGTAGAGCCGTGATCCGTGAGGGTATAAGAAGTATTGAGAGTGCTGTCCTTGAGTAACCCTCTGCGAAAGTAGAGTGATTTTCCTCCCCACGTACTTCCGGAGTTACACTATTTCACTTTCACCCAGAATCCGTACTAAAGGCACATATGTGCCATTTCTCGCATTTCGTGCAAAAACTACCGCCTCAGTTCACTTGTACCGTCCAAAACACGGGATTGGGAGAGATGCAGAAAACGGTGGATATAGAATACCGTGTTGAGAAGTCCTGAGGACTACTTTCACCGGACTTGGGATTGATTCATCACACGTCCACGCGTTCACGGAAAACATGGAAGCAGGAAATGACGATTGGTCCAACGAGACTCCCCCTATTGAGCGTGTCACAACTGTTGCACTTACCCTCACTAGTCCAGCAACAGAAGCCGAAATCAGACACAAAGCACGCACCGATAAATCCACCACCGAAGCAATTCTCGAAACCCTCCAGAACCTCTATATCCTCCACCGGACCAGCGACACGGACGAAGCCCGCTGGTATCTAAATGAAGAGTTTAAGCGGTTTCGGAATGTCGAACAGGTCCGATGGACACACAGCCTTGATAACCTTCGACGATTCAGGGAGACCCTCGAGGATACACTCCCACACAGAAAGAGTTCAGACAAAATTGACCTCAGATACCGACTGATGCTCCTTGAAGACGCCATTCACCAACGGGAGAGTGATTGCTCAGGTCTCGCCAGATAGATACATCAGGTTAGTAGAATCCTCCAAAGTCAATATCATTCTCACCTTCTCCATTGTCTGATTCCCACTCGGTTTCTGAACTGAGGACAAAGTCGCCATAATTCTCCGTTGAGCTATTCTTTTTGTTCGAGGAAACGGCTCTGGCTCAAATTCTGAACTCGGTCGATCGATGCTAACCTTTCTCTATCTAATCGTCCTTCTCAGAGGTCATATCCCCATGTCTGGAGGATTTCTATTATTGACTCTGGGTGCAAAAGCCCTGCTCTAAATGCCGCTTCGCGGAAGTCAGTTAAGAGGATTTCTTCGTTAAGGACTTGCTCTACTTCGACCTTGCTTTGAGATCCCCTTCGTGTAGTCTCTTCCTGCAGGAAGAATTGGACCATTGTTCGCTCATCCTTGGCTGTCTTTCTGCGGAGCAGATAGGGATACCGTCTCTCTGTATCGGTTTGGGACTGATCGAATTGGACTTCATTTGTCTCGGTGGCTTGGTCTGTGCCTCCCTGCTCTGTCTCTTTGAATGGATCTGCTGAGGAGCCTTTTTTCATCTTAGACACCTCCCTCTTCTGTTGCCTCTAGGAACTCAGCCAACTCGTGAATTTTTTCGAGCGTCTCTTCCTCATACCCGCGTTTCCGATGTCGATGTTCTTCGACGAACCGGAACGCCGTGCATTGTCGCCGCCAGCATCCTTCGAAGAGTGATGCCCGTTCACCGATGACGACGGGGACGTCGAAGCCAAGAGATTCGATTTCCTTGCGGTAGTGGGATTGGTCGGTCGTGTGTTTGATTCCGTCCGGAACGACGGCTAAAACACCGATTGTAGTGTTAATCTCTTGTTCGAGCGCTCGAACAAGAGAGGAGAGGCCCTCGATTGACTGCTTCCCCTTGCCAGAGAGTTCTATGGGGATAACGAGGTTTTGCGACGCTGCAAGGGCATTATACAGTTGGGGCCCCTCCGTGGCGGGCGGATCAATGATGAGTGTATCGTATCTCTGTTGGATTCCTGCGTTCCGGAGGATGGTGAGTAATCGCGTATGCCGGTTGAAGTCGTCGAACCGCTCCTCGGCTTGGGCGAACCAGTCTCCAAGGTTTGCGAGAGAGTTATGGGCAGGAATGATGTCAATGTCCTCTTCGGTAGTCTGAATGAGATGCTCGACTGGGCCTTGGCCGATCCCGGCTAAGTGGTGGGTGAGTGTATCGACATTGTCTGATTTTCGTTCGTCGTCGACGTTGAGTAGGTACGTGAGATCTCCATCTTGAGGGTCTAAATCTATGACAAGCACGTTCCGGTTGTGGTCGTGGTGTGCACGTGCGAGGTTGGCAGCAAGGGTGGTCTTCCCAACTCCGCCTGCTTCAGTATATGTTGAGTAGGTCAACATACTCGGAGCGAGTGCCATTCTGGTATTAAAATTAACTCGTATAGACAGTCAAACTAAATAAGCAAATACGTATCGTAAACTAACCAAGAACTTGTTTAGATTAGGCTGAATATTGAGTATAACGTCTTAGTCTAACTTCTGTTGCTTAATTACTGTACCATCGAAACGTACCAACAGAAATGTACGAATCTCCTAATTCAAAGATCCGTTCCAGAATACAGAAGAACGGCTCAGAGAGGAGAGCGTACGTTAATAGATCTATATGAGGGCGAGTATGATTTAGTGGCCTTACTCCCAAAAGGCGTAGACGGTCACAGAGATATGACAGTCGAAGAAATCCATGACGCCTTCCTCGACGAGCCTTGATCTCTCTAGTTGCGACTAACGCATCCGGAACGCGCTCCTGTGCAGGGTCGGATATCTTGGCCTTCCTGATACCTCCCACAACAGTCAATTTCCGTAGTCGGCTCGACACATCCACCGTATTTAGCACGCGCTCTCTATTACTAACTAAGGCTCTAAACAGAGCCACTACGGTCTATAGTCGTGTTCCTCCTCTGCTGCTATCACGTACCGGAACGAGCACCAACGGAGTCATCTCTCTAATGGGCTATCCACTAGTGGCTATAGAGTTTCAAAAACTATGAGTGAGGTGATATATCCGGGGGTCAGCCGGTTTACTGACGAGTAACCTCTACAGTTTACTTGTTGGCTTACTAGTAATATTTCTTGTAGTCTGTATTTACAGACAACCGGCTGTACAACCATATTTACATACGGATGTCTGTACATCTGGCTGCATAGATGTCCATCCATACAGACGGATAGAAGTACATCCAACTAAGCCGACTCTGCACGGTTAATCCCCCTCTTCATTACTGCTAACTGAGGGATTCTAAATCAGACTCCAAACATCTCATTCTGGGGCGTTGCTTCCCTCCTCCCCACATCGACATTCGATTAGCTCGACGTGTTCGATCAATTTCTACTAGGAGTTTCTGTTGCCTCGTCTGAGCGTGCAACGGAATCGGCTCAAGATTCAAGAACTCGGCTACAACTTGATCTCTGTAGTCACTTGATTCGTTCTGGAAGAGGTGGTTTCTCTCTGTAGAATCATCCTCTCTCCTCGCAAAATAAAGGACAACTTCTAATACGGGTGTCTCCCACTTACTAGATGGAGCGCCGCAGGCACCGGCGTTTGAAGCCCGTCGCACCACTCCTGCCACACCCGGTAAGACGTGGTCCGAACGGGGACGTGATCGTTTAGAAACTCAATGCGCGTCCTCGGATAGGTCCCACGTGGAAACGGGGGTGGAGGCGGGAATCTGTGCCTTTTCCTACTGACTATCTAACCACATAGCGACATCGCTACAGCCTATTGCGTTGAGTCTTCCCACTACCGGTTGAACTCCGTCGCTCTCTGGTGGAGGTGCATGAGTTTGCCCAAAACTCCCGTTGAACCAGCATGTCACACGCTCGCGGAGTGAGCTAGCATACCGTTGTTCGTATGTTGCCCGTTGTACTTCTCCTTCCCCGCGTGCGACAGCAGAATAACCACGTCCCCAGAACCCTTGCTGAGAGTCTTGAGTTGTATTTATTATTGCCTCTACTGGCCCCTCCGGTGAGATAGAAGAAAGAACGGCAGAATCCTCCGAGACGGCGTCTGCTATGATACCCGCTACAAGGTCGGCCAGAAGGAGATGTGGATAATAGAGTTCTGATCGGACACAGTTCACTATCGAAGGTGGAACAATATCGATCGCTGAGGCCCCCTGATATAATTTCTCGGCTCGAGATTCGTCTCCATCAACAATGGCGATAGTATCGTCCGTAGTAACGCCCAGATTGTTAAGGATCATCGCAGAATGGACTGCCTCAGCAAACGGGAGTTTGACATCGTCGGTGTGGACACAGATGCCGACTTTCCCATTACATCGACGGAGAATATCTACTACCTTCTGTGATGGAAGAGAGAGGTCGCGGCTCTTTGTCCGGAATGGTAGATAGCCGTCATCAGAGATTGTCCGATATAAGTCATCAAGAAGTGACGCTTCCTGTGTTCGGTTCAGAAGAACGCCAACGGTCACGACCACATTCTGCCTGTCTGTAGCATCAAATCCGATAGACCGTGACCGTGGCTGATCGTCCACAATGAAATCCTGCATTCTTTCTTAGTCAGTCGTGAGACCTATGTGCTGATCAGTCGAGTCCCTGAATATCGGCGTCATAGAGTATCGCCGATCCACTCGCAGAACTTCTGGAAGTCATCGGCTCCGGCCTGCTTCGCGATTTTCTGAAGTGTTCCTGTCGCTATTTCGTCGTGCATCACGACGGTCACTCGGCGGTACTCGTCGGTCTCGGGATGTCTGTAGACGAGGGTGACATGGCTCCCGCCCCGGTTGGCTATCTTGAAGTCGTGTTTCCGGAGGGCTTTGACGGCCTCCCGGCCCGAGAACGTGCGGCGAGTCACAGATTCACAGGCGGTCGGCAACTTAAAAATCCCCCCGGTTTCTCGGTGTCATAGAGTGTTCCCGTGCGCACGTGAAGGGGGCTACGGGTCTCTAGGGGCACTACTTCGAGGCTACAAGACTCGGACTACAGCCACGGTGCCGAGGACGGTTCTAGGTCGTCCTCGACGTCGTCCGGAATAGGAGAAAGATGGAGTTCGATTGCTTCGGCGAGGTTAGTTAGGGCTTCAGGCCGGGTTGACCCTTGACTGGCGACGCCGGTTTCGGGGTCCTCAGCGACGTAGATGCCATCCTCATAGGTAAGGATGACATGGTCCTCCCCGTCCGAAGTATGGGCCTCGCTCATACACAGTTTTTCCGTGTCGCGGCAGTATAGTTGTTTACCTTCTGCTCTTGTTCGTCCGTTCCAGAAGCGATTCATATCAATCTAGATGATTGGGTTTTCTAACTGGGATAAGGAAGCGGATGTCTCTTCAGGAACTCCCGATGGATACAGCGTTCGCCATCCTCGCTGCCGCAGACCAGCGGAAAGCGTACAAGAGCGGCGAAGATCTGGTTGTAGGGTTGGGGAACCGTGTTGAGAGAGGCGAGGAATACCTCGTACTGGAACCAGAAGAACGGGACCAACTGAACGGTGCAACAAGTCTCAAAGACAGAGAAGTTGCGACGCTCTACCGGATGGGTTAGTCAGGCTTCCACGGCGTCTTCTTCCTGAGCGAGTTCTGTATCGTCGTTGTCCGGAGTGCCATCCTCGTTCTCATCGTCTTCGTTGTCCGGAACGACTTCTGCCTCATCGCTGTTCGGAGCGTCGTCCTCATTCTCCTCCTCCTCTTCGTCATCCGAAATGACCTCACCATCGAGCCAGCGCCGAACAACGGGGTGTTCACGGGCTTTCTCTTCTCCCCATCGGTCAACGAGTTCGTCTAACGCGCCCTCGACCGCTTCTTCCCGATACCAGCCCCGGTGCTGGGCCTTGAATCCGTCGTGCATTTCGTCCTCCGTGATGGGGATATGCTCGTCGACGAACCAGACGGCGGCTTCCCAGTCACTCATCTCTGTCACGAACACCGGAATAGACTGTAGTCCGGCTTGCTTCGCGGCCTCGCTCCGTTTATGACCGCTCACGACCTCATACCCATCTTCGATGGGTCGAACAACAGGGAACGACCCGAGGTGCCCCTGTGACCGGACCTGCCGGACGTATTGGAGGAAGTCGGGGTCGTCGAACGTACGCTGAGTGTACGGGGAGGGTTGGATCGCACTCGGAGGCACTTCTTCAATCGGCGGCTCGGTCTGTTCGCTGTGGACGATTTCGGGTCTGTCGATGTAGGTTGACCCGATATACTCGTCGTCGCCTTCTTCGTCCCCGATTTTCACCGCGCCGTCGAGCAGGACAGCCGGTCGGTGGTAGTGCCAGAGTCGTAGCCATCCATAGTAGAACTCTGTCCCTTCCGGACGATTACTTTCTCAGCCCGGAATCGGTCGTCAGCGAGGTCGTGGAATGGATTCCCCATTATTCAGTCAGAAGCGCACGTTCGTCATAGATAACGGTACACGTTGTTCGGTCCCTCAACGAAGACAAGAAAACCGGTTTGACGGCCTTTTCCAGTCACCCAGATATGGCGTCAAGGACCTGAGCGGCCCCGACAACAACCATAGCGAGCGCCAAGAATACTGCTAACGCAATCATCAGCCATCCAATGGCCGCGAAATTGAACGGGAGTATCGGAGCGAGGGCTGACCCCAGTAGTATCAGTACGACACCCGCGATGCCCAACTCTACTATGTCTTCACCGCTCACAGCCATTCACCTCCGAGTCGACGGAACAACAGCCAGATTGCCGCGAGTGCCCCCGTGGAGATTACTGCGGGACCTATCCCGATGACTATCGCAGGGAGTAACCCAATTACCGTCGCGATCGCTAGAAGGGTGATGACAGGGTGTCGGCCGTCGTCTCCTCCACGCCTTGGCTGGCCCTTGGTGAGCCGTCTTATCTTCGACATACACAGAAATTCACTCACCGTGACTACTTAGTGTGATGACTTGAATTGGGAGTTGATATGTCCCAACACGCCGATTCCATGACGGTTCGGGGAGAGTTGAGGGGTGCCAACTCAGAGGATGAGTGATGGATTGCCCGATGTTCCAGAGTGGATAGATGAGAAAATCGATGTCAACGAGCGACGGGAAACACAGGATCACCACATCGTGGACGCTATTCAGACGGCCCCCCGGCCGTTTGTTAGCGTGAAATACTTGATGAACAAACTGGGGATGAGTCGACAGGGAGTCAAGGACCGCCTTGATCTCCTTGAAGAGATAGATGTAGTTAGTAGCTGTCAAGGGGCGAATGGAAGGGTGTACTGGGTCACCAATCAGGTTTCAAAGTGGCCCGTCCCTCCTGACGTTGAGGTTGGACCCAAGAAGAGTGACGAAACTACGGTTTCTGAGTTTATCAGCCAGACTCACGTCCAACTTGCAGTCATTGCTTTGTTCATTGGGGTAGGAGGGAGTTTTCTTATCACGGTATTTTTGACCTCAACAGCACTTAGTGTGGAGATCCCATACGAAGTGATGGACGGAATCGTGCTTCTGGGCTTTCTCTCTTCGCTGTTTAGTGTCCTATTCATGTTTGTTGCTGGTGTCTACTGGCTATTCGATAGGGTTCAGAGACACGAATCACCCGGTCTGGGGTCATGAATCGTCGCTGGTGCCAGCCTTCGTTAGCTCTTCGCGGATGACTTTCTCGCCCCGGAATCGGTCGCCAGCGAGGTTGTGAAAACGGGTCTTCCATTATTCGTCTTCCTCGTCGATGTTGAACACCTGAACGAACTCCGCGCAGCGGTCAGCAGGTTACAACAAATCGTTGAGGAGGATCTCGCTCGTACGGTTAAAGGGACCGAGCCATGGGAAGACAGCCTCGGTCACGTCCCCTTCGGCGTTCTCGCCGACGGTCTCGACATCCAAATCGAGGACCTCCGGGATGTGCCACGGAAGAGTCACATGGAGGAATCCAACGATGAGTAAACCTGCGCCTTGCGATGGTGAAGCAGTCGTTCGGAACGAAGCAGACGATCTCCGGGAGTGGGCGCAGGGATACAACGAACCAGTTGTTGAGAAGAAAGGCGGCGGGCAGAAGCGAATCCACAACCCCGACCTCGACGCCGACGAACCCGTTCCTGACTGCCGGTCTGCAACGATTTCAGACGATGCTACGTAGCAGGTGAAGGAACGCACCCTCGTCTCTGGACCGTGGCGAAAATGCTACGGGCATTGCACATGGGAGGGCATCGACGATGAGTGAGCGTCCTCGAGTTGTCGCTCGGGTCCACCGGAACGAAAACGGAGACATTTGAAACGAGTACATCGTCGACGGCGTCGCCTACCCCTCAGCAGAGGCCGTGGAACGCGCTCTCAGCGGTCGAAGTGAGAAATATGTACTACGACCCATCGAAGGGGCGAACCTCAGAGACGGAATGTGTGGACGTATGACAGACTCAGCGACCGACTCATCGGCGTCCGCACGTTCGTTCCGAAACACTCCTTGCCGAACCCAACATGAAAACGCGGAATCGAAGTAGGAGGCCCAGAACACTAGAAAATAGAGATTATACACTTTGGATGTGGGGTGTCTCACGGTGGTCGAGGACGAGTGGAAGTGAACAACCACCCCTCGTATGGAGTTACATCTCACCCTCATCCCTCACCAAAACCGGCGGTTCCGGAACTACTACCGTATCCAAAGTGAAAACACGAAACCGGTGTAGGGCACTCAGAACGGCGGAGAACGAAGATTATACACTTTGGATATAGGGTGTACGTTCAGCGAACAACGCGGGCGAACGTAGATACGTACCCACCCCTCGTACGGAGTTATATCTCAGCCGCTCTCACCCCTTACCGGAAACGGTGGTCCAACACCACTCTACAAAACCGATGATTCCCACTCCTTACGACGAGATCGTAACTAAAATCGTAACGGAATTCTTGCAACAGGGATCTTGCAACCCCGAATCAGTATTTAAAAAAGGATGGTACAGACAACGGGGCTATGTTCACCCCTACGGGGTGAACTAACCAGCCCCCCGAACTGCGATCTGAGGGGGACCTACTCTAACAGACTAAACGAGGGGTACCATATCGAGACGGGAACTCGAACTTGATTGCTCCAGAATAATGAGGAATCACGCTAGCTTGGGTCGCGCAGAGGAGGTACAGAATAGTGGTCGGGCGTTACTTCTTATACGTCACATACCTGCCCACGACTTCCCTCCCACCCAAGGCTACTCTAGAATACGAGGGCCTTGTTTAAGACAGACCAATGGAAGTTATGTGTCGCTAGTTAGCGACTCAACGGCCTTTGGGCTATCTTTTTCAATTTTCTCACGGAGAGCAGTAACTACGATGAGTCGTTGAGGGACATTGTGGATCTCACTCATCATTTCTAATTCTTTCTTCAGCCTATCCGGTATCTCAGTATGGAGTTTTGCCATCTTATCATACAAGTACATTCATTGATATAAATGGTTGGTATGACAGGTTTTACTAACGATATATTGGTCGCATCACAGACCTCAGTTGAGATGTTGATATCCGAATTATACTCTTTCAACCGTTCTACCGAGGAATTACCTCATCAACTTCCGTGTAGTCTCCTCGGTTTACTCATCATCTGTCTCAGTAGATTACTCGTAATATTACTAGTAATCCATCTTGTAGTCTGGCTATCTTATCAATGATATGTACATATTGATGCTCAACTAGGCAGAAAACTTAGCGCCTACTTCTCGTGGAACGTTGATTGACGGTTGCGAGCCTTTGGTCAACTAGCCGATAGAGCGCGCTTACACCTACTGTTTAGGGATTAGAACCATTGTCATCTGGTTCAGTACTTTTTAGCGCTTGTTGGCGAGTAACCATCTTGTCGTATTCGTCTCGAGTATCGTAATGGGTTCCCATCACATCCTCAGTAACATCACACCTACTGCTAACGCACGAGGCGTTAACGCCTGAACCCAGTAGGTGAGTAATGTACCCTGTTCGAACCGTATGGGGTGCCTTACTGGACCCGCACTTTGATGCAGCATCGTTGTCAGTCGCTTCGCAATTGCGTTTATCTCTATTATGAGGACATTCCTTTCCGATCTCACAAGGGCGCGTCCACATATAGACGTATTTTCTGAGCGTGGACCGGCAGATCCGACCCTGTCCAGCACTTAATAGAGGTTCTCGACCGTACTCATCCTTGTACTTCTCCTCTGCGTCTGGGTAGTTTTCCAACAGGTAGTCATCAATTACAGTACGTACCTGATCGCTGATGGCAACATATCGCTCGCTCTTTGCGCCATTCTTCAGAGATGTTCCGCTCTCTGGTCGATGGCGGAGACGAAGGTAGTCCTGTTCTTTACCGGTTTTGTAATCACAGATATCCAAAGAGTGTATAGCCCCAGTTCGCAGACCAGTCTCAGCCATGACCTCCCATACAACATGCCCGCGCTTGGCGTACTCGTGCTCCCGAAGGTATCCTAATATCTCTGAGACGCGCTCGTAACTCACTTCATCAAGGCAGACATCATCACCCTCGTCCATGTCTGGGAAAGGGACGTCTTTGTGAAGCCCACTCTCAACTGCATCAATCCGCTCACATACCTGAATGAATGAGCGGATTATGTTCATTTGAGACTCTTCAGAGGACTTACTTAGTGAATCAACTTTTGTCGTAGCTTCGTCTCGTCTCCAGCTACGATACTTGCTTAAGTCACGGCTTGTGAGGTCATTGAGATTCTCAATACCCTGTTCGGAGCACCATCGTTTGAAGAAGCGGAGGGCCGATCGGTGAACTCTCTTTGTATTCGGTGCGAGGTCTCGGGACCGATCGTCGAAGTAGAACTCAATGGCCTCTTCAGGCGAGATCGATTGGAGGTCCTCTGATATATTCTCTCTTTGGATTGCCCGTAGGAGTTGTTCCTGAGTGATCTCCGGTTGGGTTTGTTGGCTACTCATCGAGAACCTCCTGAGCTACCTCCTGATCTGCGACCACTACGACCCTGCTGCGAGCGTTGAGTTTAGATGTATCTTTCATGAGGCTGCGACAGATTCGGCTAGTGATGTTCACCCAACGCAGAAGCGGCCTTTGACCCGCCCATAATTATACAGTATGAGCGGTAAGCCACATCTGGAGAGTCCACACTGCTGTGGATCTCCGAGTGCGCTTCCACCTTGGGGCGTGTTAGTCCGAAAGGCCTGTCAACTTTGGAAGGGTGGGCAGGCCAGTCGGACTTTGATCCGCTTGCGTCGTCGCCTTAGCAAGCGAATGCAACTGTTAGTTAAGAACAGATTCATAAAAACCGTAGGTTCCACAAACTATCTAATCTCCTCGACATTACTGGTAGGAGATTTTTCCGAAACACTACTCTCAGAAAAGACGCAGTCAACTTCTGAAGTTTCCTTCTGTGGATCCTCCTTGATTTCTCTTTCACGCTCACATCACGATATATACTATTTGTTCGAAGAGAATCTATCCAGATGATTTTCCATCGTACACGAGAAAGAGAGCGCTTAGATATCCATCAAGTTGGTAGACTAGTATGATAAGTTACTTGATTATTCACGTATACCACCTACCCAGTAATATGGGACTCGTCACGTTTCTAAAACACAACTATGTCTACCTGATTCTGGACATAGTATTAGTTCCAATATTGGCGTCCTTGACTTACTTGTCTATTCTCTCACCGGCATTACTGGCTGTCTTAGTAGTTCTTGTGAATATACTCCCTAAATATAGGGATCTCATAGATCGGTGGCAGTCTGCTAAAAATCGAGACCAACTCAGAGAACGAACTAAGGAATTCAATCAGAGTCTCCGATCCTTTGAGGCGAAATTTGAACAGGACTTCTTGGAGTTGGAGGAACTCGGGTCTGAGAATCTGATAAATTATGCAGAGTCTGTTATCCAACTAGAGGAAGAAACTGAAGAAGATATCTACCTCGCGCTTCTCTACATATACCTCGAAGAAGAATCCGATTTCTCTCTTGAGAACCACGAACGAACCTCATTAACTCAAAAACTTCAGTCAAGTCTCCAACGGTTCAGTCTTGTCCGTCCAACAGAAGATGATGTCCGCCTCGCATGGGGAGCATACCAACTGCTCTGTGGTGAGCCTGAACCGTACGATATTGAACCTCACAATGAGGAATTCATGGATACTACCTGTTTCGAGACAAGGTTCATCCACGAGTATCTACATAAGGAGCAAATCATCTCTCTTTTGACTTCAGAACGCAAGGAAGAAGCGGAATACCGAAACACACTAGCCCAACTGTATGATGCAGGGAAGTTGAGCCAGTTTGGAATACAGCAGGCGCTTATT
The DNA here is from genome assembly GCF_900100875.1 of Halopelagius longus. Lineage (NCBI taxonomy): Archaea > Methanobacteriati > Methanobacteriota > Halobacteria > Halobacteriales > Haloferacaceae > Halopelagius > Halopelagius longus. The sequence goes on along the minus strand of NZ_FNKQ01000001.1, from coordinate 42,644 downwards.
GAACTTGAAGAGGAACTGAACTATGTTCTAACAGACAAAACTCACTACTTCATCCTCATCAACGAAATTCAGAATGATACTGAGATTATAGATGACATCAAGCAGGCTGTTCTCGCTGAAGGTGAGAGCGTGTATACTGGATCTATGATGTTGAACGCCGGGATGACCAGCCTTACTCTGTGCGTTTGCGATGAGAATTGGGAAACAGAGGAGTTCTATGATAATTTTGTCAAGGAGCCATTTGAGAAACATCAGGCAGACGGTGTCCTTTCTATTCACAGAGCGAAATTTGAGGGTGGTTCAATCTTCAAACAGCGGTACGAGAAGTCGGAACCCTCAGGAAACATCCTCAGAGGAATTGAATCCCGGGGCTTACTGACTACAGGTGAGGTAGCAGCAACACTAAATCTCCGAGAAAAACTCATTGAGTCCCATCTCTCCACAGATGAACTGCTGAGCGTACTCCCGCTGAATCTCTTTCTACCGAACCTCCCTTCGGATCAGAAGGAAGTACTCATTGAGAACAACGAAGGTATTAAAACCGTATTCGAGATTGATCGATTGACTGACTGGGCGAATCCAAATTATACTGCGGAGGAAATTGGCAGACATCTGCACCGTGAGTATTTCCCAGATGATTCAGAGCAAGAGTGGATAGAGAATACCGAGAAAATAATAAAAGAAGCGAAGAAGGTCGAGGCTGCATTGAGGTAACTGATTAATAGATAAGCGGTTCAAGGGGTAGCGACGATATCGGAGTCTTTGAGAACTCCTTCTATGGGGTGATTCCCAGTCAATGGATCAGACATTATCAAGATACCTCCGCCGTTGTTCCATCTTCTCTCGTTCTGTTCGTCGGTCATAGTGCTCGTCCAAGACTGCCGGTGATACGTTTGCTCTTGCACTCACTACCTGCTCAGGAACATCCGAATTTAGCCAATGGGTGATTGCACCACGACGAACAGCGTGTGGTGAGAGTGATGACGGACATGTTGATGCAGAACTCCTCATCGCAGCGGCTTTGCATTCAGAGATCTCTCGGTCATGGGGACAGTCCTTGTCATACGTACAGGGCCGAGTAATCGAATAGATGTAACTTTGTATCGTCGTTAGATGTGCTCTCCCCTGTGAAGTGGAAAGCATGGGGTTTCGACCATATTCATCAACCGAGTCAGGACGTCGATCTTCTATCCATGCATCGAGTACTGTACACGTCTCTGAAGAGAGCGCTATGAACCTCTCTCCGTTGTGTTTATTCTTAATCGGCGTTTCTGTTTCTGGGCGATGTCGAACGTCGAGGGACATCTCTTCAGAGTCGTAATCCTCCAAGTCCAAAGCGCGAACAGCCCCTCTCCGAAGTAGTGCATGCCACATCAGATGGAATGTAACGTGGCGTTCGGATGCGTATTCGTACGTGGAGAGATATTCGAGAATACCCTTTGCGACCTCTGAATCTACCATCACGTCCCGAGAGTTCTCACCTTCGGAGAGACTCGGTGAGACGACCTTCGACCAGAGATCAGTAGGGACTGCGTCGATAGTTCCGCACCATCGGATGAACACGCGAAGCGTGTCCATCTGTGATTTCTCCGTCGGCGGTGCGAGGTTCCCATCTGCTCGTCGCCAGAGCCGGTATCGGTGTAACTTCCGTCCAGTTAGCTCGTTCAGATTGTCGATTCCTTGTTCGTTGCACCAACGGACGAAGTGCCCCAAGCGAGAGGAGTGTGCGTATTGGGTGGACTTCGCGAGTTCGCTTTTTCTGTCTTGGAGGTACAGTTCGACTGCTTCTTCTGGTTCGAGTGGTTCGAGGGTCATGTCTCTTCGTGGTCGAATCACGTGAGACGGAGACGGCTCGGGTGTGAGTCGCTAATCGCCAGATGGCGTGGCGATTAATTCAGGCTTGTCAGAGTGCATGGCGAATGCCCGTCGGGTCCGCTACTTCTGCGACGAACGTGAGGAGCGAAGTAGCGACAGCCGCGGGATTTGAAACAGGGAGCGAGCGAAGCGAGCGACCGAGGTTCAAATCCCGTCGGGTCCGTTCGGCCTTCGGCCTCACTCCCCCGACGTAGTCACGTTCGCAGGCGCTCACGTGACTCCCGTCGGGTCGGGGATTCTCCATCACGGTTGTTCTTCAGCCCTGTGAACAGTCCGATTGCCGTCGCGAGGCTGCTGATTCCGAGTGCTCCGAATGCAACGGCCATCGAACCGCAGAGGGGAGCACACTCCGTACTCCCCTCCTTCGCGTCTAGTATCGGGATTGTCCACCTAGACTTCGTACCGGTTAGATCCGCACGAATTCGCGGTAGGTGCCGTCTTCAGAGGCGGCAGAGATGACGAACTCCTCGGCTTTCTCACCCGGCATTCCGGGCGAGCCACGTGGCATTCCCGGAAGTGCGATTCCGGCGATGTCGGGCTTCTCCTCCGCGAGCTTGCCAATAGCTTCCAGCGGAACGTGACCTTCGACGTAGTAGTCCCCGATGTCCATCGTATGGCAGCTTTCGACGTCTCGCGGGACGTTGTACTTCTCCTTCGTCTTCGCGAGGTCGGAGACTTCGACGACTTCGACGCTGACGTCAGTCGCCGTTTCGAGGTACTCGGTGTACTCGCGGCAGCACGAACAGTTCGGGGCCTTGTACAGCGTCGCAGTATCGAGATACGACGCAGCGGCCTCGCGAAGTCGCTTGGCATCGTCCCCCGTTCCGAAGTTGGCCGTGGAGTCACTCCCTCCTAAACAACCGGCGAGGGCACCGATACCCGTGACACCGGCCGCGCTGAGGAACGTTCGTCTACTGAATCTAGCGGTCTCTGGGGAGCCGCTATCGTCCGATTGTCCGGGTGTCTTCTGGTTCATCTACTGTGGTACTGGTGCAGTCGGGCGCTATTCATCGGGTTGCTTCAGGGCGTCCTTCGTTCGCGCGTTGAGTCGAGAGAGCAACGTCTGCGCTTCCTCGGGGAGACCGTCCTGTGGTGGTGCGAGCGCTGGCTGCGTATCCACGCTCGGCTCGCCGACGATAACCCTACCGACCATCGCTCGGTATTCGTGCGGGGTGCAGAAGTAGTCATAGACGCCTTCGTCCTCGAAAGAGCGCTCGAACGTCTTGCCGGGTTCGCTGAACATACCGCTGTCCCACGGTGGTGCACTCTCTGGAATCCGTAGCGGTTTCTCGACGTCGGGGTGGTAGGCTGTCGTCGTGTGGGCGCCGCTCTCGTTCGCCCACGTGACGGTTCCGGCCGGTTCTATCCAGACGATGTGCGGGCTGAAGTGATGTCCAGCGTCGGTGGATTGCATCGCGACGTCCGCGTGAGCGACCGGCCCCCCGAGATGAGTATCCTCCGCGTGCGTATGGTCGTGGGTATGCTCGTGGTCTGACGTCGGACCACTCTCGTGAGGATCGGAACCGTTGGTGGCGGCACCGAGGCAGCCAGCGACACTCAGCATTCCAATCCCACTCGCTAGTCGGAGGATCGTTCGTCGGTTCGAGTGTGGTTGTCCAGTTCTCATTTAATTACTCGTAGTGAGGGTTGCACGTACATACCCTCAGCGGTGTGATACGTTTTAGAGTATCAGGCTCATTCCGTTATTGGGTATTCAGACCGTGGGAGTCGAAGGGTCGATCAGAGGCTCTTAGTGACACCCCATACCCGTCGTACTGCCGTTCATCATGCCGCCCATCATCGATCCGTTCCGGTGGCCCGCCAGGTGTTCGCCCATCTCCTCGTAACTCGTTCCCGTTCGCTCTTGCATTCGCGCGGTTGCGTCCGCGCCCATGTGCTCGGTCATATGTCGTTCCATCCACGTGGCCCAGTCTGCCGCCGAGGCGTTCGCTCCGCTACTGTCGTGGTCGGAGGCGGTACCGTTGCCTCCGTGGGCGGTGACGCCACCGACGGTAAGCAGAAGGATCGCGAGGGCAGCGAGTACAGCGAGTGTTGAGCTTCGCATCTGTCTTGTACCTCTATCTGCTCATAGGCACGCTCCAGATTTATCCCTGTGGGCGCGAACGATCCGAGGAGAAGCGGCCAGAGCGTTCATAGGCTATTCTAATCGTTTCTCTCGGATAGAATCGTTCGTCGGAGCCGTTTTCGGTACCGAGAGACCTCCGCGACTCGGAGTAGCCTCTTCTGATAGCCCACGCAGGACGGTTACCGGCGTCCCTCACGATTGGTACTCCTTCAAGAGTTCTCCGGGATACACCCGATACGTCCGTCCCTGCTTTTCCCGATAGATCAGGCCTCTATCTTCGAGTTCGCTGACGGTCTGACTCACCTTCGCCTTCGAGAAGTCGGACCGACCACGCAGTTCGACCTGCGTTAGCCCGGGCGACTCCAGAATCGGTTCGACGACCCGTCGTTCGTCCTCCGGGAGAACGCTCAGTACCGAGTTTCGCTCCGAGAGCGAACTGTCCATCGAAGACTCACCTACCGACTCCGCCGACGGACGCTCGGGGGAGCGGTCACTCGGAGACGCGTCCTCTTTGTCGCGGTCGTCTTCGGAGGCACCGGCCGAAGTCGACGTCGCGAACATATTAGCAAGTTGTTCGCGACTACCGACGTAGACCCCGAGAACGACACCCACGGCAACGAGCGTTCCGAAGAGGTACCAGATCGGATCCGTCCCCGGCATCGTACTCATCATCTGACCCATCATCCCGTCGGTCGCGCGTGCTCGCTGCGTCGCTCGCCACCAACCGTAACTTCCGTACAGCAGAAGTCCGACGACGAGGAGGCCTACGAGTCGATCGACCGTCTTGAGCGTAACCATTAGTGTGGACTTGGTTCGTAGATCCGTGCGTTCTGACTACTTTCTTCCCCAATCGACGTCCGCGTCGTCCCCGTACGTCCATTGGAAGCCCGACCGCGATAACGACCGCGCTATCTCATACAGTTTATCGTTCGACAACGTAACGAACGCCCGTCGAATCCGTCAGACCTCTGCTGTGAACGAAGTGAACAGCGAAATCTACGGCAGCCGCGGGATTTCGATCGGGGACCGAACGGTGGCCGCCACAGCCCCCGTTATCGCCCGAACTGACCGTTACCGAGCATATTGAACGATTATTGAATTTGTGTTCGTTTGTGGAAATAGTTTATCATATTTCCAGGCGAGTTGGTGTTCGTGTCACGAGATAACAACGATACGTCCGATTCGCTCCTTCGACGACGCGAATTCGTCGCCGGTGCGGCGGCCGTCGGGGGACTGACGTCGATAGTGTCCGGAGTGGCGGCAAAGCCGATAGAGAGCACCGAACGGAGCGACCGAACGAAGGTACAGTCGCTCACCTCGCCCGGCGGCGACGTGGAGGTGACGTTCGAGTTGGTCGACGGGACGCCGACGTACGCCGTCACGTACGGCGGTCGGACGGTGGTGGACCGTTCGACGCTCGGACTCGCCTTCCGCGACGCCGCGCCCTTGGCCGACTCGTTCGAGGTGACGGGCGCGGAGCGTCGCAGTATCGACGAGACGTGGGACCCCGTCTGGGGCACGAGCGACTCGATTCGGAACAACTACGAGGAACTGGCCGTCGGCCTCCGGGAGACGGAGGGGTCGAAACGGTCTCTGAACCTCCTCTTTCGCGCCTACGACGACGGTGCCGCGTTCCGGTACGTCTTGCCCGAACAGGAGAACCTCGGCTCGTTCGTCGTCACCGACGAGCGGACGGAGTTCGCGTTCGCCGACGACTACACCTCGTGGTGGACTCCGGACGACTGGGAGAACTACGAGTACCTCTACGAGGAGACGCCGCTGAGCGAGGTGAAGCCGACGCCCGACGTGGGGTCGGAGGTAGACGGCGCGAACACGCCGGTGACGATGCGCGTCGGCGACGAAGCGTATATGAGCGTCCACGAGGCGGCCCTGACCGACTACGCGGGCATGACGCTCACCCGTGCCGACGACGACCCGACGACGTTCGAGAGTACGCTCGTCCCGTGGCCCGACGGCGAGTCGAAGGTGAAAGGCGAGGCGCCGCACGTCTCGCCGTGGCGGACGTTCACCCTCGGGTCGGACCCGGGCGCCCTCGTGGAGTCGGACCTCATCGTCAACCTGAACGAACCGAACCAGTTGGACGACACCGACTGGATAGAGCCGCAGAAGTACATGGGCATCTGGTGGGAGATTCACGTCGGCAAGTCGCGGTGGGCGCCCGGCCCGGACGTGGGCGCCACCACCGAGAACGCCAAACGCTACATGGACTTCGCCAGCGAGCACGGCATCTCCTCGCTCCTCGTGGAGGGGTGGAACGTCGGCTGGGAAGGCGGGTTCGACTCCTGGAGCAACCCGCCGCACGAGTTCTCGTTCACCGAGTCGACCGAACACTACGACCTGCAGGAGGTGGTCGAGTACGGACAGTCGAAAGACCCGAGCGTGAACGTCGTCGCGCACAACGAGACGGGCGGCGGCGTCGGCAACTACGAGGAGCAACTGGAGGAGGCGTTCTCGCTGTACGAGGACCTCGGCATCCACGCGATAAAGTCCGGCTACGTCAGCGAGGAGGGGCTAGACATCGACGGCGAACGCTACCACCACCACGGCCAGCGGATGGTGAACCACTACCGCCACGTGACGAAGAAGGCCGCAGAGCACGAGATAATGCTCAACGTCCACGAACCCATCAAGCCGACCGGGGTGCGGCGGACGTACCCCAACCTCATGACCCGCGAGGGCGTGAGCGGACTGGAGTACGAGAACTTCCGGCCAGAGGGGAACCCGCCGTCGCACACGCTCACGCTCCCGTTCACGCGGATGGTGGCCGGACCGCTGGACTACACGCCGGGCATCTTCGACATCCTGTACGAAGAGTACGGCAACACGCGCGTCCACAACACCGTCGCGCGCCAACTCGCCCTGTATCCGATGCTGTTCAGCGGCCTCCAGATGGTCGCCGACATGCCGGAGCACTACGACGACTTGGACACCTTCGAGTACATCGAGCAGGTGCCGGCGGCGTGGGACGAAACCGTCGCCGGCGCGGCCGAAATCGGCGATTACGCCACCATCGCCCGCCGCAAGGGAGCGGAGTGGTTCGTCGGCACCGGGACGGACGACACCCCGCGCACGCTCCCCGTTCCGCTCGACTTCCTGAAGAGCAACCGGAAGTACGTCGCCGAGGTGTACGCCGACGGCCCCGAGGCGGACTACGAGTCGAACCCCGACGAAGTCGCCTACTACGAGTTCCTCGTCTCCGCCGACGATACGCTCCACGCGTCGATGGTCACCGGCGGCGGGCAGGCCGTCCGCCTCCGCCCGCCCGAGGGCGGCGAACAGTCCGAGATTCCGGCGTACGAACCGCCCTCCTACGAGTACGACACGCCCATCGTCCCCGAGGAGGTGATGGCCGGCGAACCGTTCACCGTCCTCGTCGAGGCGAGCAACTCGGGCGGCATCGTCGGCGGCGAACGGATGACGCTCAGCGTCGACGGCGAGACGGTCGAGGAGACGTTCGTCCGCGTCGGCGCCGGAGAGGAGGCGCAAGTCGAGTTCCCCCTCCGCCTCTCCGAGACGGGCGACCACGAGGTGACGATGGCCGCCGCCGACGGCGACGCCTCGTTCTCGAAGACGGTGACGGTCACCGAACAGTCCGCGGAGTTCCGGATGTTCTCTTACGAGGGCTTCGAGGTGCCCGAGGAGACCACGGTGGACCGCCAACTGGAGATTCCGGTGACGGTGAGAAACACCGGCGACGAGGAGAGCCTGCAGGTGGTCAAACTCACCGTCGACGACGACGTCGTCCGGACGAGCGGAGTCGACCTCGAACCCGGCGGGTCGACGGACCTGACGTTCCTGCACACGTTCGACTCGCCCGGCGAGTACGAGGTGGCCGTGGAGGACCTCGACCCGCAGACGGTGACGGTGAACGTGTTCTGAGTCGCCGACTACGGCTCGGAGCCGACGAGCGTCACCGTCCGCTCTCGGACCTCCGTCCCGTTCGCAGAGTGCCCGCAATTACGAACCAGTGACCGGTGCGTGTACCCGCGCGCATCGCAGCGTTCGGCGAAGTCACCGAACCGGCCGTGACGACGACTGGCCCTGCCCCTGATTATCAGTTCCGATATTTGCAGTTCCGAGAGGAGAACGACCGCAGAATACGTAAACTTTCTATCACAACCTAGAGGCCGCTGAATCCCGATAGTGAGGAACAGCTGTGCCGAATCTCCCAGACAAGTTAGAATTAAATACAGTATACTTAGTTAGCAAGTTTTATTGCTCGATTTGATAGACGGGGACTGTGGAGATACATGGTAAGTAACGCAGGCAGCAGCGTGATGATTCCGTTACAGAGCGACGCAGGTGCAGGACTCGGAGCGGTGTTCTTCCTCCTCCTGATACTGGCTTTCTTCTTCGTTCCGGCCATCGGGATGTGGAAGACGTTCGTAAAAGCGGGCCAACCCGGATGGGGCGCGTTCGTTCCCTTCCTCAACTTCTTCTATCTGGTCGAGATCGCCGACCGTCCGACGTGGTGGGTGGCTCTGCCGATCATCCCGGTCATCGGCTGGATACTCATGATCGCACTGTTCGTCGACGTGGCCAAGCAGTTCGGCAAAGGACCGGGGACGGGACTCGGACTGGCGGTCCTCCCGTTCGTCTTTTGGCCGTTCCTCGGATTCGGAGACGCGGAGTATCTCGGCGATACGAATCCCGGCGTATAGTTACACCGGCGAGAACGGAGAGGATCGATTTTTCCGGCGAACGGGTAGCGAACCGCTGAAACGTCCGGGCTCGGAGGAGGGCCGAAAGCGAAGGACCGAGGCCGGACGGCTCACTTCGGCGGGCGGAGACGGTAGTACCGCTTGTTGAGGCCGTACATGTACCCCTCGCGCATCGCCTTCAGCACCGGGTACGCGACGAGGGCCGCGACGGGCGGCAGGAGGAACGTCATATCGAACAGCAGGTCCACGTTCATCGGCACGAGGTTCTTCGCCGAGTAGATGCTGAGAGTCAGCGCGAAGGTGACGCCGCCGACGCCGACGGCGGACCAGAACGGTTGCTCGACGGGGCGTCGCGCGCTTCCCTTGTTGAGGAACGGGACGATGGCGATGGCACCGACGACGACGATGTTCGCGAGGACGCCGTACATCCGGTCGCCCATCAGCTTCTGCCCGCCGAGGACGGCCAACTCGGGGTTCAGCGGACCGAGCTTCAGCAGGCCGAACGACCAGTAGAGGTACCAGTCCGGCAGGATGATGCCCGGCGTGGAACTCGGGTTCGCCGGGTTGCCGATGTGCGGCGGGAGCGTCGCCGCCAGAAACAGGATGATACCGACGAAGAAACACGCGATAGAGAGGTTACGAATTATCTCGTGGGGCCACGTCGGGAAGCCCAACACGTCGCGTTCGACGTAGTCGGACTCCCGCCGCAACTCCTCGTCTTCGCGGCGAGAGCGCTCGAAGTACTCGTAAGTGAGGCGCGGCAGGCCCGCCGAGCGCTCTTTGCGTTCCCGCCACGTCGGCGTCTCTCCGTCCGGGGCGACGACGCCCGTGCCGTCGGTGCGAGCGTCCTCCTCGGAGTGGTCGTCGGTCATCTGCGTTCGAGAGTCGCGGTGCGAGCGAACGGGGTCGCCACGCTACGGTGGGAGCCTCGACGTGCGGTTCGTCCGCCGTGGACGAACCGGGAGGGGAGTCTCGGAACGTCGCGTCCGCGATTCCTCGACTCGCTCGCCATCCGATAACTGGAGGGTATAGGGCGTCTATCGGAGGATCCGTGCATGCTCGACATGACGGCGGGATGGACTGTAAGCGTTCCCAGAGAAATATTTCTGTTCTGTGAGTGATATTTCCTCGGTCGCGCACGCGCCGAACGCGCTCGAACCGTCGAGCAGGTGCGGAACACGGAATATTGATGTAAATTGAGCGACGAGTTCGCGTCGTGTCGATCGACGGAATACCCGTTTCGGAACTCGACGACCTGTTCGGGTCCGTCGCCAACGAACTGCGAATCTCGATTCTCCGGGAACTGTGGGACCGATACGGCGAACCGGTCTCGTTCACCGAACTCCAGTCGCGGGTCGGCGTCCGCGACTCCGGGCAGTTCAACTACCACCTGAACGTACTCGTCCCGGAGTTCGTCCGGAAGACGGAGGAGGGGTACGTGCTCACCCACACCGGAAAACAGACCATCGGCGCGGCCGTCTCGGGGTACTTCTCCACCGAGGACGTCGAAGTCGACTCCGTCCGCGCGGGCGAGTGCATGTTCTGCGGCGAGGAACTGACCGCGCGGTACGAGGGGGGCAACGTCGTCATCGACTGTTCGGCCTGCGAGAACCTGATAACGAAGATGCCGGTGCCGCCGGTGACCGTCGCGAGCACGCCCCGCGAGAACCTCCCGCAGGTGCTCGGAAAGCACGTGCTGACGCTCGCACACCAGTTGAGCCGGGGGTTCTGTACGCTCTGTCACGGCCGCGTGGACTCGACGCTCACCGTCCGGTCGGACGAGGAGTCCGTCGCGTACCGCGCCGCCCTCGACGTCAAGTTCGAGTGTCGGGCCTGCGGGGACCGGACCCACCTGAACGCGGGTGCCGTCGTCGTGGACCATCCCGCGGTGGCGTCGTTCCTGTTCGACTCGGGAATCGACCCGCGCGAGACGTACCCGTGGGAACTTTTGCCGCTTCTCGACCCCGAGACGACGATTACGAGCGAGGACCCCCTCGAACTGGAACTGACGGTCCGCACCGACGGCGGCGCACTGAAACTGACGCTCGACGACGCCGCGAACGTCGTCGCGTACGCACGGCGGTAGCAACCCTCGATGGGACTCTCCACGAGGACAGGCGGTCGATACGAGATTCGGAGTATCCCCGGAGAACCGTCGGAGCGAGAACAGTTCGTATTATCAATAATTCTTTGTACGGAGACTGTAACCGATCGGTATGAATCGACGGACGTATCTCTCGATGGCGAGCGGAGTCTTCTTGGCGGGGTGCTCTTCCTCGGAGCCAGAGGCGGCCACGTCCGCGAGTCGAACGCCATCGGAAGAGACGGATACACCGACGCCGGAGAGCGTAGCGACCGATTCACCGACGCCGGCCGGCGAGGAAACGGAGACGAAGACGGAGACGCAGTCCGAAACGCCCGACGACGTCGAACGAACGTTGGACCGGGCGGCAAACGACCTCGACAAAGCGGTCGGACGGTACGTCGACGCTGCAGGCCCGAATCGGGGGTTCCACGATTTGAACGCGACGGACGGATTCTCGTTCGAGGAGAACGCCGGCCCGCTCTACGATGCGCGGAGTCGATTCAACGACATCGGGAGCGACGCCACCGGAGCGCAGCGAGAGCGGCTATCCCGTCTTCGAGAGGTGTACTGGTTCCTCTGGTGGGCGGGAAAGACGCACCAGCACCTCAGTCGTGCGTTCTATCGGCAGGGCGAGACCACCGACCGATTTTACGGCGGCGAGTACGACCGAGTCGGCAGCCAAGTGGAGCTCGTGACCGAGGCGGCTGGTGCGGCGAAAGAGACGGTTAGTAACATCAAGGAGCAGTCGCGCTCTGACAGCCTCGACGCCATCGACGACCTCGAACCCGCAGATTACGACACGAAGGTCGAACGACTCGAAACGGAGATATCCCAGTTCGATCGCTTCGCGGAGATAGTCCGGACGCTCTCCGATGAGGTTGGGAAGCTGCAACGGGGGTTCGAGCAGTATCGGGACGAGGAGTACGACGACGCCTCCGGGACGTTCTACGGACTGTCGGGGGACTTCGAGGACCTCCACGAAACGATAGTCGAGATAGACGCCGTCGAAGCGGTCGAAACACCGCTCGACGAGTTCGCCTGCATAACCGACGCGCTCTCGCACGGTTGTGACGTCCTCGACGAGGCGGCGACCGCCGGCGGCCACGGTAACCCCGAGAAACAGGAGGTCGCAGAAGACAACGCGAAAGCGGAGTTCGAGAGCTGTTCCGTCGTGACAGAGAGGATGCCGATGGTGCAGGAGTTCTTCGACAGCCTGCCGGAGAAACGGAGTTAAGCTCGTCCCGATCGAGGTCTCGTATCGCGGGACGGAGACCCTCGGCCGAGGTCACGCCGCGCCTTCGAGGGCCGGACGGTAGCGTTCGAGCACCCCGCGCACGTCGCCCCACGCGACGGGCGGTTCGAAGTCGTCGAGGGCGGCGTCGAACCCCGACAGTCGGTCGCCGTGACGCTCCCGCCACGCCGGGCGGCCCAGAGCGTCGAGGCGGCGGCCGAGCGTCTCCCGCTTCTCGTCTAACTCGTCGAACCGGCGTTCGAGTTCCTCGGCGCGGGCGTCGAACGCCGCGTCGCGGTCGTTCTCGCGGTCGGCCCACCGCCGGAGGTCGGCGAGTTCCGCGCGCGCGTCCGCGACGAGGAGTTCTACGACCCGGAGGCGGAGCGTCGCGTCGGCCCACGCGGCGTCGGCGGCGACGGCGTCGTCGGTCGTCGGAAGCGACAGCGTCTCCCGACCGCTCTCGTCACCGTCCGCCAGTTTCTCTACCACGTTCGCGGACGCGTCGAGCGACCGTTCGAGGGCGTCGGCGTCGGCGTCGAGTTCGCGGAACCGAGCGTCGGCGTCGGTCGCCCACCGCTCGAACGCTTCGAGGTCGGTCTGGAGGGCGTCGGCGGTCCGTTGGACCGTCTTCGCGTCCGAGGTGACGCGCCGCAGGTCGGTCACGAGGTCGTAAATCGAGCCGGAGTCGTCGCGCCGGCGCACCAGCGTCTGCAGGTCCGAACCGAGGTCGGTCGCGCGGCGTTGCAGGTCGGTCACCGCCGACTCGAACGCGTCGAGGCGCGCCCGGACGGTTTCGAGGTCCGAGACGGGAGCGGCCGTCTCTCTCGCCTCCGCGAGCGCCATCGACGCGAGTTCGGTTCGCGTCTCGGCGGTGCCGAGGACCATCGACGCGTCCGAGAACGCTTCTTCGAGCGCGTCTCGCGTCACCACGCCGTCTTCGGTCACGTGGTCGAGCACCGCCCGGACCGACTCCGGGTCGCGGGCGGGGTTCTCCGAGACGAGTGCGTCCGTCGCCTCCCGCACCGACAGACCGACGATGTCGTCGGGGGATGCGTCTCCGTCCTCCGAACTCATGTCCCGTCGGTTCCGACGGCTGGCCGTTATACCTTGCGCAGTTGAACTGTATCACCAGCGGTACGTTCCCCGATTAGTGAGAACGTTTGTCAATGTAGAGCTCCGGACCTATACGGACGTATGTTTTCTTATATTCCCAAACAGTATCGATACGTGTTACTAATAACGATATTAGACCAGCATTATAAACTGTTTTTATTATGACTACTGAGGCTCGAATCGATGACGCAAGAGTCAGAGCGTCTGACAGATCGAGTATCACGGCGGAAGTTTCTGGTGACGTCCGGGGCCATCGGGGCCGCCGGAATCGCGGGTTGTTCGGGCCAAGCCGAGCAGGAAACCGAGACCGAAACCGACGCAACCACGGAGGCGGCCGGCGAGACGGGGACCGAGAGCCCGACCGAGGAGGAGACCACCGAGGCCGAGGAGACCGAATCGGGCGACCAGTCGATGCTCACCGCCGAGGGGTCCTCGACGGTGTACCCCATCTCGAACAAGGGCAGTTCCTACTGGAACTCGAACGCCCCCGCCGACGACGGCGAGTACTGGGGGTCCAGCGACGAGGGGACCGTCCCCGGTTGGGACGAGATACAGACCGACAAGCGACTCGCCGACTACTTCGCCGGTCTCTACGGGTTCGAGGCGACCGAAACGCAGGCGAAACCGCCGTTCGCGACGAGCGTCGCCCTCAGTCACTCGGGGACCGGGTGTAAGTCCGTCCGCGACGGCCTCGTCGACATCGGCAACTCGTCGGGCCCCATCACCGCGGAACTCGGAATCACCGAGTCGAAGGCCAAAGAGCAGTTCGTCGACCACGTCGTCGGCCGCGACGGCCAACCGGTCGTCGTCAGCAAGGACGTCTACGACGCGGGCGTCACCCAACTCACCGGCGAGCAGGTCCGGAAAATCTACCAAGACGAGATTACCAACTGGAGCGAGGTCGGCGGCCCCGACCAAGAGATATACGTGGTCGGCCGCGCCGAAGGCTCCGGAACGGACACGGCGTTCCGACTCAACATGCTCGGCGACGCCGAAGCGTCGATGCCGGGCGTCGACACCCGGAAGGGGCAGAATCAGCAGGTCGCGACCGTCGTCCAGCAGAACGAGGGCGCCATCGCGTACATGGCGCTCGCGTTCACCGGCGAGCAGGTTCGACCCATCGCCCTCGACATCGAGGGGACGGTGTACAAGCCGAGCAAGGACGCGGAGAACACTATCTACGACAGTTCGTACCCGCTCAACCGCGACCTCCACATGTACACCAAGAAGACCGACGACACCCCCGAGGGGACGGACATGCGGGAGGCCGCCTTCATCAACATGTTCCTGACCACCTTCGGGCAGAAGACGTTCGTCGAGGACGTCAACTACATTCCGCTGCCGACGAAGGACATCGAGGCCGAAAAGCAGAAGCTGCCCGCCCAACCGTAACGCCGCGTCCCTCTCGGTGGCGTGCGACTCGCCGACTTCCTATCCACATTCATATCCAATCATGACATCGACGACAGAGAAGCCCCCCTCGGGGGCGTCAGCTCCGTTTCGGCGGCGGTTCGACCGGGCGCGGCGATTCGTAGCGGAGACCGAACGGTCGGCGCTGGCCACCGCCTTGGTCGGGTCGGTCAGCCTCTTGGCGGCGTTCGTCGGCTTCCTCGTAAGCTCCCCGCTGACGGTCGCCCTCTTCGCCGCGTTCCTCGCGACGACGGGGTACGGGTGGGTCCGCCACCGGGAACTGACCGCCGAGGCGGTCACCCTGACGATGACGATTTCGACGATTCTGGTTCTCGGGCTCATCACGGTGTTCATCTTCGTGGAGGCGTGGCCCGCGGTAGCGTACGAGAGCGCGGAGGTGTTCGGCGTGACCGTCCCCGGCGCGCGGATGTTCCTCCAGACGCGGTGGGACGCCGCGTCGCCGCCGGTTCGCTACTCGATGGTCCCGATGATACACGGGACGCTCGTGGTGACGACGATAGCCACGCTCGTCGCCGGACCCCTCGGCGTCGCCGCGGCGCTTTTCATCAGCGAAATCGCCCCGGCGACGGTCCGCGAACTCGTCAAGCCCGGCGTCGAGATTCTCGCCGGCATCCCCTCCATCGTCTACGGGTTCATCGGGTTCACGATACTCAGCCCGTGGGCCTCCGAGAAGTTCGACCTCGTCGGGCAGGGGACGTACCTGTTCGTCGGCGTCGTCGTCGGCCTGATGGCGCTCCCGACGGTGGTGTCGGTCGCCGAGGATGCCCTCGACAGCGTGCCCGAATCGATGAAGAGCGGGTCGCTCGCCTTGGGGACGACCGACTGGCAGACGATGACCGCAATCACCCTCCCGGCGGCGTTCTCGGGCGTCTCGGCGGCCGTCCTCCTCGGCGTCGGGCGGGCCATCGGCGAGACGATGGCCGCGACGGTGATGCTCCGAAACAACCCGAAGATAGCCGAACCTCTCTACAACGTGTTCTACGGATACGAGACGCTCACGTCGCTCATCGCGGCGAACTACGGCGAGGCGACCGGCCTGCAGATGAACGCGCTGTTCGTCGCGGGCGTCATCCTGTTCGTGACGGTCCTCTGTCTCAGCGTCGGGTCGCAGTTGATAGAGGCGCGGATGCGCCGTAAACTCGGGGGGAGCGACTGATGGCCGGCGCGACCGAATCGGACCTCGTCCGCGAACGGGCGACCGGAACTGGCGCGGCGGCCGCGGGCGCGGTCGGACTCTCGGCCCTCCTGTTCGCACTCGGGTTGGCCGCGCTGTTCGAGGTGGTGTCCGTCACGGGGACCGTCGGCGGCGTGCGGACGGTGTCGCTCCTCGGCGGCCTCCTCGCGGTTCTCGGCCTCGCCGTCGTCGCGTTCGGCGTCGGATCCAGCGTCGGCGCGGTCGAATCGACGCCCCGGTCGGACGCCGGGGCGGTCGCGGCGGCGGCGTTCTCCGGCGTCTGGTTCGTCGTCGGCGGACTCGTCGGCTCGCAGACGCTCGGCCTCGGCGGCCTCGGGTGGGTCGCCGTCGCCGTCCTCGCGGGCGGCGTCGCCTTCGCCGTCTCGGTCGTCCCGCGCGAGGACGTGGGCTCTACGGTCCCTGCGGGCGCACTCGCCCTCCTCGCGGGCGGCGCGTTCCTCACCGGCGCAATCGGCCCGGCGTGGTCGTGGGAACCGACCGGCCTGCGCGCGACGTTCGCCGCGGACCTCGTCGTGCCCGCGCTGACGCTGTTCTGCGCCCTCCTGACGGGGTGGGCGGCGGCGAAAGCGTACGGCGGGTTCGGAGCGCAGGGCCGACACACGGGCGCGTACGTGCTCGTGTCGCTGAACGTCCTCGCCATCGTCTCCGTACTCGTCGTCCTCGTGGCGTTTACGGTCACCAAGGGCGCGCCGGGTCTGTTCCGGGGCATCGCCGTCGGCGCGGGCGTCGGCCCGGAGACGACCATCGACCTGTTCGGATTCAGCCACACTATCGTCTGGCCGGTGTCGTGGCCGTTCGTCACGAACGGCGTGGCGTTGCTCAACGACCACAACGGCGTGCTCCCGGCCATCGTGGGGACGGTGTGGCTGGTCGTCGGGGCGGTGACGTTCGCGGTTCCGTTGGGCGTCGGCGCGGCCATCTACCTCACCGAGTACGCCGAGCGGGGGCGGTTCACGCAGGTCATCGAAGTCGCCACCAACGGCCTCTGGAGCACCCCGAGCATCGTCTTCGGGCTGTTCGGCTTCGCGTTCCTCGTCCCCCGGTTCGGGGGCCGCAGGACGCTGTTCTCGGGGATGCTCACGCTCGGGTTCATGTTACTGCCGCTCGTGGTCATCACGAGTCGGGAGGCGATGCTCGCGGTGCCCGACGAGTACCGCGACGCAAGCGCCGCCCTCGGCGTGACGAAGTGGCAGACCGTCCGGAGCGTCGTCCTCCCGGCGGCGCTTCCCGGCGTCGTCACGGGCGTCATCCTCGGCGTCGGCCGAATCGCCGGCGAGACGGCGCCCATCCTCTTGACGATGGCGGGCGGGACGTTCGTCCCCGGAGGACAGACCGTAGACGTCGTCGGCGGCTTCCGGTTCACCGCGTCGCCGCCGTTCGTGGAGAACCCCGAGTTGATGCAGGCGACCGCCGCCCTGCCGTACCAACTGTACGCACTCATCACGGCGGGCGTCGGGAAGTCGGGACCCGTCTCCGACCTCGAGCAGTTCAAGTGGGCGACGGCGCTCGTGCTGTTGGCCGTCGTGCTGTCGTTCTACCTCGTCGGCATCGTCACGAGATACTACTTCCGCAGCAAACTTCGAGAATGAGCGAGACTACCAAACCTTCAGAGACCGACCGCAGTACCGACCAACCCGCCCGAACGACGAACGGAGAGACCGACGAGCGGATTCGAGCCGAGTGGTGCGACTACGAGTTCGACGGGCGGGCGAAACTCGCCGTCGAGGACTTAGACGTCTACTACGGCGACGACCACGCCCTCGACGGCGTGTCGATGGAGATACCCGAGAACAGCGTCACCGCGCTCGTCGGCCCCTCGGGGTGCGGGAAATCGACGTTCCTGCGCTGTCTCAACCGGATGAACGACCGCATCAAAGCCGCGAGCGTCGAGGGGTCGGTCCGGCTCGACGGCGAGGAGATATACCGCGACCGGGTGGACCTCGTCGAACTCCGCAAGCGCGTGGGGATGGTGTTCCAGTCGCCCAACCCGTTCCCGAAGTCCATCAGGGAGAACGTCGCGTACGGGCCGCGGAAGCACGGCGACATCGACACCGGACTGCTGTCGAACCTGCTCGGTCGGTCCGACGAGAGCGAGGAGGAAGCGCTCGTCGAACGGTCGCTTCGGCAGGCGGCCCTCTGGGAGGAGGTGAACGACCGCCTCGACGACAACGCCCTCGGCCTCTCCGGCGGCCAACAGCAGCGTCTCTGTATCGCTCGGGCGTTGGCGACCGACCCCGAGGTCATCCTGATGGACGAACCCGCCTCGGCGTTGGACCCCATCGCCACGGCGAAGATAGAGGACCTCATCCACGACCTCTCGACGGAGTACACGGTGGTCATCGTCACCCACAACATGCAGCAGGCCGCCCGCATCTCCGACCAGACGGCGGTGTTCCTGACGGGCGGCAAACTCGTCGAGTACGGCGACACCGACCGACTGTTCGAGGAACCGCAGAGCCAACGCGTCGAGGACTACATCACCGGGAAGTTCGGGTGAGCGCCGTGAGCCGCGAGTCGAACCGCCGAGCGAGCGACGACGAGACGGACGCAGACGAGGGCGAAACCGCCTAACGGGACGAGAGATGGAGACGCGCAAGATTCAGAAAGTCAGCAACGGGACGTACACGGTCTCACTTCCGAAACGATGGGCAGAGGACGAAGACATCAGCGCGGGCACGGTGGTCGACCTCCACACCCACATCGACGGCCTGTTGGTCGTCCAAGCGCCGGGGCGCGAGGACGGGTCGACCGGCTGCGTGACGGTGCAGGTCGCCCCCGAGAGCACGGAACGCCTCGAACAGACGCTCCGGGCCGCCTACACCGCCGGGTACGAGGAGGTGGTCCTCGACGTCTCGGAGTCGTTCACCGACGCCCAGAAACGAGTCCTCAGGCGTGTCACGAGGAGTTTAGCCGGGATGACGGTCACCGACCGGAGCGACGAGAGGGTCGTCGTCCGGAACCTGCTGGACGCGAACCAAGTGTCGGTCCGGCAGTCGGTGCGCCAACTGCAGTTCGTCGCACTCTCGATGCACCGGGAGGCGACGGCGGTGCTGACCGGCGACGGACCCGCCGAGAACCTCTCGGACCGCGACGACGAGGCAGACCGCCTCTACGCGATGGTGGACCGCCACTTCTGTCGCGGACTGACGCGCCTCGACGAGATAGACGCCCTCGGCGCGACGCGCGAGGAACTGTTTCGGTTGCACGCGACGGCGCGCGAACTGGAGCGTATCGCCGACCACGCCGAACGCATCGCGACGGTCGGGGCCGCGGTGGAGAACCCGCGGACGCGCGCCGTAGACGACATCGCCGACATCGCAGAAACCGCCCGAGGAGCCGTCGACGACGCGGTGGCCGCCGTCGTCGCGGACGCCGACACCGCCGCGGCGGCGTTGAACGCCCGCGACCGAGTGCGCGAGGAGGCCGAGACGCTCGATCGCCGACTGTTCGAGGCCCCCGACGGCGACTACCGCCTCACGTACGCCCTCGACGGCGTTCGCCGGACGGCCGAACACGCGGGCAACATCGCGGAGGTCGGACTTCGGACGGCGATTCGGGACGGCGTACCCGCCGCGTCGCCGTCCGATACAGACGGAGACGGCGGCGACTGAACGACGGTCCGCGGCGGCCGTCACCCACGGTTATGGGCCTGCGACCGGTTCGTCTACCTATGCGCGTTGCAGCGTTCGGCGAACTCGTCGGACCGGACGGAGTGAGCCTCGTCGACCGACCGACGCCCGACCCCGGACCGGGGGAGGCCGTCGTGGACGTCGAGGCCTGTTCCATCAACCGACACGACCTCTGGATTCTGGAGGGCGACTCCGCGATGGTCGACGCCGACGACCTTCCGTTCGTCAGCGGACTCGACGTCGCCGGCGTCGTAGACGAAGTGGGCGAGGGCGTGACCGGCGTCGAGGCGGGGGACCGCGTCGTCCTCTGCCCGAACGAGACGTGCGGCGTCTGCCGGTTCTGCCGGGAGGGGCCGGAGAACCTCTGTGAGAACTTCTCTCTGTACCACGGCGGCCTCGCGGAGGCGGCGCGCGTCGACGCCGACCGCCTGATTCCGCTCCCGGAGTCGGTCACCGCGGCCGAGGCGGCCGCCCTCCCGACGGCGTACGTGACCGCCTACCACATGCTCCGGCGGGCGGACGTCTCGCCCGGCGACCTCGTGTTCGTTCCCGGCGCGACCGGCGGCGTCGGCGTCGCGAGCGTCCAACTCGCGGACGTTCTCGGCGCGCGAACCGTCGGCACCTCCTCCTCGGCGGCGAAACTCGACCGCCTCGACGAACTCGGTCTGGACCACGCGATAGAGGGAACCGACCCCGACGAACTCCGCGAGGCGGTACTCGAAATCGGTCGCCCCGACGCGGTGGTGAACCACCTCGGCGGCCCCTACACCGGCCTCGGGTTGGACGTACTCCGCCGCGCCGGGACGATGACCGTCTGCGGGCGCACCGCGGGCGGCACCTCGGAGATAGACGTCCCGGACCTGTTCCTCGGACAGAAGCACGTCGTCGGCAGTACGATGGGCACGCAGACCGACTTAGAGCGGTTGGTCGAACTCGTCGCCGACGGCGAACTCGCCCCGGAGATAGACGAGACGTTCTCGCTGGACGCCACCGACGACGCCTTCGCCGCGATGCAAGACCGCGAGAGCGTCGGGAAGATAGTCGTCACGCCCTGAGCGAACCGAGACGAACCGGCGCCTCGAATCGGTCTTCCCTCCTCGTGGTACAATATCTTCTGTTCACCAGAGAGAGCGCAGAATTCGTCTCGGAGAGGTTCCGAAGTGGATATCAACCGACATAACCGCCATATGCCGAATTATCTCCGAATCACTGAGCAGAAAAACACCAGCTATCGATCCGACTTCTTTGAGAGGCAATTCATCCCGAAATAGAACTAGTACGGACCCATACCAGCCATATTCGTATATTTCTGGTTCCGATCGTCTGTAACGTTCCGTCGAACTCGAATAGAAGAGATTAGACTAAGCCGGAGACGCCCGACGGAGTCGACCGTGGTCCGTCTCCCTCCCGTTCGGCGGCCCGTCCTAACTCACAATACGTCGCCCCCGAATCGTGTTTCGAAGGCTCCGCCGCCGAGAGCACTACGTCTCAACGATGAAATCCATCGTTCAGACCGGAACCCGAAGCGGTCGAGTCGGCCTTCGGGGCGTTCCTGAACTCCGAGACGTGTAAGCCGGTGTTCGCGTTCGCGGAGTAACCCGCGCCGTCCCTACTTCATCCGATACACCTCGTCCATCCACATATCGCCGTCGCCGTCTTCGAGGATGGGGTCCATCACCTCGTTCCAGTCCGATTGGGCCTTGCTCGACTCCATCACCCGACGAATCTTCTCTCTGTCCTCCAGTTCCATGTAGCCGAAGACGTGACCGTCCTTCTCGAAGACGCTGTACGTCTCAAGACCCGCCCCGGAGGTGAGGTACGCCTCCTCTAACGCCTCGGGCACGTCCTCGTGTTTCTCTCTGTACGCCTCTCGCTTCCCGTCAGCTATCTCTAAGTGAAACGCGATGCGCTCCATGGTGTCACATCGCCCGACCCCTACAAATCGATTTCGCCGAGGAATAATTTATGGGACGCCGGAGTGTTCCACCGGACGATGATCGTAGACAGCCACACACACGCGTGGGGGCATCCCAGTCGCGACCACCCGTGGGTGAACGGCGACATCGTCGACATCGTGGAGACGTTCGACGTGGACGCCGTCTACACCGCCGAGAAGTTGCTCGACGACATGGACGAGGCGGGCGTGGACGAAGCCGTCGTCGTCGGCTACCCCATCTGCGAGTGGACGGACAACTGGTACACCGTGAAGGCGGCGACGGAGTACGACCGCCTCAGCGGTATCGTGATGGTGGATCAGTTCGCCGACGGGGCGGCCCAGAGGCTCAGAGACCTGATGTCGAACGACGGGATACTCGGCTTCCGACTCGGCGCGATATGCCCGTACGACCGGATGTGGGAGACGTTCGACCCCTCCGTCGAGTGGCTTCGGGAGGCGAAAGCGGAGACGGAGTTTTGGGAGGCCGCCCGCGAGACGGACGCCGCGGTGCAGATACTCGCGCACGTCGAGCAACTCGACCAAGTGGTCGAACTCGTCGAGGCGTACCCCGAGTTGACGTACCTGATAGACCACTTCTCGCACGCCGACCCGAACGAGTCGCCCGACGAGTCCGCGTTCGCGCGGTACGCCGAACTCGCGGAGTACGACACGGTGTACGCGAAGGTGTCGGAGGTTCAGCACCGCTCGGAGGAGGCGTACCCCTACGAGGACATGCACGACCACCTGCGGTGGCTCTTAGAGCAGTTCGGCAGAGAACGCCTCGTGTGGGGGGCGGACTACCCGAACGTCAGCGACGAGGCGACGTACGAGGAGTGTCTGACGTGGTTAGAGCGGGTGGACGGACTCAGCAGTAAAGACAGGAAGTGGCTCACCGGACGGGCGTTCGAGCGAGCGACGAAGTAGTCAGACCGTCGCCTCCTCCGCGCTCCCGGTGTCGCTCGTCTCGGCGTCGAGCCGTCCCTTGATGAGTCGCTCTGTCTCCTTCTCGAAGAGGTAGACGTGTTCGGGCGCGACGGTGAACCGGACGGACTCGCCCTCGTCTATCTCGTGGAACCGCGTCACCGTGGCGGTCAATTCGCCCGCCTCGGCGTCGGCGTGGACGATGGCGTCCGTCCCGAGCGGTTCGATGACGTTCACGTCGGTGTCGATGACCGGCCCGCCGTGACCCCGCCGCGTCGCGGAACTGCCCTCGCGGAACAGGTCCTGCGGGCGGAACCCCACCGTCACGTCCATCGCCGCCGTCTCGCCGGGGACGAGGGCCGCGGGGATGCGAAACGACGTGCCGGCGGTTTCGATCCGGTAGGCGTCGCCGTCCTCGGTCATCGTCGCCTCGAAGACGTTCATGTCCGGACTGCCGACGAACCGCGCGACGAACAGGTTGGTCGGTTCGTTGAACACCTCCGCGGGCGTCCCCACCTGCTGGAGTTTCCCGTCGTCAAGGACGGCTATCTTGTCCGCGATGGTCATCGCCTCCTCCTGATTGTGCGTGACGTACGCGGAGGTGATGTCCATCCGCGACTGGAGGCGGTCGATTTCGGTCCGCATCGTCTTCCGCAGTTTCGCGTCCAAGTTCGCGAGGGGTTCGTCGAACAGGAACAGTCGCGGTTCGCGCACGATGGCGCGCCCGAGTGCGACGCGTTGCTTCTGTCCGCCCGACAGCGCCGCGGGTTTCTTGTCGAGGAGGTCCAGAATCTCGAGCATCTCCGCGACTTCCCGCACCTTCTCCGTAATCGCCGCCGACGAGAGGTCGTTGTCCTCCCGTTCTAAGCCGAAGCCGAGATTCCGCTCGACGGTCATGTGCGGGTAGAGCGCGAAGTCCTGAAACACCATCGCCACGTCCCTGTTGCGCGCTTTCACGTCGTTGACCCGGATGCCGTCGAACATCACGTCGCCCTCCGTCGGCTCCTCCAACCCGCCTATCATGCGGAGCGTCGTCGTCTTCCCGCACCCCGACGGTCCGAGCAAGACGAGGAACTCCCCCTCCTCGACGGTCAGAGAGAGATCGTTGACGGCGACGACCTCTCCGCCGGGACTGTCGAACGTCTTCGTTACGTTACCGAGTTCTAGCCGGGTCATGCGAGTCAACATCTCGCACTGTCACGTATTAAAATTATTGTCTATCGGAGTCGGGGACGAACGGGGAGACGCCCCGAGGACGGTGCGGACGGCGGCGAAGGGGGTTAGCCCTTTATCGCGCCGCCGGTCAGGCCTTGGACGAAGTAGCGCTGGATGTACGCCAGTCCCACGAGGACGGGCAGGGAGACGAGGATGGACGCCGCGGCGACGACGTTCCACTGGGTGTTGAACCCCTGCACGAACGTGAGCAGTCCCGGCGGGACGGTGTAGTTCTCGTTGCTCAGGAGCGTCAGCGCGAACACCAGTTCGTTCCACGCCAGAAGGAACGCGAAGATGAACGACGCGATGAGGGAGTTTCGCGCCATCGGGACGAGGACGTACCGGAACGTCTCGTACGACGAACATTGGTCCATCCGCGCGGCGTCGATGATGGAGTCGGGGAAGTCGTCGAAGAACCCCTTCATCAACCAGACGACGAACGGCGCGGTCATCGCCCCGTAGATGAGCACCAACGCGACGTGGGTGTTGAACAGGTTCAGGGTGTTGATGAGTTCCCACTCCGGCACCATGATGGCCGTGCCGGGGAACATCAGCGACGCCAAAAGCAGGCTCATCAGGGCGTTCTTTCCGGGGAACTCGTGGCGCGCGAGGACGTACGCCGCCACCGACCCGAGGACGAGAGCTATCAGGCCCGCGCCTATCGCGACTTTCAGGCTGTTGAAGATGAGCCCGAGGATGTCGATGTCGATGGCCGAGGAGACGGTGTAGCCGAACAGGTCCTCGACGAGTCCCGCGTACCCGCCCGCCTGTAGCGACGACTCGACGACGAGTCTGAATCCCTCCAGGGAAAACTCCTCGGGGAAGACGGTGGGCGGAATCCGCTGTATCTCCGCCGTCGTCTTGAACGCGGTGACGGCCATCCAGTAGAGGGGAAACAGGACGAACAGGAAGACGAGGAGCGTCGCCGCCCCAACGAGCGTCTTCCGCAGGTACGCGCCCCCTTCGCTGTCGTACAGCCACGATTGGTTCTTCCGGAACTGTGCGGTCGGGTCGTCGGTGTCTGCGGCCATCAGAACTCACCCTGTATCTTGTCGTAGACCTTGATGTAGTAGTACGAGAACACCAGGAGGACGACGAACAGTATCATCGACAGCGCCGACGCCAAGCCGACGTTGAAATCGACGAACGCCGTCCGGTATATCATCACGGGGAGGGTGCTGCTGGAGACGCCCGGACCGCCCTTCGTCATCACCCATATCATCGAGAAGTTCCTGATGTTGTAGATGAGCATCAGGAGGAAGCCGATGGCGAGGTTGTACCGCATCATCGGGAGGGTGACGTGCCGGAACTGCTCCCACGGCGTCGCGCCGTCCATCCGCGCCGCCTCGTAGAGGTGGTCGTCGATGCCCTGGAACGACGTGAGCGTCAGGAGCGCGAACAACGGCGCGAGTCGCCAAATCATCCCGACGATGGGCGGCCAAAGCGAGAGGTCGTTCGACCCCAGCATGACGATGTACTCGTCTATCACGCCGAGTTGGACGAGCAGTTCGTTGACGATGCCCTGCGACCCGCCGAACATGAACTGCCAGATGGACGCCCCGACGACCCGCGGCAGGACCCACGGGATGAGGACGATAGCGCTGACGACGCTCACGTACGGGAGTTTCTCGTGGAGCAGCCACCCCATCACGAACCCGAGGACGATGGCCGCCAGACTGCCGACGGTCACCCACACGAGCGTGTTCCACAGCACCTGATGGATGGTCGGACTGGTCCATATCTCCGCGTAGTTGGCGAGGCCGACGAACTCCACGTCGCTGGGGTTCAGCAGGTCCTTCGAGAAGAAACTGGAGTATATCGCCTGCGCGATGGGGTAGAGGATGAACACCCCCACGAGGACCATCACCGGGAGAATCGGTACGTACACCTGGAGCGTATCGGGAATTCTATCGAGGGTTCGTTCGTACGACGAACGCGTCTGGTCTGGGAAGCTCATTGGTGTGTCTCGTGTCGAATGTGGTTGTGGGGAGGCGTCCGACGGTTCGTTAGGCCAACTCGTCGTCGATGACGTCCTGCACCGCCGAGTTGGCGTTACTGCAGGCCTCCTCCGCGGTGGCCTCGCCGAGGACGACCGGCTGGATGACCTGCGTGTTGATGACGCTCTGGACGGAGGCGACCCCCGAGAACGAGGGGAACCGCGAGGTGCGGTTGAACAGGTTGTCGTTCTGGTACAGCGTGATGAGATCGCCGAACTGGCTCTCGAACAGGTCCGAGGGGTCTTCGAACGCGCTCTTGAGCGTCGGAACGCGCCCGCGGATGCCCACGTCGCTGTCGGACCGGTACGTCCACGGCGCGAGCTGTTCGGGTTGGCTCCACCACTCGATGTAATCGAGGGCCGCCTGCAGTTCGGCGTCGCTCTCGGTTCCGTTCGCGAGCATGAACCCTTGGGCGTTCTGCAGGAGGAGGTCCCGCGGTTCGAACTGCCCGGAGGGGTTCTCGGGCAGGGGCGCGCGCGTGACGGTGTGACCTTCGCCGTCGAGCCACTCCTGCGGCGCGCCGGTCGTCTGGTACACCGCGTTCGCGTGCGAGTAGGTGATGAAGATGCCCGACTCCCCCTCCCGGAGGAGACGGCCCGCGGCGATGTGGTCGTTCTCCGCGATGGAGTCGGGAAACAGTCCCGCCTCGGCTATCTCCTGATACAGCTTCACGGCGTCGACGAAGCCGGGTTGGTCCACCGTCGCCGTCAGCGACTCGGGGTCGTAGTACCGGCCGCCGTTCGCGTAGACGAAGCCGATGAAGTACCCCGCTGTCAGCCCGAAGTCGGTCCCCGGCGCGGTGATGGCGGCGGAGACGTCGTCCAGTTCCTGCATCTCCGTGCCGAGTTGGACCAGTTCCGGCCACGTCCGCGGCGGTTCGTCGAAACTCGTCTGCTCTAGGTAGTCCGTCCGGATGTCCACGAACGGGCCAAGGTCGGCGTACCCGCCGGGGACCCCCCACTGCCGTTCCCCGTCGGTGTCGCCGAGGCCCGAGTACATCTGCGTCTCGACGTTCGCCTCGATGAAGTTGCCGTTTATCTCCTCCAGACGGTCCCCGAACCCCTCTCGGTCGAGGGGTTGAATCGCGCCCGCCCCGGCGTAGTCGGGAATCTGCTGGGTCTGTCCGGCCATCACGTCCGGGAGGTTGTCGTTCGCCGCCGCGGAGGCGATTATCTGGTACTTCTGGCCCCACTCTTGGTGCTGGTAGCTGACGTCGTGGTCGGAGAACTCGCCGTAGTGGTTGCTGATGTACTCGCGTTCGGCCGGGATGCCGCCGAACAGCCAGAAGTCGAGGCTCTGAGAGCCCGAACCGCCCCCGCCGCCGGTTCCGCTACCGCCGTCGCCGCCGCCCGAACACCCGGCGAGACCGGCCGCGGCCGCCGCGCCGAGTCCCGCGACGAAGGACCGCCTATCCAGCCTGTCGTACGATTGCTGCTCGTTGGACATGATTTACTCCCACACGGTGGCACTGACCACCATGGGTATGTTTACCGAGACGGTACGAAACTGTCATAAAAGTTTGGGTGAGTGAGTCGGTGGGCGGCGCCGTCGCCGCGCGAAAGCGCGACGGTGGCGGAGACTCCTCTCCCCGCGGAGGGCGAGTTCCGTCCGGTATTAGCCGACGGGAGAGGTACGTCGCGGAGGGCGGCGCGAGACGGCCGAACGGCCCGTCTGACGGGAAATTGCCGCGAGAGGCGCCGTTCGGTACTGCCAAACATTTATGAGTCCTCTGTCAACATATCTCACGCATGTCCACGACAGACCGACTTCGGGTGAAGTCCGCGGGAACGATGTTCGCCGTCGTCGACGCGTTGCAGGAACTCGACCACCCGAGCGTCGCCGACGTCGCAGACCGGGTGGGCGTGCCGAAGAGTACGGCCCACGACCACCTGAGCACGTTAGAGGAACTGGACTTCGTCGTCAAGGAGTCGGAGGGATACCGAATCGGCGCGCGGTTCCTCGAATACGGCGGGTGCGCGCGCGAGAACATGAAGGTGTACCGCGTCGCGCGTCCGGTCGTCAAGCGACTCGCCGAGGAGACGGGCGAACACGCGAACCTGATGATTGAGGAGCACGGCCTCGGCGTCTTCCTATACAAGGCGAAGGGCGAGAACGCCGTCACCCTCGACACGAGACCCGGGATGCGCGTCCCCCTCCAGACGACCGCGCTCGGAAAGGCGATTCTGGCGCACACGCCGCGAGAGGAGGTCGAACGGATACTCGAAGAACACGGGATGCCGAACGTCACCGAGAAGACGGTCACCGACCCCGAACTCCTGTTCGAGGAGTTGGCGGAGGTGAGAGAACGGGGGTACGCGACGGACGACGAGGAACGGGTCGCCGGGATGCGATGCATCGCCGCACCGGTGTTGGACCGGAACGACGAGATTCTCGGAGCAGTCAGCGTCTCGGGTCCGATGAGTCGGATGAACGACGAACGCTACCAAGACGACATCCCCCGGAGCGTCAAAAGCGCGGCCAACGTCATCGAAGTCAACATGACGTACTCGTAGCAGTCGGTATTACCGGACGGCCCGACGGGCGCCTCCGTCTCGACTCTCGCCGCCTCTCAGTTCCGTTCTCCCGAACCGGTTCGAGCGTTCGGCCGGAGGTCGTCCGCTTATACCGGACGGCGTCGAAGGAACGTCGCCGTTACATCCGTAATCCTGTAATGGATATGCGGCGAGGCGAACCGATCACCGGTGAGTTCGCCTCCTTGCCTCGGCGGAAGTCGTCACCGCCAATTGTACAATTAGTAATGTAAAGGCTAATATTGCCACCATCTTCTGATTCCCACATACACCTGTTTAATACGGGGATTCGGAGTATATTCGGAAAAATGTTCGCCAGAACTCGAAGTCGCTTCTACCGCTCTTAATAACGACAATAGTGTCGTGACGCGCTTGTGAACGGTTGTAAATCAGCTTCCACGAGAGACGAATGGAATATTCAAGTCATAATTAATTGTATCCAGATGTTTAATAATAAACGGAGGCGGTCGCCTCGTCGCCGAGACGGACGGAAGCCGACGACGGAGCGTCACTCGGCGTTCGCCGTCGTGGAGTACACCCGCTTTCTGGCGTCGCGGAGACAGATGTCCTTGCTCACCAAGTCGGCACGTTCCAACTGGTCGAGCGCGTTTCGGACGGTTCGCGCCGACAGTTGCGTCTGTTCGACGAGTTCGCTCTGGGTCAGCGGTGACTCCCGTTGAAGCAGAACGTGCACGAGTTTCGCACTCGGAGTCAGGTCGCCGAAACCGTTCGCGTTCGATGTGCTGTGAGCCATGGCGGTTGAAACGTATCTCCTCAGACAGGGTGCCGTCGGAGCGCGTTCGTACACTCCGATACGAGCTACCGCTACTTATCTATTCCTTGGCACGAGGGTAACCGGGTTACACCGCCGTCACCGGACCGAGTCGACGGTCGCGGTTTCGGGCGCGGAACGGCGTTCACAACCGGATTTTAGTTCCGATATTCGGATGCACGGCGCCGGCAGAAAGCGGCGGAATAGTCCGGAATCGGAGAGGACCGGCGGCCGGACGCGACGGCCGTCTAAGTCTGTCGGTAACCGAGATTTCCTCGCATTGGTCGCTCGACTTTGGTCGGGGAGGACGTAGTGGACGGTCCACATGGTAGACATCTCGGTAGACGCCGACTGGAACTCCCTGTACATCGACGGCGAGTGGACCGACTCCGCGGGCGAGGAGACGATAGCGAACGAGGACCCCTCGACGCGCGAGACGTTCACGCGCGTCCCCGCGGGCGTCGAAGCCGACGTGGACGCCGCCTACGAGGCGGCCGCCGAAGCGCAGACGGAGTGGGCGAACGCGCCGCCCGCCCGGAGACAACGGGTCGTGCAGGAGGCCCTCGGCGTCCTGGAGGAGAACCGCGAGGCGGTCATCGAACTGCTGGAGTACGAGGCCGGCGGCGGACAGATCATGGGCGAGACGTCCGTCCAGATCGCCTCCGACCACCTCGGCGAGGCGGCGACGCTCCCCGTCCGGATGAAGGGCGAACACGCCCAGTCGAACGTCCCCGGCAAGGAGAACATCGTCAAGCGAATCCCGAAGGGCGTCGTCACGGTCATCTCGCCGTGGAACTTCCCGCTGAACCTCTCGATGCGCGCCGTCGCGCCCGCCATCGCCACCGGGAACGCGGTGGTCCTCAAGCCGGCGACGAACACGCCCATCGTGGGCGGCCTCCTCTTGGCGAAACTGTTCGAGGAAGCGGGCCTCCCCGAGGGCGTCCTGAACGTCGTCACCGGTCGCGGGTCAGACATCGGCGACGCCGTCGCCGGCCACCCCGAGAGCGACATGGTCGCGTTCACGGGTTCGACGCCCGTCGGCCGACAGGTCGCCGCCACCGCCGCGGAGAACCTCGCGGTACAGGCGATGGAACTCGGCGGCAACAACGCCCACGTCGTCACCGCCGACGCCGACTTGGACCGCGCGATAGACGGCGGGGTGTTCGGGTCGTTCGTCCACCAAGGGCAGGTGTGCATCTCCATCAACCGGCACGTCGTCCACGAGGACGTCTACGACGAGTACGTCGAGCGACTGACCGAACGCGCCGAGGAACTCACGGTCGGGAGCGCCCACGACGAGGACACCATCGTCGGCCCCATCATCTCCGAGTCTCAACGCGACGAGATGCTCGGGTACGTCGAGGAGACGGTCGAGGCGGGCGCGACGCTGGAAACCGGCGGCGGAATCGCGGAGTTAGACGGCGTGGAGGACTCCCTCGTCGTCGAACCGACCGTCCTCTCGGACGTGACCAACGACATGCCCGCCGCGTGTAACGAGCACTTCGGCCCCATCGCGCCGGTCATCCCGTTCTCGGACGTGGACGAGGCGGTCGAAATCGCCAACGGAACCGAGTACGGCCTCTCGGGGTCCGTCCACGCGGGCGACTTCGACACGGCGATGGACGTCGCAGACCGAATGCAGACGGGCCACGTCCACATCAACGACCAGCCCATCAACGACGAGGCGCACATCCCCTTCAGCGGTACCGCCGCCTCCGGGATGGGCGGGTACAACAGCGAGACGATGCTCCACGAAGTCACCGAGACGAAGTGGATATCGCTCCAGCGAGACGCGCGCGACTACCCGTTCTAACCGACCGACCGAACGGCCGTCTCCCTCGGAGGGGAAGTTTCAGAAAGGTTAACTCTCGTCCGAGGCGCAGTTTTCGTGATGCCCTCCACGAACGATATCGAACGTCCGAGCGAGGCGCTCGCCGTCACGAGGCGATACCTCAGACGTGAACGCCCACTTTCAGCGCTCGTCGCCGTGCTCGCGGTTGCAGTGTTCCTCGGGACGTACCTGACGGCGTCGTTCCTGCCGGCCGTCGTCGTCGCGGCCGCCTCGGTCGTCGTCGCACGCGCTCCGATTCTTCAGTCGCAGGGGACGATTCGGCTCCGAACCGAGGCCGACCCCGAGACGGTCCGCGACGAGTTCGCCGGACCGACGCCGCCGATACTCGCGTTACAGTGGGGAGTCGCGGACGATGTGAACGCGCGAGACGACGCGGTGACGTACCCGACGTCGTATCTCTTCGGTCTGCGCTCCGCCGACGTGACCGTCCGCACGGAGACGGAGACGACGCCGGAAGGGAACTACCGAGTCGAGTCGGAGGTCACGATGAACGACCGGCAGTGGGCGACGTACGTCTCGACGATTCGCAGCGACGGCGACCGGACGCTCGTCGACGTCGAGTACGCGGCGCACCGGCGCTTCGGACTCCGGCGCGTCCCCCAACAGTTCGTCGCGAGACGGTACCGCGACGATGCGCTCGCGGTTCAGGGGTACGCGGTCGTCGAACGCGACTCGCACTTCGGTCTCTGACGGGGCGCTTCGGCGTTCGCCCTCTACGTCCGAGTTTCGAGCGACAAAACGGAGAGACCGCACCGCGAACCGATTACTCGACGCCGCCGACGCCGGCGTCGGCGTCCGGCAGGTCGTACGGCGTCGCGTCCAAGCCGAGTTCTTCCAGGGCGGCCGCGAGGTGTTCGTCCTTCGCGTAGTCCGCGCCGTCCTCCTCGCGGATTCGCTGGGTGGTGGCGAGGACGTCCGCGCGCCGGTCGTCGGGGATATCGTACTTGTCCGTCGAGAGCTCGATGACGAGGCCGTTGTTGTCCTGCGTGTAGATGGAGTGGAAGATGCCCCGGTCGAAGACGTTGTATCCGCGGCCCGCCTCGTCTAGCGCCTCCATCACCTCCTCGTATCGTTCGGGGTCCACGCTGAAACAGAGGTGGTGCACCGCGCCGGTGGTGCCGCGCTGGCCGTGGGGGTTCGAGGGCCGGTCGCCGACGAAGAACGTCAGGATACGGCCGTCGCCGGTGTCGAAGAACAGGTGGGTCTGGGAGGGGTCGTCGAGGTTCGGTTGCCGGAGGACCAGCCGCATCCCCAACAGGTCGCGGTAGAACGCGAGCGTGTCCGCCTCGTTGCTCCCCCAGATGGTGATGTGGTCGGTTCCGGTCGTTCGGAATGCGCTGTCCGGATACTCCGCGGTCACCGGCGGCGCGTCGTCGTCGCTCATACCCTCCCTTCTTCGCCGGTGCGGATAAGGACCCGCGGACGCCGACGCCACCCGGTTACATCGATGTCAGTGGCCGGGCGGGAGGCCGGTTACGTTCGCGTCCGGGGGTGACGCCGACGCCCCGAACGGGCTTATTGCGCGCCGGAGCGTACGTTCCGAGAGTGCTCTCCGATACACCCGGCGTACACCACGTCTCGGTCGTCGCGGGCGACCCCCAGCGGACGGTGGACTTTTACACCGAGGTTCTCGGCCTACGGTTCGTCCTCCGGACCGTGAACTTCGAGGACAAGTTCGTCTACCACCTCTACTTCGGCGATAGCGAGGGACGCCCCGGCACCGTCCTCACGACGTTCGCGTACCCCGCGGACGTCGAGGGGCGAGACGGACGCCCCGGCATCCCGTCGGTGCAGTTTTCGGTACCGCCGGATTCGCTCGGCGCGTGGACCGAGCGACTGGCGGCGCGAGATATCGACACCGAAGGGCCGAGCGAACGCTTCGGCGAACGCCGCCTGTCGCTCTCGGATCCGGACGGGACCAGAATCGAACTGATCGAGGACGACGCGGGCGAAATCGGAGGCGGAGACGCCGTCGAGGACGAGAGCGACGCCGACGCGTGGACGAGTCCCGTCCCCGCCGACGCGGCGATTCGCGGCGTCCGCGGCGTCTCGGTGCGGTCCACGAGTCCGTACGTCACCGCGAGCCTCCTGCAGACGCTCGGGTTCGAACTCGTCGCGGAGACGGACGACGCCGTCCGCTACCGCCTCCCGGACGGACGGGAGTCCGTCGTGGACCTTCTCCTGGACGACGCGCCGTACGGCCGGGAGGGCCGCGGGTCGATACACCACGTCGCCTTCGGCGTCGGGAGCGAGGCCGAACTCCACGAGTGGCGCGAGTTGCTGGACGAACGCGGTTTCGACGTCTCGCGCGTGAAAGACCGGAACTTCTTCCACTCGCTGTACGTCCGCGACCCCGGCGGGGTGCTCTTCGAACTCTGTACGGAACGGCCCGGCCTGGGCGTGGATGCGACCGACGGCGCACCCGGCGCGTCGCTTCGCCTGCCGTCGTGGTTGGAGGAGGACCGCGAGATGATTCAATCGCAGTTGCCGACGCTCACCTCGCCGGAGGGGCGAGACGGCGACGGGGGCGAGGGCGGGGAGGCCCCGCGGTGAGCGACGGCGGCCCGCACGACGGTCGACCCATCGAAGTGGCGGGCGCGCCGCGGGCGGCGGCGACGGCGGCCGTCGTGATGCTCCCCGGCCGGGGCGACTCGGCGCGGAACTTCCTGCGCCTCGCGGAGGAGTTTCACCACCACGGCGCGACGTACCTCGCGCCCGAACCCGCCGGGAAGGCGTGGTACCCCGGTCCGACGGACGACCCCCCGGAGGCGAAGGAACCGTGGCTCTCCTCGGCGTTCGGCCTCGTCGCCCGCGCACTCGACGAGGCGGGAGCGGCGGGCGTTCCGCCCGAACGAACCGTCCTCGTCGGCTTCTCGCAGGGGGCGTGCGTCGCCGCGGAGTTCGCCGCCGCGCGCCCGCGCCGGTACGGGGGCCTCGCCGTCCTCGCGGGCGGCCTGTTCGGACCGGACCCCGAAGCTCGGGCGTTCGAGGGCTCTCTCGACGGGACGCCGGCGTACCTCGGGTGCGGCGACGACGACCCGCGCGTGGACCCCGAACGTGTCCGCGCGTCGGCGGCGGCGTTCCGACGCCTCGACGCGGACGTGACCGACGAGGTGTCCGAGGGACTCGGCCACGCCATCGGCGACGACCAGATGGCGGCGGTACGTCGGTTGGTCGGCGGCGTCGCAGACGAGACGGAGTGAGATTGCGTCCCCGTCCGCCGCCGAACGTTTACGCGTCGGGCGGTCGTTGCACCGCACGTGCCAGAGCGAACGCGACTCACGACGGTGGCGGACGTACACGAGAACGACTCGTGGCTGTTCACCGTCCGAGACCAGTACGGCGAGACGGAGGAGGTGATACTCCTCCCCTGCGAGGAGAGTGTGGAAGCGTGGATAAACCGGTGTATGCACCAACCGCAACGACTCGACAGGGGGTTCGGCGCGGCCGTCCGCGACGGCGAAGTCGTCTGTCCGCGACACGGGTCCGCGTTCGACACCTGCTCGGGGCACTGCGACAACGGCGAGGCCGAGGGGACGACGCTCGTGAACGTCGACGTCACAGTCGAGGACGGGACGGTGTACCTCGACGACCGGAGTTACTCCTTCGCTCACGAGGGCGGCATCGACGAGGACGGCGACGACGACGGCGGACCGAGTTCGAGTTCGCACATCTCGTTTTGACCGTCGTGTCGCGGACGCGCCGGGCGGCGACTCCCGCGGTCAGTCCGCGCCCGATTCGGACCCGCCGGTCTCGCTACCGTCGGCTTGCGCTTCCTCGACCGTCGCGACGCCGACGAACGTGTCGCGGCGGTACCGGCAGTGCTCGCAGAAGAACTGCGCGTATCCGGCCGACTGCGTGCCGCTGAACAGCATCTCCTCGCCGCAGTCGGGGCACCACTCGCGCGGGACGGCGGGCGGACGTTCGATACTCATACCCGTCAGATAGGGAGATAGTTCAAGATTCTTTCGGTCGGGCGGGCGGAACGTCCGACCGCCGGAGATCCGCCGCGAACAGAACCTTGACGAACTTTTATTGTAATTACGGCGGGAGTTCCTGTGGGACGATGCAAGCCGCACGCCTGCACGAGTACACGGACGAGATGGAGAACGCCCTGCAGATAGACGAGATAGACCGTCCGGAGGCGACGCGGTCGGACCACGTCGTCGTCGAGGTGGAGGGCGCGGGGTGGTGCCAGACGGACAACCACATCATCGAGGGGATGTGGACGGACTACGTCGAACAGGACCTCCCGATGACGCTCGGCCACGAGAACGCAGGGACGGTGGTCGAAGTCGGACCGGAGGTCAGGACCGTCGAGGAGGGCGAGAAGGTCATCTGCCACCCGGTGATGACCTGCGGCGTCTGTCGGCAGTGCCGCCTCGGCAACGACATGTACTGCGTGAACTTAGCGTTCCCCGGCCTGACCACCGACGGGGGGTTCGCGGAGTACCTCCTCACCAACGAACGGGCGGTCATCCCCCTGCCGGGCGAGGTGAACACGACGGACATCGCGCCACATGCCGACGCGGGCATCACGGCCTACCACGCGGTCAAGAAGGCCGCGAACGAACTGAACCCCGGCGACCACGCCGTCGTCATCGGCGTCGGCGGACTCGGACACATCGGCCTGCAGTGTCTGGAGGCGATGACCGCCGCCGAGATTACCGCCCTCGACATCAAAGCGGAGGCCCGCGAACTCGCCGCCGACCTCGGCGCGCACCACACGCTCGACCCCTCCGAGGAGGACGTAGAGAAGGAGATTCTCGCCATCACCGACGGCCGGGGCGCAGAGCAGATTATCGACTTCGTCGGGGCGGACCAGACGACGGCGATCGGGCCGAAAATCGCCGGGTCCGGCGGCGACCACCACGTCGTCGGCTACGGCGGCCACGTCCACGAACCCTCCCAGACGCTGGTCGACGGCGAGTTCAGTTACGTCGGAACGCTCGTCGGCGAGTACACCGAACTGCAGGAACTGGTCCGCCTCGTCGAACGCGGCGACGTCGAACTCCGAACCTCGCAGTACGACCTCGGCGACATCAACACCGTCGCCGAACGACTCGAACACAACGAAATCGAGGGCCGCGCGGTCATCACGCCGTAACGCGCCGCCTCCCCAGCTTCACCCGTCGGAGTCGGGGACAGTCGTCTCGCGGCCGCCTACAGTTCTACGGACTCGCAGCCGAAACCGAGTGAGTATGGTCCGGACCGTTCGACTGGGGTTCACCGGCGACGTGATGCTCGGACGAAAGGTGGACGAACGACAGCGGGAACGCCCTCCGCCCGCCGTCTGGGGGACGATGCGTGACCGCCTCGCCGCCGCCGACGGACTGTTCGTCAACCTCGAGTGCTGCCTCTCGACGCGCGGGCAACGTTGGACGCGGACGAACCGCCCCTTCCACTTCCGCGCCGACCCGTCGTGGGCGACTACCGCCCTGACCGACGTCGGCGTCTCGTACGCGACGCTCGCGAACAATCACGTCCTCGACTTCGAGGAAGTCGCCCTCGAAGACACCCTCGACGCCCTCTCGGACGCCGGTATCGCGTACGCCGGCGCCGGACGGACCGCCGAGGAGGCGTGGCGGCCCGCGCGGGTGACCGTCGACGGACTCGAGGTGGCCGTCGTCGCCTTCACGGACAACACGCCCGAGTACGCCGCGACGGAGGACTCGCCGGGCACGGCGCACGTCGATATCGACCCGACAGACGACGACTGCGTCGAACGGGTTCGGTCGGCTATCGACGCGGCGGGGGACCCGGACCTCCTCGTCGCGTCGCTCCATTGGGGACCGAACATGACCGAATCCCCGCCGGAGCGGTTTCGGGCGTTCGCTCGCTTCCTCGTCGACGAAGGCGTCGATTTCCTCCACGGCCACAGCGCGCACGTGTTCCACGGCATCGAGGTGTACGACGGCGCGCCCATCCTCTACGATACGGGCGACTTCGTGGACGACTACGCGGTGGACCGCCGCCTCCGAAACGACAGGGGGTTCCTCTTCGAGGCGACGGTCACGACGGACGGCGTCGTCCGCGAACTGCACCTCGTCCCGACGGTGATTCGCGACTGCGCGGTCCACGCTGCGACCGCCGACGAGGCGGCGTGGAACCGCGAGGCGATGCGGGAGCGTTCGACCGACTTCGACACGCGGTTCGAGGCGGCCGACGGCGGACTCCGCGTCCCCGTCGCGGCCGACGGGAGCGACTGACCCCGCCGCCGTCGTCTGCGCGCCGTCCCGACAGACTCCGCGTCACCCCCGCGCGGACGTACGGTACGGAAGGAGGGCGCGTCTCTCGATAGACCTCGTAGAAACCGATACGGGCCGCCTCGAACTGGACGCAGAGACGGTGGACGTTCGCGGTGAGGCCGTCACGGGCGAGCGAACCGTCGTCGCCCCGTTCGACGAACGCCTCGAATCCGAGCGAGGACTACTCCGGGTCGACGACCGTCTCGGTCTCCTCCTCGTGTTGCAGGACGACGCTGTGGCGCGTGTGGCGCGCGTGCGTCTTCGACCACCGGCGGGCCGGGGCCTCCGAGAGGAACTCCTCGCCCTCCCGGCAGTGTTGACAGTCGGCTATCCACGGCCGCACGTCGTCGGGGAAGTGACCCGTGTGCCGCATGTGGTCGAGGGCGAACTGTTCGAACGACTGGTTACCGACCTGCATCTCGTCGAGTTCGTACGCTAACGACCACTCGCGGTCGCAGATAGTACAGGAGACCGTCGGCGCGTCGTCTACGTCCTCTGGCGACGCGCGCGCGTCGAAGTCGTCGTCGGGATTGTCGGGCACACCTGCGCGTAGAACGTCCAGCCTCTTTTATCCGACCGCCGATGCCGACGCCGCGTGGGACGATACCGATACGGGTACGTCGCGCGGTACGAACGCACCGTTCGCTACCGGTCGCTTCGACGCCGCGGTGAAAATCCCTCGCACGGGACGTGTTCGCCTCACGGACGACGCGCCGCGAAGCCGAAGAAAGAATTACTGAATGTGGCCTTCGGCGCGGAGTTGCTCCGCGTCTTCGCTCGAATACCGCCACTCGATGTTCGCCTTCTCGTCCTGCCACGACCACGGTTCGACGAGTACCACGTCGTCCTCGTTGATCCAGTTGCGGTACTTCATCCGACCGGGAATCCGGCCGAGACGAGTTTCGCCGTCCGCGCATCGGACGCGCACGTGGTTTCCACCCAGGTGCTGCGTCACGACGGCGAACATCTCGTCGTCGTTGGGCATTCGGAGGTTCCGACGCCCTGATTCTTCGCTCACATCCCTAGTTGGTAACGTAGACGTTTAACTTGTGGGAGATGGGTGGTACCGTTTGACACGTTCGGCGGTCGGCGCCGAACCGGACGGGAGAGCGGTCGAGATACCCGTCAGAGGACGGAACGGCGATTCGAGGGACGGCGCAATCGGTAGTGGTCGGAGTCGGTGCGGAAAAAAGCGACCGGTCGCCGCGGGGCGACGTTCAGTACCGCGAGGGCAGGAACGCGAGGCCGACGAGCAGAACCGCCACGGAGCCACAGAGGACGACGATTCCCCACAGGCCGTTCTCCTGCGTGTGGAACGTCTCTATCTCTTCCTCTTGGGCGTGGTAACTCTCGAAGTTCTGCGTCAGTTGGAGCGTCTCGTTGTTCTTGAAGTGCGCGAGGTACGTCTGGTTGTTGAGCGTCACGTTACTGTCGCTGGAGACGTCGATGGTGTTCGTCCGCGCCGCCGTCCACGTCACCTCGACGCCGTCTTGGGTCACGTTGGCGACGTTCGTCTGGTTACCCTGATACTGGAGCGTGTCGCCCTCGGACACCTGTCGGGACTGCGGGGCGGGGAAGTACTCGCTCGCGGGAACGAGCGTCGCGTTACCGTCCTGATTCTGGACGACGACGTACTCTTCGCCGTTCCGCGTCACCGTCTCGTTGTCGGCGTTCGGGTCCTGCTGTAGGAGGCTGGTCCGGTTGACGTTCTGCCGGAGGGTGAACTGCGAGGGGTCCGAGTCGTTGGGAACGAGGACGGTCCAGTTGGTGTCCTGGACCGTCACCGAGGTGTTGTTCTCCCACGTCTCGGTGTACTCCGCGGACTGTTCGGTGTACGTCAGCGTGGCCGACCGCGTGAGGGAGGCACCGCCGCCGTGACCGCCCTCCTCCATGCTCGCGGACAGTTCGCTCACGTTGTACGTCTGCTGGCCGACTTGGAACGTCTCACCCTTCGAGACCGAGTATTCGGGGTTCTGGAACTGTACCTCGGGCGTCTGTGCGGTCGCGATGAGCGAGTACGATGCCGCACCGATGACTAAGAAGAACGCGACGTAGATAGCCGCGGCACGTCGTTGCATAGTTCGAGCATGGGATACGCGGGGTATAACGGTTACCGTTTCGCCGGACTCGCGTTCGAGTACCGTACCAGTTCCCGTCGGGGGTGGTGACTTCGAGACGAAACTGAACGTTCGCCGGTGCGTCCGGGCCGTCCCCGGTGATTTTGTGCCGAGAGCGAGTAGTTCCGGTGGGTGTCCGGCGTGGACTCCGGAACAGGACTCGTTTCGCTCGTCGTGGCGATCTTGGGACTCGGCGTCGCCGCGCAGGTCCTCGCGGACCGACTGCAGATGCCGAGCGTCCTCTTTCTCATCCTCGCGGGGATAGCCGTCGGACCGGAGGGACTCGGCCTCGTCACCGCCGACGCGTTCGGACCGTCGCTCCCGGCGATAGTCGGCCTGAGCGTCGCCATCATCATCTTCGAGGGCGCGTTCCACCTCGAAGTAGAGAAGATTCGCCAGACGCCGCGGGAGGCGTTCCGACTCGTCACCGTCGGCGCGGCCATCGGGTTGGTCGGAACCGCCGCCGCGGTTCGGTTCGCGTTGGGCGCGTCGTGGGAACTCTCCTTCCTCGTCGGGTCGTTGCTCATCGCCACCGGCCCGACGGTCATCACGCCGATTCTCGGCGTCGTCTCGGTCCGCGACAGGGTGGCGGCCGCCCTCGAAACGGAAGGCATCGTCAACGACGTGACGGCGGCGATACTCGCGGTGGCCGTCTTCGACGCCGTCGTCGCCGGGAACACCCGACCGGCGCATCTCCTGCAGTCGTTCGCCTCCCGACTCGGTATCGGCGTTCTCGTCGGCGCACTCGCGGCGGGCGTCCTCTGGTACCTCCTCGACCACGCATCGCTCCCGCCGACGAACGCCGTCCAGAACGCCCGGCTGATAGTCCTCGTCGGCGCTATCGGGACGTACGGGATCGCGGAGTCGATAACGACGGAAGCCGGCATCGCGGCGGTGGCGACGGCGGGCATCCTCCTCGGAAACGCCGACCTGCCGCACGAGGACGACATCGCGGCGTTCAAAGGCGACGTGACGCTCGTCGTCCTCTCGTTCGTCTTCATCTCCCTCGCTACGCTTCTGTCGTTCGACGAACTCACCTCCCTCGGCGTCGGCGGCGTCCTCGTCGTCGTCGCCGTCGTCTGCGTCGTCCGCCCCGCACTCGTGTTGCTCTGTACGTACGGCGAGCGGTTCACGTTCCGCGAACAGTTGTTCATGAGCGCCGTCGGCCCCCGCGGCATCATCCCAGCGAGCGTCGCCACCCTGTTCGCACTCGAACTCAGACCGTCGAACCCGGAGGCTGCGACCGTTCTCGTCGGGACGGTGTTTCTCGTCATCCTCACTACCGTCGTCTTCGAAGGCGGGTTCGCCCGCCACATCGCGGAACTACTGGAAGTGATTCCAATGCGCGTCATCGTAGTCGGCGGGGGCCGCGTCGGCCGCGGCCTCGCCAAACGACTGGAGGACAGAGGAGAGAACGTCGTCGTCGTCGAACGCGACGCGGACGTGGTGGAGACGGCTCGGAACGAGGGCTTCACCGTCCACCACGGCGACGCGACCGACATCGGCGTTCTGCGCTCGACCGGCGCGGAGAACGCGAAAATCGTCGCCGCCGCGACCGAAGACGACGAGGTGAACCTCCTCGTGGCCCAACTGGCGAACTCGAAGTTCGACGCCGAGACGGTCATCGCCCGGGTGAACACGCCGGGGAACGTCGAAGCGTTCGAAGAACTCGGCGTGCGCGCCATCTCCGCGAACGAGTCCATCGCCCAGTCGATGGACAACGCCGTCGAACGACCGGCGCTCTCGGAGTGGATGAGCGAACTCGGTCGCAACGGCGACGTACAGGAGATAGAGGTCACCGCCGAACGACTCGTCGGGCGGTCCATCGGCGAGTTAGACGAGAGCCTCCCGGACGGGGTGTTGGTCGCACTCGTCAGCAGAGACGGCGAGTCCCAGATACCCGAGCCGGATCTGACGCTCCGTCGCGGCGACCACCTGACGTTCGTCGGACGACGCGAGTCCGTCCACGAGGCCATCGAACGGTGCCACCCCGGACTGCACGGCGAGTTGGGTTAGCCGCCTCGCGCCCCGTCGAATCGGTCGAACCGGTCCAACCGAAACAGGTCGACGTCGTGGTCCGTCTCACCGTCGGTCGCGAGGTCCGCGAGGACTTCGCCGACGGAACTGGCGAACTTGAACCCGTGGCCGGAGAACCCGGCGCCGACCGTGATTCGGGGGTCGTCGGGGAGCGTATCGAGGATGAAGTGTTCGTCCGGCGTGTTCGTGAACATGCAGGTTGCGAGTCGCATCGTCGGCCCCGCGCCGTCCGGGAAGTACCGCTTCGCGTACGCTCTGAGCATCTCCTCGTCCTCCCGGCGCGGTTCCCGGTCCATCGCGTCGGGGTCTACCTCCTCCTCGAAGTGGTTGAACTTCCCGAACTTGAAGCCGGGAACGTCGTACCGGGGGAAGCCGTAGTAGTGGCCGTCGTCCGCGGCGTGGACGAACACCGGGAAGTTCGACGCCTCGAACCGTTCGGGTTCCGTCGGGCGAAGCCACGCGAGCACCTGCCGTTCGGGAACCGCGAGTTCGGCGAGTTCGGGTAGGAGTTTCCGCGCCCACGCGCCCGCGGTGACGACGACGTCGTCCGCCTCGTACGTCCCCTTGTCGGTGGTGACGCGCACCCCGTCGGGGAACGACGCCACGTCGGCGACGGACTCCCGGGCGTGAATCTCCGCACCCGCGGCCTGCGCCGCCTCGACGTGCGCGATGATGCACTGTTCGGGGACGAGAAAGCCGCCGTCGGGTTGATACACCGCGCGGTGGTGGTCCGGCAGGTCGTACCCCGGGAACCGCTCGTTCAGTTCGTCCGCCGACAGTACCTCGTGGTCGATGTCGTGTTCCTCGCAGGACCGCACCGACCCCGCGAACACCTGACTGTCGGGCGGCCCGGCGTCGATACCGCCGGTAACGTGCAACAGGTCCCGCCCCGTCCGGTCCTCCAGTTCCCGCCAGAGGTCGTACGCC
Source organism: Halopelagius longus (assembly GCF_900100875.1). NCBI lineage: Archaea > Methanobacteriati > Methanobacteriota > Halobacteria > Halobacteriales > Haloferacaceae > Halopelagius > Halopelagius longus. The sequence continues at coordinate 763 of NZ_FNKQ01000001.1, read as the reverse complement.
CGACGGACGAGGGGGACGTACGCCGGGTCCTCGTACTGCGCCTTCCGAATGATGCGCGTGACGCCGTGGGACGAGCCCATCTCGTGCGGTACGTCGTAGCGTTCGACCCCGAGGACGTCCAGTCCGCGGTCCGCGAGGTGGAACGCCGTCGCACTCCCCATGCCGCCGACGCCGACGACGATGCAGTCGTAACGGTCGGTCACGCTTCCTACAGCGCGGTCGGTCACAAAGTAAATTCCCCCGGTGCTCTCGTCTCTCCGGTCCGACCGGACCGACGAACGGTGTTCCTCGACGAACGGGTATCGGCCCCCGGACGTCGCTCCGTCGAGACGCAGCGCTCCGAGGTAGTTTCTCGCAGAAAGCCAAGGGCCGGATTTGAACCGGCGATGGGCGGCTCTGCAGGCCGCTGCGTTCGGCCGGACTCTGCCACCTTGGCGCAGGTAATCGTATTCCCGTCTCGCGCTTAAGCCTAGCGGTCTTCGGTACGCGGACCGGTGGTTGGGGAGCGGAGTGAGCCTCTGCAATGCTCGTCGCTCTCCGGCGCGTCACCTTCGAAATGAGAAAAGCCCACTCTCCCGTTGAGAGTGGGCTGTGGAGTATGAATAGAGGCGGCGAATCGGATTTCCCAGAGGCTCGCGCACTCCAGTACTGACCGAAACGCGAGTGGGCTTAACTTCCGTGTTCGGGATGGGTACGGGTGTAACCCCACTGCTGTGGCCGCCTTAACGCCGATCGACGGAATCGAACCGTCGTAAACACCAGT